>JAPLTG010000031.1 GCA_026398255.1 Verrucomicrobiota bacterium
CCAAGCCTGTTTCGGCAGTGCCTGCTGCCCCAGGTCCTGCCAAACCTGTTTCCGTGGCTCCCACAGCGCCCGGAGTCGCGAAGCCAGTTTCCACGGCGGCCCCCGCAGTTCCTGCCGCTTCGATTTCCCAAGCTGCACCCCCAATAGACCCTAAATTACAGACTGCAAAAATCAGTCTGCCTCCTGTCTCAAAGCCCGTTCCGCAGGCGACTGTGAATTTGAAAGCCGCTCCGTCTCCAGGGGCTTCGGTGTCTGTGAAGCCCGGCATTTCTACCGCGCCAGCGACTCCCGGCTCCACCGCGACTCAACCCAGTGTCAGTATTTCGGGTGTCAAACCCGGAGTCTCCACCGCGAAGCCTGGTGCTCCCGTATCGAAAGCCAGCGTTCTGGCTTCGAAGCCCGGCTCCGATACAGCGCCTATCGCTCCGGTGTCCGTCGCAAAATCTTCGCCGATGATGGCGAGTCCTCAGGAAGCCCCGCCTGTCTTCGCCCTTGCGGCTGCTGCGGTCGCTCTGGTCGCTCTTGGAGTGCAGATTTTGACCATGCTCGGGTAGTTTTTTCTTTTATGGCACATCCTAATGTTACCGAACTGAACGACTCGTCGTTCGCGAACTTCATCGAAAATGCCACTGGCCCCGTGCTGGTGGATTTCTGGGCTCCCTGGTGCGCTCCTTGCCGGATGCTTGGTCCGGTCGTCGAGGAGGTCGCTGCTGAAAACGCGGGAAAATATCACATCGCGAAAGTGAATGTGGATGATGCTCCCGGAGTGTCGGCCCAGTTCGGCATTCGCAGCATTCCGACCCTCATGTATTTCCAAGGCGGAGCCAAAAAAGATCAGTCGATCGGAGTTTGCTCCAAGTCGGAAATCCTCTCCAAGCTCGCCGCGCTCTAAATCGGGCTCGACCTTCGGCTGCTGCAGCCGGACAGCAAACGCCGCCGGTTCAGGTTACCATTTCCTGGACCGCGAGAACCAGATGATGCCGACCGACACGAGGATCGCCAGTGCATTCACCATCATGAACGGCCAAAGTTGACCCTCTGTCGGCATGGGGAGTGCCACATTCATCGAGAAAATTCCGACCACCAGATTGGCCATCATGACGTCCAGATGGTGAATTTTTTGATGAGGGTGTTGAGGTTGTGGCTCACGATGGAGGCTCGGGCGTCCATGAGACCTGCCACAACCTGCGAGTAGATTTCCGAGCGGCGAAGGCACTGCTGGTTTTCGATGATGATGTCTTCCAAGATACCGAGCTGCTCGTGGTCGAAGCCAAGTCGCTCGGCGTAGCTTTTCATTTTATCAAAAAGAGCGCTGTTGGAATTGATCGCGTTCAGGATGTAAACAAGGCTCTTCTCGAGAGCGAACATGTTGAGGAGGTAGCGGGTCTCCATCGAGGTGATGATTCTCCTCTCGAGCGAGTCGGAGAGCATGTTGATGGCCTTCAAGTGACCTTCGAAATGGCTGATGCTCTGGTAGAGAAGTCGTAGGATCACATCCTGGACTGAAAAAATCCGAAGCGGTGCGCGCCCCTCGAAAAGCGGCGCGTCATCCGGCATCACGACCACGATGTGGTCCTCGTAAAGGAACACGCCGGTGGAGGTCATCTTCAAAAGAAAATTATCGTCCGCAGAGAAGCTTTTCGGGCGTTTGAAAATCAGCGCGGCGTGGTCGGCCTCAAATTCAAGTCGGGAGAGTTCGTCGGGGTCCAGCGAGGAGTGGAGCGTGTGATAGTCGATGTTGTAATACTCCATCAAGTCCGCCTCGTCCTCGATGGTGGGGGAGTTGAAGACGATGATTTGGGCCTCGGCGGGTTCGCAGCGAACGACCGTGCCAGCCTCCTCGGCCACGCGGTAATACGAGCGCACCCCGCCGGAGCGCGGCTCCGGAGCCGTTGCGGAGGACGGGTGGTCGGCCGCATGCAAGTCGGGCATCGTGGACATTGAACCAAGACTCTCCCGAATTCACGAAGGGCGTCGATCCGTTTTTTTGTGAGCCTGTCATTCTGTGTTGGAATTTCGGATTCCCCAAAAAAACTCGGAGGGTTAGGATTTCGACATGAGCAAGATTCGTTTCCGGATCATCCCCCCGGTAGACCGGCCCGAGGCCAAAGTTTTCATCACGGGTAGCCATCGCGATCTCGGCAGTTGGGATTCCGCAAAAGCCATGCCGTTGGAATTTGACGGGGTGTTCCACAATGGTTCCATCGAGGCGGATACCGGATCGCATGTGGAATACAAAATCACCCGAGGCTCCTGGGAGAGTGAGGCCGTGGAAGCCTTCGGTCATGTTCCCGCCAACAGCCGCCATGAGATTTGGCTCGATGCCACGCTCCAACACACGGTGGCTGACTGGAAGGATCGTTATTGCGGGCGGTTGACGCGCGAGCGTTTGCACTCCCGCATTCTAGCCGGGGAGCGCGAACTTCTCATCTGGCTCCCGCCAGGCTACGGCGCTCAGACGGAAACCCGCTTCCCGGTGATCTTCCTGCACGACGGCTCGAATGTTTTCGATCCCCTCGGGAGTGTTGTCTCGGGAGTGGACTGGGCTGCGGACGAATGGGCGGCGCTCCTGGCACGGCGTTCGGTGATTCCTGAAACGATCGTCGTGGGTGTTTGTCACCCCGAGGGCTACTCGGATGACAATCTCACGATGCGCGATTTCGAGCTGTCGCCGGAATTCGGTGGAGCTGCCTATGCCCAGTTCCTCGTTTCCGAACTCGTCCCGCACATGGACCAGCATTACCGCACCATCGCCAAACGCTCGGCTCGCACTCTGGGCGGAGCGGGGCTTGGAGCGCTGAATGCCTTCCGCACAGCCCTCGCGCATCCCGGTGTCTTTCGGAATTTCCTCTGCCTTTCCACTTCTTTCGAGGATATGTCGCAATCGTTGCCGCGAGATTCCGCCTTGCTTCAAGCGCTCGAAGCCGAGCCAGCTTTGGACAAGGAGATCCGGATGTATTTCGACCATGGCGACCAGGGGTTGGACGAATGCTACCGGGGATATCATGACCTCCTTGGCGAACATCTCCGCGCCAAGGGTTGGAAGGATGGAAAAGAATTCACCATCCGCGAGATCCCCGGCGGTTCGCACAGTGAAATCTCGTGGCGCGCGAGATTCGGGGAAGCCCTGAAATTTCTAGCGAGCTAGATTTCCTTGTAGTGCAGGCTCAGCACTCGATGGGAGCTCCCGGTTTTTTCCGAGGTGAATAAAAACAGCCGCAGGCACATGTAGCCCTGGGTCCATTGGTAACCAATGAGCGTATGGAGAATGTCGGAATCAGGGTCGCGGTTTTTCTCGCGCACAATAATTCGGCCAGGGCCGTATTTTAAATCCACATTGCGTCGGACATCATCGAAGTAGAGGTCGTATTTGTTGGAGTCCCACGAGGGGTCGCCGTATTGGAGTTCGATTTCGTTGAGGGAATCGTTCGAGAAATAAAACAGTGTTCGCTGAAGGGATTTCTGGGGGATGCCCTCCGCGGCCAAGACATGGCGGTTCTGGACGGTTTTGCGTTCGATGACACGGGCCTTGCTGCCGACGATGCTTTTTTCGACCCGTGCTTCGGATTCGCCCCATTGGAAATTAAAGGGAACCTTCATCTGCGCGGCATCGACGGCTGGGGCGAAATATCCCAGGACCAACGACAGCACAAACGCTCGAAAAACTCTCATCTGTGACCAATCTCCAAGTTCGCCGCGCCGCCGTCAACCATCGCGTCGGGGGTGGACCATTTAAGGTTTTTTGGCTGCGGGCTGGGGGACTTTGACGATTCGAGAAATATCGTAGCCTTGCGCCTTTGCTGCCTGCAGGGCTCGTGCGTAGTCGGATTCCGACATCTCCGGCGAGCGGCTCATGATCCAGATCAAGTCTCGGTTCGGATAACCGATCGTGGTGAAGCGATAATCCGGCGAGAGGTCGATCACGAGAAAGGGGGCTTCGAATGGCCAGAGGAATTGCACGCGCCATTCCGCGTTGGTTTTGGCGTTCACCACACGGGCGACGGCCTTCATTTCCTTTCGAGGAGCCTCGAGGGATTTTTTGTGGAACGCGTAGGTGATATCGATTTTTCCATCGGGCCGGAGTTTGTAGATGTCCATCGTGCCGACATTGTTCTTTTCGACAAACCACGGGATCGTGCCGATGACATACCAGTCTCCCATGAAGCGCTGGAGGTCGAGATGATCGACGGTGCGGAGAGGCGGGAGCTTCGGTGTGGTGGAACAAGCGGCTAAAGCGAGGGTGGCGAGAAGGAGCACGGTTTTCATAGAGTTTCCTGCTTCACAAACAAAGCAGACTGACTCATTTTGCGCCGCGCATGAGTCCTTGGGAATACCTATTACAACCCGCAATTTTGTTTTTCCTGCTGGGAGTGGTAGCTGCGTTGGTGAAGTCCGATTTGGAAATTCCCGGCTCGGTTTTGAAAATCCTGTCGCTCTATTTGCTTTTCGCGCTTGGTTTGAAGGGTGGGTGGGAACTTCAAAAAGTCACTGATCCCATGGCGGTGGCGGCTCCCTTGCTGGCATCCACGATAGCGGCATTTCTGATTCCGCTGATAATCTACCCAATTCTTCGGAGGAAATTCGATGCCCCCGATGCGGCGGCTCTTGCGGCAACCTACGGGTCGGTGAGCGCGGTGACATTCATTACGGCGGCTTCTTACCTCGGTGCACGCCAGATAGAATTCGGTGGCTACATGGTTGCAGCTCTTGTTCTGATGGAAAGCCCGGCCATTCTCATCGGCTTGATTTTCGCCCGACGGAAAAGTGCTTCCGGCCAAATCGGCGGACCGAGCTGGCAGAGTCTTATTCATGAATGCTTCGCCAACAAATCGGTGCTGGTTCTCCTGGGAAGCCTTCTAGTCGGTATGGTTACGCCAGCTTCCGGGCAAAAGGCACTGCACCCGTTTGCCGTCGAGATGTTCCCCGGCATGCTGTGTTTTTTCCTGATGGATCTCGGCCTTGTCGCCACTCGCCGGATCGCGGATCTAAAAGGGCGGCGCGTTTTTTCGATTCTTTTTGGGATTCTCTTTCCGCTCGTCGCTGGCTCCGCCGCGATTTTTGTCGCCCGCGCCCTATCGATGGGGGAGGGGGATGCCTTGCTGTTCACGATACTCTGCGCCAGCGGGTCCTACATCGCCGTTCCTGCGGCCTTCCGAGCTGCCGTGCCGGAGGCGAACCCCGGCATTTATGTGGCTCTCGCGCTTGGGGTGACTTTTCCTTTCAATCTTCTGGTGGGTATTCCGCTGGCCTACTCTTGCGTTCACTCTCTTTGGAATTAACCACGACTCGATCATGAAAAAAACCGCACTTCTCTTCTCCGGCCAAGGTGCCCAGTCCGTCGGCATGGGCAAAGACCTCGCTGCCGAGTTCCCCGCCGCTGCCGCGCTTTTTGAAAAAGCCGACTCGATCCTCGGATATCCGCTCAGCCGGATCGCCTTCGAGGGGCCGAGCGAGGAGTTGACCAAAACCTCGGTGTGCCAGCCCGCGTTGTATGTTCACGGACTCGCCTGCCTCGCGGTGCTGAAGGAAAAGTTCCCCGCGCTCGAATTCCACGCCGCCGCCGGTCTTTCGCTGGGTGAATTCACCGCCCACGCCGCTGCGGGAACTTTTGATTTTGAAACCGGACTTCGCCTCGTGGACAAACGCGCCCGCGCGATGCAGGAGGCCTGCGAGGCTTCTACCGGCGGGATGGCCGCCATCATCGGCGGGGAGGAGGACCGCGTGCGCGAACTCGCCGCCGCCGCCGATGTCGATGTCGCCAACATCAACGCGCCGGGCCAAATCGTGCTCTCAGGCGAGGCTTCGAAAATCATCATGGCCGTTTCTCTCGCGAAGGAATACAGCGCCCGCAAGGCCGTGGAACTTACCGTCGCCGGGGCTTTTCACTCCCGCTTGATGGAGCCCGCCTACCAATCGCTCTCCATCGCTTTGGCCGAAACCCAAATGCTCGCGCCTCGGGTGCCGGTCGTTTGCAATGTCGATGCCATCGAGGTGCGCGATCCCCAAACAATTCGCCGCACGCTGGCCGATCAAGTCACCGGCAGCGTGTGCTGGTCGCAGAGCGTGGAGTATTTGATCGACCGACTCCACATCGAGCAATTCATCGAACTCGGGCCCGGCGGCGTCATCGCCGGTCTCGTCGGCCGCATCCGCAAAGGAACGCCGATCACCTCGGTCTCGAATGTTGCCACGCTTGAAGAGGCGGTGGCGTTTCTCTCGGCCTGATTTTGGCAAGGCAGAGTTCGGCTGGTCTGTCTATTTGCTTGCCGTGGCGAGACGCTCTGCAATCCAGACTTTAATGAGGGATTGTCGGGGCACGCCAAGACGATCCGCTTCGAAGTCCAACCGCGAAATCATCCAAGAGGGGAAATCAACATTGACTCGTTTGGCTTGATGCCCCGGCCGAACGGCCTTGGCCAAGTCCAGATAAGGGAGAATGTCTTCCTCTCCTTTGTCGAAAATTTCATCCAGTTGTTCAGCCGTCATAGTAAGTTTTCTCCTCGTTTTTTCGGGCTCTTCTTACCGATATAAGTCTAATCGCTGTCCCTCGCATCGTATAAAAAGCAACCCAAACCTTTTCTTCTTTCAGGGCAATAAGAGCGTTGCGATCTTCCGTGTCGCTTTGAGCTGGTAAGTTGATTCGGTCCTCGTCGAGCCAAAGCGATTGAGCTTCGTCGAAGTCAATGCCGTGCTTCTCTTTGTTGGCCTGGCTTTTGTTTGGATCATACTCAAACACGATGAGGTATAAAAAATATACAGCTCATATGGAGCGACTCAAGGGGTTTTTCCTAGAATTGTCAGACGCCCGTCATGTTCGCTCCCGCGCTACCTGCTCGGGTGGTGCTTGAAACCCACCACCGCGAGGGGAGGGAGGTTCACGAGGATCGAGTGGGGTTTGCCCTGCCAGGACCAGTCTTGATGTGCAGGCGTGCCGCCGTAGTTGCCGATATTGCTGCCGTTGTAGGTTTCGGCGTCGGAGTTGAGGATTTCCTCGTAGAAGCCGGGATCTGAAACTCCCACGCGGTAGGCTTCGCGAACGACCGGCGTGGCATTGACCACGAAAATCAGCGTGGCGCCGGTGCGGGATTTCCGCATGAACGACCACACGGTGTTATCGGCATCGTTGAAATCAATCCACTCGAAGCCGTCGTAACTGTCGTCGAGTTCGGAGAGAGAGGGTTCGTTTTGATAGAGCCAATTCAGGTGCTGGACAAGGCGGCGCAGGCCGTCATGCGCGGGCATCTGCGTGAGGTGCCAGTCGAGGCTTTGGTCGTGCTTCCACTCGATGAATTGGCCGAACTCGATGCCTTGGAAGATCAGCTTCTTGCCGGGGTGCGCCCACATCCAGGCGAGGAACATCCGGCAGTTCGCGAATTTCTGCCAGTAGTCGCCGGGCATTTTGTCGATCAGGGAGCCTTTGCCATGAACGACCTCGTCGTGGCTGAGCACGAGAACAAAATGCTCGTGGAAGGCATAGAGCATCGAGAAGGTGATCTCGCTCTGGTGGAATCGGCGGTGAATCGGATCCTTGCTGATGTAGCGCAGGCTGTCGTTCATCCAGCCCATGTTCCATTTGAAGCCGAATCCCAGCCCACCGGTGTAGGTGGGACGCGAAACTCCCGGCCAGGAGGTGGACTCCTCGGCGACCATGGCCACGCCAGGGAATCGCTCATAGCAAATCTCATTGCAGCGTTTCAGAAAACTGATCGCGTCGAGGTTTTCCCGCCCGCCGAAGCAGTTTGGAACCCACTCGCCGGCTTTGCGCGAGTAATCGAGGTAAAGCATCGACGCCACGGCATCCACGCGCAGGCCGTCGATGTGGTATTCATCAAGCCAGAAAAGCGCGTTGCCGATCAGGAAATTTTTCACCTCGTTGCGGCCGTAGTTGAAGATGAGCGTGCCCCAGTCCTGATGCTCGCCGAGGCGTGGATCCTCGTGTTCGTAAAGCGCGCTGCCATCGAATCGGGCGAGGCCGTGGGCATCCTTCGGAAAATGTCCGGGCACCCAATCGAGAATCACGCCGATGTTGGCTTGGTGACAGCGGTCCACGAAATTTCGAAACTCGTCGGGGTTTCCGAAGCGACTGGTCGGCGCGTAGTAGTTCACCACTTGGTAGCCCCAAGACCCGTCGAAGGGATGCTCCATCACGGGCATTAATTCGATGTGAGTGAATCCCATTTCCTTCACATACGGAATGAGTCGGTCGCCGAGTTCGCGGTAACTCAAAGGGCGGTTTCCGTCGTCCAAGATTCGTTGCCACGAGCCGATGTGAACCTCGTAAATGCTCATCGGGCTGTTGAAGTGATCGATGCGCGGGCGGCGGTGCATCCAGTCTTGGTCACTCCACTGGTAGCGATCGAGATCGAAAACCATACAGCCGGTCTGCGTGCCGTGCTGGGCGAAGAAAGCGTAGGGATCGGTCTTTAAATGTGAGTCGCCGTGCTCGCCGCGGATCTCGAATTTGTAATGCGCTCCTTCGTGCACGCCGGGGAGGAAAATTTCCCAAACGCCCGAGGGAACGAGCTTGCGCATCGGGTGGGTGCGGCCGTCCCAGTTGTTGAAGTCCCCGACCACGCTCACACGCTGGGCGGAGGGCGCCCACACCGAGAAATGCACGCCGGGCACCTCGTCGATCACCTTCACATGGGCGCCGAGTTTTTTGTAGATGTCGTAGTGCGTGCCTTCGTTGAAAAGATAGATATCCATCTCGCCGAGCACCGGACCGAACGAGTAGGGATCGCGCTGGCGCCACTTGGCGCCTTCATGATTGGTGAGTTCGAGCGAGTAACCCGTGCCGGCCTTGAATCCTTCGATTTCCCCTTCGAACAACCCTTCTTGATCGAGACGCTTCAGCGCCTGAGGTTTCGCCTTTTTGCCGTCGAGAATGATCTCAACCTTTCCGGCATCCGGACGAAACACGCGCCCGATCCATTTTCCATCCTGCTCGCGGATTCCCAGAATGCGGAAGGGATCACAGTGGCGGGCTTCGATGAGCGGGTAGTAGTCGTCGTCCGGGAGTAAGGAAGGATTCATCTGGGTTGGAATAAATCAAAGCCCACCGCCTGAACAGATTTTCCTCGTGGGGAGAACGCCTGAGGCGGGCTCATCGCCGCCGTCTGCGGGACAGAGGACTGCCGTTGCTGCAACGGATTTTCTCCGTGTCCCCGTGCCTCCGTGAGAGTCCCTGTTTTACAAAGCGGCCGAGACGAGCGATCCACCCTCTTTGCGGATTTGGGTCTTTGCGTGAGGAATTGGTTTGAGGGGAAACGGCGCCTTCGCGCCTGAAGCTTGGGTCGTTTGCGGCAAAACAACCCTACCTTGGTTTTTTCGATTCGCGGTTCGATGCCACGCGCCAGAGGACTGCCTTTGCCACAACGGATTTTCTCCGTGGCTCTGTGCCTCCGTGAGAGTCCCTGTTTCTACTCGCCGGCGGCGCAGCTAGAGACGATCCACTCCGCGTAGGCGTGGCAGACGGCGGCGGGGTCGAAGGCCACGATCTCGGGAACCTCGTAGGGGTGAATCTCTCGAAGTTCTTTCTCGAAGGAGCTGAAATTCGCCTTCGGGATTTTGAAAATCACGACGACTTCCTTGGCCTCCTCGATCGAGCCTTTCCAATTATAGATCGAGCGGGCGCCAGGGATAATCGTGCCGCAGGCGGCGACTTTTTCGGCGACGAGTTGATGGACGATGTCGGCGGCGGTGGCTTCGTCCGGGAGTGAGGTGAGAACGAATCGTGTCATGCGGGGACTGGTGCGGGTTGGCGAACGATCCAGCCTCCGCCGACCACGGCATCGCCATCGTAAAAAACGGCGGCTTGGCCGGGAGTGACGGCGCGCTGGGGCGTGTCGAGTTGGATTTTGGCCTTGTGGCCGGGAAGGGCTTGGATCGAGGCCTCGGTGCCGGGGTGGGCGTAGCGGATTTTGACGCTGATTCGCTCCGTGCCCTCGGGTTCGCCGCGCAGCCAATTCACGCGGTCGACTTCGAATTCCTCGCGAACCAAATCCTCCTCGTCGCCGACGATCACGCTACTGGTCTCGGGATCGATATCCACGACATAGCGCGGTTTGGGTGACCCGCCGGGCAGGCCCTTGCGTTGGCCGATGGTGAACATTTCGATGCCCTCGTGCTTGGCGATGAAATTCCCCTGCGTGTCGTAGATCGATCCGGGATGAAATTCCCCCTCGCCGAGGTGTCCTTTGAGGAATGCCTTGTAGTCATTGCCGGGAACGAAACAAATTTCCTGGCTATCGACCTTGTCGGCGACCTTCAGGCCGATGCCCCGCGCGATCTCGCGGATTTCGGATTTTTCCATGCCGCCGAGCGGGGTGAGGGCGTGCTGGAGTTGATCCTGGCTGAGGCTGAAAAGGAAATACGACTGGTCCTTGCGCGCATCGCGGCCTTTTTTAAGCACCGCATGGTCGGCGTGGTGCTCGATGATCGCGTAATGCCCGGTGGCGATGAAGTCGGCTCCGAGGGCTTTGGCCTTGTCGCGGAGTTTTCCAAATTTCAGGTGCTCGTTGCACATCACACAGGGATTCGGGGTTCGGCCGAGTCGGTATTCGCTGGCGAAATAGTCGATGACGATTTTTTCGAAGTTATCGGCCTCGTCCACGACATAGTGAGGGATGCCGAGTTTGTGGGCGACCCCGCGCGCATCCGCGATGGCGGAGGGACCGCAGCATTTGTCCTCGGCGCGCGAGATGCAGTCCTGCGGCCAGACTTTCATCGTCACACCGATGACCTCCCATCCGTCGCGTTGCAGCAACGCCGCCGCGACGCTGGAATCCACACCGCCGCTCATTCCGAGAAGAACCCTCCTGCCATTGCCATTCATGGGGTCGAATTTATAGATGCCACACCTCCGGCGTCAAACCGCAGGATCGGGGAAAACTTCGCGGCTTGCGGATGGGGGAGGGCGGGGATTACAAGAAGCGTCTATGAAATCTGTCTCCGGTTTGTCGGGTGGAAACGCCCGCGCGGTCTTTGTGGCGGGGCTGTGCATTGTTCTGCTGGCCGTCTTCCGCGTGCTGCGGGCCGCTTATTTGCCAGAGTTGCCCAATTTCTCGCCCGTCTCGGCTGTGGCGGTTTGTGGCGCGTTCCTGATTCCCGGGGTGCTGGGTTGGTTGATTCCGCTCGGGGCGTTGATGGTATCCGATCTACTCCTCGCGTTGGTGCTGGGCTACCCAGCAGTGAGTGGTGCGCAATTGGTCGTGTGGGGAACGATCCTCGCGCTGGTTGGCTTCGCCCGGTTGGCGGGCCGTGGGGGATTTTCGCCGGTTCGTTATTTTGGATCCGTCCTCGGTGGCGGCGTCATTTTCTACCTCGTCACCAACGCCGCCTCGTGGATCGCGAATCCCGCCTACCCGCGTGGATTGGGCGGGCTCTGGATGTCACTCACAACCGGCCTGCCGGGTTTCCCTCCGACCTGGATGTTTTTCCGGAATTCGCTCGTCTCCGATTTTCTTTTCGCCGTCCTTCTTCTCGCCGTTTGGGCACTGGCTTCCCGCACCGCACCCCGCGCCCTCCAGAGCGCTGCCTAATTTTTTCCATTCATGACCGTCCGCACCCGCTTCGCACCATCACCCACCGGCTTTCTCCATGTCGGTGGCGCTCGCACCGCCCTTTTCAACTGGCTCTTCGCCCGCAAACACGGCGGCCAATTCATCCTCCGCATCGAGGATACCGATGAAAAACGCAACACCGCCGAGGCGAACCAGGTCATCTTCGACGGCCTGAACTGGCTCGGCCTCGATTGGGATGAAGGTCCCGACAAGGGCGGCGACTACGGTCCGTATCGCCAGAGCGAGCGGAATGCCGTTTACGAAAAACACCTCGCCGTTCTCGAGGCCGGTGGCCATGTCTACGAGGACGAGGGAGCGATCCGCTTCCGCTCGCCGCGCAAGATGGTCGTCGTGGAAGACATGGTTTGCGGTCGCATCGAATTCGACATGTCGAATCCTGCCACGCATCCCGACATGACGATCCGCCGCCCGGATGGATCTTGGATTTTCCATTTCGTGAATGTCGTGGATGACATCGAGATGAAGCTCACGCATGTGATCCGCGGCGAGGACCACCTCTCGAACACGCCCAAACACATCGAACTCTACAACGCCCTTGGCGCGACCCCGCCGAAGTTCGGCCACATTCCGCTCATCTTAAATCACGAAGGGAAGAAACTGAGTAAGCGCGACGGCGGTTCGAGCATCACCTACTTCATGGATCTCGGCTACACACCCGAGGCCGTGATCAACTATCTCTGTCTCCTCGGTTGGTCGCCTGGCGAGAACCGTGAGCGACTCGATGTCGCCGAGATCCGCGAGCTTTTCGATTTGGAACACATCAACCGCCGCAATGCGATTTTTGACCTCGACAAATGTTTTTGGCTGAATGGTCAGCACATCCTCGCGATGTCGCTTGAGCGTTTTGTCCAACTCGCCAAGCCGTTTGTGGATAAGGCGGGCATTCCCTACGGCACCGAGGCCGCGCTTCTGCCCGCGCTCGCGATCGTGAAGCCGAAGGTGAAACACCTCAGCGATGTGCCCGATTGGATCGGATTCCTCTTCACCGAGGATTTCGCGATGGATGCCGAGGCTGTGGAGAAAAGCCTGAAAAAACCCGGCGCCGCCGCGCGACTCGAGGCTCTTTCGGAGGCATTCGCCACCGTGACGGATTGGGCGCATGCCTCCCTCGAAACCACCCTCAAAGCAACCGCCACGACCCTTGGAATCAAGACCGGCGAGATGGTTCACCCCGCCCGCGTGGCCCTGAGCGGTCGTTCCGTCGGTCCCGGCCTTTACGAGATGATCGAGGTTCTCGGAAAAGACCGCACGCTCGCCCGGCTGGAACGGGCCAAATCCCTCGCCGCAGAATGAGCGCCGAGCGCATCCCTGTCGCCATCGTCGGCGCCAATGGCTACTCCGGTGAGGAACTCTGCTCGATCCTCGCGCGCAATCCGGGAGTTCGCGTTGTCGCCATCACCTCCCGCCAGCACGCAGGCAAGCAAGCCGGGGAGGTTTTGCCGAGGCTCGCAGGGGTGGGGGATTTCTCGAAACTGATTTTCATCGAACCCACGATCGACGCCTTGCTCCAGTGCGGAGCTGATTTTTTCTTCCTCGCGCTGCCGCATGGTCTCGCGGCCGAGTTCGCTGTTCCTCTCCACCGTGCAGGAAAGCGGGTGATCGACCTCAGTGCGGATTTTCGTCTTCGCGACGCGGCGACTTATCAGGATTTCTACAACGAGGCCCACCCGGCTCCGCAGTTGCTCCAAGAAGCGGTCTATGGATTGCCCGAGCTTCACCGCGCCGAAATCCAATCTGCCAAACTCGTCGGCTCCGCAGGTTGCTATCCTACCACGATTCTTCTGCCGCTCGTTCCATTGCTTCGCCAAAAATTGATCGATCCCGCCGAGATCATCGTCTCCAGCGCCAGCGGAGTGAGTGGGGCGGGACGCAAGGCCGAGACCGCGCTCCTCTACGGCGAATGCAATGAAAGCCTCCGCGCTTACGGCCTGCCCAAACACCGGCACCTCTCCGAGATTGAGCAGGAGCTCTCCCTCGCCGCCGGCCGCCCAGTTGTTATCTCGTTCACGCCGCACCTCGCGCCGATGAATCGCGGCATCCACTCGACGATTTTTACCAAACCCGCTCCCGGCGTTTCGCCTGAGTCGATCCTCCCCACGCTCGAAGCCGCCTACGCGAACGAGCCATTCGTCCGCGTTTCGAAAAATCTCCCCGACACCAAAAACACAACCGGCACGAACTTTTGCGACATCTCCGCGCGGTTCGACGCCCGCACGGGTCGCCTCATCCTGCTCTCCGCCGAGGACAATCTCGTCAAAGGCGCGGCGGGACAGGCGGTGCAAAATTTCAATCTCATGGCGGGTTTGCCGGAGACGACAGGTTTGATATGAGCCAACTCAAAAAAATCGCAGGCGGGGTTTGCGCCCCGGAGGGATTCGCGGCCGGAGCCACCGGTTGCGGTATTAAAACAGGAAAAGTGCTTCGCGATGACATCGCCATTGTTTGGTCGGAGTCGCCCTGCGCCTCGGCGGCCACTTTCACCACCAACAAAGTCAAGGCGGCGCCCGTCCTCGTTTCTGCCGAACATCTCAAAGCCGGCCGCAACCGCGCGGTGGTTCTGAACAGCGGCAATGCCAACGCCTGCACCGGCGCGCAGGGACTCAAGGACGCCCGCGCCATGGCTGCCGCCGCTGCGAAATTGCTCGAACTGGAGCCCAAGGAGGTTCTCATCTGCTCAACCGGCCGCATTGGAGTTTCCATGCCGATGGACCTCGTGGCAAAAGGCATCGCGGCGCTGGAGCCAACGCCCTCTGGCAGCAAGGCCGCCGCCGCCGCGATCATGACGAGTGATACTTTCGCCAAGGAATTCGCGGTCGAGGTGAAAACCTCGAAGGGCAACTTCCGCATCGGCGGCATCGCCAAGGGGGCCGGCATGATCGACCCGAACATGGCCACCATGCTTTGTGTGGTTTCCACCGACGCTGCCCTCCCACAGCCCGTCCTCCGCAAGGAACTCCGCCGCTCGGTCGCGAATTCCTTTAACCGGATCACGATCGATGGCGACATGAGCACGAACGACACAGTGATCCTCCTCGCCAACGGCCTGAGCGGCACCACGCCGGCGCTTGCCGATTTTTCCGAGGCTTTGGATGAAGTCACCCGCGCGCTGGCCCGAATGATTGTCTCCGATGGAGAAGGTGTTTCGCGTTTCGTCGAGGTCGAGGTTTTGGGGGCGGCGAACGACAAGGAGGCCCGCACGGCTGCCGAGGCGATCGCAAACTCCACACTCGTCAAGTGCGCTTGGGCCGGGGGCGACCCGAATTGGGGCCGCATCCTCGACGCGGTCGGCTACTGCGGCGTTCGCATGAACGAGGCGAAAACAGATATTTTTTACGACAAGCTCGCCGCCGTGAAAAACGGCATCGCCTCCAAAACCTCGCCGGAAAAACTCCGCGCCATCACCAAGAAGAAAGCCTTCAAGGTCAGCGTGGACCTCCACATCGGCAAGGGCTCCTACTATGTCTGGACCACCGACCTCACCGAGGAGTATGTGCGTCTGAACCTCGGCGAATAATGGCAAAAATGACTCCCGAAGCCCGTAGCGAGACGCTCATCGAGGCGCTTCCCTACATCCAGCAATACCGCGGCCACACTTTTGTCATCAAATACGGCGGCTCCGCGATGGAGGACGAGCAGGTGGTGGACAAATTCCTGCGCGATGTCGTGTTTCTCGAGGCGGTCGGCATCAATCCGGTCCTCGTTCATGGGGGCGGCAAGGCGATCACCGCAAAAATGAAAGCCGCCGGCCTCACCGCGCATTTCATCGACGGGCTCCGTGCGACGAACGAGACGGCGATCCACATTGTCGAGGAAACCCTCGATCGTGAGATCAATCCCTCGATTGTTGAAAAAATCCAAGAGTTCGGCGGACGCGCCCGAGGTTTTTCCGGCAAGGATGTTTTCGTGGCCCGAAAGCTCGAGCGCCAAGCCGTGGTGGATGGTGAAACGATCGATATCGGATTCGTGGGCGAGGCGGAGGGCGTCCATGCCGCTGCTGTCGGCGAGGCGGTCCACGCGGAGATCGTTCCTGTCATCAGCCCGATCGGTTCGACGCGAGAAGGGTTGGTTTTGAACATCAACGCCGACATCGCCGCCGCCTCGCTCGCCGCCGAGTTGAAGGCGAGCAAGCTCATCTATGTCACCGATGTGGCCGGCATTATGCGTGACCCCACGCAACCCGACTCTCTGATTTCCAGTGTCACGATCGCCCAGATCGAAGAACTCATCGAACGGAAGGTCATCGCCGGCGGGATGATTCCCAAAGTCCGCTCGGCCACCGAGGCTCTGAAAAATGGGGTCGGAAAAATCCACATGATCGGTGGCCACATCCAGCACTGCCTGTTGCTCGAAATCTTTACCGACGCCGGCATTGGGACGGAAATTATTCACTAACAAGATGTCTGGCTTTCGGCGCAAAAATATTCTGGACGCCCAATACAATTTTGAAATTATTTCGAGCACATGAGCGCCCCCTCGCCAAAATCCGTTGACGGCGGACTTGTCAGCTTCAACGGACTCCGCGTCAAAAAAACGACCGTTACCAACTTGGTGGATTCCCTGGTCAAATCCGACCCCATGAAAGCTCCGACGGGCGAGAACTTGTCCGACAATCGCCGCCGCGACATCGGTCTTCTCCTCGAAGGTCGACTCGATCGGGAGAGTTCGCTCCGCCTTCTTTCCACTCTGGAAGCCGACGAAGTCGCCTTGCGATACCTGACCGGCTTGATGGCCTCTCGAGCCTGAGGCTCTGGTTGATCTCCGAACAGGCGAATCCCCACATTGACAGGTTTTGCGTTCATCGTAGCCTCACACCACATTTCATGTCGGACTTTCATTTTGCGTCCACCGAACGCTTCATTTCACACGCTCCCGGGCACTGGCCTGAGGTTGGTCCTGATTCGTGGAACGACTGGCGTTGGCAGCAGAAAAACCGTGTCACCACTCTAGCCGGCTTGGAGAGTCGGTTGAATCTCACCACCGAGGAGCGGGCGGGGGTTCTTCTGGCTGGCAGCAAGCTCGCGCTCGCTGTGACGCCTCACTATTTCAATCTCATCGAACCCGAGAACCCGGATTGCCCGATCCGTCGGCAAGTGGTTCCTCGCATGGAGGAGGGTTGGGATTCGCCCCACGACATGGCGGACCCTTGCGGAGAAGACGCCGCGATGCCCGTTCCAGGCTTGGTCCACCGCTACCCGGATCGCGTTCTATTTTTGGTAACCGACCGCTGTGCCTCGTATTGCCGGTATTGCACTCGCAGTCGGGTCGTGAGCGGGGTGGGGGAACAGGAACTCCACACCGACTTCGAGGAGGCCTTCCGCTACTTGGAAAAACACACCGAGATTCGGGATGTCCTACTCTCCGGTGGTGACGCGCTGTTGCTCTCGGACTCGAAATTGGAGGGAATCCTGAAACGCCTGCGCAGCATCCGCCACATCGAGTTTTTGCGGATTGGATCGCGTGTTCCGATTTTTATGCCACAGCGCATCACGCCGGAGCTTTGCACGATGCTCCGCCAATACCACCCGCTTTGGATGAGTGTGCATGTGAACCACCCGCGCGAATTGACCGTCGAGGTGCGCGATGCCCTCGGCCGCCTCGCCGACGCGGGGATTCCGCTGGGGAACCAAAGCGTGCTGCTCGCGGGAGTGAACGACAACGCCGCCATCATGCGGGAACTCGTTCACAAGCTTCTGCTCTGCCGCGTGCGGCCTTATTATCTCTACCAGTGCGACCTCATTCGCGGCTCCTCGCACTTGCGGACTTCGGTTTCAAAGGGCATAGAAATCATCGAATCCCTCCGAGGCCACACCAGCGGCTACGCGATTCCCCAGTTCGTCATCGATGCCCCCGGAGGTGGCGGCAAGGTCCCGGTGAATCCGAGCTATGTCGTCTACCACGACCAGGAAAAAATCGTCCTCCGCAATTTTGAAGGCCGCATATTCGAATACCCGGAATTGCCCGCGCACCCCGTCTCAAACCACCACGAGAGCGAATTAGTAACGGTGTAACTTCAGAAAAAGTGAGCGTGACCCGCGCACCAGCCTGAGGTTTATCCCAGCGCTGATTGAAAGCGGGAGAGGAGTTCTTGGATCGGCTCGGCACCGACGGCGACCCGGAGAAGGTGGGGGTCGATCCCGCAGGAGCGGGCCCAGTCCAATTCGTGATAGTGGGCCAATTGCACATACGGGCAGACCAGTGTGTAGGAGGTTCCAAGGCTGATTCCGTGGTTCACCGCGAGGCGCTCGAAAATCTCTGGAGTATGCTTTTCGGCGTTTTTCGGAAGGAAGGAAAGAACGGCACCATAACCGCCCCGGGGCTTGCGAAGGGAATTATAAGCGGGCGAGGGGTCGAGGCTCGGATGCCAGACGGATTCGACAGTGGGATGGTTGGAAAGAAAACGCGCCAACTCGAGGGCGTTGGCGTTGCAAATCTGCATCCTCTCTGGAAAGTCGCGTGAGTTTTTTTCCAACACCTCCAAGTCGCGGGAATAAATCCCATGCGTTGTCGGCAGGAAGGATTCGAGGTCGGGGTGTTTGGAGCAACAGAGCAGCGCGCCGGCCAACACATCGCCTTCGCCGGAGATGGCTTTTGTGAGACTCGTGGCCACGAGGTCGCAGTGGGGAAGGACATCGACATTGAAGCTCGTGCCGATCGTGTCATCCACGACGACAGGGATATCAAAGCGCCGTCCCAAATCGGCCAATGCGGGAAGGTTGGGCGTGTGGAGGAGCGGGTTGCTCGGCACTTCGCAGAAAATCCCGGCGAGTGTTTCGTTCTGCAAAAGCTCGGCGAGGCGCTGGAGATCGGCTTCATCTCCACGAGGAAAAAATTCCACGCCCGGCCCAAACTTTTGCAGGATTTTCAGCGTGTCGGTGTAGGGGAAACCAAACATGACCATTCGCTTTCCAGGTCGGCGGGAAAGCAAGGTCTGAAAGGCGGCGTAAATTGCCGCCATGCCGCTCGGGTGGAGGCTGATTTTTTCGGCTTCGGCACCGCTCCAACCAGCGAGACGGGTTCGGAGTTCCAGCTCCAGGCGGGGATTTGCTGGGGCGAGGGTTTGGGTTTTGAGCCAATCCTCGGCCGCACGGGAGGAGAGGATTCGTCCGGCGTGCTGCCAATAAGCTCGAGCGGAGGCATGGGCGTTGGATGGAAAAAAGGCTGCCGGAATGCCGTTCAGCATCTTCGCTGTTCCCCCGGTGAGAGCCGCGCATTCTTGGGCGGCTATTTCATCGGAAAAAGGAAGGACCGAAAATCCCTTGGGTGGTGCAAGCACCTCGCAAACCCGCTGGATGAGGGGGTGTAGAAAAAACCGTGGATAACCGGTCTTCATGCGGTCAATGACTCGGGACTCCTTTTCCTCGTATCCAATCACATCCGCCCAAGTCGGCAGACACACCGAAACGGCATGAAGCGAGTTCGGGATCGGAAAACCCAAATCCTCGCCCCGGCAGAGTGGATGGGAATGAAGCGGATGGATCATCGGCTTGCCAACGCCTTGGCCATGCGGGCGAGTGCCTCGTCGAGTTGGGAGCGGGGACACCCGAAGTTGAGTCGCAGAAATCCTTGTGGGGCTCCGAAAGGCACGCCGTCCGAGAGGCCCACGCCGTGGTCTTCAAAAAACTTTGCTGCATTGGGGAGTTTCAATTCCCGCGCATCGAGCCAAGCCAGGTAGGTCGCCTCGAGATGCCAGGTGCGAATCCCCGGCAACGAGGTGGCGACGAAATCCTCCACGCGGTCGCGGTTCAAGCGCAGCGTTTGGATCATCTCCCGGTGCCAAGGCCATCCAAACTTCAACGCGGCCTCGCACCCGGCATAGCCGAGAGCATTGATTTCAGTAATCAGGCCCCGTGCGGATTTTTGAAAAACGCGTCGGGTGTTGGCGTCAGGAATGACGACAAAAGCGCACGCCAGACCGGCCAGATTGAAGGTTTTGCTGGGAGCGAACATGGAAAGAACCGGCGGACCGGCGGGACCCGCGAGTTTCAGCCCGCTCGTGTGAGGCAAATCGTCGAGCACCAAGTCGCAGTGGATTTCATCCGAGATGAGCACGAGTCCGTGACGGCAGCAGAACTCGGCAAGCCGCTCCAGTGTGGCGCGTGGAAAAACTCGGCCAACGGGATTGTGGGGATTGCAAAGAATGAAAAGTTTGGTGTTTGGCGTGACGGCTGACTCCAACCCATCGAAATCGATCTCCCAGACGCCGTTAATTTCCATCAAATCCACGGTTTTCAAACCCACTCCCGCAAATTCTGGTGAGGACAAAAATGGGGGATATACCGGCGTGCAAGTGAGGACTTCTGAGCCCGCTGGAACGAAGGCGCGACACGCGACATTCAGCGCTGGGACCAATCCCGGAAACCACACGATTTGTTCGGGCGTGACCTCCGCCCCGTGGCGTTCGCGCAGATACGCTATCGCGGCCTCGACCGTTGACGAAGGAGGCACCGTGTAGCCGAAGACTCCGTGGGATACTCGGTCGTGCAGGGCCTCGATGATCTCTGGGGCCGAAGTGAAATCCATATCGGCGACCCACATCGGAATCACATCCCGGCCGGCGTAACGCTCCCACTTGAGCGAACCGCTGCCGGCGCGGTCGGGGCAGGTATTGAAATCGTAGTTCACAGAAATTCAGAAAACATCATCACTCCCGTGGCGACAAGGCTGAGGCTTGTCATCGTAAAAAATCTCGTTGCCCAACCTTGACTTTGGATTCCCTCTGACGAGATTTTTTCCCAGCCCCCTTTGTTCTTTTCCATCTCTCACCAAATTTCAGCGGCTTCGGCCGCAAAGGATTTGCCCTTCTGTGTTCGCGATTAAACGAAACAAACTCCCGGGCCGATGTTTCATTAAACCCGGAGGCTCAGCTCTCGGTCGAAATGACAGGCCTTTATTGGAAGTCAGATTAACCGCGGGCGGTCATCCACCCTAAACTTAGGGAACGGGAACTGATTCGAAACGGCACAAGAGGGGCAATTTTTTTGTCTGCGAATCGGAACCTCTCCAGTAGCGGAATTTTTCCTACAGGGAGGCTTCCAGATGATCCAAAACTCGGGCGAAGGGGATGGCTTCGAGATAGCCGAAGGCGTCATGGCGAGTGAGACGGTCGCGGGTTGTGGCGGGGCTGCTGATGCCGCAGAGAAATCGTGCGAGAGCGCGTTTGCTTCGTAGGGCGGCGTGGCCTTCGTTGCGGAGGGATTGGATGGTTGCGATGTCCTCGGATGTAATTTCTGGAATGGGGGACGCCGGCAGGGATGTGGCGATTTGGCCCGCGCATGCTCCGCAATGACCGCAGGGTTTTGGGAGTTTCTCACCGAAGTAGGCGAGTAGGCGCGCGGTCAGGCAGCCTGGTCCCGTGGCGAAGGCGATGATGCCTTCCAACCTTTCGAGGTCGCGTGCCTCGCGGTTGGTGAAGAGTTCGAAAAGCCAGGAGGCCACTTCGTGTGGAGTTCGATTTTTCGAATCGGGCAGGAGATGGAAGCGATGCCGGAGTCCGGCAGGCTTCATTTCGATATCGCCGGCTTCCTCGAGATATCGAAGGGCTTTGATGATTCGGTCTTTCGACTCATCAATGGCCGTGGCGGAAGCCTCGATATCGAGTGTCAGGAGCCGGTATCCGCGTTTGCCCGAGTCGAAGATGGACTTGAGGAAACGCTGCCGGGCGGGCGTGTGGCCTGCGATGACGCGATCCTCAGGATGACGAAAAGCGATTTGATAGCGCGAGTGGAACATGCCCGCAGGTTCGAGGATTCGCTCTTTTTCGAGATGGGCGATGACTGTTTCGAGAACGAGTTGGCGGATGTCCGTGGTGCGCGAGAGATCGTATCGGCTGATGTCGAACTCCTCTCCTTGGCGTAGGAGGTGGTCCACCAAGCGGCGGAGTGAGGGTTCGTCCGGAGTGTCGCCCAAGATGAAGTTGCGAAGAACGGTGAGATCGTCCGCACAGGCAAGTAGCTCGCACCGGGATGGCAATCCGTCACGGCCCGCGCGGCCGATTTCCTGCTGATAGTTTTCAAGGGTTTTTGGCAGGTTGAAATGGATCACCGAGCGGATGTCGGCCTTGTCGATCCCCATGCCGAAAGCGATCGTGGCGACGATAATGTCGCATCGCCCCTGCATGAAATCATCCTGCGCCGAGGCGCGAACCTCGTCCGCCATCCCAGCGTGGTAGGCCCTCGCGGAGAGACCGCTCGATTTTAAATGCGCGGCGACTTGCTCGGCCGTGCGCTGGAGAGTCACATAAACAATGGCTGGGTGGCGTGAGGAGTCTTGGATCCGTTCCACCAAAATCCCCAAGCGCTCGGCGTCGGAGGTCGGGGTGATATGGATCGAGAGGTTCCGACGATGAAAAGATGTGGTCGTGCAGTCCTCCTTGCGGATGCGGAAGCCTTTTCGAATTTCTTCAGCCACAGGAGGCGTCGCCGTGGCGGTCAGCGCCAGCACACGAGGGATGCGGAGTTTTTTTGCCAGAGCGGCGAGACGGAGATAGTCCGGACGGAAATTGTGCCCCCACTCGGAAATGCAATGGGCCTCGTCAATCGCAAGCAGGGCGGGGGGATTTTTGCGGAGACGGGATAGAAATGCCTCACTGGAGAAGCGCTCTGGAGCGACATAGAGCAGCTTGAGCGTTCCCGCAGAAATGGCGGAGAGGACTTCTGCCGTCTCCTCGGCGGTGAGTGTGGAATCCAACCGAGCGGCGGCGATGCCACGCTTTTGCAAGGCATCGACTTGATCCTTCATGAGCGCGATGAGCGGCGAAACCACAATGGATAAACCGTCCAGAAGAACAGCCGGGAGTTGGTAGCAAAGGGATTTCCCCGCACCGGTCGGAAAGATGGCCAGTGCGTGGCGTCCCTCGAGGAGGATTTCGATCACACGCCGCTGACCCTCGCGAAAGCCAGCGTGGCCGAAGTGTTTCTCCAAATCCCTCTCCAAATCCCGGTCGTTCAGCATGAGAAGGAATTGAATCCGATTATCCCTCGGTTGCAAACCCTGGACCCTGCAAATTGAGTAGAAGGAACGATTGTCAGGAGACGCAGAATTTAAGGGCCAAAAAACCTGCTGGCCTAGGTTTCATGCGCTGTCCGATCAAAAAAGAGGGCTTGGGTTGGGTGGGACTCGAACCCACAACCAACGCCTTAAAAGGGCGCTGCTCTACCATTGAGCTACCAACCCGAAAGAGGCGAAAAATCTAGTGGCTTGATGAGCTGTTGCAATACTGAAATCTGGAATTTCTCATTGCTCGGGGCTCATGAGTGCTGCGGCGCGGCATTTTAATCGGAAGAATAAATCGCCATCTTCAAATTTCCGGAGGTCCTCAGGGGCGCTTCGGTCGAAGTCTGCCAAGAACATGGTCTCAAGCTGGTCGGCGAAGTTTTTATCCTGAACCGCGGCGGAGAGTTCGAAGTTCAGCATGAACGATCGGTAGTCCACATTGATCGATCCGACGATGGCGATGTCGTCGTCGGCGAGCAGGACTTTCTGGTGCATGAACCCGGGTTGGTAGCGCCAGAGTTTGACGCCGGCTTCGCGGAGTTTCGGGTAGTAGGTGAAGGACGAGAGCCAAGGCAGAAGGTGGTCTGCCATTTGAGGAAGGATGATCCGGACATCAACGCCCCGGATGGCTGCGTGGCAGATGGCGAAAAATAAAGGGCTGCCTGGAACAAAGTAGGGACTGGCAATCCAGAGTCGGCGTGTGGCGGAGTTGATAATCGAGAGGTAAACCGCCGGGCAGATGCTCCAACTTTCTGCGGGGCCGGAGGCGATGGGGAAGACCACGGGGGAGGGGGTGGTTTCCACGGCGGGTTTGGGAAGTCGGAAGGGCGGAACTTCGCCGGTGATGTAGTTCCAATCTTCGAGAAATGAGAGTTGAAATCCGGGAACGCAGGGCCCTTCGATTCGAATGTGGGTGTCGCGCCAGGGGCCGAATCGCCGACTGCGTCCCAAGTATTCATCGCCGACATTGAGCCCGCCGAGGAATGCGACAAGGGCATCGACGATCACGAGTTTGCGGTGGTTTCGGAAATTGATTTGGAAGCGGCGGCCGAATTGGCGGTTGGTCACGAAGCTTTGAACGAGCACGCCTTCTTGGCGGAGACGGGCCGACCAGGAGGGGGGAAGGCTTTTGGAGCCGACTTGATCGAACATCACACGGCATTCCACGCCACGACGTGCGGCGGCTACGAGACGGTCGGCGAGCTCTCGGCCAATGCGGTCGTCGTGAATGATGAAAAACTGAACCCAGATGGATTCCTTGGCGGCATCGATGGCGGCGAAGATCGACTGGAAGGTTTCGTTGCCATCAATCAGGAGGTCAATTTTGGATCCACTCGTGGCTGGAATCCTCGAGAGGTTGTTTGCCATTTTGGAGGCTTCGCGGAACTCGCCGGTGAAGTCGGCTTGGTAACCATCCAAGTGTCGAACGATGGAGTGAAAAGCCTCGTCGAGTTTTTGGGAGCCTTTGCGGCCGGCGAGGGTGTATCCGGCAAATCGGGACTCTCCAAAAATTAGAAATAGCGGAATGGCGACAATGGGCAGAACGACCAAGCCGCAGGACCAAGCGATGGCGGATTGAGGAGTCCTGGCGATCAGGATCGCCCGCATGGCTAGCAGGATTCCAACGATCTCGAGTGCGAGGGAGATCGAGGCGATAAGCGGATTCAAAAACGACATGCCTCGCCCGATCTACAGGTCGGCGGGGTTTTCGCCGGGGGTGGGGGCTGGGTGATCCGGTTGGTAATGGGCCAGTTCGCCACGCAAGCGGGTGAGATCATCGTTTAAGCGTCTGACTTGGCTTTTGTGGGAATGATGAACGCGGGCCTCGTGATCGTTGAGGAAAACGGCAAGCAAAACTGTGGCAGGGGCCAGCATGATGAGGGTGAAAAGCGTGAGAATGAAAAAGAACCGACCGTCGTCGGCATCGGCTTTGAGCAGTGTGAGGATTCGCAAATCGATGGCCGACTGCATGGCTGAAAAGTCATCGTTCAATCGAATGCGGCGGGCTTCGTAGGAATGCTCCGTGAGAATGGAGGTAGCGGCGTCGGATTTGGACTGTTCAACACCTTCAAGCGTGGGCGCGTTGCCATTCAAGGAGGCGAGGGCTTTTTCGTCCACGCTGCGGAGCTTGGAGAATTCATCGGCCACGCGATCGAAGCGAAGCCACTCGGTTTCGCCAAATGCGATGGAGGCGTTGCGGAGCTTCAGGTTGGAGGGGGTCACATCCACCAGAGTGTTTAAAATCGTGTCCGCAGTGGTTGGAGTTTCGAGAACAGGGCCCAACTTTTTCCTCACCAAAGCCTCGTAGGAATTGATGTTTTCCTTAGTGGGTGAGGCGATGGCTAAACTCAGTAGGCGACCGAGTTGGAGTGAGTCCTGGCGGGACTCGGAGATGATTTCATTGGCACGAAAAAGAATCCGCTGGTCCTCGAGGACGAGGGTTTGCTGACGCCAGTATCGAAACGCTGCCACGGCAATCACCAATTCCAAAAAAAGCAAAACACTGAAGAACGGAAGAATCCTTTTTCGGATATCCAGGATATCTTTCGGAGGCTTTTGAAGCTTTCCGTAAAATTGATCAGGTCGCGTGTATCTTTTACTCATCAAGGACTTGTCGGATGGCTAGTAGGATAGTCTGTGAGTTGCAGGGCTTGCCAAGAATCTTTCGCAGCCCGAGAGCTCGGAGGGTCTCTTGGTCGGGGTGGGTGTCGAGGCCGCTTGTCCCGAGGACTGGAATGGACGGCGAGATTTTATGAATGGCGGCGGTCATTTCCGGACCATCCAGACCAGGCATGGACATATCTGTGATGACGAGATCGATTTCCCCGACATGGCGCTTGAATACGGAGACGCCTTCCTCACCATCATGCGCGGTCAGCACTCGGTATCCGGATTTTTCCAGCGAGCGCTGCATGACTTTTAAGACGGTGGATTCGTCATCAACCAACAGGATGGTTTCCCCGCCCCCGGCAGTCTTCGGTTCCAGTTTGATGGCGTGCGAGGGATTCGGCGCTTCGGCTGCCGATGTCGCAGCGGGAAGGAAAACATGAAAGCTGCTTCCGGAACCCTCTTCGGTTTCGAGGGTGAGGAACCCTCCATGGCGGCGAATGATGCCGAGCACGGTCGCCAATCCCAAGCCGGTGCCTTTTTCCGGACCCTTGGTGGTGAAAAACGGCTCGAAGATTTTTTTTCGAATCTGGCGGGGGATTCCGGATCCGGTGTCGCTCACGCTGACGCGCACATAGCGGCCTGGTTTGGCGAGCGGTTGGCGGGCGGCGAATGTGTCATCGACTTCAAATCCCACCGCCTCGAGTCGCAAGGTCCCGCCATCCCTCATGGCGTCACGGGCATTCACGCAGAGATTTAAAATCACCTGCTCCATCTGGGTTTGGTCGCCGAGAATGGGAGGAAGTTTATCCTCGAGGGAAACCTGGAGCTGGATGGCTTTTGGGAAAGCCTGCCGAACGAAATTCGCCACCTCGCCAAAAAGGGAATTTATCTCGACGGTCTGCCGCTCGGGACCCACGCCACTGGTAAAGGTTAGAATCTGGCGGACGAGTTCCGTGGCGCGACGCACATTCGAGTCCAGCATTCCCAAAACCTCCTGGCTTTCATTGTCTGCCAAGCGCCCCCGGAACATATCGAGCGCGATCGAGATGGGTTGGAGGATGTTGTTCAAGTCATGGGCGATGCCACCGGCCAGATTGCCAATGCACTCCTGGCGTTGCGCCCGGAGGCGTTCCTCCTCGAGGAGGCGCGACTCGGCGGCGTCCTCGTTGATGATGAGAATCGATTGAGGGTTTCCGGATTGGTCACGGAGGAGAGCCCAGCGGCTTTCCGCCACAAACTGCGTGCCGGTCGTTGTGGAATTCTTTAACTCACCGCGCCACTCCCCGGCGCTCAGGGCGATGCGTCTGGCTTCGGTGAGGATTTGGGGATCATTCCCGAGCTCTCGAGGAAGGGGGCGGCCGATCGCTTCGAAGGCGGGTAGTCCATAGAGTCTCTCCGCACCCATGCTCCAATAGATCACCTGTCCCTCGAGATTTTGGATGATGATCGCCTCCTCGTTCCGGAGCAAAAGCTCGGTCTGTTCGCGTGCGTGGACTTCAGTCCTTTTGCGAAGCGAGTGGTCGCTGATGGCGCAGTAAATTTCGCCAAGCGAACCACCGGAAGTCTCGGCTCCCGCATCGATCACGACATGGCGGGTCGATCCATCTTTGCAAAGCAGACAAGCCTCTTGGTTTGCCACCTTCCCGATCATCTCGATGCGTTTCTTGAGGAATTTGAAATCGATCGAATCAACGAGAAAATCATCCGCCGGGCGGCTTAGAAATTCGGCGGGATCATAACCCAAAAGCTCCCCGCTGGCGCGGTTGGCGGCCAAGACGAATCCCTCGGCGGAGAGTTTCCAGATGATCACCGGCAGCAGGTCCCAAGTTTCGTGATTTGATAATGCACCCATTGTCGCGGAAGGCTGAGTGGTCGGGAACGGTGGAGTGAGGAGGGGGGCGGAAACGGCTGGTTTGGCCATGAGAAAATGTGGGCGCAAGGTAAGAACTCGCGCCTGCCCGGTCAACCGCAAAGGCCCCGGTGGGCGATGTGTTTTTTCCAACCGCAGGCTGTTGACCCGTCCGATCCAAAGCGTGTAGCGTCCCGCTCGACATGAACCTCAACAACATCACCTCCTTGGTTTCGGAACCTTCCACCTCCAAAAACATCCTCACCAGCGATGTCGAGCTGACCGGCACGCTCAAGTTCGACAGCGAAATGATTTTCGA
Source organism: Verrucomicrobiota bacterium (assembly GCA_026398255.1). GTDB lineage: Bacteria > Verrucomicrobiota > Verrucomicrobiia > Chthoniobacterales > Terrimicrobiaceae > UBA967. The sequence goes on from JAPLTG010000031.1 coordinate 27,353, forward strand.
CGGCAAACTCGACGGCGAGATCATCTCCGAAGGCGTTCTCACTCTCGGCAAAAATGCGGTCATCAAAGGCGAAGTTCGCACCAAGTCCGTCACGATCCACGGCACCGTGAATGGCAATGTGACGGTCCAAGAGCGCTGCGAGTTGAAGTCCAACGCGGAACTCCTCGGCGACCTCAAGGCCATGCGCATCATCATCGAGGAAGGCGCGACATTTATCGGACATTCGGAGGTTACGCCCGCCAAGACCAGCGGCCTCGGATCCCGCTCCAACTCCTCCTCCATCGAAAGCGCCGCCTAAGGCTCCATGCCTCCCACACCGCCGAAGACACCGTTTCGGTGCCCGGAGTGCGGTTTTGTGCAGCTCGAGTCGCCCAACCTCGTCTCGACCAACTGCCGTTCCTGCGGCGCCCATTACGAAGTCACTGCCTCGGATCAAGTCCGCGCTGGCGGTGAAACTTCCCTACCTTCCTTTGCCGGAAAAAAAACCGGTCAGGGCAAGCCGGTTCATTGTCTCAAGTGCGGTCGCACGCATGAGGTATCGCAAAAAGCCCAGAGCACGATCTGCCCCGGTTGCTACGCGCCGATCGAGCTCATCGATGTCAGCATCAACGAAAGTATTTCCCGCGCGGTGGACACACGCGGTCACCTCAAGCTTGGCCCCAAAGGCATCATTGGGAATCCTTGGATCGTGTGCGGCAGTGCGCGCATCGAGGGGATTTTCAATGGTCACCTCCGCTGCGAGGGCGAGGCGCGCCTGGCCATGCAAAAACCCTGCCCCGGCCGCATCAGCGCGGGCTCGGTCATCATCGAGCGCAAATCCCAAATCGACAGCGCGCATCCCATCGAAGCCGATCAATTCGCCATCGAAGGCAAGCTCCGTGCCCCGATCAAATCCCGAGGCATCGTCCGAGTCCTCAAGGGCGGTTGGCTGGAAGGCTCCGTCACTGCGCCCTCCATGGTTGTGGAAAAAGGCGGCGTATTCGTCGGCGATTGCCGCATCCAAGCCGCACCCAAGCCCGCTCCTCCTGTCGAGGAATCCGTCGAACCCTCGGCTGAAAACTCCGAGTCCTAAAAGGTCGTGCGTCCAGCCCGTGTTCTGTCTTTACAGCAAAATAGCCCCTCGCCGATAGTCTTCGCCCTTTAAATGAGCAAACCAATCGGCATCGGACTCGCAGGCTTCGGCACAGTGGGCGCGGGGGTTTACAAAAACCTACAGCGCAATGGCGCCCTCCTCGAGCAACGCATCGGCAGAACCTTCGAGGTCAAAAAAATCGCCGTGCGTGATCTTTCGAAGGCCCGCGATGTTCAAGCGCCGGCATCGCTTTTCACATCGAATCCTGACGAAATCCTCGGCGACCCTTCGATCCAGATCGTCGTGGAGTTGATGGGCGGAATCGATTTGCCGCTGGCTTTCGTTAAAAAAGCCATCGCAGCCGGCAAGATTGTCGTCACTGGCAACAAGGCTCTCCTGGCCGAGCACGGAAACGAGATTTTCGAACTCGCCCGCGAGAAGCGCGTGCCGGTTCTCTATGAAGCCGCCGTGGCCGGTGGCATCCCGATCATCAAATCCGTCCGCGAGGCATTTGTTGGAAACCGTTTCGAGGCGATTCATGGCATTTTGAATGGAACGAGCAACTACATCCTCTCGCGCATGACGGGGGAGGGGTTGGATTTCGCTCCGGTCCTCGCCGAAGCCCAAAAGCTCGGTTACGCCGAGGCCGACCCCGCGCTGGACATCAATGGCTGGGACGCCGCCCACAAAGCCATCATCCTCGCCTCTCTCGCTTATGGTTTCTGGATCGACCCGAAGGATGTCCTCGTCGAGGGAATCGAAAAAGTCACCGCCGCCGACATTCGTTTCGCCGAGGAACTCGGCTACCGGATCAAGCTCATCGCCTCCATCAAAGCCGACGAATCCGGGGCCATCGAGGTCCGAGTCGTTCCGACTCTCATCCCGAAATCCCATGTCCTCGCCTCGGTGAATGGCGTCTTCAACGCGGTGGCGGTGAAGGGCGATGTCGTCGGTGAGGCCCTGTTTTACGGGCGCGGCGCCGGGCAGGACCCCACATCCAGTTCCGTCCTTGGCGACCTCGCCGAGGCCGCGGCCTTTTTGGAATCCCCGCGCCAGTCGGTGGGTTTCACAGCTCACAGCCTTTACGGTCGTTCGAAGCCGATCGACGACACTATTTCCAAATACTACCTCCGCCTCGGGGTGGAGGACCGGCCTGGCGTCCTGGCCCAAATCGCAGGAACGCTCGCCAAGGCCGACATTGGCATTCTTTCCGTCATTCAGCCCGAGGGATTGGTCGATGGCTCGGTGCCGCTCATCCTCACGCTCCACGACGCCCCATTCGGTCCGATGAAAAAAACCGCACAAGAGTTGGCCTCGCTTCCCTGCGTGAAAGGCACACCGCTCCTTCTCCACATGGAGACTTTCCAATGAAGCCTCTGCTCAACGACAAGGGCGTGATCGCCCGCTACCGTGAATTTTTGCCCTTCACCGACTCGACCCCTGTTGTTTCGCTGAGCGAGGGATCCACGCCACTCATCCACTCGCCGAAACTCAGCGAAAAAACCGGCGCTGAGGTTTACTTGAAATACGAGGGATTGAATCCCACCGGCTCCTTCAAAGATCGCGGCATGACGGTTGCCATTTCCAAAGCGGTCGAGGACGGCGCGCACACAGTCATTTGCGCCTCCACCGGCAATACCTCCGCCGCCGCAGCCGCCTATGCCACTCGCGCCGATATTCAGTGCGTGGTCATCCTTCCTGCCGGAAAAATTGCCATCGGCAAACTCGCGCAGGCCTATGTTTATGGCGCCAAAGTCGTCGCGATTCGCGGCAACTTCGACGACGCCCTCCGCATCGTTCGTGAATTCGGCGGAGTCGAGGGCGTGGGCATCGTGAATTCGATCAATCCCTACCGCATCGAGGGCCAGAAGACCGCTTCGTTCGAAATCATCGAGGATTTGGGCGACGCACCAGACATCCACATTCTCCCGGTCGGAAACGCTGGAAACATCACGGCGTATTGGAAGGGCTACCGCGAATTCCAAAACCTCGGCCTCTCCACGCGTCTCCCTAAAATGGTGGGCTTCCAAGCCGCCGGCTCCGCTCCGCTTTTCCTCGGCCATCCGGTTGAAAATCCTGACACCATTGCCACGGCCATCCGCATCGGAAATCCCGCGAGCTGGGATGGCGCGAAGAACGCTGTCTCCGAATCCGGCGGTTGCATCGACATCGTCACGGACACCGAAATCCTCGACGCCCAAGCTTGGCTTGCTGGCAACGAAGGAATCTTCGTCGAACCCGCCAGTGCCGCCAGCGTGGCCGGATTGATGAAGTGTTTTTCGAACGCACGCTGTGCCACCTGCCCATTTGGCGCAGGGATTCGCCCCGGCGCAAAGGTCGTCCTGACCGTCACCGGCCACGGTCTCAAGGACACCGAGGCTCCTGTGAAGCACGGCGGATTCCAACCGTTGGAGGCCGACGCCACCCTCGATTCCGTCCGCTCGGTTCTCGATAAAAGCTAATTTCCTGAAATGGCACTGATCGTCCAAAAATACGGAGGAACCTCGGTCGGCAATCCCGAACGAATTCAAAATGTCGCTCGGCGTGTTCTCGAATCCCAGCGTGCGGGGAATTCCATTGTTGTTGTCGTTTCCGCGATGTCTGGCGTTACGGACGGCCTCATCAAACTCGCAAAGCAGGTCTCCACATCACCCAGCGACCGGGAGATGGATGTTCTCCTCTCCACAGGCGAGCAAACCACGATCGCTCTCACGGCAATGGCCATCAATGCCATGGGCGGCAAGGCCGTTTCCCTCACTGGCGCCCAGGCGGGCATCATCACGAGTGGAGTTCACACCAAGGCCAAAATCTCGAACATCGCGCCGCGCCAAGTCCGCCAATTTCTCGATGAGGGAAATGTCTGCATCGTCGCGGGATTTCAGGGCCAGACTCAGGAAGGCGAGATCACCACGCTAGGCCGCGGCGGCTCGGATCTCACGGCAATCGCCATTGCCTCGGCGCTCAAAGCCGACATGTGCGAGATTTATACCGATGTCGATGGCGTCTACACCTGCGACCCGCGCGTGGTGCCGGATGCCCGCAAGATCGACGTCATCGCCTACGACGAGCTTTTGGAAATGGCCAGCAGCGAATCGAAGGTCATGCAAAGCCGCTCGGTCGAATTCGCCAAAAAATTCAAAGTGCCTTTTGAGGTGCGCAGCAGTTTCAACAATAACAGGGGAACCATCGTGAAAGAAGAATCCATCGGACTCGAAAATGTCGTTGTTCGCGGCATCAGCCTCGAACGCAAGCAGGCCAAGGTCACCATCTGCCATGTGCCTGACAAGCCGGGTTCAGCCTCCCGCATCTTCACCGCGCTCGCCGAGTCGAATGTCATCATCGATGTCATCGTTCAGAATGTCTCCGTCAGCGGAGCCACGGATATTTCTTTTACGATGTCTGCCGACGAACTAGAAAAAGTTGGCTCTGTCATCGACCGCATTGCGGGAGAAGTCGGTGCCGGCGAGGTCATCAAAAAAAGCGGCATCGCCAAGCTCAGTGTGGTCGGAATCGGCATGCGCTCGCACTCCGGCGTTGCAGCCACCCTTTTCGAATGCCTCGGCAACGGCGGCGTTAACATCCAAATGATCTCCACTTCCGAGATCAAAATCGCCGTCATTCTCGACGAGTCCCAGATCGACCACGCAGCCAAACTTGCTCACGCTGCCTTTGGGCTCTCCGCTGGCAAGTAGCTTTAAGAGCAGTGAATGGGGGATTTGGAGCGGACCCAAACGTCAAAAGCGTTTCGTTTTTAATCCAAGCCGCGATCGAAGAGATCGGCTTCGTCCCAACCGAGAAAATGGCCGAACTCATGGAGCAGTGTCACGCGGACTTCTTCGCGGTAGGCGGCTTCGTCGTCTTCGCACATATCCCAGAGGTTGCCGAGCCAGAGAACGATTCGGGGAGGCTGAGGTATGCCCGAGTCTGCCGTCGTGCCGCCCTCGAAGACGCCGAGTTGGTCGCCGGCAATGCCATCGTCGAGCGCTTCAGGCGAGGGGAATTCCTCGAGAATCACGGGAACGGCCCCCAAGGCTTCGCGGATTTCGGCAGGAAGTGCGGTGAGTGTGGCGAGGAGTTCGTCTTCGGCCAAACGGAGGAGGTGGGAAAACGGGGTGTCGATATCGCCATCAAACTTCATGGCCACCCTCGCCCTAAAAAAACTGGGTCTGCCATCGATCAGTTCGCGGGTTTGCGAACGGTTCGGAATCCGGTTTCTGGCGTCCGTTTGTTTGGGTAGTTGAAATCGGAAACGGAAACGGAGCAGTCGAAGGATTGATCTCCAGCCCCGCCGCCACGCACGCGGCGGTAGTCCTTGTGGGCATCCCATACCCACTCGCGGGCATTGCCGCTCATGTCGTGAACTCCAAGTTCGTTTGGCAATTTGCCGGCGACGGGTTTTGTTTTTTCTTTCCCGCTGTTGCTTGCAAACCACGCCACGGTGTTGGGGTCATTGGCTCCGCTGTAGCTACTGCCTTTGGATGCGGCGCCGCCACGAGCGGCCCATTCCCACTCGGTCTCGGTGGGGAGGCGGTAACCATCGGCACCGGGTGCCAGAGAGGGGGCGGTTTCGCCAGATTTAAAAACTTTGCCGTCGATGACATAGGCCGGTTGGAGACCTTCGAGTTCGCTGCGGAGGTTGCACCATTTGATGGCATCAAACCAACTGACATTGGTGACTGGGTGGGCGTCATCCGGAGCATTGCCGACCTTGCCGATGTCGTAACCGCGGGCGTCAGCTTGCGTCTGGATTTTTTTCCATTCGGCCAAGGTCACCTCGGTGCGATCGATGACAAACTGGCCGACGGGTTGTTTTCCAAGGGGCGAGGTGATGGGTAGTTCGCCGCCACTGACCAAAACCCCCGAGCCGGACGGGGCGGGCGATTCGGCTTGGGGTTGAGGAGTTGGCTCGGGTGTTGGAGCGGGCGTCGGTGAAGGCGCCGGAGTGGGCGTGGGTTCAGGCGTTGGAGTTGGTGCGGGAGTCGGGGAAGATTCGGGCGTGGGAGTGGGTGCTGGAGTTGGATCCTTAACGAGCAGCGTAAAATCCTTGGTTGTCGAGGTCATTTTGGAATCGATCGCCACAATGCGAACCGAGAAAGAGCCGCCGGCTTCTGGAGTGCCGAGGATTCCAGCCTCTCCGAGAGTGAGTCCGGGCGCGAGGGCTGTGCCGGGTTCGATTCCGAGTGTGACGGGAGGAATTCCCCCGGAGGTTTCGACTTTTTGACTGTAGGGCACTCCTTTTTTACCCGGGGGCAGTGTTGCGGTTTCGATTTTTAATTCCCCGGCACTGACAACGATGGATCCGTTGCGTGTGGCTGAGAGGCGATTGGCGTCGGTGACTTTGAAGGTGATGGGGAACTCTCCAGTGGTTTGAGGTTTTCCGGTGAGTGAGCCGCTTTGCGACTTGAGGAGGATGCCGACTGGGAGTTTGCCCTCGATTTTCCAAACATAAGGGGGCTTGCCGCCATTGGCTGAGAGCGTGACGGCGAGAGTTTGGTCGTATTTTGCCGTGATCGGGGCAGCGAGCGTCTCGGAGACATGCAGGTCGTAGGCGGAAACGGAGAGGTCGATTTTTGTTTCGGTGGATTCTTCCCGGGAGTCGGTCGCGACAAGGAGGGATGAGAAGTTTCCAGGCTCCGCTGGTTTTCCTTCAATTGCCCCCTTGGTGCCGGTGAAGTCGAGTTCCATGCCCGGTGGCAGCGTGCTGCCTTCTTTAAGCTTCAGTGAGTAAGGCGGCACTCCGCCTTGGATCGCGAAGGTTCGGCGGGTTGCGAGGCCGGATGTGGCCAGCTGGGATTCGGTGGCATCGACGACGATTTGGAGTGGGTCGGCGGTGATGACGAGTTTGCCATCGGTCGCCGCCGAGATGTTGTTCGAGTCGGTGACTTTTAGGGTGATTGGAAAATCGCCGGTGGTGTAGGGGGTTCCATCCAGCTTTCCGGAGGAACTGCTGAGCCAAGTCCCATTCGGGAGCGGGCCGGTGATCGACCATCTGTAAGGCGGTTTGCCGCCAGTGGCTGTGAGCGGAACATCAAGCGTCTGCCTGAATTTACCAATGAGCTTTTGGGTGGACTCGGGGGCGATGGTGAGGTCGTAGGCTCCAAAGGTCAACGAGGCTTGCAGGGGGGCTTTTCCGCCCAGCGAGTCGGTGGCCTCGAGCGAGATCGGGAAGGTTCCGTTCGCGGCAGGTTTGCCCGAGACTTTGCCGGTTGCGCCGGAGACTGAGGCGGAAAGCCCTTCCGGGAGGGTGGTATCGGTGGCTGGTTTCAGCGAGTAGGGAGGCACTCCACCGGCGAGGGTGATGTTCCAAGTGTAGGCAAGACCGGCGACTCCGGCGGGCGGCTCGGGAGTTTCCGGAGTGAGGCGCAGGGGAGCGGTGGTGATCTCGATGGTGGCATTCAGGGAGACGATGATGTTTTTCACATCCGACACCTTGATGATGATGGGGAATTTTCCGGCAGCGGTGGGTTTGCCGGAGAAGGTCCCGGTGAGCGCCTTCACGCTCAGGCCAGGCGGGACCTTGCCGACAACAGCCCAGTAGTAGGGAGGGCGGCCGCCGGTGGCGTTGAAGGTGATCGTGTAATCCTCGAGATATTTGGCGGCGAGTTGATCAGGGGACGGTTCGGTGATCGCGAGACTGTATGGAGCTACGGAAATCTCGGCTGGCAGGGAGGTGGTGGTATTGAGGGAATCAGAGGCTTCCAGGGTCACGGAGAAATTTCCGGGTTCGGTGGGGATTCCAGTGATTCGCGCGGTGGATCCGCTATTGGAAATGGTGAGGCCTTTCGGGAGGGTGGATCCTTCGGCGAGTTTCACCGAGTAGGGCGGCACGCCGCCGGTGAGTGAGAAGCTCCGGGAGAATTCCATATTCACATTGCCGGATGCGGGGTTTTCAGGGCTGGCTGTGATTTGGATGGGCACCACGGAGATGGTCAAAGGAACCACACGAAACGCCTCAAAACCTTTCGCGTCACGGAGGCGTAGAACGATATTTGTCGTGCCTCCGATCAAGGGCTTTCCGGTGAGTTCACCAAGTTGGGGGTCGAGGTTGAGCCCGCGCGGGAGCTTGCCGACGGTGTTCCAGCGATATGGAGAGGAACCGCCTATCGCGGCGAAGGCTACGGAGAGGGGTTCGTTGTATTTTGCGGCGATTGCGGCGGGTTCGGGATCGATCGCGAGGCCGTAAGGAGTGACTCGCAGGATGAATTCTCGCTCGATGGAATTTTTCACAGGATTGGAGGAATCCGTGGCGACGAGGGTGAGGCGGAAGTCGCCTGCGGCTTTTGGCGCGCCTTGGATTTCGCCATCTTTGAACTCCAATCCCTCGGGGAGTTTTGTGCCTGGCTTGAGGGTGACGGCGTAGGGAGATTTCCCGCCGGCGAGTTCGATTTTCGCTGTGTAATCCATGCCGCTGGTGGCATTGGGCAGCGTGGCATGGGTGGAAAAATCCAGGGCGGGTTCTGCGGGTGGTTGCTGGGCGAGCAGGGAAGCGTCTGCGAGATTGCGGGCCATGCGGAAGCCGAGGAAATCGAACTTGTTTTCGGGTCCATTGAAACTCCGGCGAGACACCTCGCAATCGGCGGGTGAGCCGAACCAAGCTCCGCCACGGACTCGGCGCGAACCGCCATCTGCCTCGTCCCAGCACCACTCGGCGACATTGCCGCTCATGTCATAAATCCCGAGTTCGTTCGGCTTTTTCGTTCCGACCGGGGCGGTGCCGCGACCATCGACCAAATCCTCACCCGCCGCCGCGGAATTTTCCCAATACCATGCCACGGCGTCGACATCCTCGCCGCCGCTGAAGCGCCAGCGCTCCGACCATTCGGTCAGTTCGGCGGGAGCATTTGCATCCAATTCCTTCCCGCCGCTGATGGTGGCCCCGACGGACTTTATTCCGCCGCGCGCGGCCCATTCCCACTCGATTTCCGTGGGTAGTCGGTAGCCATTCGCTTCGGGGTTTGCAACGGGGGTGGCAACGCCTGAACGGTAGATTTCGCCATTTCCTGCGTAGACCGGTTGGAGATTTTCCTGCTGGCTGCGGGCGTTGCAAAATTTGACCGCGTCGTGCCATGTGATGTGGCGCACGGGGCGGTTTGGAGTCGCGCCTTCCGGGGCGGCGGGAAGGTCGTAACCATTTTTTACTGCGAATTCGCGCAGGGCATTCCATTCGCCCCAGGTCACCTCATGCGTGCCGATGTGAAAGGTTTTCACCTCCGTGCCAGCGAAGGCCGAGCCTTGCGGAAGTTGTCCTGTGAGAACAGTCGCCATTCCCCTTGGAGCGGGCAGGGGGGCTGCGGCGGTTCCGGTAATCTCCAAGGCGGTCGTTCCTTGGCCGAGAGAGAGATTCACGGTGACTTGGCCTGAGTAGGTCTTGGGCTCCTTGGGTGAAAAAACCAGCGGGACTTTTTGTTCCTGACCCGGCTCGATCTGGCCGCTGAAAGATCCAGTGAATCCCTCGGGGCACGAGATGGCGTTGACGGCGAGCGGGGCGTTGCCGGTGTTGCGCAGAATGAACGCGCCGGTCGCCTTTTCGCCCACGGGGATTTGGTCAAAGGGCGTTTCTTTGGAGAGTTCGAGGATTCCGGATAACTCCTTCGCGGTGCCAGTCGCAGGGACTTCAAGTTTGCCGCCATTCGATGTGAGGACGAGAGCACCTTGCAGGCTGCCAGGTTTGGTGGGGGAAAATTTGACATTGATCACCAGTGTGCCGTTGGGCTCCACCGTCGCGGGTTTGTCGTGGCCCGAGAGACTTTCCGGATACGAAATCGCGGAGATCACCAGAGGAGCGGTCCCCGTATTTTTAACGGTTAACGCTTTCGAGGCTGTTTCGCCAACGGCGACATCCGAAAAATCCAAGGAGCCCTCGATTTTACCAATCGGTGCCGGAGCGGGTTGCTGGGGAACGGGCGTCTCCGGTTTCTTGGCATCGCAAGAAGTGGAGAGCGCGAAGAAGGCTACAAATAACGGGAGGCAAGCAAAATGGCGCATCCGCTTTGATTAACGATCCGCTCTCTCGGGCTCAAGAACGGAGTGGGCACCGCAAGACGCTTTTTTACCCAAGGGCGGATTTTTGGATGGCCAAAAGCTGTTCGATTCCCGACTTCGCGGCGGAGGTCAATTTCTCGAGTTGCGAGGCGCTGAAGACGCTCTCCTCGCCGCTGCCCTGCACCTCGACATAGTCGAGTTTGTCGGTCATCACGACATTCATATCGACCTCGGCATCCTTGTCCTCGAGGTAGTCGAGATCGACCAAAACCTCGCCTGCCACGATGCCGACGCTGACAGCGGCGACTCGGTTTTTCACGGGGAGTTCTTTGATTTTTCCCTGCTCGACGAGCCAGCGTCCGGCGAGTTCCACGGCGAGCGAGGCGCCGGTGATCGCGGCGGTGCGGGTGCCGCCATCGGCTTGGAGGACATCGCAATCGACCCACAGGGTGCGTTGGCCGAGTTTTTTGAGATCGACGACGGCGCGGAGCGAGCGGCCGATGAGTCGCTGGATCTCGGTGCCGCGTCCATCGGGGCGGCCGCGCGAGGAGTCGCGTTGTTTGCGGGTGAGTGTGGAGTAGGGGAGCATCGAGTATTCCGCCGTGATCCAACCGCCGGGGACATTCTGCTCTTTCATCCAACGCGGCACCGATTCCTCGATCATGGCGGCGCAGATGACCTTGGTGTTTCCGAAGGAAATCAAAACCGAGCCTTGGGCGTGCGGGGCGATGGATTTTTCGATGGTGATCGGGCGGATTTGGCCCGGCTGGCGGTTGTCGTGTCGGCTCATTGGGGGACTCTGCGGGATGAGGAAGGAAGCGGCAAGATTGGAGTTTTCAAAAAATGCAAAACATAGGAAACGAGTGAAATAAATATTATCTGAACCCTTTCTTGACGGGTCGGGATTTGAGCGGCTAGTCTGACCCCCTATTTTTAGAAAGTAGGTGAATTTATGCCGGAAGTATTAGTTAGAAAAGGTGAACCAATCGACCGCGCTCTCAAGAGATTGAAGGGCAAGATCGACGCGGAGGGATTGATGGATGAAGTCCGTCGACTCCGTGCTTTCGAAACTCCCGTTCAGCGCGTGCGCCGCAAAGCGAAAAACAACGCCAAGCGTGCCAAGCTGAAGATTCGTTTCAATTTCAACCCACAGGGCTAATTGCAGCCTAAACGGGTAGTTCTTGCCGGCTGCGGCTTCCTTGGGGAGGTCGCAGCCGGTTTGTTTTTTAAGAATGGCTGGGAGGCTCTCGGCCTGTGCGCCACGGCGGGAACCGCTGCCAGACTCGCTTAGCAGCCGTTTCCGGTTAGCGTGGCGGATATTTCAAAACCTCTCGCGTCTCCCGAGGGGTGGAGCCAGCCGGATTTGTTGATCCACTGTGCAAGCTCCGGAGGCGGGGATGCGGAGGACTACCGCGCGGTGTATCGCGATGGGCTGCAAAATTTGATCGCGGCCTTTGCGCCAGGTAGGGTGATTTTTACGGGTAGCACCTCGGTCTATGACCAGCAAAACGAGGAGGTCGTGGATGAAAACTCACCCACCGAACCGCTCCGCGAAACCGCGCGAGTCCTTCTCGAAGCCGAGGCCGTCGCGCTCCGAGCAGGGGGAATTGTGGCCCGACTTGGGGGAATTTACGGGCCGGGGCGGTCGATGTTTTTGCGGAAATTCGCCGAAGGCAGTGCGGTGGTGGAAGCGGGCGGCGAGCGGTTCATCAACCTGATCCATCGCGAGGACGCCGCTTGTGCCCTCCTGCGGTTGGCCGATCCGCAGGTTCCAGCAGGTGTCTATAATGTCTGCGACAGTCACCCTCCGACGCAGCGGGAACTTTACGGGTGGATTTCCGAGTTTCTGGGCAAACCCATGCCGCCGGACGGGCCGATCGACCCGCATCGCAAGCGGGGACTCAACAACAAGCGGGTCTCCAACCAAAAACTCCGAGCGATAGGTTGGGCGCCGGAGTTTCCGTCTTTCCGAGAGGCTTTGCCGTCGCTGGTGCGCGAGGGGTTTTAGTCGCTGAGGGAGGGTTCCTCTTCCTCGATTTTCTCGGGTTTGGGAGTCCTCGGGATGACCAGAACTTTGTCGATGCGCTGGCGGTCCATGTCGATGACTTCGAAGTCGAAGCGGTCCCAATGGAATTTCTCGCCTTCGCGGGGGATGTGGCCGAGTTGGCTGAGGATGAATCCTCCGAGAGTGGAGTAGCGGTTGATGTCCTCGCCCGGCAAATCCTCGTCGATTCCAAGGCTTTTCTTGGTTTCGTCAATATCGAGCATGGCATCGATGAGCCAGCTTCCATCTTGGCGGAGGAAGGCCTTGGGCTCATGGCGCTGCTCGCGTTCGGGCAGGTTGCCCACGATCGCCATCATCACATCGTTCAGAGTCACAAGCCCCTGCAAACCACCGAACTCGTCGACCACGAGCGCGATGTGTTTTCCGGATTTCTTAAATTCCTCGATGAGCTTGCTCACGGGCATCGCGGTCGGCACATAGAGCGGCGGGGTGACGAGGGCGCGGAGTTCCACGCGACCGGCGAGGGAGAGGTTGGCCCAGAGCGACTTAACGCTCACCATGCCGGTGACATTGTCCCGGGTTTCCTGGTAAACGGGAAAATGCGAGTGGCCGCTGCCGGCGATTCGGCGCCAGTTTTCCTCGTCGGTATCATCTATGGACAGCCAGATCATCCGGGCCCGAGGAGTCATGAGGTCGCCAGCGGTGAGTTCGTCGAGTTCGAAAACGCTCTCGACCATCTCTTTTTCGGCTTTCTTGAAAATGCCGGCACTCAGGCCCTCATCGATCAAGACGCGCACTTCTTCCTCGGAAACAACGGATTCCTTTGCTTTTCGAATTCCCATGGAGGCCATGAGGAAATTGCTCGAGAGATTGAGAAGGTTCACCAAGGGCGAAAAAAGTTTTGCTAGGCTGAACATCGGGCGGGCCAAGGTCGACGCGATACGCTCGGGATTATTCAGAGCGATGCGTTTGGGAACGAGTTCTCCGATAATGACGGAGAGGTAAGTGATGGATCCTACGATGATGACGAGGGCCAGGAGGTCGGCGTAATTTTCGAGTGCGGGGATTTTTTTGAAAAACTCTGCCAAGCGGTCGCTGATTCTCGCGCCGCCCAAGGCGCTGGCGAGGACTCCCACAAAGGTGATTCCGACTTGGACGGTGGAAAGAAATTTGCCCGGGGCATTGGCGAGGGCGAGGGCAAGGCGGGATCCGCGGTCGCCTTCATCGGCCATGCTCTTGAGGCGCGCCTTTCGGGAGGTCACCACGGCGATCTCCGCCATGGCAAAGAGGCCGTTTGCCAGCAAAAGCAACAAAATGAAAATGATCTCTAACGATAATCCGGACATAACGAAGGGGGAGACTTTAGGAAGGAAATCCTCGGGGGGCAATGAGAACCTTTGATATTTTTAGTAGAAACCCCAACCCTCTTTTGTAAAGAGGATTGTTGGTTTTTTAAAAAATCAGCGGGCGCGGATGGCGGCCATCACGCCTTTGGTATTCTTCGAGACGGGGCCAATGTTCCAGAGCAGGAATCCGCCACGGGGTCGGGGCGAGATGGATTTTTCGAGGGAAAGCTGACGGTCGATCTCGGAGGATGGCCAGCCTTGGGACTCGAGGCGATCGACGGCAATTCCAGGGACGATGGCGACGCCTCGCGGGTTGACCTTGGGATTTCGCCACCAACTGAGCAGGGTCGAGAAGCTCTGGGGTCCAGAGTCTTTCCAATAAAGCTGCGGCGAGAGGTAATCGACCCACCCCTGACGGAGCCAGACCACAGGATCGGAGAAGAGTTCGTGGTATTGATCCACGCCGACTTTGATGCTCGAGGGCGCGGTGTCTTTGCTGTGGATGCCGAAGGGGCTGACGCCAAAAAGCAGCCCCGGGCGCGCGGAGTGGACGGTCTGGCTGAGGTCGCGAATCAGAAAATGCACATTCTGGCGGCGCCAATCGGCTTTCGAGAGTTTGCCGCCGGAGGAGCGGTAGGCGGCGTAGGTTTTGTCGTCAGGAAAATGCGGGAGTCCGCCTTTGGCCGTGGGGTAGGGGTAGAAATAGTCATCGAGGTGGACGCCGGCGATGTCGTAGCGCTCGACGAGTTCGCGCACGACGGAGTTGATGTGGCGGCGGACTTCGGGCGAGCCGGGGTCCATCCAGAGCGTGGAGCCGACTTTGTAGCAATACTGGGGATAGACGCGGCTGATGTGTTTTGAGGAGCGGGGGTGGGAGGAATTGGCGCCGGCGCGGTAGGGGTTGATCCAAGCGTGGACTTCCAAGCCGCGGGCTTTCGCTTGGGCAATAAAGTAGGCGAGGGGATCGTAGCCGGGATTGGCGCCCTGCGTGCCCGTGAGGTAGCGGCTCCAGGGCTCGAGGCTCGAGGAGTAGAGGGCGTCGCCCTCGGGCCGGACCTGGAGCATCACGGCGTTGAGGCCTGCGGCCTTCGCGGTGTCCAGCAGGCGGTTGGCTTGTTGTTTTTGGACCTCGACGGGCAGGCCTTGCTTGGAGGGAAAGTTGATGTTGTGGACGGAGGCGATCCAGGCGCCTTGGAGGTCGGCGCGGGATTGGGCGGCGAGGGAGAAAAGGGCGGCGAGGACGGGCAGGAGTCGTTTCATGGATTTAATAAACAAAGGATTCACGGGGAGGTTCGGTTTCGGTGACGGATTCGGCGATGACGAGCGGAGTGCGGCGACCGCCTTCGACGGGGAAGGTGGCTTTGCCGCGAACCTTCACCCAGGTCATCTCGGGGAAGTTAGCGGCTTGGTTGTCCTGGATCGAAATACCGACCGGGCGGGCGTCGGCGGCGCAGCACATGACGAACATGCGAACGAGCCGGAAGCGGTCCCCCGAGGAATTGCCGGTTCGGGCGGGGAGGAATTGGCCAACGAGTTCGACCTCCTGGTTTTCAAAATCCCCGAGCAGGTCGGCGTCGCCCGCCGCGTAAACGAGGTCGATGAGTTCGGCGAGGATTTGGCCGGAGTCGTTTTTTTTCAGATAAAGCGAGGGGTCCATCAAGGTGGCTTCGCCGATGGATCCGTCATGGTTTGGCAGGGCGGGTTCAAAGGCGGGCGAGTAGCCGGGGAGGTCGGCGATGTGGCTCACGACGCCTCGGTTTTTCACCGCCGTGGCGCCGAAGCTGCTTTGGGAAATTTTGGTCGCGGCCAAAAGCGGCACCACGAGGATGAGGAGCGAGGCGATTCCTCCGCTGAAGAAATGGCTTGGGTGGTCGTGGTCCTCGCAACAAGAGTCGCCGTCGTGGTCTTTGGGAAAGGTCAGCAGCATGGCGGCCGAAAGGAAAACCAGAACGCCGCCCGAGATCGCCACATAGAGGTGGAATGCGGGGTGGAGGTAGGAGGCGATGCGGCCGGAGAGTTGGAAGTAAAGCAACACGACGCCCCAGACCATCAGAACGCCAGAGGAACAAAACCGTGAGGCGGTGTGATTCATAGGCCGATGACGGAAAGCCTCACGCACAGGAGGCCGATCAAAACAAAAAGCCCGATGGCGAGCCCCAGGACAAATCGCTTGGTGAAAACCGCGCTGTAGATGAACAGGAGTTTCAAATCCATCATCGGACCGAATACCATAAACGCGAGTTTCGCAACGGCGGGAAAGGAAACGAAGGTCGCGGCGATGAAGGCGTCCGAGGAACTGCACAGCGACAGCACGCCGGCGAGCGTCATCATCGAGGGAACGGCGAGCCAGTCGTTCAGCGCCAGTGGGAGGAAAAGTTCCTGGTTTACAGCCGTGCTGAAGACCGAGGCCACGGCAACTCCGAGGATGAAATAAACCATCACATCCAGAAAATCGCGCACGCCGGCATCCATCGCGCCGACGAGTCGTTGGCCGAATGGAACAGGGGCGTGTTGGTGGTCATGCGGCGGGTGTGCAAGTCCGGCGAGGATTTTACTCCGGAGCACGGCTGTGAGCGGGAGATTGAGAACGGCGAAACCGACGAGGACGGCGACAAAGTAGCCGAGGCCAAGGCGGAGCACGGTGAACTCCTCCGCGCCCTGGCCTCGAAAGGCGGCGTAGGTGCTCACGGCGACGATGGGATTCACAATCGGCGCGGCGAGCATGTAGGTGATGGCGTTCGAGACCGGCAGGCCCTTGGCGATGAGGCGGCGGATCACCGGGACGATGCCGCATTCGCACATTGGAAAAATCAGGCCCAGCGAGCCGCTCAGGCAGATGCCGAGGAAGGCGCTTCGCGGCAAAAAGCGAGTCATCACTCGCGAGGGAAGGAATTGGTCGATGAGGCCGGAGATGAGCGTGCCGAAAAGAATGAACGGCACGCCTTCGAGCAACACGCTCAGGAAGGCATATGAAAAATCGGGAAGGCTGAAAGAGAACCAGTCCCCACTCATCGGAAAACTCGCGGCAATCAAACGGCGGCCGCCCCGATGGACTCGCGATTGGCGACGCGAGAGCGTGGTTTGCGGGCACGGCTTGGCTTGGGTTTCTCGGCGGCTTTGGTTTTTTTCTTGGCGGGCGCGTGACCGTTTATACCGGCGACTTTTTCGGGAGAGGCCGAGGGAGATTCCAGCGCGGAGTCAAAGCCAGGAAATACGGGCTGGGACGGATCGGATTCCAAGACGGGCGCCGTTGGCTTTTCCAAGACAACCACCGGCTCGACGGGATTGGGGGTGGGCTCGGGTGGTGCCACGCGCTTGGTGATTTTTTTGCGGACCACAGGGCGAGGTTTTGGGTCGGCAAGTTTCGAGGTTTTGGGAGGTTTTGGGGGTTTGACGGGAAGGAGAGCTCTCGCGCTCAACAGAGTCGGGAGAGGCACGGCTTCGTCCTCATAACCCTCGAATTGCCGAACGGGAGTTGGTCTTCCGGATTTGATATCGGCGGCGGCTTCAAGAAAGCGGGTGACATTGGTGCCCCAAGTGGCGTGCTCCTCAAAAGCCTCCCAATTGGCTTCTGGAAGGACGCCATGCAAAAGCGTCGCCATGCCATCGGCTACGGCCTCGCTGGAATCGGGTTCCACAAAAACGCCGAGGCCAAAATGCTCGACAAGGTCGCGCATGGGGCTGCCGCCACTGGATGCGAGAACATGGCGGCGGGCTTTCACCGCCGTGGCCAAGGTCGCGCTCTGCGAGTGGAATCCCGAGGAATAGGTCGAAACTATGAAATCCGCGGCTTCAAAATAACTCTGGCGTTTTTCATCGGGCACGAAGTCATCGCTGATGAAAACACGCTTCGACAATCCCAAGTCCTCGGCGAGCATTTGGTAGTATTTGAGAGGGCGGTCGCGATGGTTGGATACCCGACCGAGGATGACGAGGGCGGCTTGGGGATTTTCGAGCAAAGCGCGAATGACGAGGTCGAGATTCTTGTGATTGCGGATGTGACCGAAGGCTAAAAAGATTTTTTTTCCACGAGCGACTTTCCACTTTTGGCGGATTTTTTTGGGATTCTCGCGAATTTGCTGGGTCTTCTCGGGTCCAATTGGAACCTCAACGGTGCGAATGAATTTCGGGATCGGGCTGGGGTCTGGAAGACGCTTGTGGGCGACCGCAATTCGGAATGGCTTGTAAGCAAGGTGGCTGCCGAGTTTTTGCCACCATTTCGGTCCCAAGTGGTGGTCGCGATTGGCGAAGTGGAGGTTCATTCCGTAGATGGTCTTGCGCAAGAAAACCAAGAGAATGTGCGGCCACACCCACAGGGGGCTTTGGCTATCCACATGGCTGGCCGCCAGCACAAGCGCCGGATTGTTTTTATAAACTTCCCAAGCAAAAATCAGTTGATTCCTCATGGTCTGGAGGGCTTTGCCCATTTTGCGGGAGAAGGCATTTGTGCGATTCGTCGTGGCGCCCTCGAGCATGCAGGGGATCGTGGCGTAAGCGACGCTGCGCGAGCGTTCGTAGGCGTCGCAACAGAGGACAATCACCTTAAATCCAAACTCATGCATAGCTGTAGCTTGTTCATGAACATGGTCGGGAATCACGCCATGCGAACCCGGGCACTGGATCAAGATATCGACTGGCTCTTTCGGGTTTGGCTGGGACATGGGAAAAAAGGAAAATTACAGGCGGGATACGAAGAGCCGTTTTGTAGACGCCGACGTTGTAGGGCCAATGTGCGAAATCATCTCCATCCGAGGGGCGGAACCTTCGCCACGGGCTTCCGTGCCAGCAAGTTTTTTTTCCGGAGGGATTCTAACCATTCGGAAGCAGATCGCGGTGTTGGAGCGCGAGGTAGCGGTCGGTCATGCCGGAAATGTAGTCCGCCGTGGCGCGATGAAGACCATCGCGGCCGATGCGGTTTTGGGCTTTGCGACCGAGGTTTTCGGGATGTTCGATCAGGTGCTGGAACAGCTCGGAAATCCTGCGAGCGGCCTTGTTGTTGGCCTCGGCAACTTCGGGGCTGCGGTAGAGGTTTTGAAACAAATGACGCCGGAGGGAAGAGAGTTCCTGTCTTGTCGGCTTGCTGAACGAGGCGAGACGCGTCGGGTGGTTGCGGAGGTCCTCGAGGGATTGGATCTTGGCCTCGCGGAGATTCGTGGTGGTCTGGCAAACGAGGTCATCCACCAAGAAGTTCACTAGGCAGCGAATCACAAATCCCCGATAGCGTGAGAGATCAAGATCAGGGTATCCCCTCCGCGCGGAATCCTCGGCGCGCTTCCAAAGTGGCACCTCATCCAGCGAGGCGAGTGCGAGCAGGCCGGCATCGAGCCCATCGTCGAGGTCATGGCTGGAGTAGGCGATCTCATCCGCCAAATCCGTGACCTGCGCTTCGAGAGAAGGGGAGGGATACCGCTTTTCGGAATCTGGAAAAACATAACCGTCGGCGTGTTTTTGGATCCCCTCACGCACATCCCAGGTGAGGTTCAATCCTGAAAACCCCGGGTATTTTTCTTCCAGGATTTCCACGACGCGGAGGCTTTGGGCATTGTGGTCGAATCCGCCATGGCCTTTCAAAAGGAGATCCAATTCCTCCTCCCCCCGATGACCGCAGGGCGGGTGACCGAGGTCGTGCGCCAACGCGATGGCCTCGGCCAAATCCTCGTTCAGTCGCAAAGCCCGAGCGATCGTGCGACTGATCGAGGCGACCTCGATCGTATGCGTCAGCCGGGTGCGGTAGTGGTCGCCTGTGCCGTTCAGGAAAACTTGAGTCTTCCCGTCAAGTCGGCGGAAGGAAGTGCAGTGGATAATCCGGGCGCGGTCGCGCTGGATTTCCGAGCGGTAGGTATGGCTGGGCTCCGCGTGGAGGCGGCCAGCCGAGCCATTTGGCGAAACCGCCCAAGGCGCAAGTTGGCGGGATTCCTCGCTGGCGAAATCCCCGCTGCTTCGAGTCGAGAGGATTTCGATGCTCATACGAGATGGCGCCTTTCGCATCCGATACATGTCACGAAAAGCCCGGCGGCGACATGTGCCAAGAGCACCCACAGGCAAAGCGAAAGGGGACTGAGCGGGCTCTGAACCACCGTTTGCACGATGTCATAGTAGCGTTCGCTTTTCAGCGTCTGTAGGATTCCCGACCAACTCCAATAGGCGGAAATGAACGGCCGCACCGCATCGCCGAGCAAGGCTGGAAGCGCCAGCACCGCGCCGGAGAGTGGCAACTGGAATCCCACAAGGTAGATCGAAACCAAGGAGGCCTGCTCGGCGCTGGACATGAGGCTCGACACGCCCAGACAGACCGAGGTCATCGCGGCATTCACCAGCACCAGCAGGAGCAATTGCGTCACAAAATCCCCGGGGAAACCGCAGACATGGTGGACAAAAATTCCCATCCAGATCGACTGCGCGAGGACGAGGCCGAGGAGAAACGCGGCCTTGCTCGCGACATAAGCGCTGGTATTCAGGCCCGAGAGTTTTTCCTTCTCGAAAATCCGACGCTCGGCGGCGATTTCGCGGCCGGAATTATTCGCGCCCATGAGGGTAAGCAGAATCACTTGGAACATCACAATCCCCGAGACGAGGCTGCCGACCTTGCTGGATTGGATCAAAAAATCCCGCGCCTCGCTGAGTTGCCGCGCCAGATCGAGGTCCAACCCCATACTCAAGTTCATCACCGCCGGCAGGCCGTTCCATGCGAACACCGCGACCAGTAGTGGGAAGCCCAGGATGAGTCCGAGTTGGAGGAAAATTTGCGCGCGGCTGCGGGTGAAAATCAGCATTCGACGCTCCAGAAGAGCGAGGAATTGGCTGCTTGCGCCGGGCAATTCCACAGGCGGTGCGGGCTTTTCCGGTGACTCCTCAGCGGGGGCATTTTTTGCGGGCTCGGCGGCTTTTTGAATGGCCTCTTGGTGTTTTTTCCAAGAAGCCGCCCAATCTGCCGGTTCGCGGAGTTCGAGGCGTTCGTAAAGTTTGTTCGGCGAATCCACGCTGAAGTAATGGGCCAAAAAAGCCGGCGGGCCTTGGTAGGCGACGATTCCCCGGTAGAGCACCAGCACCGAATCGTAGAGATTCAAATGCTCGAGGCTGTGCGTGACCGAAAGAACGAGTCTGTTTTTTCGACGGGAAAGATTGTGGAGAAGTTTCACAATCTCGTCCTCCGAACGCGGGTCGAGACCGCTGGTGACCTCGTCGCAGAGCAGGATTTCGGGCTGGCTCGTCATTTCCATCGCCAGAGCGAGCCGCCGACGCTGGCCGCCCGAGAGGACCTGCACACGCTGGTCGGCAAATTCCTCCATACGCACCTCAGAGAGCAATTGGTCCACCGCCGAGGCTCGGTCCACTCCCTCCGCGTTGCGCACACGCAGACGCATGGCGAACTCCACGCACTCGCGAACCGTGAGTTCCTCATGCGCGATACTGAATTGCGGGACATACGAGATTTCGGTGGAAAGGAAATCCTCCTTTTCCAGATTGCGTCCCTTCCAAAAAACCGTGCCCTCCTCGTCGCCGTCGACGATACCCGCGACCAGTTTGAGCAGGGTCGTCTTGCCGCAACCGGACGGGCCGATGATGGCGCCGAAGTGTCCGAGCGGAAATCGCGCTGAAACATTGGAAAGAAGTTCGCGCTCGCCCTCAGGGGAGGGGACCTTCAGGAAAACATCGTTGATCTCAAGCATGGTGTGGAATCATGGGTTACAGGAATGACGTCAGAGGCTTACCAGTTCCACCTCCCGCGCACAATCGGCGAGTCGCATTCTTGACCCATGCTTGCACCGCAAGCCGCCATGGCCGATACAGAAACCCATGAGCGATCCCGTGCTTCCCACCCCGGAGCAGTTGCAGCGCCGCTTGCAGGAACTCCTGCGGACGACCTTTGCCGCGCCGGGCAATTCCCCTGAAAACCCGCCGACGCCCACCGAGCCAGCCGACAAGGTCCCTCCGGCGATTCAGGATTTTCATCTTACCCCCCGCGAGGTGAAGGCTCACCTCGACCGCTTTGTCATTCGACAAGACGAGGCCAAGAAAGTCCTCGGGATCGCTGTGTGCGACCACTACAACAACGCCCGGGTGATGGCCTCCCGCGAGGCAGGCGCCCCGCCGCTGGAATACGCCAAACAGAATGTCCTCATCGCGGGCCCAACGGGGGTCGGTAAAACCTATCTCGTCAAACATGTCGCCGATTTGATCGGGGTGCCGTTCGTCAAGGCCGACGCGACGAAATTCAGCGAGACCGGCTATGTCGGCGGCGATGTCGATGATCTCGTGCGGGAGTTGGTGCAAAAAGCCGACGGCAATCTGGCCCTCGCGCAATACGGGATTATTTACATCGACGAGATCGATAAAATCGCGACCTCCCGCGAAGTCACGGGCCGAGATGTGAGCGGGCGGGGCGTGCAGACGACTTTGCTCAAGCTCATGGAGGAAACGGATGTCGCGCTTCGTGGCGGCAACGACCTCCAATCCCAAGTCCAAGCCGCCCTCGAATTTCAAAAACGCGGCAAGGTCAACCGCGAATCGATCAATACCCGCCACATCCTTTTCATCGTCTCCGGCGCGTTCGACAAGTTGACCGATGTCGTTTCCCGCCGGTTGAAAAAAACAGGGATCGGTTTCGGTGCCGACCCGGCGGCGGCGACAACTTTGCCCGCCGAGCTTCTGCGGCTCGCCGGCACGAGCGATTTTGTGGATTACGGCCTCGAACCCGAATTTATCGGACGACTCCCAGTGCGCGTCGTTTGTGAAAGCCTCGCCGAGGGCGACCTTTTCGAAATCCTCAAGCAATCCGAGGGTAGCCTCATTCGCCAATACGAGCGGGCTTTCGCTGCTTACGGGATCGAGGCGGTTTTTTCTGATGAGGCTCTCCGCCACATCGCCTCGCTGGCCGTTCGAGAGAACACCGGCGCCAGGGGATTGATGACGACCTGCGAGGGGTTGCTGCGCGAATTCAAATACCGTCTCCCCGGAAGTCCGGTGCGAACTTTGGAGGTCACGCCCGCCGTTTTAGAAAATCCCGATGCCGCCATCGAGCGCCTGCTCCAAACTGGCGCGGAGGATGCCCGGCAGGCCCAGAGCCGCGTCATTACTCAATTCGCCGAGCGTTTCGGGGAGCAACATGGCTACCGCTTCCGCTTTTCGCCGGAGGCGGTGGAGGCGATTTTAGCGAAGTCCCTGGAGAAAAACATTTCTGCTCGCGACTTGTGCGAGGGGCTTTTCAAAGATTATCAATTCGGGCTGGGCCTGATCCATCGCAACAGCGGTCAAACCGATTTCGAAATTCCCGCCGAGGCGGTCGAGTCGCCGGACCGCGTGTTGAGCCAGTGGGTCGTGGCCTCCCACCGCACGCAAGACGAACACGATGAGAATTCTTAAAGCCGCCATCCTCCTAGGCGCCATTTCCGCAACCCTGGCCATGCTCCTTCTGGCATCGGGGTTCCCCGCCGTCATCGATGAGGGGTTACTCAAATCACTCCGGATCCCGATGGATGGCCGTCCACTCTGGGGATCGCCGATTTTCGTCTCACTGGTTCTGGCCTTCGGCATTGCTTGGACGACCCTCGACATCACGCGGAACTCCCTGCGGATTTTCATCGTCTTGGCCACGGCGATCCTTCTTTGCACCTGGTCGGGCGTGGTTTCGATCTACGGGCAGTTTTTCTCGCCCGTCCTTCCGGTATTCACTGTCCTCTGTAGCGCCACCCTCGGCCTTCTTTGGGTTCGCACCCGGAGCGGTTCCAGAAAACAAAATCTCGAGCGCCTCTTTGGTCCCAGAATGTCCCGCGCAGGCTTCCGCGAGATTTTAAATTCCCGCTTCGACGCCTCATTTCCCGGTCGCAAATTGCAAGCGAGCGTGCTGGTGGTTTCCGTTCACAACCACGCCGAGTTGATGGAACTCCTTTCGCCCGCCGACTACACGGCGATCACGAATTTTTACCTCCAGACCGCCTCCGATTACCTCGTGGAATCCGGCGGCTACCTGGATGAATGCAATGGCGAGTGCATTCGAGTCGTCTTCGGTGCGCCCCAGCCCGACGAGCGTCACGCCACCCGCGCCTGCCGCGCCGCGATCGATCTCGCCGCCCGCATCGATGAACTCAACAAGGAATGCGACGCCCGCTGGCAGCGGCGTCTCGATGTCCGCATGGGCCTCGACTCAGGGGAAATTGTCGCCGGTCTTTTTGGCGGAAATCGACTCGCGAACTACAGCGTCGCCGGCCAAGCGGTGGATTTCGCGCGCCGCCTCTGCTCCGCAAGTTCCTCCTATGGCGCCCGGATTTTGATTGGCCCCGATGCCTACAGCCCGGCGGCTGAGTCGCTCGAAGTCCGTCCGATCGAAATCCTCAAAGTCAGCGCCCGCCGTCGCCGTGTGGAAATCTACGAAATCCTCACGGCCAAACACGGCCTCTCGCCGGAACGCGAACGCAGTCGCGATCATTTCTGGACCGGCGTTCTCCACTACCGCGAAAAGCAGTGGGAAAAAGCCGTCGATGAATTCACGAAGGCCCGCATCACCGGCTTGCCCGACCCCGCACTGGATTTCTACCTCCGCCGGATCGAGCAATCCCGCCGCCTCGCTGAAGATTCGCACAAGGAATCCATGCCTGCCTTTCAGCACAACGCGTGAACCCCGCCCAAACCCTCGCCCAATTCCTCCCGCGCATTCTCACCCCTTCGGAAATGCGCGCCGAGCGGGACCGTCTCCATGCCGAGGGCCGAACCCTTGTTTTCACCAACGGCTGCTTCGACATCCTCCACCGAGGCCACGCCGACTACCTCGCCTTCGCCCGCTCCCAAGGAGATGCCCTCGTTGTCGGACTCAACAGCGACGCCTCCGTCCGCCGCGCCAAAGGCCCAACCCGCCCCGTCAATCCCGAGCAAGACCGAGCCTATGTCCTCGGCTCCCTCCGCGCGGTGGATTTCGTGGTGATTTTTGAGGAGGACGAACCCCGCGACCTTATCTCCCAAATCCTCCCCGATGTCCTGGTGAAGGGAAAAGACTGGGCGCACTATGTGAGTGGCCGCGACATCGTCGAGGCCAACGGCGGCCGCGTCGTCCTCGCTGAAATGGTCGAGGGCCGCTCCACCACCGCCACAATCGAGCGGATGCGGTCGTCGCAGCCTATATGAGACAGGGATTTTTTTCGTCTTCTACGAAAAACTGGGGAACTGGGGTTAAGGAAATGCTTTTATCTTGAGAGGACGGATATTGCTTCCACATGCCAGATCGAAGGGCCGTAGCCGAAACCGTCGGCGGATGGGTGATTATTTGCGCGTGCCGGGGTTCAGTTTTTGTTCGGTGAAGCGGGCGAGGCGCACGAAGGGCAGGCCGATGAGGAGGTAGAAGGTGGCGACGAGAAGCCCCGCGCCGAAGTAGTCGAAGGTCTGCGTGGCGATCTGTTTGTAGGCTCCGGTGAGGTCGACCAGCGTGACCATCGAAACGAGGGAGGAATCTTTGAGGAGCGAGATGAAGTCGTTTGTCACAGGCGGCAGGACGAGGCGGAAGGATTGGGGGATGACCACATGGAAGAGGCCTTGGCGCTGGGTCATGCCGAGGGCGCGGGCGGCTTCCATCTGGCCTTTGGGGATGGCCAGCAGACCGGCTCGGTAATTTTCGGCTTCGTAGGCGGCGTAGTTGAGAGCAAGGCCGAGAACGCCGGCCACAAAGGGCTCGAGCTTGATGCCGATATTCGGCAGTCCGTAAAAAAGGATCAGGAGCTGGATGAGGAGAGGCGTGCCGCGAATGAGTTCGATGTAAAGGGTGGCGATCCAGCGCAAGGGGAACGGCCCGTAGACCCGCATGATGGCTAGTGCGAAGCCGAGGAGAACGGCGCCGACCATTCCGAGAATGCTGACTTCTATTGTGAGAAGCGAGGCTTGGAGCAGGAGCGGCCAGAAGCGCGCGTAGCCGATGATGCGGTTCAGCAGGGAGGGCTGCTCGGCGGTGGCGGCGACAAAGGCCCGATACTCGGTGTCGGGCAGTGAGGGATCCTCGGGCTGGCCGAAGGTATCGGCGACCATGGCGGTCCACAGGCCCCAGCGCGAAAGGATGTCGCGCATCTCGCCGCTGGCGAGGACCCGGCCGAGGGCGGCATTCATTTCCTCGAGGAGGGCGGGGTTCGTCCTCGATAGGGCGATACCGTAGCTGATCTGGCCGAACGGCGGGCCGGTGAATTGCAGGTTCGGGTTGGCGAAGGCGTAGTATTTTGCGATCGGATAGTCGAGGAGCACACCGAACAGGCGGCCGTTCACGACATCGGCGTAGGCATTGACCTCCTCGTCGTAGGTTTTGACGATGACGCCCGGGATTTTCGAGAGCATGACGAACGAGGCGGTCTGGCTGAGCGTGCCGACCTGCTTGCCGGCGAGTTGGTCGAGGCTGGCCACACGAGGTGTGCCGCGCTTCACGACGAACTGCTCGTAGGTGACATAGTAGGGATTGGTGAAGCGGACTTCCTGGGACTTCTCGGGCGTGATCTCGATGCCGCAGATGACGCAATCGTAGAGACCGCGTGAGAGGCCCGGAATGAGGCCGTCCCAGTCATTCGGCACAAAAACGGGTTCGCGCCCCATCTCGCGGGCGATGGCTTGGATGATCTCCAGCTCAAAGCCGGTGAGTTTGTTGCCGGGACCGTAGAAGGCATACGGCGCATTGCTGTCGGTCGCCGCCGCCCAGCGCAGGGGCGGTTGGTCTGCGGCAAGCGCGAAAGGCGCGAACAGAATGGCCAGGGCGCAGAGCAAAAGCAGGGTGGTTTTTTTCATCAGTGGAACCTCCTGAGGAAGCGGCGGGTGCGTTCGTCCTTCGGGTTGTCGAAGATTTCGTCCTCGTCGGAAATCTCCACGATATGGCCGCCCTCCATGTAGATGATGTAGTCGCTGGCATCGCGCGCGAACCGCATCTCGTGGGTGACGACGATCTGCGTCATGCCCTCGGCATCGAGTGCTTTCATGACATGCAGGACCTCATCGACCAGCTCGGGGTCGAGCGCGCTGGTCGGCTCGTCGTAGAGCATGACTTTTGGCTGCATGGCGAGAGCACGTGCAATGGCGGCGCGTTGTTGCTGGCCGCCGGAGAGGTTGGCGGGGTAGCGGTCGGCGTGAGCGCCGAGGCCGACTTTCTCGAGAAGCGTGCGGCCGGTTTTTTCGGCATCCTCGTGGGGAACGCCCCGGACGATGATCGGAGCCATCATGGTGTTCTCCAAAAGCGTGCGGTGGGGGAAAAGATTGAATTGCTGGAACACCATGCCGACGCGTTGGCGGAGGGCGTGGGCGGTCTTCTCGAAATCGGCATCCAGCTTTGCGCCGGGCTTTCTGGAAATGGTCGCCCCGGCCGCGGTGATGACGCCCGAATCCAAGGTCTCAAGCCCGTTGATGCATCGGAGCATCGTGCTTTTGCCGCATCCCGAGGGGCCGATGACCGAGACCAGATCGCCCTCCTCGATCGCGAAGCTCACGCCTTTGAGAATCGGCGTGTCATCGAAGCTTTTGTGCAAATCCTGAATCGAGACGAGTGGCGTGAAGGAATCCATCTGTGAGTGGCTGTCCTAGGATGGACAGTGCTTGAAAACAAGGGCCGAAATGTGACCGATTTGTGCTGGGATACGCAGGGCGGGGATCGACGATTTTGTTACATCGAGTGGGTTGCCGGAACATCGCCACATAATGCATGAAAGCTTACCTCATGACTCTGGCATCCACTTTCACCGATCCCACATTTCTAACCTATTTCCTCCTCGCTGTGGCGGTGGGGCTCGCGCTCGGTTTTGAGTTTGTGAACGGCTTCCACGATACGGCGAATGCGGTGGCGACCGTGATCTACACGAACACTCTCAAGCCCACGCCGGCTGTCGTTTGGTCGGGAATCTGGAATTTGATCGGGGTGCTTACCTCGTCCGGCGCGGTGGCGTTCGGTATTGTCGCGTTGTTGCCGGTCGAGCTGGTCTTGAATGTCGGCTCGGCAGCAGGGTTTGCGATGGTGTTTTCGCTGTTGGTCTCGGCGATCGTGTGGAATCTCGGCACCTGGTGGCTCGGGTTGCCGGCGTCGAGTTCGCACACGCTCATCGGTTCGATCATCGGCGTGGGGGTGGCTAACGCGCTCATGGGGCCGACCCATGCGGTCACGGAAGGCGTGAACTGGGCGAAGGCACAGGAGGTCGGGATCGCCCTGCTGGTCTCGCCGCTGGTGGGTTTTTGCGCGGCCGCACTGCTTCTGATCGTCGCCCGCCTCGCTCTCAAGAAGCCCGAGCTTTTCAAGGCGCCGGAAGGCGGAAAGCCGCCACCAACATGGATTCGAGGGATTTTGATGCTCACCTGCACCGGCGTGAGTTTCGCGCACGGATCGAATGATGGCCAAAAAGGCATGGGCCTGATCGTGCTGATCCTTGTAGGAATCCTCCCCGGCACCTATGCGCTCAACATGGCGGCGAGCCGCGAGTCGGTCACAGGCCTTGCGAAGGAGACGGCCGAGATGTCCTCGGTGTTCGAGGCACAGGGCGGCGGGAAAATCCTGACTGGAAAGGACGCCAACGACACGCTCGCCACCTTTCTGAAGCCTCAAGAAAAACCTTCACCGGCCGTGTTCTCGGCGTTGGCCGGGATCTGCGATGACATTTCCAACAGGCTGCGCAGCGCGGAGGGCTTTCAAAGCCTCCCGGCCGCCGAGCGCGGGGATTTGCGCACCGACCTTTATCTTGTGTCGAAAACGCTCACGAAACTCGACAAGGCCGGAAAGCTCGACATCACGCCCGGCGTGCGGGAGCAGCAGCGCTCGCTCGCCCGCCACGCCGATTTGCTCACCAATCACATCCCCGACTGGGTAAAAATCTCCGTCGCCCTCGCCCTCGGGCTGGGAACGATGATCGGCTACAAACGGATCGTCCGCACGGTCGGCGAGAAGATCGGCAAGAGCCACCTCACTTACGCGCAGGGCGCTTCGGCGGAACTTGTCGCGATGGGCACGATCATGATCGGCGACCATTTCGGCCTGCCCGTCAGCACCACGCATGTGCTCTCCTCGGGTGTCGCAGGAACGATGGCCGCAAACGGCTCGGGGGTCCAAGGAGACACGGTGCGGAACATCATTCTCGCCTGGGTGCTGACGCTTCCCGTGTGCATTTTCCTCGGCGCGCTGCTTTTCGCCGGCGCGCTGAATGTGATCGCCCTCATCGGCATCGGGTAAGATTTTAAAATGAACACGATCGCACATTCCGAGATGGACGCGAAGATTCGCGCCGAGATTTTGGATAACCTGGACGAAGAACTGGAGCTTGAGATGGAAGAGACCAGCGGCCCGGGAGCTACTCCCGATGCGGGTTTTCGGGCGGTGTATTTCAAAGAGCTGTTCCGCATGCAGGCCGAGTTGGTGAAGTTGCAGGACTGGGTGGTGGCCAGCGGGAAGAAGATCGTGGTGTTGTTCGAGGGACGCGACGCGGCGGGCAAGGGCGGCGTGATCAAACGAATCACCCAACGCCTGAATCCCCGGGTGTGCCGCGTGGCGGCGTTGCCCGCGCCGAACAACCGCGAGAAGACGCAGTGGTATTTCCAGCGTTATGTGGAGCACCTACCGGCGGCGGGGGAGATCGTTCTATTCGACCGCAGTTGGTATAATCGCGCCGGGGTTGAGCATGTGATGGGCTTTTGCTCGCCCGAGGAATATGAGGCATTTTTTCGGGATGTGCCCGAGTTCGAGAAATTGATCATCCGCTCCGGAATCCAGCTCGTGAAATACTGGTTCTCGATTACCGACGCCGAGCAGGCCTTCCGCTTCAATGCGCGGATTGCGGACCCTTTGAAGCAATGGAAGCTGAGCCCGATGGATCTCGAGTCGAGATCGCGCTGGGAGGACTACACGCAGGCCAAAGAGGTGATGCTTTCGCGGACGAGCACCCCCGAGGCGCCATGGTGGGTGGTGAAGGCGGTGGACAAAAAGGGGGCGCGGTTGAATTGCATTCGCCATCTGCTCTCGCTCGTGCCCTACGAAACTGTGCCGCACGATCCGGTGCTCCTCCCCGAGCGGGTTCACCATCCCGACTACCACCGCCACGATGTCCCGCCAGACATGCTGGTGCCGGAATTTTATTGAGAAAAACCCACAAGAAAAAATTTCCTCAAACATGAACCTGAAGCACACAACCCTCGGGGTTCTTTTCACCTTAGCGGCCTGGTCGACCCACGCGGCAAACAGTTGGTGGCAATGGCATCCGGTGGTGGACCGCGGGTCCGGAAACTACCTCAGCGGCGCTGTGCTTTCCGGCACAGCTGGAACGATTGGCGGGGTTCGCGAGCGGGCGCACGAACGGGATTTAAGCTTGCCGTGGAGCGACTGGTGGAACGGGAAATACATGCTCGGCGGGAGGGGGAATCCCTTGTTCGACGCGAGGCGGGCGGCGGGCGACCGGGGACTGACTTTCACCGGGTATTACCAAGGGGCTTTTTTCGGAGCGGTGGCGGCGCAGGGGGGATCGAAGGGATTCTGGGACGAGCAACTGACCTTTGGAGCGGACCTGGATTTCGGGAAGCTTCTCCAGGTCGAGCCGCTCGAGGGCGTGTCGGGCTTTGTTCTGGCGCGCTACCGTGACTCGTGGCCCGGCTCGAATCCGAACACCGTGGTCGAGGCGCAATCGATGTTCAACCCCTCGAACTGGCAGAGCGGAACCCAGGCCCGGCTTTTGGCGATGGGCTTGTATTTTGGCTCGGGAACGAGATTGGCGATGAAGGACATGGTGGTGATGCGGCTTGGCTGGCTGCAGCCGCAGCGGGATTTTGCAGACCAGCCGCTCTCGAAACTTTTCCTGAATAACGCGGTGAACAGCGCCAAGGGCATTGGCGGGAATATTCCGTTTTCCTCGAGTTTTTCGACCTGGGGCGGTGTCTTGAAGCTTCGGTTGCATGACACCGTGCAGTTCAACAATGGCCTCTACATGTCGTTCCCAAGCCCCACGGCATCGGCAAACCACGGCCTGCAGTTCGAGGGAAGCCCCGGCAAAAACGGTTTGTTTTACATGAGCGAGGCGAGCTACATGCCGCTCGTAGGCGAGGCGAAACTGGCCGGCAAATACGCGTTCGGCGGCTACTACTATGGAACACCCGGCGGGCAGACGGTGACTTGGAACGTCAACACGGCACCGGGCCAATACGGGTTTTATTTTCAGGCCGACCAGATGCTGTATCGTGAACCCGAGGCGGTCGTGGCAGGGGGCGGAAAGAACTTCAAAGAAGCAGAGCCTGCCAAAGAGCAGCAACTGCGCAAACAGGGGTTGAGCGCATTCAACTTGCTGACTTTCGCGCCAGGGTATGCGAAGGCGAACAACTTCCCGTTCTATTTTCAGAGCGGCTTGGTCTACACCGGCCTGTTCCCCTCGCGGGGCGAGGATTTGACGATGGCCTCGATCGGCTACGGTGCCTATCAGGGCGGCGTGGGTTCGGTGGAGAAAAGCTACACGGCGGTGCTCGAAGGCGGATACCGCTGGCAGCTGAACGGCTGGTCCTACGTGCAGCCGTTTGCGCAATATTTCGTGAGGCCGAATGGAACTTCTCAGGTCCAAAACGCGACGGTGCTGGGCTTTCTGGCGGGCTTGGTTTTGTAGGCTCAGCTCCTCCGGTTCCTATTACAGAGCCCGGATTTTGATTGGCCCCGATGCCTACAGCTCAGTGGCGGAGTTACTCGAAGTTCGCCCGATTGAAATTCTCAACAGCGATGCCTCTGTCCGCCGAGCCAAAGGCTCAACCTGACCTGTCAATCCGGAGCAAGACCTCATTTCTCAAATCCTCCCCGATGTCCTGGTGAAGGTTAAAGACTGGGCGCATTATTTGAGTGGCCGCGACATCGTCGAAGCCAACGGGGGCCGCGTCGTCCTCGCCAAAATGGTCGAAGGCCGCTCCACCATCGCCACGATCGAGCGAATGCGGGGCGGGTAGCCCCTACATCCGCCGCTCGAACCAATCCTCCGGGGGGAGGGGGGGCGGTTGGCGCTCCAAATCCTCTCGGTAGTTGGCGAAGCGGATTTCGTCCTGAGCGCCGTTGAAGACAAAGATTGCGATCAGCATGAGCATGAAGTTCCCTTGCAGAAATCCCCCCACGCAAAATGCCCCCGCCAAAACCTGCCCGGTCCGACCCGCGATCCGCGTGGCTTTTGTCCAACGAATCTTCATCGCCAAGAGGGATCGAAAAACTCGTCCGCCATCCATCGGGAAGGCCGGAATCATGTTGAAGACGACCAATCCCAGATTCACCAAAAGCAAATTGTGCAGGATCTCTCGAGTCTCGCCGGCGGGTCCGCTGAAAAGACCGCCTGTCAGCCACAAGACGGGAGCCAGCACCGCCGCGATGACGACATTCACTGCCGGTCCGGCCACGGCGATGACGAATTCCTCCTTGGGTTTGTCCGGAACCGCCAGCATCCGCGCCACCCCGCCGATGGGCAGGAGAGTAATGTCTGGCGTTGGCACCCCGTAATGCCGGCCCGCGAGAGCGTGGCCGAACTCATGGAGAAGCACGCAGATGAAAAGCAGGAAAATAAACAACACCGCCCGAACGGCTTCAGTGGACCCACCAGCTTGCCAAGCCACCCATCCAAAATACAGCGGGAGCAACAGGAATGTGATGTGAATCCGCACATCGATCCCCGCGATCCGCGCGATGCGATACGACCATTTCATAAAAATTGTTTTCCGTAGGCCGCCGTTCGCCCTAAATGGAAGCCTCGGCAGCCACCAAACCCTGCCACTTTTTTAACAAACCGCACCATCTCATTCCGAAAATGTCCTCATCCAAACCCAAGGTCCTCGTGGCCGATCCCGTTTCTCAACGCGGCGTAGACGAACTCGCCAATGGCGGCGCCCTCGAGGTTGTAGTCAATACCGGCCTGCCTGAAGCCGAACTCATCAAAATCATCCCCGAATTTTCCGCTCTCGTCGTCCGCAGTCAGACGAAAGTCACTGCCGCCGTTCTCGAGGCCGCTACGAAGCTCCGAGTCGTCGGTCGTGCCGGGGTGGGGGTGGACAATGTCGATGTGGACGCCGCCACGCGCCGAGGTGTGATCGTAATGAATACCCCCGGCGGAAATACGATCTCCACCGCCGAGCATGCCTTCTCGCTCCTCGTCAGCGTCGCCCGCAGCATCCCACAAGCCGATGCCTCGATGAAGGCCGGCAAGTGGGACCGTAAGAAATTCGAAGGCGTCGAACTCTACAATAAAACCCTCGGCATCCTCGGCATGGGCCGCATCGGCACCGAGCTCGCCCGTCGCGCGATGGCCTTCGGCATGCGAGTTGTCGCCTACGATCCCTACCTTTCCGTTAGCCGAGCCCGCAGCCTTCAGGTCGAACTCGTCGAGGATCTCGACGCGCTCATGCCGCAGGTCGATTTTATTAGTATGCACATGCCGCTCACCGACGAGACCCGCCACATGCTCGACGCCCGTCGCCTCGGACTTTGCAAAAAAGGCGTCCGCATCGTGAACTGCGCCCGTGGCGGTTTGGTGGATGAAACCGCGCTCGGCGAGGCCCTTCACTCCGGCCAAGTCGCCGGCGCCGCGCTCGATGTTTACGAAGTCGAGCCCCCGCCTGCCGACTTTCCGCTCCGCTCCGCGCCGAACATTGTTTTTACTCCGCACCTCGGAGCCAGCACCGCTGAAGCCCAGGAAAATGTCGGCATCGAAATCGCCCAAGCGATCGGCGCTGCCCTCCTCGATGGCGAAATTCGCAACGCCGTCAACATGCCGAGCATCGATGCGAAGACCGCCGCAGTCGTTCGTCCTTACCTCACCCTCGGCGACAAACTTGGCCGTTTCGTGGCCCAACTCGCACCGAAGCGCAACGACCGCATCGTCATCACCTACGGCGGCAAGGCCGTTGAAATGCCCACCGACGCGATCAGCCGCGCGATCCTCACCGGGTTCCTCAAGCACGCCGGTGGAGAGGAAGTGAACAGCGTGAATGTCCGCAGCATGGCGGCGACCCTCGGCCTCGATGTGGAGGAAATTCGCTCCAGCGAGCAGACCGATTTCAACGAGTGGCTCCATGTGGCCGTCTTCAGCGGGGACAGCAAAGTCTCGGTCGGCGGCACTTTCTTCGGCGCGAAAAACGATCCCCGCATCGTGCGAGTGAACAGCAACCCGGTGGAGGTCACTCCCTCCGGCGTGGTGCTCATGCTCGAGAACCGCGACCGTCCCGGCATCGTCGGCTACATCGGCACTTTCCTTGGCCAATCGAACATCAATATCGCCAGCATGAGCCTCTCCCGCACCGAGCAGGGCGGACGCGCGCTCACGATGTTGAATCTCGACAGTCTGCCCAGCGAAGAGGTGATGAAAAAACTCGCCGCTGATCCGGACATGTTCGCCGTGAAGGTCATCTCGCTGTAAGCGGCGGCAACTCTGTTGCCATGGAACAAACAGAGGCCATCCTGATCCGCCGGCAGCCGTGGAGTGACACGAGCCTGATCGTGACATGGTTCACGCTCGCCCACGGCAAGATCGGCACGATGGCCAAAGCCGCCCGCCGGGCCAATAGCCCGTTTGCTGGTCACCTCGATCTCTTCCATCGCGTCGAGATCGGCTACCTCCCGGGCCGCAAAACCCCGCTCGGCACTTTGCGTGAGGTTCGAATCCTTTCCCTTTTCGAGTCGAAATCCGCCGCGAATGTTTTTCTCGGTGGCTACTTCGCCGAATTGCTCGACCTCGTCACGCAACCCGCGCACCCGCACCCCGAGCTTTTCGATCTCCTCTCCCGCGCCGTCGTCCACCTCAGCGCCAAGCCTGCCACACTTCGGGCCTTGGATTTTTTTGAACGGGAACTCGTCCGTCTTCTTGGCATCGAGGAGGCGGAAACCCATCCGCTTGCTGCAATCGAAACCTATTGCGGACGCATCCCGGCGTCCCGTCGAGCCGCTATCCAAATGCTCGCGCCATGACCAAATCCTCGCTCACTCTCCTTCTCCTCGTCTCGATCTTCCTCGGCGGATGCGCGGCGTCCTATGACGGCTACAAATACAAGCCCTACACCCTGCGCGGTGAGAGCTACCATCCCATGCACCCGCGCCAAGCGGTCGGTCATGTCGAAACCGGCGTGGCTTCCCATTACAGCGAACATTTTTTGATCTTCCCCGGCAAAACAGCCATCGGCGAAAAGCTCTGGCCCTGGACCCGCTGCGCCGCCCACAAAACCCTCCCGCTTCCGTGCTTCATCCGCGTGACCAATCTCCAAAATGGAAAATCCACCAATGTCCGCGTCAATGACCGAGGCCCCTTCATTCGAGGCCGTATGCTCGATGTGACCAAGCCCGTGGCCGATCAACTGGGCTTCACCGGCCAAGGATTGACTCAAGTCCGCATCGAAGTCCTCAGCGTTGGCGACGGCCCGCACCGGATCCTGCGCTAAAAATCATCGGCAAAACTTGCAGGCTGTTTGCGCCGCGAGGGTCCCCGTGGCGAAGCAGGCCTGGAGCAGAAATCCGCCCGTCGGAGCCTCCCAATCGATCATCTCCCCAGCCACAAAAAGCTCCGGAATTTTTTTCACCATCAAATCCTCGGTGAGTTCCTCCCAACGAAAGCCACCCGCACTCGAGATGGCTTCGGCAATCGGTCTCGGGCCTTTGAGAGTGATCACGCAATTCTTTGCCTCGCGGGCGAGCGATGGCGCGTCTTTCCATTCTTTACGGGCGAGTAGGGCGCAGGCGGCATCACCAAGTTTCCAGCGCAGACGAGCGTCTGAAGCAAAACTCCGACGCACGGATTCCATTTTAGCCACGAGTTGATCGACAGAGTGGGCCGGCTTGAGATCGATCGAAATGGCGGGAGCATCCATCGTGCGCAGCGCCGAGCCGAGCGCGTATAGCGGCCCGCCTTCCAGCCCGTAGCGCGTGAGGATCAGTTCGCCCGAGGCGGATTTTTCTCCGGCGGTGACGCGGATGTTTTTGAGAGGCTTCCCCTCGGCGGCTTGGAGGACTTCGGGAGGCCAGTCGTGCTCCCAGCCACAATTCGCCGGGGCGAGGGGACGCGTTGCGAGGCCGAGCTTTTCGAAAAGTGGGAACCACCGGCCATCCGAGCCCGTTTCCGGCCAAGAGCCGCCTCCGAGGGCAAGGATCACGGCATCAGCTTCGGTGCGGGCGCCATTTTCAAAAACGAGTTGGAATGGTCCACCGGGCTTAAGATCCACGAGCCGGTGATTCGTCTGAAAAACCACGCCTATCTCGCGCAGACGCGCCACCCAGCGCCGAAGCAGGCCAGCGGCCTTGAGGTCCTTCAAATAAACCCGTCCGCTTTTTGTCGCGAAGGTTTCAAATCCCAGTTCCAACGCCCATTCCCGCAGGTCGCCGCTATCAAAAACCTCAAGAACCCCGCGCCAGAAATCCGAAGTTTTTCCCGAATACCTGTTGGCAATAATCTCCCGCGGCTCGGCATTGGTAAGATTCAACCCGCCCTTCCCCGCGACGAGAAACTTCCTCCCGACCGATCGCTCGGCGTCGAAAAGAACGACCTTCATCCCCGCC
Source organism: Verrucomicrobiota bacterium (assembly GCA_026398255.1). Classification (GTDB taxonomy): domain Bacteria; phylum Verrucomicrobiota; class Verrucomicrobiia; order Chthoniobacterales; family Terrimicrobiaceae; genus UBA967. The sequence continues at coordinate 63,235 of JAPLTG010000031.1, forward strand.
GCCGCACAAACCTCCGCCGCCCGCAGACCAGCAGGCCCGCCACCGACGATCGCGATGCGCTTCGCTTCGAATATCACTTGGCCGGCACCCAGCGTTTCAAGGCATGACAAGGGGTCGCAGTCGAAAGCCCAAGAGACGAGCGGCTTGGCGCCCGCCACTGTCTAAAGATTTTTGCAACCGCTGTCATAGTTACAAAAGGTTTCTACTGCTGAGAGCTTCAAACCACCGAGAGAAAAATTCCAAAGAGGGAGCGCCACATCCGAGACATCCCCGAGTAAAAACTTGCCCCGACCCATCTCGATAGATACTTTTTTTCCTTCGCGGCTGGATAGCTCAGTTGGTAGAGCAGAGGACTGAAAATCCTCGTGTCCCCGGTTCGATTCCGGGTCCAGCCACTCCCTCTCTTTATCGAGTATTTAAGGGGATGCTCATGTCAAAATCAGTCAAAGTGTGAAAGAAAGTGGGAAAATGTCTTCTGATTTCCGCCAGTTTCCATGGATGGTTTTTCGCGTGCTCCCATCAGCTCGTTTGCAGCGATTCGGCGAAAGATTTTCATTAGCGAGTGATGAGTCAGGCTCATCGCACGGGTGCGGGACGATTGCCTTTGGGAGTCGATAAAAGTTTTTTCAGAAAAAAATCTGATCCCCCCGTAAATGTCCTGCCGGCGCTTGTAGGCTTTCCCCCCGAAATGATCACAAAATTATTCCATCAACTCATTGCTGGGTTTGCTTCCATCCGCCCGCTGCACGGCTTCCAGAAACGATTCGAGTGGCAGAGCGAATTCCTCTTCGTGCCAGCAAAGCCACCTCTCCGCTATGACACGATCCGCCGCCCTATGACAGGTGTGGCGATTGAGCGATTCACCAGAAACTCGAGTTCTCGGAGCCTATGAAACGACGAGATTTCTTATCGCTCCTTGGGCTTTCGGCCGGCTCGGTCCTGATCCCCGCACCTGTTGCAAGGTTGATTCGGGAGACCTGCGTGTTGGGTGGGCAGCCACTCATTAGTCCGCCCCGCTCCTCAAAGTCCTCGATCATTTACGCCGTCAACGAATACGGCGACTACCATTTCCACTTCGGCGATCCTAACGCCGAGCCTCCATTGCCGACATGGGAGGAGTTCATCGATTCCCGATGTGTGGATTTGAGAAACGACAAGGAACGCTCGGAGTTTCTCCAAGAGTATTTCGGCTGGGACCCTTCGGAGGGCGAGCCTGAGCCCGAAATTCCGCTCAACGAACCGATCGATGGCTGGGCTGAGGATTTTTCATGGAGTGTGATTTTGAAATGCACGGCAGCCCGATGGCCATGGCTTATCGCTATCTCGCAGACCTGCCACTCGGTGATTCAGGGAAGAGGCTTCCAGGCGATCCGCTTGGATGCCTTCGCTTCATCGAGGGCCCCCATCCAGGCTCGAACCTCACCTATGTAGAGGCCCCAGACCTCGCCACGATCGCCTGCCTCCAGCACCGGCTCAACGAACTGAATTAGAATATCCCCATCGAAATCCGCTGAAAACCAAATTTCACACCGAGAGGTAAAATCAAAACCAACCAACTGAAGTATGAACATCCAAGCCCGCCTCGACCACGCCGCCATCCTTGCCAATCAGGGGTGCCCCGTGCACCTCGCCCTAGAGCTCCTCGCTCCGATCTCTGAAACATCCACCCGCCGCCCCATGGCCTTTTGTGCTTTGGTGGACCGCAGTGGGTCCATGAGCGGAGAGCCTCTTTCCGAAGCTAAGGCCGCATGCGAATCGATCATTCGCAACCTCCGCTCCAACGACCAATTCGCCTTGGTGGTTTTCGACCAAATTGCCGAGGTCGTCCTGCCTATGGGCACTCTGACCAGCAAGAGCGCTTGGAACTGCTTCTTTTCAGACTGAGCATGATGGATTATAAAGTATAGTTTGTGAGCATGTAGTTCGGTATTCCGAGCAGGATGGCGTTAAGCAATTTCATGGGTTTTCCGTTATCAGAAAGTTGATCTCATGGGAGTTGGAATGTGCAGATTGATGGCAGGAGTTTGACTTCTCGCCAGCCTTCATGAAACGCCGCATGCTATTGCCCGGCGAGCTGGAAGCGAAAGCGGCCAAGCTCACCGACGCGCACGGCGGACTCCTTTTCACCAAGGCGGAAATCGAGAGCTTCGCCCACATCACGGACGAGCTTGCTGAACCCGCCTGGAAACCCGAGGATTTCAAATCCATCAACCTCTAAAAAACCATGTCACTCCCACTCCGCGATCCATCCACCTGCCACTACGACCAAATCAGCCTTGGCGAAGTCATGCTTCGCCTCGACCCCGGCGAGGGGCGCATCCGCACCGCCCGCCGCTTCGACGCCTGGGAGGGCGGCGGCGAATACAACACCTCGCGCGGACTGCGCAAATGTTTCGGTCTGAAAACGGCCGTCTGCACCGCCTTCGTGGACAATGAGGTCGGGCACCTCATCGAGGATTTCATCATGCAAGGCGGGGTGGACACTGGGTTCATCAAATGGCGCGAGGACGACGGCATCGGCCGCTCCGTGCGCAATGGCTTGAACTTCACCGAGCGTGGCTTCGGCGTGCGCGGTGCTGTCGGAGTGCCGGATCGCGGACACACCGCTGCGTCGCAGCTCAAGCGCGGCGATTTTGACTGGGACTACATCTTCGGAAAACTCGGAGCCCGCTGGTTCCACACCGGAGGCATCTTCGCGGCTTTGTCGGAATCCACCGCCGACCTGACCATCGAAGCCGTTCAAGCCGCCAAGAAGCACGGCACCATCGTGAGCTACGATCTCAACTACCGCCCGTCACTTTGGAAATCCATCGGCGGCCAAGCCAAGGCCCGCGAGGTCAATCGCGAGATCGCCAACTATGTCGATGTGATGATTGGTAACGAGGAGGACTTCACCGCCTCGCTCGGATTTGAAGTCGAGGGCGTGGACCACAATTTGAGCAATATCGAAACCGACGCGTTCAAGCGCATGATCGAAACTGCCGTCAGGGAATACCGCAATTTCAAAGTTGCCGCGACGACGCTTCGCGGCGTGCATACCGCGATCAAGAACGACTGGAGCGCCATCTGCTGGCATGACGGCTCATTTTACGAGAGCCGCAAATATCCCGGCCTCGACATTCTCGACCGCGTGGGCGGTGGGGACAGCTTCGCCAGCGGGCTGGCCTTCGGATTCCTTGAGCACAATGACGCGCAGCTGGCCGTGGATTACGGCGCGGCGCATGGGGCGCTGGCCTCGACCACGCCGGGGGACACTTCGATGGCCACGCGCAAGGAAGTGGAAAAATTGATGAAAGGCGGAAGCGCCCGAGTTGTGCGCTGATTTGTCCGCTCCACCATGAAATTCATCCACGACGATTTTCTGCTCGAGACGCCGCAGGCGCGACGCCTCTACCACGAGCATGCCGCTCCGCAGCCGATCATCGATTACCACTGCCATTTGCCGCCTGCCGAAATCGCGGAGGACAAACGGTGGAGTGACATTGCCGAACTCTGGCTCGGCGGCGACCACTACAAATGGCGGGCCATGCGTTCTGTCGGCATCAATGAAAACTTCTGCACCGGCGATGCGACGCCTTGGGAGAAGTTCGCTCAATACGCCGGGGCTATGCCGCAGTTGTTGAGAAATCCCCTCTACCATTGGTCGCATCTCGAACTGGCCCGTTTTTTCGCAATCGATGACCAGCTTCTCGGCCCAGCCACCGCACGGGATTTTTTTGATCGGTGCAACGACATGCTCGCGCAGCCCGGCTTCTCCGCGCGCGGGTTCATGCAGCGCTCGAATGTCGAGGTCGTTTGCACCACCGACGACCCGGTTGATTCCTTGGAACACCACCGCGCCATCGCGGCGGACAAGAATTTCAAAATTCGAGTGCTGCCGACCTGGCGCCCCGACAAGGTGCTGTTGATCGATCGCCCCGAGGTTTTCACCGCCTGGCTCGGCGCGTTGGAGCAAGCTGCCAGCATGGCGATCACCTCGCTGGACGATCTGATGTCGGCCCTGCAGAAGCGCCATGACTTTTTCGCCGACAGTGGATGCAGGTTGTCCGACCGCGGCTTGGAGACCATCTGGGCTGAGGATTGCCCGAGGAGCGAAGCGGCGGCGATTTTCGCCAAGGCCCGCGCGGGCCAATCCATCACGTCAGCAGAGGCGGTGAGCTACAAATCCTACCTCCTGCACGAACTCGCCGTGATGGATGCGGCGAAAAGTTGGACGATGCAAATCCACTACGGCGCGCTACGGTCGAATAACTCGCGAATGTTGCACAAAATCGGGCCAGACACCGGCTTTGATTCGATTGGCGATTGGCCCGTGGCCTCGGCCATGGCGCGGCACTTCGACCGGTTGGACGCCGCGGGCAACCTGCCCAAGACGATCATCTACAATCTCAACCCCCGCGACAATGAGGTCATCGCCACGATGCTCGGCAATTTCCAGGACGGCATCACGGCCGGCAAAATGCAACTTGGCAGCGGGTGGTGGTTCAACGACCAGCTCGACGGCATGACCCGCCAGATCGAGGCCCTCTCGCAGCTCGGAGTCCTTGCCCGCTTTGTCGGCATGCTCACCGACAGCCGTTCGTTCCTTTCCTATACTCGGCACGAATACTTCCGCCGGTTGCTCTGCAATATCCTCGGCCGCGACATACAGCGCGGGCTTGTTCCAGACGACATCGATCTGGTCGGCGGTCTGGTCGCAGACATCAGCTACCGCAACGCCCGCGACTACTTCGGTTTCACGGCGGTGGATGATTCCGCATCGGCAGTTTCTTTTCCCGCCAGGTGAATTAACTGCTTTGCACACTAACACACCATGAAGATTGAACCCGGCAGCAAACTGCTCTTCATCGGCGACTCCATCACCACCGGTTTGGCCGTAAAAAATCCACCCGCGAGTGGAACCCGAAACCGGCTTTTGAACTAAATTTTCCGGGCTGAAATCCTGCTCACATCAACGGCTGTTTGCTTTTGGATTCTTTATTGGGATCAGTGATTTTCTCCTAACCTTTCGATTCCAGCGCGGCGCAGGAGGGGCCTGCTTGTCAGGTCCGGATGTCAGTCCACTGATAAAATGGTAGGGTTGTTTCGCCGAAACGACCCAAATCAGCGGCAAAGCCGCCCGCACGCTTTGCCCGCGAATAGCACAACGATTTGAAGGGATTTTAAGAAAAGAGGGATGCAGAAAGACTTTGGATAAATGAGATTTGCAGGAAACCGCTGCTAAGCTCTAAGGGGGCGTCCACAGCGGTTCCTGCATGGGATAATGTGGCCTACGGGAAACCGCAGGCCCGCCGCCGTGAGGCTTCTTCTTTAGGGGTTGGAGCCCACGGCGGTCCTGTTTCCCAGAAAACTGGAACCCTTCCGGAGCCCGTGATGCCAAAATCCGATCCCATTTCGGCTGCTGGAATCCGATCGCATTTCTCTTTCAGGGTTGCTCGTCGGGCCAAAAGCGCCCCGATGGGATTTCCTGTTTTCAATGCCGACTCGATCAGTGGGATGTGTTTCTTGAGTCCTCCCCAACTCTCGGAAAACCTCACTGCCACTCCCGCGTGTGACGAGTGGCGTGCCCGTGCGCGAGGCCCAGCGCACAAGCGCCACGACTTGTTCCACCGAATCCGGAAAGACAACAATATCTGGCACCTCTCGCAGCATGACCGTTCCGTCGCAGGCATAGGAGATAGTATTCACCTTTTCCATGACGATCTGATCGGGGCGCAGGATGTCGCGCAGGGAATCGATGGGCGATGGAGTTTGGCTCATGGTATGAATTGAGTAGAAACGCACTGAACCGGCAGGGTCAAGCCACTGCCGGTTCGTGCGTTTTTTAGAGGAGAGACCTCAGACCTTCTCGAGGATGACTGGATTGGTGAGTTTGCCGATGCGGTCGATTTCGATGGTGACTTGGTCGCCTGCTTTGAGCCAACGCGGGGGCTTGGATGCGATGCCCGCGCCGTGCGGGGTGCCAGTGAGGATGACCGTTCCGGGCGGCAGGGTGTTGCTGGCGCTGAGGAACTCGATGATCTGGGCCACGCTAAAAATCATGTCGTTGGTGTTCCAATCCTGCACCGTCTCGCCGTTGAGGATGGTGCGGATGCCGAGCGTTTGGGGATCTGTGATTTCGTCGGTGGTCACGAGGCAGGGACCGAGCGGTGAGAAGGTGTCGAAGGCCTTGCCGATGACAGCCCTCTCAAATGATCAATGCGTGCCGCCTTCCCAATGGACGCCATCCTGCCAGGAATTGCCGCAGGCGCCGCCGCCGGAGTTGGCTTCGATCATCACATCCTGGCCTTCGGGAGTTAGCAGGGGGAGATAGAACTTGCTGATGCGTTGCGTGGATTTGGGCACATAGTGGCAGATGAAGGAGCGGCGGAAGCGGTCCTGCGAGCGGTTTGGGCCGGATCCATGGATGGAACTGCCATTGAAAAACAGGGTGTCGCCCGCCTTCATCTTGCAGGGAACGGCCTTCTTGCCTTTCGGGGTGGGAACAAAGTGAGTGGTGAAGGATTCAGCGGCATTGGCCTTCTCCGGGCAGGCAATCTCCTCCTCGGCCGTATCGGCGACGAGATACATGCCGCCATTTTCGGGGTCCGCGTCGTCGATCGCAGTCCACGCGGCCACGCAGGTTTGCGGCTCCACCAAGAGGTAGAAATTGTCCTGGTGCATCGCCTGGCCGCGTGAGCCCGGCGGTTTGTAGTAAAACATGCTCTGGGCCGCGAGAACATCGTCCTGCATGAGTTCCCGCAGGCAGGTAAGAACGCCCGGATGGACGAGATTTTTCCGCGATACGGGATCAAACCGGTGAGGGTGCATGACCCGAGGAAATTCCTTCAAGGGATCGCCTGCGGCTTCTTCTTTGGAGAGTTGGTCAAAGTGTCCGGGAATCGGGCCGCTTTCCGCGATGCGGGCGAAGGAGGATTTGATTTCCTCGACTGCGGCATCGGAAAAGAGACCGCGGGCGACAGCGTAGCCGTGCTGCTTGAACGAGGCTTTCATTTCATCCAGATCGACTGACGCGGGAAGTGAGGGTGAGTATGCGGTTCTCATAGAAAGTTCAGGCTCGCCGTTATTTAAAAAATGAAAATGGACGAACTTCCTAAAAAGATGGACTATCTTACCGTTGATGAAAGAGAAGACACAGGGATTCCCAGGCCAGATCATTCATTTCTTGCCCGCCAATCTGCTCAGCCAAGTGGGCCGCCATCCGCTTGGTATTGGTATGCATGTCAAATGCCTTGGATGGTATCCCAAAGCGCGTTGGCATAGGATTGAGAGGTCTCACGGGCTTGATGAATGCATTTTGATTTTTTGCACCAGAGGAAAAGGTTGGGCCGAAATGGATGGACGCCTATTCACCATCGCGGCCGGCGAAGTGCTTTTCATTCCGGCGAACAAGCCGCATGCCTACGGAGCGGATAATGACGACCCTTGGTCGATCCATTGGGCCCACTTCGCGGGAACGGCTGCGGCCTCCTACGCCAGTCTGCTGCCAGCCCACGAATATGTGCTCTCGATTCCGTCCGCTGATGCCAAAGAAATCGCGCGCATGTTTCGTGAATCATGCCGATTGGCATCCACCGGCCTCACCGAGCGCACGCTGCTTCTTGTGTCCCACATTCTGAGATATGTGCTGGGGCTTCTGTTTTTTCAGACTGGAAGAAGCTTGGGAGGTGCCTCACGCGCCATCGTGCACGATTTGACGAAGAGCATTGAATTCATGCGCGCCAATGTCTTGCGATCGCTCACCCTTCAGGAACTCTCGCGGCAAGCCGGACTCTCGCCGACCCGTTACTCCACGCTCTTTCGCGACCAGACTGGGTCTTCTCCTGTTGAGCATCACATCCGCCTCCGGATGCAGGCCGCATGCCATTACCTGGACGCTACGGCACTCAGCATCAAGGAAGTGGCGGCCAAACTCGGCTACGACGACCCGTATTACTTTTCTCGCATTTTCCAGAAAACCCTTGGCTGCTCGCCGCTGGCCTACCGGCGATCAGTGAAGGGCTGATCTCAACCTTGCGTGAATTCGGGTTTAACCGCGAATGACGGGCATGTAGTCATGCAAGGAAAAAAGTGGGATCGGAGTGATTTTCTTTTATGATCCTGCCGCAGGCAGGGCTTTTGCCCCCCCGAACGCCTGCCGCGGCGAGCGGTGCGGGGTTTGGGGGCGCATAGCC
>JAPLTG010000015.1 GCA_026398255.1 Verrucomicrobiota bacterium
TATGGGTTGAAAATGCTGATCCCGGAAACCTGAAACCTGAAAAGGCCAGCGATTGGAGCCAACCGGCAACCTGGACGATGGGCTTACTACAGCCCGACGATTGGCAGGCGCGCTGGATAGGTGTCAAGGAAAGCGCTTCGGCAAGTGCGGTGGAAGTCGGGCCGTTGCGGATTATCAGCGCTTCCTACCAGGCGCTCGGTGGCACGCCGGCCCGCGATGTGACGGAACTGGTGTCCCGCAAGGTGAGCGGCAACAGCCTGGTTCTGGCAGTGGACAACGATGCCCTTGGCGGGGATTGCGCCGGCGGCACCAAGAAGCAGTTGGTGGTGGAGTATGAACTGGCTGGCAAGCGCCAGAGCCAGCAGATTCTGGAAAACGACACGCTCAACATCAACGCTGCGGTAGCGGGGGTGTCGCCGGGGGTGTGGTCCCGCCCGAGGTATTTGCGCAAATCGTTCGAGGTTGATCGGAGCGTTCACCGCGCCACAGTGTATGCGAGCGCACTTGGGCTTTACCAACTGAGCCTGAATGGGCAGCGTGTGGGCGATCATCTGCTTGCTCCTGAATGGACCAATTACGGCAAGCGTGTGCAGTATCAGACTTACGACGTGACGGCACTGGTGCGCAGCGGCACCAATGCAATGGCGGCGATCTTGGGCAACGGTTGGTATTGCGGAGGCTGGCAGCGCTGGAAGAAACAGCTCGCGGCCATCTACGGGACCGAGCCGTTCCTGCTGGCGCAATTGGAGATTGAATTCACCGACGGCAGCCGGCAGACGGTCGTCTCGGATGGCAGTTGGCGCGGCACCACCGATGGGCCGTTGGAATTTGCCGGGATTTACGAGGGCGTTACCTACGATGCCCAGAAAGAAATGCCGGGTTGGGACGGTCCGCGGTTCGACGATTCAAGATGGGGGCCAGCGCAAGCGCAAGGCACTGATCTGAAAGTCGGAAAATTGGTCTGGCAGCGCAATGAGCCGATCCGGGCAACGCAGGAACTCAAACCCGTGGCGGTCACTGAACCAACGCCTGGCGTCTACGTCTTCGCGTTCGACCAGAATATAGCGGGCTTCTGCCGTTTCAAGTTCCGCGGAAAGGCCGGCGATACCATTGAGTTGCAATATGGTGAGATGCGCAATCTGGACGGGACGGTTTTTCTCGGAAATCTCTGCGTCATGAGTCAACACCGGATACAGTTGGATCGCTATACATTCCGTAGCGATGGACTGGAAACCTTCCAACCCCTGTTCACATATCACGGATTCCAATACGTGGAAGTCCGGGGGCTGAGAGAGAAGCCGGACTTGGACAGCCTGATTGGAGTGGTGTTTCACAGCGACTGCCCGGAGGTCGGCCAGTTCACCTGCTCCGAACCGTTGCTGAACCGACTGGCGCAGAACATCCTCTGGTCGCAGCGCGCCAATTTCATGGGCGTGCCGACCGATTGCCCGCAACGCAACGAGCGCTGCGGCTACACCGGCGACGCCCAGTTCTTCATGCCGACGGCCGTCTACAACATGGACGTGGCAGCTTTCTTCAACAAGTGCCTGGTGGACCTCTGTCAGGACTCCTTCAACGAAAAGACTGGAGCATTTTCCGACCATATGCCCGATATTCATTCCACTGGCTATGGAAATGTCGGCTGGGGTGACGCAGGTATCATATGTCCTTATATCTTTTATCGAACCTATGGAGATACGCGGCTAATACGCGATCACTACGAAGCGATGCGCCGGCACATGGAGTTCTGGATTGCACGCGGCGGCGCTGAGCTTGCGGACAAAGGCGGGGTTAGAAATTCAGACGGACCGCGTGACTGGCTCAACCTCGCAAACCCAACAAAATCGGAGGTCATCGCCACGGCCTATTTTGCCTATTTGGCCGACCTGATGACGGAGATGGCCAGGGTGGTCGGCCGCACGGAAGACGTTGAACGCTACCGGCGAATTGCCGCGGAAACCCGCACCGCATTTGGCGCGTCTTTTATCAACGAGGATGGCAGTATCCTGGAGAGCGGCCAGACAGGATATGCGCTGGCCTTCACGATGGGACTCGTTCCCGAGTCGTTGAAGGCGAAGGTGGCAGAGAAATTTGCCGGTGAAATCAAAAAGCGTGGAGATCATCTGGCTACGGGCTTCATCGGCACGCCGCGGTTGCTGCCGGGGTTGCATCTGGCTGGACGGGATGAGGATGCCTACAAATTGCTTCTGACCAAGACCGCTCCTTCCTGGCTCTATCCGGTATCAATCGGCGCCACGACGATCTGGGAGCATTGGGTTAGCTGGGACGGCAAGACTCCCCAAGGAGGGATGAATTCGCTCAACCACTACGCCCTCGGCGCGGTGGGAGAATATTTGTTCGGCATGGTTGGCGGCATCCAGTCGAATGCGCCGGGGTATAAGCGGATTCGGATTCAACCCGTTATTCGCGAGGGCTTGACCTGGGCCAAAACCAGCTACGATTCCATCTGCGGTAAGATTTCGACGGATTGGAAATTGGACGGCAGCAAACTGACGCTGGACGTCACCATTCCCGCCAACACCACCGCCACCGTGTTTGTCCCGGCGAAGGATGCCTCCGCAGTGACCGAATCTGGCAAGCCCGTGACAAAAGCAGAGGGCGTGAAGTTCCTGCGCACCGAAAACGGAGCTGCCGTCTATGCTGTCGGCTCCGGAACCTACCGGTTCGAGTCTGCTCTCCCGGAAGCAGAAGAAGAGGAATAATACCAAAGTTAGCGCCCAAGAGAAACCCTCCGCCAAACACCCCGAACGCGAAGATCAATAAACTCAAAGCATTCGACCTCGACGGGAACGACATCTGTCCGCGCGAGGAGTATGAGCGGGCCCACTGGCTGAACTTTGAACGATGCGACAAAAATAAAGATGGATTGCTCGATCGCACCGAGTTCCCCGCGAATGCCATCGGCTATCACGACAAAAACAAAGATACCAAACTGGACCTCGATGAATACCAGGTGCGCTACGACGAACTCTTCCTGATTGAAGACAAAAACAAAGACGGCGTCCTGTTTGTGGAAGAGATGTAAACTTTGCGATCAGGGTTTGAAGCCGAAGGCCAGCTAGAGCCAAGGGACGCCGCGCCGCCGGGGTCCCAAGTTTCAGGCGCGTATGCGCCGTTTCTTGATCTTGATACAAAGGCGGCATTGCCGCGCGGGAGCACGAAGAATGGCGGCGAGGTCGTCTTTCCGATCCGCAGACTGGCCTCGCGCTTACCGAGGGGACAACTCCCCAAGCGACAACCTCGCGACGCCTTGGTGATCTGGGCTTGAGCGGTTTTTGGCGGAGTAGTTGCCCCACTTGAGGGCGTAGTCGAGCGTGTCGAGCAGGTAGAGGTAGTATTGGTTGTCCTTGAACTGTCCGTAGCGGGCGGTGGTGGTTTCGCCGTCGCCATAGACGGTGAGGGCGAGGTTCGCCTCCTTGTCATTCAAAGTGTAGGCGCGTATGGCCTGCTTGGCGGCACTGGCTTCGTAGGTGGGCAACTTGCCCTCGGGCACTGGCCAACCCATGAGGTAAAAATCCCAGACATCCTTGTTCCATGGCTGTGTGGGCTTTTGCGCCCAGGTCGGCTTGTCGGTGCTGAAGAGCTCGATGCTTCCCTTGGCACTCCCGAGGTGGCCCTCTGGATACGACGACCAATAGGGTTTTTTGTCCCACTGGAGCCGGTCAAACTGGTCGCTGGTCTGGAATTTGATGCCGACCTCCAGGTTCACTGGTTCGCCGGTGCGCGGCAGTTTACCGGTGGTGTCGAGTGGCGGAATGTTTTTGAATTGGTAGCTGATGTCCATGCGCCCGTTGGCGGCGATGGAGTATGCGTATTCGACATCGAATGCATCGAGGCTTCCGGTGATATGGACCACGACGGCGTCGACTTTTTTCTCGATGCGGATGTCTTTCAATTTCCACGCGTCGAGCAAGGGGCTCTCGTAGAGGACGGTTTTTGTAATCACAGAAGGGGTCTTCCCGATATCGGGATTGATGCCCATGAGGTGGAATTCCTCGAGTTTGAAGATGTGTGGCATCGGGCCGACGAGGGGAATGCTGGCCTCGCCGTGTTTGATGCTTTGGATGAGGCCGGTGGCGCGGTCGATCACGATGGCGAACTCCTCGCCTTGAATGGTGATCTGGCCGTTGGCCTCGACCACTTCGGGGGCGCCTTCCAGTCGCGGTGTCTCGGGTTTTGCGGGAGTTCCGAGCGTGATGTGGTAGTCATCGACGAGTTTTTTTGAGCTATCGAGGAATGACACGCCGATTTCCGTGCCGGCTTTCCAAGCGGCGGCGGGAAGTTCGATGGTGCCCTTCTCGTGAGGCTCGATGGGCGGGCAGGCGAGTTCCTGCGTTTTGCCATCGTAGATCACGCGCATCGTGACCTGGTCGAGTGTGGTGTGGTCGAAGCGGTTTTGCACCGGCAGGGAAATGGGTTTGCCGGCCTCGAATTGTGCCACCTGCGTTTCGAGCAAGCGCACCGGGCTGTAGGCTTTTTTCACATTCCAGAATTCCGGCTTCGGCCGGCGCCATTCGTCGATGATGCCCCAGCGGGATGTGCCGTAGATGTTAGGCAGCTTTTCAGAAACCGGAATTTTCGGCTGGCCTTTTACAAAGCGTCGCACGGCACCTTGGGAGGTTTTGTTGATGGGCTCGGGGCAGATTGTCATGTCGTCCGCATAGTTCCAAATTGCTGCTCCGATGCTGCCGTTGGAGGAAAAAAGAGCAGTCCACGCCTTGTCCAGGCTGCGCCCCCAGTAGTCGCGCGCATTCGGGTCGTGAATCCACAGCTCCGCCGAGTGGCCGAGCACATGCATCCACTCATCGTAGATGACAGGCATCTCTGTCTTCTCAAAATTCATGTCCCAAGTCGGGTAGTGCCAGCTTTGGATGTCGTAGCTTTTCTGCTCCGGGTCGTCCTTCACTTGATAGCTCGCCGTGAGTGCACGGGAGGGGTCGGTTTTCCGGACGAAATCGGCGGTGGTGGCGAAGTTCCTGCCGAAGACGCTCTCGTTGCACATGGACCACATGATGATCGAGGGGTGGCTGCCGTAGTTAAGAATAACCTCGCGCTGCTGGTCGATGAAGAGGTGCTCATATTGCGGGTCGTCGTGCATGTCGAACGACTCCCTGTTGGCCTTGCCGCAGTCCAGCACGGCCGATTCGAGGTTCACATAAAGCCCCTTCTCGTCGCACTGCTCGACGAAGCCGCTGCCTGGAGGGTAGTGCGAGGTGCGAACGAAATTCATGTTCGCCTCCTTGAAAAGATCCACATCGATGTTGTCGACCGCAGGCTCGGGCACGAAGCCCTTGAGCGGGTTCACGAGGTGGCGGTTGGCGCCGCGGAGTTTCACGACCTTGCCGTTAACGACCAGGTTCTGTTTTTCATCGAAGCGGATATCTCGAAAACCTATGCGCTTCGAGTAAACCGCCGTCGGTTGGCCGGGCGCCTTGCTCGTGATCTCGAGGCGATACAAGCGCGGGTGCTCGGCGTCCCAAGTTTGAGGCGAGGTGACCTCCGCCTTCCAAGTGACCTGCGGCTGGTCGAGCTGGCAATCGGGCGTGGCGAGCGGGACTTCCTTGCCCTCGGGATCGAACAGGCGAAACGAAGCGGTCGCTTTCGGGTCGGGCGTTTCCACCTGGCCGGTGACAGTGAGCGTGGCGGTTTTGCGGTCCTCCGAGAACGGCGACGAGACGATGGGGAATTCAAAAAACGACTTCGGCCGCGCTTGCAGCGAGACACTCCTGACGAGCCCGCCGATCGCGCGGAGGCGCTTGCCATTAAAAGCGATGTCCTTGCTGAGGTCGGTGATTTCGAGCGCGATCCAGGCCTCCTGCCCGGGAGTCACCACCGAGGTAATGTCGCACTCCCACGGCGTCCAGCCACCCTGATGCTCGGTGATGAATTTTCCATTCACCCAAACCTTCGTGAATTCGTGCGCACCCTCAAAGCGGAGGCGGATTTTTTGGCCTGCAAAGTCTGTGGGAATCGTGACCTTGCGCATGTAGGCCATCCGGATGTTCTCCTTGATCGGATGTCCCTCGCGGAACACATCCCCCGGCACCGGCATCGTCTTCCAACCCTTCGGCTCGGCGAGCTCCTTCCAGAACCCCTCCGGCGCGGGAATCTGAAAATGCCAGGTGCCATCGAGCGAAACATCGGCATCCCCCACCCCGTCGAGTTTCTCGAGCGGAGAGCCGTGCGAGAAAAAGGCGAAAGCGGAGAGTTGAAGAAAAACGAACGGCCAGCGGAGGCAGTTCCCAAGGCGGGCAAAGGCGAGGTCGATCATAAGCGATTTATCATTGGGACATGGGACGATCATCTGGGGAAAAGAGTTCCTGCAGCGCCTTCGGGGGCTTTTTTGGCACCCACTGTGCCGGAGGCCATCGCCTCTGTCATTAAGGCCATTTCGGATTCTGGCAACCTAGCCATTCAGCCAATTTTTTCGGAGCAAGATTATTCCCTTTTGCGAGTTTCGATGCGGTTTTTAGAGATGGCAGCGAGGCCCGGCACTTTCCATTTAGCCAAATGGCTAGGATGACTAGGATGCCTTTGCTGCTAGATTTTTCTTTTTTCCACTCCCACGAATCAGATCCCTTTCAAAGTGAAAACAAAATCCCCGATGCCCCCATTCAGACTCCTTTTTTTAGCATGCCTTTTTGTGCTCGCAGCAACCCAGGCGGGCTTCTGCGGGTCGAGTGCTGACGACGCCCGGGAGCGAGTTCGACTCTCCGAGGATTGGGCTTTTCACCTCGGTGAGGCGCCTGGTGCGGAGGTGCCGGGGTTTGACGATTCCAAGTGGCGGAAACTGGATGTGCCACACGACTGGAGCATCGAGCAGCCCTACGATCCCAAGATGCCCGGGGGCTCGTCTGTCGGCTACCTTCCTGGCGGCATCGGTTGGTATCGCAAATCGTTCACGCTTCCCGAATCGGACAAGGGCAAGGAAATCGCCATCGATTTTGACGGTGTCTATATGGACAGCCAAGTATGGATCAATGGGCACCTGCTGGGTAAGCGCCCGAATGGATATGTGGGTTTCCGCTACGACCTCACGCCCTACCTGAAATACGGCAGCGAGAAAAACCACATTGCCGTCCGTGCCAATGTCGAACCGAGTGGCAGCCGCTGGTATCCGGGGGCCGGCATCTATCGGAATGTCTGGCTCGTGAAAATGAACCCGATCCATGTCGCGCATTGGGGCACGGCGGTGACGAAGCCGGAGGTTACGAAGGAAAAGGCCACTGTCCGCCTGCGCACGGAGGTGGAAAACAAATCCGCCGAGGCCTCGGAGGTGAAGCTCACTTCTGTGATTCTCGACCAAAAAGGCAACGAGGTGGCCAAGGCGGAATCCAAGCAACGCATCGCGGCGGGCGGGATGCAGGAATTTGACCAGCAATTTGTCGTCGCCAATCCCCTCCTCTGGTCCCCTGACTCTCCTGATCTGTATCAAGTGGTGTCCACAGTCCAGGCGGGCGGCAAGACTCTGGATCAATACACGACGCCACTGGGCATCCGGACTTGCGAATTCACAGCCGACCGGGGGTTTTTGCTGAACGGGGAACGCGTCGATATCAAAGGCGTTTGTATGCACCACGACTTCGGCGCGCTCGGGACCGCCATTTCCGACCGGGCCTTGGAGCGTCAACTTGAAATCCTGCGCGAGATGGGCTGCAACGCCATCCGCACGAGTCACAATCCGCGCGAGCCGGAATTCTATGCGATGTGCGACCGCATGGGCTTCATGGTCATGAATGAGGCCTTCGATGTCTGGGAACAGAAAAAACTCGGCAATGACTACCATAAGTATTTCAAGGAGTGGCATGAGCGGGATTTGACCAGCATGGTCCGCCGCGACCGCAATCATCCCTGCGTGATCCTCTGGAGTGTGGGAAATGAAGTCAATGAACAGCACAAACAGGATTTTCCCGGCCAACGACCCCAGCCGTGCGGCCACGGCGGCCTGCAATTCTCCAGAGGCCTGCGAGAAAAATGGCATCACGGCCGCGCTGGATGTCTATGGCCAAAATTACGCCCTCGAAACCTTCGAAAAATACAAAGGCAAAAAACCCCTCATCGGCTCGGAGAATGCAACCAACTTCACGACGCGGGATAGTTATTCTTATGAGATCGTGAAAGATAAGGGCCTCACAATGGCATTCCAGAACATTAAGAATAACAGCGAATGCACCGGATACGGGAGATTCTGGGGAAATGATCGCACGGATCACACCCTCATGACGCTGAGAAAATCGCCGTGGGTCGCAGGTCAATTTGCTTGGACCGGGTTTGATTATCTTGGCGAGTGTTTCCCTTTTCACTGGCCTGTCCGCAATGGCTTGTTTGGCATCATCGATCTGGCCGGATTTCCCAAGGACTCTTACTATATCTACCAAGCGGATTGGACGGATGAGCCTTCCATTCATATCATTCCGCAAAGCTGGAACTTCTCCCAATACTTTCTCGCGCCGATTCCTGTTTGGGTCTACAGCAACTGCGAGGAAGTGGAGTTGTTTGTGAACAACCGCTCCCTTGGGGTAAAAAAAATAAACCGCAGCGAGACACTTCATGCGGAGTGGCTTGTGAAATATGAAGCCGGCGAGTTGAAGGCGGTGGGCAGAACCAATGGCCAGATCGTATGCACGGACATCGTGCGAACCTCAGGCGAGCCGGCGGGGCTCGAAGTGCTCGCTGACCGAACTGAAATCGCTGCAGACGGCACGGATCTGAGCTTTCTGGAAGTCCGCTTGGTGGACAAAAATGGCGTGACCTGTCGAGACTCGGATCGGGCGATTCGCGTTACCATCGAAGGCGCCGGCACGTTGGCAGGCATTGACAATGGGAGCGCCAGCAACCACTCGCCTTTCAAGGGAAACCAGGTCGAAACATGTTACGGTCGCGCACTGGTGATTCTGAAATCGACAAAGAAGGCAGGTGCTATGCAAGTGAAGATATCCGCCGACGGGGTGAAAGCCGCCACGGCAACGATTGCGACGCTTTCCCCCGAAGACGCACGCCTCGCCGAGGTGGCGATGAATCGTGATAAGGCTCGTAGGGACAGGAATAAAAAAAACAGCCGTCACCACTTGGCAAAGATCGCGAAGGTTCCACAGGTGGAGAATTTGGTTTCCGGAAAAACAGCGACAGCCTCCTCATTCAACGGCGGCAGTGGCGTGCTCACCGTGGCTCCGGTTTTCAAGCACGGTCTTGGCCAACACGCGGACTCGGTGGTCGCCTCGCGGAGTAAAAAGCCCCCGACATGGTCCGAAATGGATGCTCGCCGCGTCATTGTCGACGAGGCCAAGCGCCAAGGAGTTACATTTATCCTGGATGGCAAGCTACCAATAGTTGAAGGCATCCGCTCGTCCCGCGACGGCAAAGCCTCTTCCGAGGATGCGACTTCAGCCCCACCCGGCCCCCTTGTGTTCGATGGCGTGGATCAAACGGGAAAGATCGTCTTTGAGATCCTCACCAGCGAGGATGTCCCCGACCGGACGGATAATACAGACCGCATCACCGACTTCCTTGCTGCGGCACAAAAGCTTGCTGAGGAACTGAAAACAAAGTCCGGCGACTATGTAGCCGGAGTTTTCTATGACCCTTTGACAGCAAAAGGAACCGTTGCGGATGAAGAACCCCTCCGAGCGCAGGTGCGAGACTTCATTGCATGGCTCAAGAAGGAAAAAAAATCTTAAGTAATTTTAAAATAAGAAAAATCCGATTTTATGAAAACACCAACCTCCCCACGGATCGGGCTCACGACTTTAGGAATCACCATGAAATCAAATCTTCTGCGGGGTTTTATTCTTTTTGCTTCCTTGGCCGCGTTGTCCGAAGTGCGGGCACAGTCTGCTGCTGTGGAGCGACTGAATAGGACGAACGAAGCTGTTGCCGCTGACAATACGACCATACAGGACAGTGCCATGACGATGATCAACAATCCCCTGAATCATGATTTTGGATCGGCGTTGAACGACCCGCACGGGGTGGTTCATGATGGAAAAGTCTATCTGTTCGCGGGCCATGATTTCTCCCCGGACAATCCGACGTTTGTGATGAACGACTGGTGGGTCTGGTCGTCGGAAAACTTATTGGACTGGAAATTGGAGAGCGTATTGGATCCAAAAGATACGTATCTCAAGCGTCCGCTCACGAGCTGTTGGGCTCCCTACGGCGCGTTTCGCCATGGCAAGTGCTACTTTTATTTCTCCGTCGGCGGTGCTCAAGGCGGGGTGGTGGTGGGCGACTCTGTTAAGGGCCCGTGGCGCGACCCTCTGGGTAGGCCGCTGATTCCCAAGGGTTATGATGCGGATCTTCTCAAGGATGATGACGGCGAGTATTACATGGTATACGGGGTTTGGAACTACCATATCGCCCGCATGAATGAAGACATGATCAGCTTCGCCGAGGAGCCCCGCTTGATCACCATCAACAACCCCCGCGGTCCTTATAATCTGGATGGCAACAATAAAGAGCGACCGACCGATGACAAACCGTCGCTGCATAAACGCAACGGTATCTACTACCTATCGTGGAGCAGTTTCTACGCGGTGTCGGACTCCGTGTATGGTCCCTATGAATACCGGGGAACGGTGATCAAACCGGAACTTCTTGCTCCGGAATACCGCAAAGGCAATGTGTGGATCGATCGGCACGGCAACTTTTTTGAATTTAACAACCAGTGGTATTACGTCGTCAACGATGCAAGTCAACCGGGTTACAAAGGCGTCTACCGGGCATCGGTCATGACCTATCTCCACTTTCTGGATAATGGCGACATGGCCCCGGTGCGTATCGATTCGCTTGGGGTGGGCCAGTATAATGCGGATGGCGGACGCATCGAAGCCGAGAATTACTTTAAGGCTGTTCGGGCCGAGAAACGGGAATGCCCGGTCGGTGGGTTTGAGATGCGGAGCCTGACGTCGGGAAGCGAACTTTATTATCCCAACATCCACAACATTCCGGCTAATGCCACCTTGCATGTTTCGCTCGCGTGCGGAAGTGCGGTCGACGGGGCGATTGAGGTGCGCGACGGAAACCCGCAGGGACGTTTGCTGGGAGTATTACCGGTTTTGAATACCGGTGGCTGGGATACGTTTCAGACGGCGACATGCACGCTGAACAATGAAGCGGGCACCAGCAGCTTGTGCTTCGTCGTGAAAACAGAACGTGATCAGGAAGTGGTCCGGCTCGACGGATTTTCGCTTACGAAATAAGATTTAGAAGTGGAGCATTTAATTACGATATGAATATAAAGATACCGATCGCCGCTGCCCTTTCCGGGAGACGGTCTGCCCTCGCCTATGGAGGTAAGCAGTTTATGATTCCCAACTGCCTGATGGCCGGTGAATGGAGCCACGTGGCATTGATCATGAATTCCAACCAACAGAGAATGGAACTGTATCTTAACGACGAGCTGATTCTCCAATAATAAACATATAAATATGAAATACATTGCCCTGATTGGATGTGCTGCATTGCATCTTACTACCGCATTTGTCCTCTCCGCTGATACCATCGCACAGGGTGCTGAGACTGGAAAAGAGAGGCCCGATGGCAAATACAATGTCGTATGGACCTCCCCCAGCAAGGACTACAACGGTTCCATGCCGATTGGGAATGGGGATCTGGCAGCGAATGTGTGGGTCGAGCCAACCGGAGATCTGATATTCTATCTATCAAAAAGCGACGCCTGGACCGGTGGCCGGCCGGATCCCGAATTGGTGAAGCTGGGGCGGGTTCGAGTCCGTCTCGACAAGCCGCTTTTTCAAGAAGGCGCGACCTTCCGTCAGGAACTGGATTTAAAGACCGGAAGCATCACTATTGACTCGTCGGCTGGTGATTTGAAACGCTCGATCCGCTTCTGGATCGATGCAAATCGCCCAGTGGTTCATGTGGATATCGAAAGCTCGGTTCCCTGCTCCGCTGAGATCGCCCTGGAAAGCTGGCGAGCGGATGGACAATGGCTCCATGGTGGAGCGGAAAAAGATGTCATCCTGCCTTCGGATGGGCAAACAGTCCGATGGTATCAACGGAATGTGCATAGCGTCTTTGCCGATTCTTTCAAATTTCAGCATCTGGGAGATATTGTGGATCAGTTTACCGATCCGCTCATGAATCGCACTTTCGGTGGCCTGATTTCTGGCGAAGGTCTGAAGTCCAAAGATAATAAAACGCTCGTGACTTCGGCGCCCGCGAAGGAGATCGCCGTCAGTATCCATGCGCTCACGGCTCAAACAAAAACGCCCGAGGATTGGTTGGCACAACTCGAGCAACAGAGAAAGACGGTGGAAGCTTTTCCAAAGGGAGAGGCTTGGCCGGCTCATCTGAAATGGTGGCAGGATTTTTGGCAGAGAAGTTGGATCTATGTCACGCCCGGGCAGGAGCCCTCAAAAAATGCGGTGACGAGTTTGATTCCTGCCAATGCGTTGAACTTTCGTTTCGGTGTTAGCAGCAAAGGGGGAGAGAAATTTCAGGGCCAGTTGGGACGAGCGAGTCTATTGAACCGCGCCTTGACCGAGGCCGAAATTAAAGAACTCGCTGGCAGCCAATCCTTGCCCGCTGGATTAAAAAAAGAGGACATCCTTTTCAGTTCCACGCCCGAGCTTTATTCCGAGATCAAAGATTCCTCCGCGTGGACAGATGCCCCGGCGATGACCTTTGAGGCTTGGATCAAACCGGACGCGGTCGCCGCGAGTGCGAGGATTCTCGACAAAACAATGCCCGGTAGCGATGAGGGTTTTCTGCTCGACACCTGCCCAGGCAATGGATTGCGCCTGATTGCAGGCAAAAATAACTTCGTTGTTCCGAATTGTTTGAAGGCGGGCGAATGGAGCCATGTCGCTGTGGCCGTAGATGCCAGTCAGCAGAGAATGGAAGTTTATCTCAATGGCAAACGGGTGGCTGGTAGTAAGGAAAAAATCAGCGTTTCAGATGAGGCCTTTGAGGTGAGTCGGGCCTATCAACTCCAGCGCTGGGTCCAGGCCTGTGCCGGACGAGGCGCCTACCCCATTAAGTTCAACGGATCCCTTTTTACGGTAGATGGCATGGATAATTACCAGAATGTTCCGGAGGGATCATATGCTGGCCCTGACCACCGTCGCTGGGGCGGACCTTACTGGTGGCAGAACACCCGGTTAATTTATTGGCCGATGCTGTATTCCGGCGATTACGACCAGATGGCTCCGCTTTTCACCATGTATCGAAATATGCTGCCTCTTCTTAAAGAGCGAACACGCCGCTATTTTGGCCATGATGGGGTAAACTTCTCAGAGACCTCGCAGATGTGGGGTCTCAATCGCAGACAGGATTTTGGCATGGGTAAAGAAAACCCGGATGTCTATTCGAAGTGTCCTTATACGAGGTATTACTGGGATGGCGGGCTGGAGATGTCCACCATGTTGCTGGCCTATTATCTCAATACCCAAGATGAGGCTTTCGTAAAAGAGACGCTGCTGCCCATTGCGGATCAGGTGGTGATCTTCTATGACCAGCATTACAAACGCACTCAAGATGGCAAATTGCATATCTCGCCTTCGCAGGTGCTGGAAACCTGGCATACGGCAGAGGATCCGATTACTGTCCTCGCCGGTCTCCGAACCGTGCTAGGCGGACTGCTGAAATTGCCCGATTCGTTGACTACAGCTGAACAGAGAGAGCGCTGGCAGCGATTTCTCGGCGAGGTGAAGGAACTTCCCATCGCAGAGGAAGCTGGCAAGAAATGGTTAAAGCCAGCCTATGTATTCTCCGATCGCAAAAACTGTGAAAACCCCACGCTTTATGCGATCTTCCCCTACCCGATCTATGGTGTCGGGAAACCCGATCTGGAGATCGGTCGGGAATCCTTTGCGCGGCGCGATAACAAGCGCACGGGTGGTTGGCAGCAGGATTCGATCCAGGCCGCCCTGCTCGGTCTGACCGAGCAGGCGAAGACCTATCTCGTCCAGGCTGTCACCACAGAGAACCTCATGGGCAGCGCCAATGAAAAAGCGAACCGCCCGGATAGCCGCTTCCCGGCCTTCTGGGGCCCGAATTTCGACTGGATACCCGACCAGTGCCAAGCTTCCGTGATCCTCAATACGCTTCAATACATGCTCATGCAGACCGATGGCAAAAAAATCAATCTGCTTCCGGCGTGGCCTAAAGACTGGAATGCCAACTTCAAGCTCCACGCGCCTTACAAAACCACCCTCGAAGGCCGTGTGGTCAACGGGGCGCTGGTGGATTTGAAAGTCACGCCCCAAACGCGCGCCAAGGATATTGTGAATGTCATGACCGCAGAGGGATCGGGGAAATAAAAAACAGAATGAGATTCGGATACCTACTCCTAGGGTTGGTTCTTGCGGCTCAGGTGTGCGCCTCCAAAGCGGAGGAGGCGACAGAGCCAAATGCCGGGGCGAGAAAAGTCCTATCCCAAGACGACGACTGGCATTTCCAAAAAGGGGATTCCCCTCTTCCAGGCCGGACGAAACTCGGTGGCTGGCGCTACCGCGTTGATCCGCGTGGTGAGGCCTTAGCCAAAGAAGTCTCCACTCCAGGGTTGGATACTTCCGGCCCGGAGTGGGCGGCGGGGTCATATATTTCCCGAGGCAAGGACACCACCGGGGAAGAGTGGCGCGAGGGCGGCAATCTCGGGCCCAAGGGCTCCGTCTTTCATGCTTGGTTCAGGACCGAGATCAAAGGCTTCGCCGCTCGCCGGCCGACGCTGGAATTTATTGGAGTCACGGGTGGTGATGCCGAGGTCTATGTCAATGGCACGAGGCTCAAGCAACACCGCGGTGGAAGGGCGGAGATGTTCACTGTGGATGTCAGCAGCGTCTGGAACCCTACAGGGATCAATGTCATTGCCCTGCTGATGGAAGCGAAGGACAACGCCTACCTTGATTCGCCTGTCGAGTTGGTGGATTTGGACCAGACGGCTCTGCCGGCTACCTCCTGGGCAAGCCCCGCTTTTAACGATAGCGCATGGCGCGTCGTCTCGGTTCCTCACGATTACGTGGTCGAAGGCCCTGTGGGCACGCGTGGTCCCGATGGCTACACGCGTGAGATCGCGTGGTATCGGAAAAATCTGGTGCTGCCGACTTATGCGCCAGGCAGTCGTGTCTGGCTCGAATTTGATGGGGTTTACCGCGCCAGCCGCTATTGGCTGAATGGTCAGGAACTTGGCGTGCACAACAGCGGGTATGTGCCCTTCCGCTTTGATATCACCGCGTTGGTCAAGCCCGGAGACAATGCCCTCGCCGTGCGCGTTGATCCCAGATACGCCGAGGGCTGGTGGTATGATGGAGGCGGCATCTACCGTCATGTCAGACTGGTGATCACGGCACCTATTCATGTCGCACCAGAGGGAATCTTCCTCACCACCACCATCCCGGATGCCAAGAATGGGATCGTTGCCCCGGCGACACTCCATATCGATGCAACGCTCCGCAATGATAGCGCAGATGCAACGGAAGCCGAGATTGTTCATGAGGTCTTGGGCCCCGATCAGAAGTCTGTTCAGCGGACCTCGGAGCGAATTCGTTTGGGAGTGGGCGAAATGAAACAAAAAGTCTCGCTGGAAATTCCCTCCGCTATGCTCTGGTCCTGCGAACATCCGGTTCTCTATTCGGTCCGCACGACCATCCAAATCAGGGGAGAGGTGGTTGACCAGGTCACCAATACCTTCGGTTTCCGAACCGTCGCCTTCGATGCCGAGCGCGGTTTCTTGCTCAACGGCGAACCGGTGAAAATCAAGGGCACCTGTAATCACGAAAGCCATTCCGGCGTCGGGGTGGCCATTCCTGATCGCCTTCATGTCTGGCGCCTCGAACAACTCAAGGCCATGGGCGGCAATGCGGTTCGCTGTTCTCACAGCGCCATGTCGCCCGTTTTCTACGATGCCTGTGATCGGCTTGGAATCCTTGTCATGGATGAATTCCGCCAATTTAGTGACGGCTACAGTGTCAAGGTGAACAGAAATGCGACTGCAGACCATTTGACCGACCAAATCAATCAAGTGAAGCGCAACCGCAACCATCCCTGCATTGTGATCTGGTCTATCTGCAACGAAGAAGCTCACGTCACAGAAAACGAGGACGGAGCCCGTCTGGCCAAGGCCTTTGTTAAAATGCTTCAGACATATGATGGCACTCGCCCGACCACAGCTTCAGCAGTCCACGGTTGGGCGAAAGAGGGTCTGTGCGGTGTGATCGATGTCGTCGGGGTGAATTACACGGCACCCAGATACGACAAGATTAGGGAAACATTCCCTACCAAGCCATTTCTGGGCACGGAGTCCTGTAGTGAAACCTCGACCCGTGGATTTTACGAACGCACCCCGTTTAAAAATACCATGGGTGCGGGCCCGACTTTGTATGGCGACGAAAAGAAAGGCTACTTGAGTAACTATAGCGAGAACGGCCCCGGTTGGTATCAATCGTGCGAGGTGGGTTGGAAGGCTGTTGCAGCCCGGCCATGGATGGCCGGCTACTTCGTATGGACGGGCTTCGATTACAAAGGGGAACCGACGCCGTTCGCCCAGCCCGCTCAGCCTTCGATCAGTTCCTCCTTCGGGATCATGGACACCTGCGGATTCCCCAAGGATTCGTATTATTATTACAAATCCTGGTGGGGCAGTGAACCGGTGCTGCATGTCTTTCCCCATTGGAACTGGGAGGGCAAGGAGGGCCAAGAGATTCCCGTTTGGGTTCATAGCAACTGCGACGAGGTGGAGCTGTTTCTGAATGAAAAATCCCTCGGCAAAAAAAAGATGGAAAGAAACGGCCATCTGGAGTGGCAGGTGCCGTATGCCCCGGGAAAACTTGAGGCCAAGGGCATCAGCCAAGGCAAGCAGCTGAGTGCCGTGCGCGAAACTACCGGCGTCGCCGCAGGGATCGCTCTCGCGCCGGATCGCTCCGATCTCACGGCGGACGGCGCAGATTTGGCGTGGGTCGCGGTGAGCGTGGTGGATGAGAAGGGGCGCACAGTTCCGACGGCGAGCAATCTGATCCGCTTCTCAGTCACTGGGCCGGGGAAAATTCTCGGCGTCGGCAATGGAGACTCTTCCTGCCACGAACCGGACAAGGCAACGCAACGCTCAGCCTTCAACGGCTTGTGCATGGTGCTGGTGCAGACCACTCCCACGGGTGGTGACATCATGCTCACCGCAGAATCCGATGGGCTCAAGCGAGCCATGATGACGCTAAAGTCAAAATGATAGTATGAAGAAAAATATAATTTCCCTGATAGGCTTCACGGTCTTGCACCTGTGTTCAGCTTCTTCGCTATCCGCGCAGGAGGCGGACGCGATCCAGAAGCCTGATACACTCCGGAAAACCATTTCTCTGGATCAGGGTTGGCGTTTTCAGGAGGGCAGGTTCACTCTTCCGGAGCGGACACAGATTTCTGCTTGGCGCTATCGCTTAGACGCGCGGGGGGAAGCGTCGGCCGATGTCATGGCGGCACCCGGGCTCGACACATCAGGCCCCGAGTGGGCGGAGGGATCCAAGTTCGACGCCCGCAAAGGCCAAAAAGAGGAGTCGATACTGCAAGGCTGGCTGGCTGTGGGCGATATGAACCGCAAGGATGATTTCGTGTCAGCCTGGTTCCGTGCCGAGTTGCCGGGGGGACCCGCCACCAGGCCGACTCTGGAATTTTCCCGCATCAACCGTATCGCGCATGTCTATGTCAACGGCGTCAAGCTGGCGAGGCGGGAGGGACCGGAGGAGGATTTCACAGTCGACCTCAGCAAGGTCTGGAAAAACGAAGGGACAAACTTTGTTGCCGTATTGGTCGAGGGTCTTGATAATTGGGGAACAATTGGAACAGTGAATTTCGTGGATTTGGACAAAGTCGTCTTCCCTTCCACTCACCCCATCAGCCCGGATTATGATGACAGCGGCTGGAGAATCGTGGATGTTCCGCACGACTATCTCGTTGAAGGAAAAATCGTCAGTCGTGGGGGAGGAGATGGATATTCCCGTTTGCCAGCATTATACCGGAAGGTTCTAACGAAGCCGGAGATGGCTCCGGGCAGCCGGGTTTGGCTGGAGTTCGACGGGGTTTACCGCATGAGCCGCTATTGGATCAATGGGAAGCCTATCGATGTTCACCCCGGCGGATTTGTGCTGAATCGGATTGATGTCACCGATGCGCTCAAGCCCGGTCAAAACTCCTTAGTCGTCAGTGCGGATCCCACGATATCATCGGAAAGTGGTTTTGATGGAGCCGGAATCTATCGCAGTGTGAGAATGGTGGTCGTGGCGCCCGTGCATGTGGCGCCGGATAGTATCTTTGTGACTTCGACAATTGCTGACCCGAAGGATGGCGTCACCGCGCCTGCGGTCGTGAATGTGTCCGCTAGCATAAACAACACCGGTAAAGCTGAAGTGGCTGCCGAAGTGATTCATGAGGTGATGGATGCCGAAGGCCAGGTCGTGCAGAGCGCAACGCAACGGCAGCAGCTTGCGGAGGGCGAGACGGCGATGAAGCAAACCCTGCAAATCCCCGACGCCAAGCTCTGGTCCTGTGAGCATCCGGTGCTCTACACCCTGCGCACGACGATCAAGGTGGATGGCAAACCGGTGGATCGTGTGCTGACTCCCTTCGGTATCCGCAAAATCGAGTTTGATGCCAACCGGGGATTCCTGCTCAATGGCAAGGTTGTAAAAATCAAGGGAATTTGCTCCCGACCGAATCATGCCGGGGTCGGACATGCCATGCCTCCCCGTCTCACGGAATGGAGGCTTGAGCAGCTGAAAAAAATGGGGGGTAACGCTTACCGTTGTGCTCACTACGCGTTTGAGCCTGCCTTTTACGATGCCTGTGATCGCATGGGAATCCTCGTGATGGATGAATTTCGCAGTTTTGGTGATGGCTCTACCATGTTGGCCTCAGATAAAACGACTACTGAGACTCTGGAGAATCAGACCATTCAGCTGAAGAGCCGCCGGAATCACCCGAGCATCATTATGTGGTGCGTGGGCAATGAAGGGGGAGGCTATCAAAACAAGCCCAGCGGCGGACGGATTGCCAGCGCGGTCAAGAAGCTGGTCGATACCTTGGATGGAACGCGCCCGACGACCTACGCAAATAACGGAAGTCTCGGCCCAGGTCTCACCCAGGACGATGCTTTTAGCATACAAGGGGTTTCCGGCGCGGTCGATGTCGTCGGGGTCAATTATAACATCCAGCGCTACGACCAGATCCGCGCTCGATACCCTGATAAACCCATGATTGGAACGGAAGTTAGCAGCGAAATCGCAACCCGTGGCTGCTACGACCGCACCTCATTTAAAAATAAAATGGGTGGCCCGACTCTTTACGGAAACGAAGCACTTTGCCATTTGAGCGCCTACAGCGAGAACTGTATGGGATGGTCGGCGACCTGCGAAGCCACTTGGAAGGCTATTGCCGAGCGTCCCTGGATGATGGGTTGTTTCGTCTGGTCAGGCTTTGACTACCAAGGGGAGCCCACACCATTTGTCTGGCCAGGGCAAGCGGCGATCAGCACGCAGTTCGGCATCATGGATTTCTGCGGATTTCCCAAGGATTCGTATTGGTATTACAAATCCTGGTGGGGCAGTGAGCCGGTGCTACATGTCTTTCCGCATTGGAACTGGCAGGGCAAGGAGGGAGAGGAAATTCCCGTGTGGGTTTACAGCAATTGCGATGAGGTAGAGCTGTTCCTGAATGAAAAATCCCTCGGCAAGAAAAAGATGGAAAAAAACGGCCATCTGGAGTGGCAGGTGCCTTATGCCCCGGGGAAACTCGAGGCCAGGGGCATCAGCCAAGGCAAACAACTCAGTGCCGTGCGCGAAACCACTGGTGAACCTGCAGGGATCGTCCTGGAGCCTGATCGTTCTGTTCTCACGGCGGACGGCGCAGATCTGGCGTGGGTCGGCGTGAGCGTGGCGGATGATCATGGGCGCGTCGTGCCGACAGCGGGAAATAAGGTGCGCTTTTCTGTGAGCGGTCCAGCCAAAGTTCTCGGCGTCGGGAACGGGAATCCGACCTGTCATGAATCCGTCAAGGCGTCGCAGATTTCAGCCTTCAACGGCCTGTGCATGGTGCTGGTGCAGACCACACGCACGCCAGGTGATATCGTGCTCACCGCAGAATCCGATGGGCTTAAGCCATGCGCGATCAAGCTCAAGTCCCATTCCAGATGAATCAAAGATTATTAGACGTTTGTGGTATTACGGCCCTGCTTCTGATTTCTCAGCAGGTCGATTCTCCAGCGTTCGAGGCGACCGCACCCAAAGCGGAGGTGAGGAAAATTCTCTCTCTGGATGCCGATTGGCGCTTCCTGAAAAGGGATTCATCGCTTCCCGTTCGAAAAAAGAAGGTTGGAAGGCAGTCAATCTCAGGCAAGTCACGCTGCGACCTGTGAAAATATGAAAATACTCGCCTGCCTCCTGCTTCCGTTGATTTTCCTTTGCGAGGCCTTCGCTTCAGTTCCGACCCATTTGCGCTGCGAATTCCGAAAGGACCCGCTTGGCATTGATGTCGCCAATCCGAGGTTGGCTTGGAACCTAGAAACTGACGACTTGAAACCTGAAAGAGGAGTCAGGCAAAACGCGTATCAGGTATTGGTGGCTTCAACACCGGAGCTGCTTGCCAAAGATCAGGGAGATCTTTGGGACAGCGGCAAGGTGGCGTCCGGGGACTCCACGCAGGTTCCCTACCAAGGCAAGTCCCTCGCCACCGCACAGACCTGCTATTGGAAAGTTCGCTTCTGGGATCAAAAAGACCAGGCGGTTCAGTGGAGCGATGTTGCGTTGTGGACGATGGGGGTGATGTCATCGGGCGATTGGAAAGCCAAGTGGATCGGGGCACCGGATGCGAAGGTCACCGAGGGCGTAGTCGACGCGGGCAAGAACGTGCCTAATGTAAATTCTGCACCCAAGCCAAATTCCACGGTGGTGGTGCGTCGCGAATTCACCGTGAAGCCGGGATTGCGCCGGGCGCTCGTGAACGTCTGCGGCCTAGGTGAATACGAGATGACACTGAACGCAGCCAAGGTCGGCGACGACCTGTTTCCCTCGGGCTGGACCCAATACAAAAAGACTTGCTTGTATGACACCTATGACATCACCGCGATGCTGCGCACTGGCACCAACGATCTCGCGATGCTGCTTGGCAACGGAAGGTATAACGTCATGGGTGGTGCCGGACGCTACTGTCAAGCCCGTGGCTCGTTCGGTCCTCTCAAGGCCATTGCGCAAGTGAGGCTCGAATACGCTGACGGCACGACCGAGATCATCGGCACGGACGAGAGCTGGCAGGTCAGCGACGGCCCCATCACATTCTCCTGCACCTACGGCGGCGAGGATTACGACGCGCGCTGGAAGCCGCAGTGGGAACCGGCAAAGATTGTAGCGGGACCCGGCGGCGAGTTGAAGGGGCTTTCCTGCGCCGCACCGCCGATCCGGACGTATGACGTGTTGAAGTCGGTCAAGCTCACGAATAACGTGTTCGACCTTGGCCAGAATGCGTCGTTGATGCCGCGTCTGACCGTGAAAGGCCCTGCTGGCGCCTCGGTAAAAATCACTCCCTCCGAGTTACTCAAACCCTCCGGTGAACTCAACGATGATATGTGCAAAGAGCAAGCTTACTGGCACTACACCCTCGCTGGCACGGGCACGGAGACGTATTTTCCAAAGTTCTTTTACCGCGGCGCGCGTTACTTGAAAGTCGAGTGTGCCGGTGGCGCGGAACTCGTCGATATCGAAGGCGTGGTCGTGCATTCGTCGGCCGAGCCGGTTGGTGAGTTCAGTTGCTCGAACGAGCTCTTCAATCGCATCCGCACGCTCGTCCGCTGGGCCCAACGCTCCAACATGATGAGCGTGCTCACCGATTGCCCACATCGGGAAAAGCTCGGTTGGCTGGAGCAGTATCATCTCAATGGGCCATCACTGCGCTACGGATTCAATCTGGCTACGCTGTTCACCAAGGCGATGAACGACATAGCAGACTCGCAGCTGGAGAACGGACTCGTGCCGAACATCGCGCCAGAATACATGAAATGCCCAGGTGCATTCCGCGACTCGCCTGAATGGGGCAGTTCCAGCGTGCTGGTGCCTTGGCAACAATACGAGTTTGACGGCGACATCACGTTGTTGCGCCGTTACTACGACATGATGCAACGTTATGTTGCCTACCTCGGCACCCAGGCGAAAGATCACATCATCGAACAAGGGTTGGGCGACTGGTATGACATCGGTCCGAAAGGTTCGGGATATTCGCAAAACACCCCGAAAGGGTTAACCGCAACGGCAATTTACTACGAAGACGTGACCGTAATGACCCAAGTCGCGAAACTCCTCGGCCGCGACGATGATGCGCGCCGATACGAAGAACTGGCTGGGGAAATCCGACTGGCTTTTCACGCCAAATTCCCCGAACTGCCGGCCTCGCAGACCGGCCGAGCGATGCCGTTGGTCGTCGGGTTGGTCGAACCGGCGCAGCGCCAAGCGGTGCTCGACGCTTTGGTGAGTGACGTGGAGCAAAAGGGATTGACCTCCGGTGAGGTCGGCTTCCGGTATCTGCTGCGCGCCCTGGCCGATGGCGGCAGGTCGGATGTCATCTTCGCAATGAATAACCAGTCCGATAAACCCGGTTACGGTTACCAACTCCGGCTAGGCAAGACCAGTCTGACCGAGGCGTGGAACGGCGGCTCGTCGCAGAACCATTTCATGTCGGGCCAAATCATGGAGTGGTTCTATCACGACCTTGCCGGGATACAGTCCGCGCAGCCCGGCTTCAAACAATTCACCATCAAGCCAGCCATCGTCGGTGATCTCACCTGGGTGAAATCCCATTTCGACTCGCCTTACGGTCGCCTCGCCAGCAACTGGAAGCGTGAGGGGAGTAAACTTTCAATGGATGTGACTATCCCAGGCAACACCACGGCGACCGTCTTCGTTCCGGCCAAGGATGCAACCGTTGTGACCGAGTCCGGCAAGCCGGTTGACCAAGCAGCCGGTGTGAAATTTCTGCGCATGGAAAACAATGCGGCTGTTTATGCGGTGGGTTCTGGGACCTACCGATTCCAGTCCAGGCTCATGGAGACCATCAAGTGAAGCATCAACGGAAAATTCATTTGATTCAGAAAATGCGAATGGCGCTCATTCCGTGGGCGCTTTGCGGCGCTACCTTGGCTGCGGAAAATGCCAAGCTGTCGGCGCCCCCGGTGGTTTTTTCGCGTGCCCAGTTAGAGAAACTGGCTGGAACGGATGGTTTCAAACCCTTTGAGGGCAACCCCGTGATAAAACCAGGTGCGAAAGGCGAGTGGGATGCCGGTGCCCTGGGTTCGATGACTTTACTGAAGGTTGGCGAGGTGTTTCATATATATTACGAGGCGTGGGGCGTTCGTGGCAACAACACTGGCGCCCCTCACGCTGATTACGCCAGTATCCAGATCGGCCATGCCACCTCGCGCGACGGCATTCATTGGGTCAAGGATCCCGCCAATCCCGTTTTGCCCAGTGGCGCCGGCAGTGATTGGGATCACAAGGGCACGTGGGACCCATATGTCCTCCACGAAGATGGCATGTTTAAAATGTGGTATGGCGGAGGTCTCGACGGCTGTTCCGGCTTGGGCTACGCAGTTTCCAGCGATGGAACCCATTTTCAGAAGAAAGGGCGTTTGCCCGCGCCGTCGGCTGACCTGAATCGCGTCGAGGACGTCCATGTCGTGCATGACAAGGCCTCGGGCCGCTACTTCATGTATTACTGGGACCGAAAGCACGAGCCGATGGGCTTGTTCCGCGCCCAGTCGCCGAATGAGACCGATTTCGATTTCGCCCACGCCGATCCGATCCGCATTGAGGGCTTGAAGTATCCGGCGATGTATAAATTCACCCATGTGTTTCAGGATGGCGACCAGTGGTATATGTTCTTTGCCGAATTCGTCCGCCCCGGCTGTAAAGGCTGTCACACTGGCTACGCGACCTCGTCCGATGGCCTCCAATGGACCGCGAAAAATCCAAACATTCTCGTCGGACAGGACGGCGAGATGCTCAAGATCGCCGACGACCTGTGGCTGATGTTCTACGGACCGGACGGCTTTTTTGACCAGGCCGGCTGCGACATCCGCGTCGCACTTTTCAAAGGCAAATTCACGGATATGGCGCATTGAACATCAATCCTGTTTGCAACACTCAAATAGAAAAGTAGATACATGAAACTCACCTCCTTCGCCCTCGCCGCTTGGTTATTGGCACCGCTGGCCGCGCTGCACGCCGCCAATGTGGCCTGCTTGAAATTGAAGGGTGCAGATTCAGTCCATGTTAACTAAAATCAATCCATGAAACAACTTCTCATCCGATCTTTAGTTGTCGCTGGTTTCACGGCCGCTAACCTTAGTGCACAAGAAGCCCCCGTGTCTCACACTCTATGGAGTTTTGATTCGCGGGAGCAGTTGGGAGTCGCGGATTCTCCGAAGCATCCGTTGAGTTTTGTGGACGGAGTTCGGGGCAGGGCTCTCGTTTTTGACGGCTACAACACGGAGGTAGTGTGCGCTCCTCAGAAATCGCCGGTTCTTGGAGAACGCTTCACGATCTCGGCGTGGGTGGCCCCGCAAGAGTATTCATCGAATCTCTCGGCCATCATCAATCGACAACAGGACTTCCTGAAGGGCTATTTTTTCGGCATCAATCAGTTGGGGCAATTGGTCGGCTCCATGGCCATGGATTCGGGTTGGAAGACCTGCATCTCGACGAAGTCCATCCCGCTGCTGAAGTGGTCGCACGTGACGATGGTCTGCGATGCGAGCAAGGGAATCGCGCTGTATATTGACGGAGAGCCAGCAGGAGAGATCGCCTTTTCGGGACATCCGGTTCTTGCGGACGGTGCGGAGACATGCATCGGCAAAACGCAGGTGAAAATGAACCCAGCCCTTACGGAACGGAAGACGAGCAAAGCCATAGTGTCCTTGATGTATTTTAATGGCCTCATCGACGAATTAGATCTTCGCGGTGAGGCGCTCAGCGGGGCGGAGGTCCGGCAAGCTTTCAAGCTGACTCCGGTCGCGAATGTTCAGCCGCTGCAATTCCAAAAAATGCCATCGGGCAGCGATGAGCCGCGACCGTTTGGCGCGTATTACACCAAGCTCAAGTATGCACCCGGTTGGGACGCGTGCTGGAAGGGAAGTGACCTGCCGGATGTGGTGGTGCGCTTCACCGGGAGTCCCGTGAAACTCGTGTTCTGGCGCGGGACGGGTTACATCCCTGCGTTGGTCAGTGAGAACGGTATCTGGATGACCGATCAAAGTGGCGAGAACTTTGGAACCGGTGAGTGCTATGAAGCCATGGGAGACAAGCAGTGCCGCTACTCACATGTTCGCATCATCGAAAATACGCCGGCTCGTGTGGTGATTCATTGGCGTTATGCCTTGGCTTCCATTACGCATAAGATTTTATGGGAAAGCGACACCTATCCAGGCGATTGGATGGATGAATATTGGACCGCCTATCCTGACGGAGTCATGGTTCGCAAGCAGGTTCTCTGGAGCGAGTTTAAAAACCCCGGGTCTTATCAATTCCAAGAGACAATCTTATTCAACCAGCCCGGAACCAAGCCCCAGGACAATTTGGAGTCTGAAGCTATCACCTTCATGGACATGGCCGGCAAAAAGGCCAGCTACTCATGGGAAAAAGGCGCTCCTAAGAATTTCCCCGAACCCAAATTCATGCCCATCGAGATGGTGAACTTCAAGTCGAAATACCGGCCCTTCAGCATCCACCACGCCGAGAGGATCACCCGCCCATTCCCTTTCGGCTGGGTCAAGGACTACTCGACCTTTCCCTGTTGGAACCACTGGCCGGTCTCGCAGATTCCCAGTGATGGAAGAAACGCCCAAGCATTCGATAAGCCCAGCCACTCGTCATTGACCGCCATAAACGGCGATCTGCAGAAGTATGAGAAATTTCCCGATGGGACCATCCGCGTGCGCTCGCTCATGGGTATGACCACCCAACCCATCGATTCTCTATTGCCGCTCGCCCGCTCCTGGAATGCGGCTCCCCGACTGGAAACCCAATCTGCGGGGTATGTCTATTCCGGATACGACGCGTATCAACGCGCCTATCTTTTTGAAAAACAGGGAGTGGATGGCCGAGAACTCACCTGCAAAATCCTCGCCTCACCCGAGTCTCCAGTCTCCAACCTCTGCCTGGTCATTAAAAACTGGGGCTCCTCGCCCGCCTCAATCAGCCACAACGGCCAGAAAGTGTCCGCAAATGATTGCGCAACCGGTTTGGTCAGAACCTTGGAAGGCGATGATCTCGTGATTTGGCTACCCATGGAAGCGACACAAACGCTGACGATCTCTGTAAAATGATCCGTAGATCCCATCCGCCCTGTTCGGTCTGTGCAACTTCTGACCCAGTTCCTGGAAGCTGGCAAATGAACACCATGAAAAGAAACGCCATGAACTTATGCTCGTTAATCGCCGTCGTTCTGGTCCTTCTCAACGGAGCTCAGGTCAGGGCCGCAGACAGCGCGTCTGATTCAGCCATCACTCGTATCGTGTTTCTTGGCGATAGCATCACGGAAGGCGTCGGCGTCAAAGAAAAAGCGAAGGATCGGTATGCCACGGTCGCCACAAGATTGTTGGCGGGCAAGCATCCTGGAATCACAGAGATCAACCTGGGACAAAGCGGGCGGGCCCTTTGCCAGCAAGAAGCCGGGTATTCCGAAAGCGTGCTGAAGCAAAACCCGGATGCGGTGGTCATTCAGTGGGGCGTAAACGATCAATACTGGGGCTTCTCCATTGCAGAATTCGTGGCTCGTTATGATGCGCTTGTTGCTGCACTGCGAACCGCGAAGCCTCGGATGCCGATCGTTCTCATGACATTGATCGCCGACTTCCGCTGGTCGGAAAACCAAGACGCGTGGATCGGCGAGGCAAACATCGCCTTGCAGGAGATTGCCGCCCGCTACCGCTGCCACCTGGCCGACACGCATCGGGCCGTCGATCATCAAAAGACGCTCTACAGCGATCTCATCCACCCCAACACCGCCGGCGCCGAGGTGATGGCAAAAACCATCGTTGCCGCTCTCGATGTCCCGCCGCTGTCCGTCGAAAAATCGGCCGTCTCATTCGATCAAGGCACCGAGGTGCGATTCCTTCAAAACGTCTTTCTGCCGAAGCGTGAAGGCACGGAACCGCAGTGGGTGCATGTCACGGACATCAACCCCAAGGGGATGAACATCGAGAGCAAGATTCCCATCGCCATCCGCACCGCACCGATCTACCCGGCGGGCAACTATCGCATCGTGATCCGAGATAAGTCCGGAGCAGTCGTGAACACCATCGCGTCTGAGGTGAACTGGTCCCGGATGAATAGTTTTACATTTGATCCCAAGGACCACGCCGGCCCATTTCGCATCGAAATCCTGCCGGAGAATCCCGCTAACAAATAACCCCATCATACATTCATGAATTATACCTTACGAAAAGTCATAACGGCCGGTTTTGCTGTGCTGCTGTTGAACTCAGACGCGCGTCTGCTTGCGGAGGGGGCGGGCGCGATCCTGAAGCCTGATGCGCTACGCAGTTATGTGGCAACCTTTAATGGTCAGCGTCCCGACGATACTGCAGAGGGATTACCTGAGGATGGATCGGTCACCGCGATCAGCAACGACCAGGCTGCTGATTGGATGGAAAAAAACATCCCGCTTTTCGAGTGTTCCGACAAGGATATCGAGGAGACCTATTACTTTCGTTGGTGGGCCTACCGGAAACACATCTGGAAAACTCCTGACGGTTTCGTTGTTACGGAATTCCTGCCGAAGGTGGGTTGGAGCAAGAAACACAACACCATCAATTGCCCCGTCGGCCATCAACTCTACGAGGGGCGCTGGATCCGAGACCCGAAGGTCATGTCAGAATATGCAGCGTTCCACTTTGGAAAAGGCGGCGATCCGGGAGGTTCGAGCAAGATGTATTCCCAGTGGATCACCGATGGCATCTACGCGAATTATCTGGTCACTGCCGACAAGCCGTTCGTCACCGGCTTGTTAGACGCCTTGATCAAGAATCACGAGGCTTGGAAGCAAGGTAATCCGGCTCTCCACCCATGGCAGAGAAGCCGGTTGCTGGACAATGGTCTCTACTGGCAGGTTGATTCCTGGGAGGGGCAGGAGTTTTCCATCGGTGGCACGGGCATCCGGCCGCCGATGAACTCGTATATGTTCGGTAGCGCGGTGGCCATTGCCAAAATCGCGGAACTGGCTGGCCGGAAAGAATTAGCCGACCAATATCAGACCGAAGCGGAGCAGTTGCGAAAACGGGTTCAGGATCAACTGTGGGATCCCGAGGCGAAGTTCTTTAAAGTGATGCGGCACGAAATGGCACCGATGAACCAGTATGACAACTCGGTCGCGGAGGTCTGCGAGCCGGGCAAATTGGTCAAGGTTCGCGAGATCTTTGGATTTGTGCCTTGGTATTTCAATATGCCTGAGGCCGGTCGTGGCTACGAAGAAGCGTGGCGGCAACTGACCGACCCACAGGGATTCTCCGGTGCCTATGGACCGACGGTGGCTGAGCGGCGAGATCCTAAGTTTTTTATCAATGCCGCAGGGTGCATGTGGTGCGGAGCGAGTTGGCCGTTTTCGACATCGCAAACACTCACCGCCTTGGCAAATGTGCTCAACAATTACAACCAAGATGTGATCGGCAAAAAAGAGTATTTCGACCTTCTCAAGGCCTACACGCGCAGCCACCGCCTCACGCTGGATGACGGTAAGGTCGTATCGTGGCTCGACGAGTCGCTCAATCCCGATACAGGACGCTGGATGAAGGTGGGGCCATTCCCGAAAACGCGTGGCAGGGATTACAACCACTCCAGCTACTGCGACCTGGTCATCTCTGGCCTTGTGGGACTGCGTCCGCGCTCGGATGACATCGTCGAGGTCAACCCGCTCGTGCCCGAAGACGCCTTGGATTATTTCTGTTTGGACAACGTGAGCTATCACGGCCACAACCTCACGATTTTGTGGGACAAGACGGGCCAGCAGTATGGTCGTCGCAAGGGGCTGCACATTCTGGCCGACGGCAAGGAGATCGCTTACAGCGAAAAGTTAACAAAGATAACCGGTGGCCTTCCTACTCGATAAAGACAACTCCCATTTTAAAATATATGATCAAACGACTTCCCCTCCTATTACTCCTTGGCTGCATTCATCCCATGGCTGCGCTGCAGGCGGGGGGTGACGGACTCCCGGAAAAATACAATGTCGTATGGGACTCGCCCAGCAAGGATTACAATGGCTCCATGCCGATTGGAAATGGCGATATCGGGGCTAATGTGTGGGTGGAACCGACTGGTGATTTGATTTTCTATCTCTCGAAAACCGACGCGTGGAGCGGCGGCGGTCCAGATCCGGAATTGCTGAAACTCGGGAGGTTTCGAGTGCGCCTCGACAAACCGCTTTTCCAAGAAGGCGCGAGCTTCCGTCAGGAACTGGATTTAAAGGCGTCCGTCGGCGAAATGAAACGCTCGATTCGCTTTTGGATTGATGCGAATCGCCCTGTGGTTCATTTGGATATCCAAAGTTCCCCACCCTGCACGGCCGAGATCGCCCTGGAAAGTTGGCGGGCCGAGGGCAAATACCTTCGAGGGGGTTCCCAAAAGGACATCATCCTGCCAGCGGATGGACAGACGGTGCGGTGGTATCAGCGAAATGTTCACAGCATTTTCAAAGATAACATGAAAAACCAGCACATGGGCGATGTCGTGGATCAATTTCCTGATCCGCTGATCCATCGCACCTTCGGCGGCGTGATTTCCGGCAAAGGGTTGAAGTCGAAAGACGATAAAACGCTCGCGACCGCGGCTCCCATGGAGCGGATCGAAA
Source organism: Verrucomicrobiota bacterium (assembly GCA_026398255.1). Taxonomy (GTDB): domain Bacteria; phylum Verrucomicrobiota; class Verrucomicrobiia; order Chthoniobacterales; family Terrimicrobiaceae; genus UBA967. The sequence goes on from JAPLTG010000015.1 coordinate 29,848, forward strand.
TACAAATCCATCCCCTGACCGCTCAAACGAAAACAGCAGATGAGTGGCTGCTCCAACTCGAGGAACAACGAAAAACGGGGAATGCTACACCGATAGGCGAGGCTTGGTCGGCCCATGTGAAATGGTGGCAGAGCTTCTGGCAGAGAAGTTGGATCGATGTCACGCCATCTGCCGAAACCGGCCAAAACAATTTGAACGAAGCTTTTGAAGTCAGCCAAGCCTACACGCTGCAACGCTGGATTCAGGCCTGCGCAGGTCGTGGTGCCTACCCCATCAAATTTAATGGCTCCTTGTTTACAGTCGATGCAGTGGATGCGTTCTGGAAATTTCCTGAAGGCCAGTATGCCGGTCCCGACTACATGCGCTGGGGTGGTCCCTACTGGTTCCAGAACACGCGCTTGATTTACTGGCCGATGTTGGCTTCCGGGGATTACGACCAGATGGCGCCGCTCTTTACGATGTATCGCAACATGCTGCCGTTGTTGAAGGAACGGGCGCGCCGCTATTTCGGACACGACGGGGTGCACTTTTCCGAGACGACTGAGATTTGGGGACTCAATCGGGATGTTTGTTTTGGCAAAGATAATCCGGGTTTCTATCCGACCAGCACTTACATGAAGTATAACTGGGATTGCGGGTTGGAACTCTCGACCATGCTTCTGGCATATTACCAGCATACGCAGGACCAAGCCTTCGTTGGCGAAACTCTTCTGCCCATCGCGGATCAGGTCGTCACCTTTTATGAGCAGCACTATCAACGCGACAAGGATGGGAAGCTGCATATTTATCCTTCCCAAGCTCTTGAAACTTGGCAAAACACCGAAAATCCCACCACCGTTCTTGCAGGCATGCGTGTTGTTTTGGCGGGACTGCTGGCATTGCCCGAGTCCTTGACGACGAGCGAGCAGCGCAAGCGCTGGACACGCGTGCTCGGGGAGATGAAAGAAGTTCCTATTGCCGAAGAGGGTGGCAAGAAATGGATCAAGCCGGCCCATGTTTTTTCCGACAAAAAAAACGCGGAACATCCGGAATTGTATGCGGTCTTCCCATATCCGATCTATGGTGTTGGGAAGCCGGATTTGGAGATCGGTCTGGAAACCTACAAGCGCCGCGAGAACAAGCGCACGGGCGGATGGCAGCAGGACGCCATCCAGGCCGCGTTACTTGGACAAAGCGCGGATGCTAAGTTTTTTATGCTTCAGAATATCACCATGGAAAACCTCATGGGCGGGGACAACGAGAAAGCGAAACGCCCGGATAGCCGCTTCCCCGCTTTCTGGGGCCCAAACTTCGATTGGATTCCCGACCAGTGCAATGGCTCAGTGATCCTCTCCACGCTGCAATACATGCTCATGCAGACGGACGGGAAGAAAATCATCCTGCTTCCGGCTTGGCCAAAGGAGTGGAACGCCTCTTTCAAACTCCACGCTCCCTACCAAACAACTGTCGAAGGGCGTGTGGAAAATGGAAAAGTGGTGGATTTAAAGGTCACTCCAGAATCCCGTATCAAAGACATCGTAAATGCCGAAAATTTAAAACCTCAATAACCTCAATAACCTCAATAACCTCAATAACCTCAATAACCTCAATAACCTCAATAACCTAAATATGAATAAAATAATACAATTAGGAACTGCAATCGCATTCTGTTCGACGGCAATTGCCGCCGAGCTCCATGTCTCACCCGCAGGCAACGATGCGAGTGATGGCAGCAAGTCGGCGCCGCTGAAGACGATCTCGGCGGCAGCGTCCAAAGCTCAGCCGGGAGATACGATCACCGTGCAAGAAGGCATTTATCGCGAGAGGATTAATCCGCCACGAGGGGGAACGGCCGATGACAAGCGCATCACCTACCAGGCCGCTCAAGGGGGCAAGGTGGTCATCAAGGGTTCCGAGCAGATCACGACATGGTCTCCGGTGGAGAACGATGTGTGGAAAGTCACCCTGCCGAATAGCTTCTTCGGGAAATTCAATCCTTACAATGATCTGGTGCGCGGGGACTGGTATGAGGCCAAGCGTCCTTATCATACGGGAGCGGTCTACCTCAATGGTCACTGGCTTAAAGAAGCCTCACGCAAGAACCAAATTCTGAAGTCGGCAGCGAAAGAAGTCGCTGAAAACTCCAGACCTGAACTCATGAATCTCCGGCAATTGGTTGGGAACGGAAAGGATGGCCAACCCTTGCTTGCGTCCAAGTATGAAACCGCCAGCGACCCATTGCAAACAACGAACCTCCCTGATGGCTCGACCAGTGTCGGCAAGCTGAAAGACGGCTCCGTGTTATCCTTCGAGATGGATTTCGGCGTAGATGCCAAAAACTTGACGATTCACGCCGCTTCGCCAGTCGATGGAGGCATTGTGGAGATTCGGAAAGGTGACGCAGGCGGAGAATTGCTGGGCACGATCGATGTCGGCTTCACTGCGGAATGGACCAGTTTCCAGCCATTTCAAACGAACTTAAGCGAAGGGCTTAGCGGAAAAAATAAAATCGCGTTGGTGTTCAAGGCTCGTCCACAGAAGCTGCAGGACGATGCCCAGACAGCGTATTGGTTTGCCGAGGTGGATCAAGAATCCACCACCATCTGGGCGCAATTCAAGGGTGTGGACCCGAACAAGGAAATGGTCGAAATCAATGTGCGGCAAAGCATTTTCTATCCTGAAGAGACAGGCATGAACTACATCACGGTGAAGGGGTTCACTCTGGAGCAGGCAGCGACCCCTTGGGCCCCGCCTACGGCAGAGCAGATCGGGGCGATCGGCACCAACTGGTCGAAAGGCTGGTTGATCGAGGACAATACGATTCGTTACTCCACCTGCAGCGGGGTGACGCTGGGGAAACACGGTGACGAGTTCGACAACACGATGAACTACAATCGGTCGATTCGCGTTGGCTTGGAACGCGGTTGGGACCGCAAGAATATCGGCAGCCATGTCGTGCGGAATAACCACATTTACAATTGTGGCCAAGGCGGGATTATCGGCAGTCTGGGTTGCAGTTTTTCAACAATCACCGGGAATGAAATTCACGATATTCGGCAGCACCACGAATACGGCGGGTGTGAAACAGCTGGCATCAAGTTGCATGGAGCGGTGGATGTCCTCATCAGTAAGAATCATGTTTACCGCTGTGCGCACTGGGGCGGCATCTGGATCGACTGGATGGGCCAAGGCGCACGGTTGACCGGCAACCTCCTGCATGGCAACAGCAACGATCTGATGGTCGAGATGAACCATGGCCCGATGCTCATCGACAACAATATAATGCTGTCCGCAGGAGGCGTCTTGGATGCGAGTGGCGGCGGGGCGTATGTGCACAACCTGATCAGCGGAGCGATGTCCATCTGGTCGGACCTCACAAAACGGCAGACACCAATGTTTTTGCCTCACTCCACGGAAATAAAATTTCCAAAGCATCTCAATGAAAAATTTGGGGCCATGGGCGGTGGGGCCGCTCGCTTTTCCAATCCCGTAGACAAGACCGAACAGGATGTTGTCTACCAGAGTGTTCGATACGGCTGCGAAGGATATGTTCTCGATGTCCCCAACGGAAACTACACCGTGACGCTAAAATTCAATGAGCCATTTTTCGAAACGGTCGGCTCACGCCGTTTTGGCGTGAATATCCAAGGGGCACCCGTGGTGGAGAAATTGGATATCATGGCAAAAGCGGGTAAAAATGTGGCGTTCGATGTGGTCACCGAAGGCGTTTGTGTGAAGGACGGCGTGCTGAAGGTCGGGTTCACTCGCGATTTCGGCGATCCCTGTATTGCGGGAATTGAAGTGGCCGGCCCCCGGGATGTGGCCAAGCCGTTCGATCTTCGGATCAATTGTGGCGGCGAAGCGTGGGAAGCCTTTCGAGCCGACTTCATGATCATGACGCCTGAGGCCCGTGTGGCTCTGATGGATAAGTGGGGCGGTGTCGGCGTCACCGTGGATCAAAACGATGACCGCTTTTTCAACAACCTTTTCATCAATGCCAAGTCGCTGTCCCGTTACGATGAACACAAGTTCAAAATCACAGCGGCCGGCAATGTCTTCCTGGCCGGGGCCAAAGCCTCGGAACAAGACAAAGATCCCATCGTCGCGGAAGCCTTCGATCCAAAAATCAAGCTCGTCGAAAAAGCTGACGGCTGGTGGTTGGAGATGAATGTGGATTCCACATGGGAGGAGAAGGTTAAGCGCCATCTTGTGTCGTCGGATTTGCTCGGCCGAGCCCAACTTCCAGGCGCTTCTTTTGAAACTCCAGATGGCAAACCCTACCTTCTCGATACCGACTACTTCGGCAATAAATGGCCGAAAAATCACCCCTCTCCCGGACCTTTTGCCTTGACCGGAGAGAAAGCAATGAAAGTCAAAGTGTGGCCCAGGAAGAATGATAAATAGCTAATTTTAAATTAAATCTGCACACCTTGTGATCAAATTCTCCTTCAAATTCCTCTTTTACTCGCTCTTCGCGCTCGGCGCCTTGTTGCGAGCGAACCTGCAAAACACTACGAGGCGACATGCAGACATGGGCTCAAGTTCCAGACAGCAAATGACCCGGATTTTCCAAAAAGTCGCTTTGATCCACTTCCACACACCCGGCAAAGGGATCTAATTAACTAATTGCGCGCAATTTATTTGAGGGAATTCAGAAAAATGATATGAGAATACTTCGCCGTTGTCTCGCCACCGTCTTCATAAGTTCCATTCTTCTTTTGGTATCAACCGAAGCGGGGCAAGGCGCACCGGCTGCGGAGGACTCCATGAAAATCCCGCCCCCGGAGACGGCGGCAGTTGCCGGCGCCTCGGCGCGCTCTGCCGCTGACCTCAAAGCGGGCTTCACAACCCCACCCCCGGAAGCCCGCCCCCGTTTCTTTTGGTTCTGGCTTGGTGGCAGCATGACCAAGGAAGGCATCCAAGCAGATCTGCAGGCGATGCATGAGATTGGCGTCGGGGGTGTTTTGATGATGAACGTCTATCCCACTCCTCCGCTGAACATCACCTGCATGGGCGACAAATGGTGGGATTTGTTGACCTACGCCAATACGGAGGCGAAGCGCCAGGGGATTCTTTTTGGAACCCATAACTGTCCGGGCTGGAGCACGAGTGGCGGCCCTTGGAATACCGTGGAAAACTCGATGCAGAAGGTCGTTTTTTCGGAGCAAACCGTCCAAGGTCCAGGCGCCGATTCCTTGAAACTAGCCCGCCCGGAAGTCGATCCCAAATTCGACTATTACCGGGATATCACCGTTCTCGCGGTGAAAAATGCCAAGGCTCAATCTATCCCAGTCGAGGACATCATTGATCTCAGCGGGCAAATGGATGAGCAGGGACTCTTAACATGGCGCGCGCCTGAGGGAGTCTGGACGGTCTACCGATTTGGCCATACCACCACTGGGCACAAGAATGGTCCGCCGATTGAGGGAGGACAGGGATTGGAATGCGATAAGATGAGCCGCGAGGCCACCAAGATTCATTTTGAAGGCTACGCAAAAAAGATCATCGAGCGAATGCGCCCGCTCGTTGGAGAGACTTTTCACAATCTCGAACTCGACAGCTATGAAGCTGGCAAACAGGACTGGACCCCAAAGTTTCGCGAGGAATTTCAAAAGCGCCGAGGCTATGACTTGCTACCCTGGTTGCCGGTTCTCGCAGATTGTATCTTGGGGAGCCCAGACCAGACGGCTCGTTTCAAGTGGGACATGGAAAAAACCATTTCCGATCTTTATGTCGAGAACCACTATCAGTATCTGGCCGATCTTGCCCGGCAAGAGGGAGTCCGCATGGACTACGAAGCCTACGGCGGCCCCTTCGACCCACTTGCCGCTGGAGGTGCGGCCGACATGCCCATGGGTGAGGGTTGGACCGGATTGGGGGGATGGAGTTCGGTGAAACTCGCGGTCTCCGCCGCCCACACGCATGGCAGGCCGCTCATCGGTTGCGAAGCTCTAACATCCACTCCCATGCATTCGCAGTGGAAGCAGACCATGTATTCCCTCAAGGCTTTTGCGGACCAGGCGTTTTCTATGGGCATCAACATGCTGGTTCTACACTGCTATGCCCAGCAGCCCTGGGAACATGTGCGGCCTGGCATGACCATGAACTTCTGGGGGACGCAATTCAGTCGCACCCAGACTTGGTGGGATCTCTCGCGCCCATGGTTTGATTATATCTCGCGGTGCCAATTTCTGCTGCAGCGAGGGATGCCCGTTGTAGACATCTGTATTCTCGGCATCGGGGAACCCGGTGGAATTCCCGCTGGCTTCAAAACCGACTTCTGCAATGACGAAACTTTATCCCGGATGACGGTCGAGAATGGTGACCTCGTTCTGCCTGACGGAATGCGCTATCGCCTGTTACTGCTTCCAGCCAACCGCCAGATTCCCATGCAAAGCCTCAAGGAAATCGACCGACTGGTGAAGGCTGGAGCCTCCGTATCCGGTCCACGGCCGGATCGGATCCCCGGCTTGACCAATTACCCGAACGAGGACAGGGAGATTCAGAAAATTGCTGGAACCATTTGGGGGAACTGTGATGGGAACTCCGTCAAGGAAGCACGCTACGGGAAGGGGCATGTCTTCTGGGGTCTTCCTGTCTCAGAGGTTCTGGCGAAACGAGGCATTTCTCCCGATGTGGTATTCAGCGAACCACGTTCGGGGGAGGGAGTTCTTCCGGGCTCACTCGCAGCCGGAATCTTATTCAATCATCGGAGCTCAAAAGATGAGGAAACATATTTTATTTCCAATCAGGAAGATTGTTTTCGCGAAGTGGTCGCCTCTTTCCGCGCAGCAGGAAAACGGCCTACGTTCTGGTTTCCCGATACGGGCAAAGTCGAGAGGGTGCCTGTTTACGAAGAACGCGACGGGCGCGTCTCGATTCCGCTACGCCTGCCTCCATCGGCCTCTCTCTTCGTTGTGTTTCAGGACACGGCTGGAGACGACCATCTCACCAGTATAAAACCGATACCTGGAAAGAACGCCATACCTGCCGCACCGCTGCAGCCGCTTCGCATTTCCAAGGCCACAGCCATATCAAAGGACAAAAAGACATTCGTTGATCTCACGGAGCAAGTGCAGGCGCTGTCACAGACAGGAATCCTACGCATTACCCCGGAAGTTTTTCATCAGATCACGGCAGGCCTTACCAATGTCGAACGCATCAGCGTGAATTACCTCGTCGAGGACGACTGGCACACGCGTTACGCCTATCCGAGCGGCACATTACAAATCCCCGAGGGGGTCCCTCTTTCCCAGGATGTCGACTACGAGGTGGCAACCAGCGCCGGGGGAAAAACTTCCCTGACTGTCTGGAAACCCGGCACCTACAATCTCGAGTGGGCTTCGGGCAAGTCCGACGCTATCAATGTTGATACTGCAGGAGCATCCCTGCCGCTGAACCAAGACTGGAAGGTCAGTTTTAAACCCGGTTTGGGAGCCCCGGAATCCGTGCGTTTGTCCGAGCTGCATTCCCTGAGCAAGCATGAGATCCCCGGGGTGAAATTTTACTCGGGAATCTCGACCTACGAGAAAGTTTTCTCGGTTCCTGCCGAAATGATGGATCCCACCAAAGTGACTCGGCTGGATTTGGGTCAGGTCAAAAGTGCTGCCGAAGTGATTTTGAACGGACGCAATCTGGGAATTCTCTGGAAACCACCATTCCAGGTGGACGTGACGGGCCTTCTCCGCGCAGGCGAAAACGACCTCCAAATCAAGGTGGCGAACAACTGGCCGAATCGAATGATTGGTGATGAGCAGGAACCGGACGACTGCAGTTGGTCGCATATCATTAGCTGGCCCCACGGCGATCAGCCAGAGCCGGTCGGCCGCAGCCTGTCTGTCATTCCGGACTGGGTGATCAACAAAACGCCTCGCCCATCGGCCGGGCGGGTCACGTTCAGCACGTGGAAATTCTTCGATAAGGACAGCCCGCTTCTCGACTCCGGCTTGTTGGGGCCGGTCAAGCTCGATACCGCGCATCGTTTCACTTTGGAACCCTCTTCCAAGTCAGAGGCTCATAAAGACTGAGAAATTGGCCAAATGGCCAGGCTGACAGGCGCGGCCAGAAGTTTTACAAATGAAAAGTCCCCTACCCCTATCAATTGAAATCTGCATACCTGGTGATCAAATTCTCCTTCAAAACGAATCCGTGTGACAATGCCTACGCCTTCAAAATAGTGCGGCAGCAACCGTTTTGAGCTGGCTTGAAGCGCTTGAGTAAAAACTGACTTTTAAAAAACATGAAACTAATATCATGAAAGCCATCATCAGCATTAGCTTATGCGTCAGCATCTGCTCGATAGCTATTGCTGGCGAGGTCCATGTCTCATCTCATGGCAGCGATGCCAATGAGGCGATCCGGGAGAGCGCTAAAAGTCTCACCTACAAAAAGGTCGGCGATGTGGAACTGGAGATGAAAATCACCTACCCGTCTGACTGGAAGGCAGATGGAGAGAAACTCCCTGCTATCGTGCTCTTCTTCGGCGGTGGCTGGTATGCTGGAGATATCACGCAATTTCGCGTCACAGCGCCTTACCTCACTCAGCGCGGCATGATCGTGGTCACGCCCGAATACCGCACGATCAACAAGCACGGCGTGACACCTGTTCAGTGCTTGGCAGATGCCAAGAGCGCCATGCGTTATGTGCATAAAAACGCTGCTGCGTTGGGAATTGATGCAAGCAGGATCGCCGCAGGGGGCATTTCGGCTGGCGGACATCTTGCTGCCGCCACGGCTTTTAGCAAGGGATTCGACGACCCGGATGACGACCTCCAGGTCAACTGCAAACCGTCGGCCTTGGCGCTCATTGTTCCAGTGATCGACAACGGGCCCGGGGGCTTTGCTCACGACCAGGTCAAGGCATACTGGGAAGCCTTTTCCCCGATGCACAATATCGGACCCAACCCGCCACCGGCATTATTTTTAGTCGGCGATCTCGACAAGTATATCCCTGTGGCAACGGCACATCAGTTCAAAGCCGAAATGGAAAAACACGGCGGTCGCTGTGATTTGAAAATCTACGAAAAGGCCGACCATGCCTTTAACTTTTCTCCAACAGGCTCCAAAGCCACCCACCAAGACATGGACGATTTTTTTGTCAGCTTGGGATATTTGAAAACGAAAGAGATTCCATAAAAATAAAAAACAATAACATGAAAACATACTTGCCACTCGTTGGATATTTCGCATTGGTCGTGAGCTTCTTGCCTGCCGCATTCGCAGAAAAGCCCAAGGCGCCTGTCACATTCGACTACCCCGATCAGCGCTCCCCTGGCCGCGCGAAAGCCATCGTCCAGGGAAATACCCGCACGCTGCAAAATGACCTCGTGTCGTTTCAGTTTGATGTCACCGAGGGTCGAGTGGCGAACGCTCGCTTCGACATCCTAGGCGAAGCGGGGGCCAGCGTGGTCGTGGATGAACCGTTTTCCTTGGTCGTGGATGGCAAGCCGATCAACGCCTCGGCGTTGAAACTCGATCCGCAAATTCCGGAAGAGACGACTCCTGCAAACACGACCTCGCCACGACTGGGCGATCATGATGCAGCCAAGTCGTTTGCCCTGACCTATACCGCGCCGGACGATTCGTATCGCGTGGTGTGGAAACCCATTCTTCGGGATGGTTCGAACTACATTCTCTTCGATGTCACGATCACTCCGTTGCGCGGGGATTTGAATCTGAACCGCTTGGTCATGCTGGATGTGACCGCCAAGAATTTGAAGCAACTCGGCACTCCGGCCGGGAGTCCGGTGGCGAACGAGCGCTTTTTCTTCGGATTTCACCATCCGACAGCTCGGCCACTCATCGCTGGGGAAAAACTGACCTTTTACTGGGACCGCGCTAATATGGCGGTGAAACAAGGCGAGACGGTTCATCAACGCGCCGCCATCGGCATTTACCCGAAAGACCAGCGCCGCCGAGCCTTCAACTACTATCTGGAGCGCGAGCGCTCGCATTCCTATCATCAAGTCCTGCACTACAATGCGTGGTATGACATCCTGCATACCGAACGCACGAAGAAAGCAGATGAAGCCGAAGCTCTTGAGCGAATCCAGAGATTCCACAACGAATTGAGCGTCAAGCGCGGTCTGCCCGTGGAGTTATTTATGTTCGACGATCCTTGGGACAATGTGTCCGGCACGGCCACGGATGTCTGGCAGTTCGACCCCAAGCGTAACCCAAACGAGTGGAGAGTCATGAAAGAGGTCGCAGAAAAGCATGGCGCAAAATTGGGTGTTTGGATGTCACCCCAAGGCGGTTGGGGCGGACGGCAGGTCCGATTTGCAACGGCGAGGCAAAACAATTTGCCCTATGCGATTAAAGACTTGGCCTTCAGCTTGTCCGATCCGCCCTACCTCGCACGGTTCCGGGAGGTGTGTTTTGATTTCCTGCGCAATCAAGGCGTCACCATGTTCAAATTCGACGGCTTCAACGAGAACCCAAAAAATGAATCCGAACGCGAGGCGCTGGTGCAACTGATCGAAGACATGCGCAAAGAAAAGCCGGATGTCTTCATCAACACCACTTGCGGCGCGTGGCCCAGTCCGTTTTTCCTCATGAACTCGGATTCGATTTGGCGTGGCGGTGGCGACATCGAAATGAAAGGCGTCGGGCCTGTGCGCGAGCAAGCGATCAATTATCGCGACTGGACTACTTACATGAAGGTCGTCTTCCAAAGCCCGCTTTTCCCAGTTTCCTCGGTGATGGTGATGGGGCCCGTGCTTGCACCGTATGTGCACCATGAAGGATTCGATACCGCCACCCTCCAAGAGTGGAAAAATGAAGTGCGTTCCTACTTTGGCCTCGGGGTGAACCTGCAGGAACTCTACATCGGTCCGACGAATCCGGACACTGGCAAACCTCTGATGACCGATGAGCTTTGGGACATCGTAGCCGAAGGCGCCAGGTGGGCGCGCACGAACGAAGATGTCTTGGTCGATGCCCATTGGGTGGGCGGCGATCCAGGCAAAGGACAAGTCTATGGCGTGGCGGCGTGGAATCCTAAAAAAGCCACCCTCATGCTGCGCAATCCCTCCGACAAACCCCAGTCGATCGATATCGAACCGATCACGGCCTTCGAGGTGCCGCCGCATCAAAAAACCGAGTCCTTCACCATGAAAAGCCCGTGGGCGGATGAAGCGGATCAACCCGCCGTGACGCTCACGGCAGGAAAAGCCCACACTTTTCAACTCGAGCCATTTCAAGTCATCGTCTTAGAGCGCAAATGAAGCTTCTTTTTTCGGCGCTCTCCCTTCTCTGGATTGCATCGGCCCAGGCCCTGCCGATCAAGGTGGCCTGCGTTGGCGACAGCGTTGCTTTTGGAACGGGGATTCCCGATCGCGAAACAAACAGCTACCCCGCCCAGCTTCAGAAAATTTTGGGCCAGAGATTTGAAGTGAGGAACTTTGCCTCCGAGAATGCGAGCATCAGCCCAGATCCTCCCGCGCCTTACATCGAAACTCCGCAATACAAAGAGGCGTTGAAATTTCTCCCAAATGTTGTCCTGATCCATCTGGGCACCTACGACACGCTGCCACAGCCGTGGTCACAAAGCTGGAAATTTGGCATCGCCTACCAGGAAATGATATCCCAATTCCGGGCGCTGCCGAGCAAGCCCGTGATCTGGGTGCTCAAACCCGTGCCAGCTTTTAAAAGTGCGGACAGGGGGATCAACGCCACGATCCTCGAAGAGGAAATCCTCCCCCTCATTGAAGGCATTGCCGCCAAGGCCAAGGCCCCGGTCATTGACCTGCATACGCCTTTCCGCAAGCGCCCCGAGCTTTTTCCGGATGGCATTCTCCCCAATGCGGATGGAGCCGCAGAGATAGCAAAAATCATCGCCCCTCAGCTGGAGAAATACCGCGACCAGGCACCGCCGCCGCCAGCCCGTGTGAGCTATCCCCCGGCGCAAAATGGCGTGATCTGGGACGATGCGGCCGCCACTTTCTGGGAGGACGCCTACCCTGTCGGCAATGGTCGCTTGGGGGCCATGCCTTTCGGGGCTTTTCCTACGGAACGCATCCTCCTCAACGAGGAGACGATCTGGGCCAACCACACGCAGATGTATGAAGAGGAAAACGCCTTCCCGCACCTTGAGAAAATCCGCGAACTGGAGGCAGCGGGCGACTACAAGGGCGCTGACGAGTATTTCAAGGAGCATCTTTCCAACAAAGGCAGCCCTCCGAAAAGCCCCTACAGCTACCAACCCGCAGGCTGGCTGAAACTTCACTATCTCAATACTGCCGAGCTTGTTTCGACCCATCGCGCCCTTGATATCCGAACCGGAATCGCGACTTCCATCTACAAACTGAGCGATGGCAATACCATCACTCAGGAAGTCTTTGCCTCCAGCCCAGATGATGTGGTCGTCATCTCGATCAAGTCCACCAAACCCATTGATCTCACGGTAGGCATAAATGGAGCGACACTCCAAGGCGGAGACCTTGTGCTTGAGGGAAAAGCGGATGGAGTCCTCGGGACAAAATTCACCAACCGCCTTCGCGCCTCCCTTCCGCCGTCAGGCCCATCGAAAAATCCCGGCGCTCTTGAGTTCAAGCAAATGAGCGAGATCACATTCCAGCTCGCCATTGCGACCGATTTCAATCGCCAAGACTCCGCCCAACCACTCCCCGAGGGCTGGCAGTCCAAGACGGCCGCCACCTTGGAGAAACTCAAGGACAAGCCGCTGGCCAAGATCCAAGCCGACGCCATTGCCGATCTCCAGAAATACTTGAACCGCGTTCAATTCGATATCGGGAAGACGAGTGTTGACATCCTTTCCCTGCCCACCAAGGACCGGCTCCAGCGCATCAAAGAAGGCCACCACGACGATCCGGACCTCATGGAGACCTACTTCCAGTTCGGTCGCTACCTGCTCATCGCCTCCTCCCGGCCCGGCTGCCTACCGGCCAACTTGCAAGGCAAGTGGAATCCCTACGCAAGACCACCATGGGCCTCGGACTACCATCTGAACATCAACATCCAGATGAATTACTGGCTGGCGGAGACCTGCAACCTCGCCGAGCTTCATCAGCCCTTCTTCGAACTCATGCGCCTATATCAACCGAGCGGGAAAGATCTCGCTCGGCGTCTTGGAATGAAAGGCTGGTGCATGGGCCACTCGACCGATGTGTGGGGCAATGCCCGCTCGATGGGGGTTTTTCCCATGTGGGCGGCGACCTATTTGGGTGGGCAATGGATGGCTTTTCACATCCTGGAGCACTACCAGTTTAATCGCGATCCCCAGTTTCTCCGGGACCACTGGGACATCCTCACCGCCTCCACCGAATTTTGTGAATCCTACCTCATTCCCGGCCCGGACGGCACGCTCATGGCCCGCCCTGCGTCTTCACCCGAGAACACATTTTTTTATACAGACCAGAACGGCGTGAAACAGAGAGCCGCGTTGAGCGCGGGAACGACAGTCGAGCAGTTCATGATCCTTCAAGTCTTCAAAGATTACATCGAAGCCGCCGAGGTGTTGGGCAAAATGGACGATCCCCTCGTGAAACGCGTCCAAGAGCTTCTACCCAAAATCTATCGCCCAAAAGTGGCGAGCGACGGACGCCTCATGGAGTGGCGCCTGCCGTTTGAAGAAGTCCATCGTGGCCACCGCCACATCTCGCATGTCATCGGAGCCTATCCGGGCAATGTCATCAACCTCGACACCGACCCCACCATGCGTGACGCAGTGATCAAGGCCGTCGAAGGCCGCTTGGCCCACGGCGGCGCTGGCACAGGCTGGAGCCGGGCTTGGACGATCGGCATGTTCGCGCGGTTCTCGGACGGTGAAAAAGCCTATGAAAACTTCCACGCGATCCTCGCCAAATCCACCCTCGACAACCTCTGGGATTGGCACCCGCCGTTTCAAATCGACGGCAACTTCGGCGCGACCGCCGCCCTCGCGGAAATGCTCCTCCACAGCCACAATGGAGAGATCAAGCTCCTCCCCGCCCTGCCTTCAAAATGGAGGGATGGCTCGATCAAGGGCCTACGTGCCCGTGGCGATTACACGGTCGACATCACTTGGGCCGCTGGCGAACTCACCGAGGCAATCATCCGCGCCGGATACAGAAGCCCAAGCGACATTCGGGTGGTCTATAAAAACAAACCCCAAACGCTAAAGATCCAGCCAGGCAAGTCAGTGACTCTGACGCCGAAGGAATTTTAAGAGGAATCCTTCCCTATGAAACGACGTTTGATTATCATGTGTAGCGTTATGGCAGCTTGTCTGACTGCCCAGGTGGCTCAGGCAGGCCAACCCAGCGCGACTGATCCAATCCGAAAAACCATGTCCTTGGATCAGGGGCGGCGTTTCAAAGAGGGGTGGTTCACTCTTCCCGAGCGCACACCGGTTGTTGGTTGGCGCTATCGCTTAGACGCGCGAGGGGAAGCCTCAGCGGACGTTATGGCGGCACCCGGGGTTGATACGTCAGGACCAGAGTGGGCGGAGGGATCTAAGTTCGACGCCCGCAAAGGCCAAAAAGAGGAGTCGATATTGCAAGGCTGGCTGGCTGTGGGCGACATGAACCGCAAAGACGATTTCATGACAGCTTGGTTCCGTGCCGAGGTCGCTCTTCAAGGAGGGGCGGATTGGCAAACCGTGGTGCTGGATCCGGCTCATTTCCTCAACGCCGCCAACGAACCGCTCAAAGACTGGACCACCATCAAAGAACTCCGCTTCGGAGCCCAAGAAACCTTGAGGGGCAAAAGCACCAAAGAACTTGGCGGAAAATGGCAAGGCCCGCCGCCGGAATTCCGAAACCTGCGTTGGATCGTCGGCTCGTAGGCCAAATTTTTCAAAAATCAATCTTCACTCAAACCAATGAAAACATTTTTACCACTCTTGGGATATTTAGCTCTGGGCATGAGCTTTTTACCTGTTGCGCTCGCATCAAAATCCAAGGCGCCTGTCACATTCGACTACCCGGATCAGCGCCTTCCCGGCATCGCGAAAGCGACCGTTAAAGGAAATACCCGCACGCTGCAAAATGACCTCGTGTCGTTCCAGTTTGATGTCACCGAGGGGCGAGTAACGAATGCGCGCTTCGACATCCCCGGCGAAGCGGGGGCCAGCGTGCTCGTCGACGAACCGTTTTCCTTGATTGTGGACGGCAAGCCGGTCAATGCGTCGGCTTTGAAACTAGATGCGCAAATCCCGGAAGAGACGACTCCCGCAGACACGACCTCGCCCCGACTGGGTGATCATGATGTGGCCAAGTCGTTTGCCCTGACCTATACCGCGCCGGACGATTCGTATCGCGTGGTCTGGAAGCCCATTCTCCGGGATGGTTCAAACTACATTCTGTTCGATGTCACGATCACTCCGTTGCGCGGGGATTTAAACTTGAACCGCTTGGTCATGCTGGATGTGACCGCCAAGAACCTGAAGCAACTCGGCACTCCGGCCGGGAGTCCGGTGGCGAACGAGCGCTTTTTCTTCGGATTTCACCATCCGACAGCCCGGCCACTCATCTCTGGGGAAAAACTGACCTTTTACTGGGACCGAGCCAATATGGCGGTCAAGCAAGGCGAGACGGTGCACCAACGCGCCGCCATCGGCATTTATCCGCAAGACCAGCGCCGCCGAGCCTTCAACTACTATCTGGAGCGCGAGCGCTCGCATTCCTATCATCAAGTCCTGCACTACAATGCGTGGTATGACATCCTGCATACCGCACGCACGAAGAAAGCGGATGAGGCCGAGGCCATTGAGCGAATCAAGACCTTCCACAACGAATTGAGTGTCAAGCGCGGCGTGCCCGTAGAGTTGTTTATGTTCGACGATCCGTGGGACAATGTATCCGGCACGGCCACAGATGTCTGGCAGTTCGACCCCAAGCGCAATCCCAACGAGTGGAAAGTGATGAAAGAAGTCGCCGAAAAGCATGGCGGCTCGCTGGGGGTCTGGATGTCACCCCAAGGCGGTTGGGGCGGACGGCAGGTCCGTTTTGCAACGGCCAAGCAAAATAACCTGCCTTATGTGGTTAAGGACTTGGCCTTCAGCTTGTCCGACCCGCCTTATCTCGCGCGGTTCCGGGATGTGTGCTTCGACTTCCTTCGCAATCAAGGCGTCTCAATGTTCAAATTCGACGGTTTCAACGAGAAACCTGAAAATGAATCTGAACGCGAGGCGCTGGTGAAATTGATCGAGGACATGCGCAAGGAGAAGCCGGATGTCTTCATCAACACGACCTGCGGCTCCTGGCCCAGCCCGTTTTTCCTCATGAACTCCGACTCGATCTGTCGGGGTGGCGGCGACATCGAACTGAAAGGCGCGGGCCCCGTGCGTGAACAAGCGATCAATTACCGCGACTGGATCACCTACACGGGGGTCGTTTTAAAAAGCCCGCTTTTCCCGGTCTCATCGGTGATGCTCCATGGTATCGTGCTTGCGCCCTATGTGCATCACCAGGGATTTGATACCGCAACCATCCAAGAGTGGAAAAATGAAGTGCGATCTTACTTTGGCCTCGGGGTGAACCTGCAGGAACTCTACATCGGCCCGACGAATCCGGACACTGGCAAACCACTCATGACCGATGAGCTTTGGGACATCGTAGCCGAAGGCGCCAAGTGGGCGCGCGCGAACGAAGATGTCTTGGTCGATGCCCATTGGGTGGGCGGTGACCCCGGCAAGGGACAAGTCTACGGCGTGGCGGCGTGGAATCCTAAAAAAGCCACCCTCATGCTGCGCAATCCCTCCGACAAACCCCAGTCGATCAATATCGAACCGATCACGGCTTTTGAAGTGCCTCAACATCAAAAAACCGAGTCCTTCACCATGAAAAGCCCATGGGCGGATGAGGCGGATCAACCCGCCGTGACGCTCACGGCAGGAAAAGCCCACACTTTCCAACTCGAGCCATTCCAAGTCATCGTTTTAGAACGTAAATGAAAACCACCATCATAGCACTCGCGCTTTTTTGCGCCTCCTCAGCCGTAGCCCAGCCCATCAAGGTCGCCTGCGTCGGAGATAGCATCACCTTAGGAGTCGGAATTCCTAGTCCGGAAACAAACAGCTACCCCGCCCAACTTCAAAAAATGCTGGGTGAGGAATTTGAGGTGAAGAACTTCGGAGCCAAGGATGCGACCCTCATTCCGGATTCCCCAGCAGCCTACTTCAAAAGTCCAGAGTTCCAACAGGCCAAGCAATTTCTGCCCGATGTGGTGATCATTAATCTGGGCACCTATGACGCCAACCCCGGGTTTCAACAATGGAAATTCAGTAGAACCTACCATGATATGATCCAGCAGTTTCGTAGCCTGCCAAGCAAACCGGTGATCTGGATCGTCAAACCCGTAACCACTTTTATCACCGAGGAGAAGGGCATCAACGGCTTAATAATTGAAGAGGAGATTCTTCTCCGTATCGACGGGATTGGAATCAAAGCCGGGGCTCCCGTGATAGACCTCCATGCTCCTTTCCTCGATCGTGCCGAGCTTTTCCCCGATAAAATTCTCCCGAACGCAGAGGGCGCCCGGGAGATCGCGAAGATCATCGCGCCATGGCTTCAGAAATACCGTGACCAAGCACCGCCCCCGCCTTCTCGTGTGAGTTATCCGCCGGCTGATAACGAGGTGATCTGGGATGATGCTTGCGCCTCACACTGGGAAGATGCTTATCCGATTGGTAATGGACGGTTGGGAGCGATGAACTTTGCCACCTTCCCCAAGGAGCGCATCCTGCTCAATGAGGAGACCATTTGGGCAAACACGGGCAAAATGCATGAGGAGGAAAACGCGTTTCCGCTCTTCGAGAAAATCCGTGAACTCGAGGCAGCGGGTGACTACAAGGGCGCGGACGACTATTTTATGGAGCATATTTCCCGCAAGGGCAGCTCCTCTAAAAACCCCCAACTTTATCAACTCGCGGGCTGGCTAAATCTCCATTATCAGAATACCGCTAAAATCGTTTCGACCCATCGTGCCCTTGATCTGCGCACGGGTATCGCAACCTCGACTTATACGCTGAGCGATAATTCGACAATCTCACAGGAGATGTTTGTGTCGGCCCCTGATGATGTCATCGTCGTCTCCATTCGATCTGATAAACCCTTTGATATCATGGCCACCATGGACGGCGCTCAAATCGAGGGCGGCGATCTGGTTTTGACCGGGAAGGCGGACGGTGCCCTCGGAACGAAATTTCAAAATCGTCTTCGCGCGTCCCTCGCCCCGTCAGGCCCATCGAAAAATCCCGGCGCTCTTGAGTTCAAGCAAATGAGCGAGATCACATTCCAACTCGCCATTGCGACCGATTTTAATCGCCAAGACTCCGCCCAACCCCTCGCCGAGGGCTGGCAGGCCAAGACAACCAGCACACTCGAAAAGCTCAAGACCAAGCCGCTCAGCCAGATCATGGCGGACGCCATTGCCGATCATCAGAAATACTACAACCGCGTCCATTTTGACTTGGGGAAGACGAGCGACGAACTCCTCGCAAAACCAACCAAAGACCGCCTCAAGCGCCTGCAAGAGGGCAGCCATGACGACCCCGATCTCATGGAAACCTACTACCAATTCGGCCGCTACCTCCTGATCGCCTCTTCTCGTCCGGGCTGCCTCCCGGCGAACCTGCAGGGTATTTGGAATGCTCATAGACAGCCGCCATGGTCCTCGGACTATCACCTCAATATCAACATCCAGATGAATTACTGGCTGGCAGAGACCTGCAACCTCGCCGAGCTTCATCAGCCCTTCTTCGACCTCATGCGCATGTATCAACCGAGCGGGAAAGATCTCGCCCGTCGTATGGGAATGAAAGGCTGGGCCATGGGGCACTCGACCGATGTGTGGGGCAGTGCCCGCTCGATGGGAATTCAACCGATGTGGGCAGCCACCTATCTGGGCGGGCAGTGGATGGCCTTTCACATCCTCGAGCATTATCGTTTCAATCGTGATCCGAAAATTCTCTCGGATAACTGGGACATCCTCACTGCCTCCACCGAGTTCTGTGAATCTTATCTGATTCCCGGTCCGGACGGCACCCTCATGGCCCGTCCCGCATCTTCACCCGAAAACGAGTTTTTCTACATCGATAAAAACGGAGTCAAACAGAAAGCCGCCCTCAGCGCAGGAACGACGGTCGAGCAGTTCCTGATTCTTCAAGTCTTCAACGACTACCTTGAAGCCGCCGAGGTCCTCGGAAAAATGGACGATCCCCTCGTGAAACGCGTCCAAGAACTTCTACCAAAAATCTACCGCCCGAAAGTGGCCGCCGACGGACGCCTTATGGAGTGGCGCTTGCCCTTCGAAGAAACCAGTCCCGGCCACCGTCACATATCGCATGTCATCGGAGCCTATCCGGGCAATGTCATCGATCTCGACGACGACCCCGTTATGCGCTCTGCCGTGATTAAATCCATCGAGGGCCGCATGGCCAGAGGCGGAGCTGGCACAGGATGGAGCCGCGCTTGGACGATCGGCATGTATGCTCGCTTCTCCGATGGGGAAAGTGCTTATGAAAACTTCCACGCGATCCTCGCCAAATCGACCCTCGATAATTTATGGGACACCTGCGATCCTTTTCAGATCGACGGCAATTTCGGCGCGACCGCCGCCCTCGCGGAAATGCTCCTCCACAGCCACAATGGCGAAATCAAACTCCTCCCCGCCGTCCCTTCCAGATGGAAAAATATTTCGGTCAAAGGCCTCCGCGCTCGTGGCGATTGCACGGTCGATATCACTCGCGTCGACGGCGAACTCGCCACGGCAACGATCCACGCCGGAAAACAAAGCTCGGGCGAAATCCGAGTCGTGTATCAGAACAAATCCAAATTGCTCCAGATCACGCCAGGCAAGTCGGCAACCCTCACACCAAAAGATTGGGACGCTGAGAACAGCAAGGTTGAGATTCGGTAGTCGCTTTGAAAATTGGCCATCTGGCCAGGATGCAAAGCACTCCCCCAAGCTTTAAAATTTCTGGCTTGCTGAATTTTTTGCTATTCCCATCTCTCGATCTCCTCCCCCGCCCCGCGCGGCTCGCCGATGTGGCTGCATGAAAATTCAACCCACCAACCCGAACATGAAACCCGCCCCACAAAACAAACCCACCCGTCAAACCAACTTGGCTGTCTCTGGTTCCATCAGCACCGGGCTTTTGATCGCCATGGCTGTCGTGGCCGCCCTGCTGTTCCTCGGCGCTTATTTTCTCTTTTCAAAAAACGCCCCTACCGCAGCAAAACCCGAACCGAAGCCAAATGATGCCGCTGTCCCTGCGGAAAAGCCGCCTGCACCGCCTGCACAAAAAAGGACTCCGCCGCCAAACACCCCGGCTCAAAAAATACAGATATTCAATGAAGTCGATCTGGATGGAGATGGCGTCATGACTCGCGAGGAGTATGAAGCGGCCCACTGGAAGAATTTCGAGCGCTGCGACAAAAACAAGGATGGCTTGCTCGAACGCTCCGAGTTCCCTTGGGGCGCCATCCTCGCACACGACAAAAACAAGGACACCAAGCTCGATCGCGAGGAATACAATCTCCGCTATTTCGAGGGTTTCAGGGATACGGACAAAAACAAAGACGGCGTGATTTTCGTGGAAGAGACATAATGCGAAGGGAATCATCCGACCCATCGAGCAACCCATCGCTCCCGCCGCAGCCTGACTTGATCAGGTTTCCTGGCACTGCGGCCGACGCCGTCGGCACGAGGTTGCAAGCCTCGATGATCTGGGCTGGACCGGAAACGGATGACGAGCCGGTGGCGGTCACATTTCGAAAAACTTTCCCGCTCGAGAAGGTGCCGGATCGCGCCTCGCTGTCGATTTTCGCCGATGCCCGCTACATCCTTTGGGTGAACGGACGCTATGTCGATCGCGGCCCAGGCCGCTTCCAGCCTAACGGGCCGGAATACGATGTCTTGGAAATCGCGCCACACTTGCGCGAGGGCGCAAACGCTCTGGCCGTTTTGGTTTTGGGTAATCTCTCCACCGGAAAAATCATGCGCCACGCCCCGGGGCTCGCGGCGGTGCTCGCTTGCGACGCCGACGAAGTTCTGAAAACCGACGCCTCCTGGAAATACACGCGAAAAAATCCTTGGCAAAAAGTGGAGTCCACCTGGGCAGAGGTCCTCGACTCCCGCGTCGATGCCCGCATCGTCGATGGAGACTGGACCTCCGCAAACTACGACGACCGTGAATGGGAATCGGCCACCAGCATTGATGGCCAAGCCTGGGGACCGCTCACCGCACGACGCATTCCGCTCCTCCGAGAAACCCCGGTGCCGATCCAATCCAGCACCGACCTGCCCGCAACTCTCACGGCCGGCCAGAGCGTGCGCTTTCAGGCAGGCCGAATTGTGCAGGCGTATCCCGTTATTTCCTTCACGGCGGAGGCCGGCACGGAGCTGGAGATCGCTCCCTACAACTCCACCTACATCGCGAGAGAGGGGCGGCAGTCCTATTTCCCGATCGACTCCAAAGGCGTCACCGAATTCGAGATCACCGTCAGGCACGGCCGCGCGGTCATCGACGAGGTGAAGTTGATCGAGCGCGTGTATCCCTTTTCCCAGATTGGGAAATTTCATTGCGACGATGCGTTTTTGAACCGACTTTGGGTCATGTGCGCTCGTTCCTGTGAGATTTTGAGTGAGGAGGCGTATGTGGATTGCGCCGATCGCGAGCGGGTCGAGTGGATGGATACGACTCCGCCACTTTTCGACATCACCCAGACGGCGATGGCGGGGCCTCCCGGACCTGATGGGAAGCCGGTTTTCAGCGATCCCCGCTTGCTCGGGGCACTGCTCCGCCGCACGGCACTGACGCTCCAACCGGAGGGCTGGGTCAAAGCCCACACTTGCTCGGACCGCTACGATCTCCACGCGAAAATGGAGGACCGCTGCTGCGCTTGGGTGGAGGGTCTTCGGCTATACTACGAAGCCACCGGCGATGCGGCGCTCCTCAAAGAACTGTGGCCCGCCGTCATTGCGCAGATGGATTTTTTCCTAAATCTCCGAGGCGACCGGGGGCTCATTTCCTGCCGCGATTGGGTGGTCTGGGACAATCCCCTCAGCTACGCCACCGGCCAAACGACCACGATCAACGCCTTCGTCCAACGAGCCCTTGCGGACAGCGCCTTTCTCGCCGCCGCCATCGGGGAAAACACCGACGCCACCCGCTTCGCCAAGGAAGCAGAGGATTTGGCGGCGATCATCAACCGCATTTTGTGGGATGAGACATCGGGCTCGTATTTTTCTGGCGTTGGAAATTTGGAAATCCTCCCGAGCGACCGGATGTTCCGTCAATCGATCGACCTTGCGAAGCAGGGCGACTTCTACAAACCAACCCTGCATTCGAATATTTTTGCGTTGGACCGGGGCCTCGTGCCACCCGAGCGCCGCGAGCGGGTGATCGACGCCATTCTCAGGCTCCTTCCGGAGAAAATCACCGGCTCGATCATGGTTTACTACTATGTGATCAAGCAGCTCTACGCCCTCGACCGCCCAGATCTCGACGAACGGGTGCTGGCGATGTTCCGCCAAGGCTGGCAGGCCATGGCCGCCCATCCCTGGCAATGCTCGTGGGAGTTTTCGGAAGTGGAGGACGGGCATTCGAAGGCCCATAGCTACGGCATGTTCCCTGGCTGTTTTTTGAGTTCCCATGTCCTCGGCGTTCGCCGCGTGGGGCCAGCAACGGACAGGCAAATCCTCATCGAACCTCACCTCGGCGACCTCCACGAAGCCGAAGGCGTGGTGGTCACGGAATTCGGTCCGGTGCCGATCTCCTGGCACCAAGCGGAGGGCGAACTCCATTTCCAAGGCACCATCCCCTCCGATACGGCCGCCAGGCTTTCCCTGCCCGCCGCACCCGGTCAGGAAGAAATCCTCCTCAACGGAAAGCGACTCCGGGGCACGCTTGCAGGAACGCGACTGCTGCTCGATCTGGCGCCCGGAGATTTCGCAGGAACCCTCACCTGTGCCCAAACCCCGAGCGTCAACTTGATCCACAGCAAGAGTCCTGAGAATCACTCGCCGCTGAAAACCTTGAGCAAGGGCGCGCAGAGGGCACAACTGCGCAACGAATCCACCGAATGCCACGCTTACTCGAAGGCGTTAAACTAAATGGATTTTAGATACATAAAGAGGTTTTTAAAAAACAGCCAAGCCACCTCTGGCAGCGCTCTCATTCTCGTTCTGCTCATCACCTCCCTTCTCGCCACCATAGCCGTCTCCTTCCTCTCCACCTCCCGCGTGGAGCAGATCGCCGCCAAGAATTTCTCCCGTCAAAACGCCGCCTCCGGCCTCGCCGAAATGGCCACCCAGCAAGCCATGGGCAAAGTCCAGCAGGGCTTCACTGTAAACGGCACCGGCACGACCGTCATCACCACCCAACCGGGCGCGATCACCCAGTTTGTATTTACTAACGGCAATATTACATCCCCCGCGCCAGTCATTACAGGTAATGCCACAACCTATCCGCCTACAGCCACGCTCTTCTCTGGCAGTGGGAATGTGACCACCAATGGAACAGCTAATCTAAACAACCTCCAAAATCCCTCATCCAACTCCAGCGCTACCACCAATCAATTCACCATCACGGGTAATCGCACTGAGCTGATCCTCGTTCCCATGGAAAATATCACAAGCAACGGCACCGTTATTGGCCGCGTCGCCTACTATGTCGATGACGAAGGAACCAAACTCAATGCCAACAGCGCCACTGGAAATAGGACTGCCTTAAACGCTGGAAACCGCCCTCAGGACATCGCTGCACTCGTGAGCAGTGCTGCAAGTAGCTTTTCTAACATCATAAACAGCTCTTCTTCAAATACAAGTAGCATTACAGGATGGAGTCATTTCTTTCGTCCCGAGCAGGTGGGCGCGGCCGTCAGTGGTATTTCAGGCAACCATACCCCTTTCATTTCTACAGCCACCCCATCCGCCAGCACCACGGCAAACATGTCCCACCTACTCACGCCCTGGGGAACGCAAAGGCTTTATATCAATGCCCTCTCCACAAACGCCATCGACGGCACCGGAGATGCCTCTGTGAACACAATCCACGCTGCACTCACAAACTCCACGCTTACGGCGATATTCGGAAGTGATTTCGCGGCTAAATATACCTCCACCGGCGTGAAGCAGATCGCCGCGAATATGCTCCAGATGCGCGATCCAAACACCGCTACGGTTAACGCCAGTTTTAGCTACCAAGGCCCACTCATCGGGTCGAGAACTCTAAATGCCTCCACCTACATTCCGCAGGAATATTTGGGATTTGCTCCATATCCCATTGTTAGCGAAGTTAGTATAGATGTTACTTATGGAAATGGCCCGCCATATCTTAGACCTTTTTTGCGCGTGAATGTGGAACTATATAATCCCTATCCTATTGCATTCAATGCTCCAAATGCCACCCTTGAATACTTTATACGAGGCCTGACATGGAATATGACTCACACTATTAATTCAACTGGTCAAACATATGGCCCTTACAGATATGGAGGCTATGGCAATTGGACAGATACAACAACATCCCCAGAGTATGGCTTGCGAAGCGATCTAAGAGATCCTAAAAAACCAAATACTCAATTTAGTGAAACTGGTAGCATTCATCACAACCCATACGGAACTATGGGAATAATAATTCCAGCATATTCCAAAGTGAAATATAATATGGCAGGCCCGGCTTGGGGAACATATGGCCAAGCGCTAACTACCTCTGTTTTTCCATTTGATCAAAATGATATAGTTATTAATTCTATTACAGATGTTAGATGCACTATTACCTACATAAAAATTACTGCGAATAGCACTATAGTTGGCGGCTTGTTTGGTGCAAGCAACATAAATCCTAACACCATTAGAGATTGGGTCTCCGGAGCAGATGTTGGCCCTTTCATTCCAAATAATGGAAGCCTGAGCATGGTTGGCGGGTTTAATTATGTCAACTCGCAAAATATAAGCTTTCCTGTTAATACACCGATAACATTTCCGCGAGGTGCCAACTGGTTTGATTGTATATTTAATGCCGACAACATATCCAAATACTCATACCAGAGGCTTTGCCCGTTGATAAAAACCTCCATGGCGGCTTCTTCAAATCTTACTGCAAGCACCAGATCCTGGACGATTAATGCCAGCACTGCGAATCAGACTTTTAACAATGTTACTTCAGCCTCAGGCATAACCACCGCAAACCAGACAGAGCAATTCAACGATGCCAATGCCAACCCAAGCTACGATTCAGGAAATACGATCCCAAGCGACCCCTCCTTCAATAACTATAACGGAAATGCCATTTACGCCGATGCAACCTTGTCGAATGGGACACTAACCAACACCACCGACATGCGAATTCCGGAACTGCCCAGTTTCTCCGGAAATTACTTTTACACATCCCCTTCAGACTTGGGCCTCGTGCCTACCAATCAGCGTTGGCGCCGCCTCCGGATGCAAATGCAGCCCAGCTCCGAGGGTTCAATGATCCCCGATTGGGCCATGCTGGATGTGATCTCTTTCGGCAACTCGACAGACCCCAATAGCGCCTTAAACCGCATGACTCCTGTTAACATCAATGGCAGGTTTTACTTGCCCGGAAATATAACAAACAGTTCTCCCCCAGCCCCACGCACAATCGGCATCAGTGCCTTGGCACAAGTTTTATCATTATCTGGCAACAGCAGCATTCAGAACCCCGTTGCCCCCACTTCTTCCGCATACTCGCTAACAAGCAACGAGACACTGCGATTCAAAGGAAATTCTACAAGCTCTGCGAATATCACTGCCCTAGCCAACAACATTGGCAACATGACATGGTCTGCAAATTCTACTTGGGGAAAAGGAAACTCCACAAATGACCCCAGCAGCCGCAGAAAAACAAATAAATTTCCAGTCAACCAATACATCCTCCCATCCGAAATTATGGAAATTTCCGGGGTCGCCGATGCCGTCACACCGAACTACACCAGCACCAGCACTCACTTCAAAACGAACGAAGGCCGCGCCAGCGCCCTCATTCCCGCCGTCACCACCCGCAGTTCGTGCTTTATGATCTACGCCTACGCACAAGCACTGGACAATCAAGGCAACATCGACTCCGAAGCTCTCACAAAAACCTTGGTGGAAGTGCAATATGATTCCTCAACGACACCGCCCTCCTATAAAGTTAAAAAGCTCTACACTCAGCCGATTCCTTTGGGGCCATAACTCGGCTTTGAATAACCAACATGAAAAAAACAATATTCATCCTCTTAACAACCATATCACTAGCTATGGCCGGTCCCGATATTGGCGATCCCGCGCCGAATTTTTCGCTCCCAAGCTCTGTCGGCAAGACAGTTTCCCTGGTGGATTTTAAGGGTAAAATTGTTGTGCTTGAATGGGTCAACCATGGCTCTCCCTATGTGCGCCGCAAATATGTCTGGGAACAAATGCAGAAAGCCCAGCGCGCCGCTAAAAGAATGAAAAAAACAGAGGCTTTTGAAAAAAATGAAGATGCCGTGGTATGGCTAACAATCTGCTCCTCCGCGCCAGACAAGTATGGCCACATGACCCCCGATCAAATCAACTTCATTAACCGCCGGGAGAAATCCGCCGCAGACTTCTACTTGTCCGATGAATCTGGAACTGTGGGTCGCTCCTACGGCGCCACCAAGACACCAGAGATTTTCATAATAAACTCTGCTGGTAAAATCGCATACCACGGGGCTTTCGACGACGATACGCAAGAACCCGGTCCTGGCGAAAAGCCTCTACCCAATACAAAGAACTATGTCTTGCAAGCCATGCAGGATCTAGTTGCAGGCATACCAGTAGCCACACCCAAAACAGACCTTTTCGGATCCGGAATCATCTACGATGAATAGCACCACACCCGCTCAATACAAAGTCAAAAAACTCTACACCCAACCGATCCCTTTAGGCCAGTAAGACATTTCCTCAAAGAACTATCGATACACAACTCACCCATTTTAAAATGAAACGACACCAACTGTTACTCACCGCACTCCTCGCCTCTTCACTCATTGCTTCCGCCCAACCCGCGCCCTCCCCGCTCGATTACACCTACGGCTACTGGTCCGGCACCTGGAGGCGCGACTCCGGTTCGACCGATCTCCCCCGGCTTTGCATCGAGTCAGGATATTATGGTTTCCAGTGGGATATCAAAAATCCCAGCAAGATTCGCTTCGGCTTGCTGGATGACAAGGTCGGCTACCTGCAAGCCGGCGGGATGGCTCTGGAGCGTCTCCAGAATTTACCCGAGGGGGAATTGGAGGCCGAGATCAAGATCGACGGCCGGACCTACAAGATGAAGGCCTGTCGCTCGGGGTTGGAGACAAAAAACTCCACCCCTCTCTCGTATGTGTGGCTATGGGAATCCGCACGCATCGCCCAGAATTACGAGTTGCGGGAATTGCAACTCGAGGACGCCGAGGGCAATATACTGCCCGCGATTGGCTCGTTGGCCGTGGTGGCATGGCCCCAGAGCCTGAGCTTCTCACTGGATCTCCAACCGCTCTTTGATTATCGGGACGGACTCGCCCCTGGGCGCAAGGGCAGCGCCTACTCGGTTCGGACTCAGCCATTGGAAGTATCCGACGCTCCTGGCATCGACTCCCCCGCCTTCACCGCCGAGTGCTGGTTCCTGCGCGACGAGCGCAAGAAGTCTGAAACAGGGACTATTTTCGGAAAAAACCACAACGAAAACAGAGACGGCCATTTCGGGGTTATTCTGGGCCGATGGGGAAAAATCAGTGCCGTCATGAGCATTTACAGCGATGGCAAAAATAACATCCATCTCGTCAGCGAAAGCGCGCCGGATCTGGATGTGACCGGAAAATGGCACCATGTCGTGCTCACCTACGACGGCTCGACCATGCGAGTCTATGCAAATGGAAGATTGCTGGGGCAGAAAGAAATCAACCTCCCCCGCAAACCCGGCAATGGGGTTCTGCGCTTCGGCCAGCGGCCTGATGGGGCATTCCCCATGCAGGCGGTTTTTGACGATGTGCGTATGTGGAATCGCGCCCTCTCCGAGCAGGAAATCGCCGCGATTTTTAAAAATCCCGACACGCTTCCTTCGCAGGATGGATTGGTTTACCAGTCCAACTTCGACGAAATCCCCGTCGTGACCCACCCCGTGTGGAAAGACGCCGAGCTGGCCCTTCGCTTCAAAGCCGGCGGCTTGGAAAAGTCTGCGGAGCGCAAAATTTCGGGCGATTGGACATATCCCCGCAGTGAGAACTTAACCTTGAATTGCAATCTCCCCGGATCTTCCAGGCCGGACGAGGGTGTTTCGATCAAAGTCTCGACCGGGGGTAACCAAACGGTGCCAACGGCCTTCGAACCACGCTACGACTGCATCGTGGCCAGAGCGAACTACAGCTTTAAAGTTACCTCCCCGTCGCTCCTCAAGCGCGCCGCCTCACGCGGCGAGGGTGTTGCCAACTATGACGAGTTTCTTGTGGAAGTCGAAAACCAAGGCACGCAACCACGAAATGTGCCGTTCCTGCTCGAAATGCTTGGCACGGCGAGCATCACTGGTCTCGTTCCGATGCTGTGCGAACTCGACGGAACGCCCACAGGAATCCCGGTGCAGCTTTCCAAGAATTGGCACCACACCGTCCTCCCCAACTACCTGCGCGCCTACACGCTCCTGCCCGCAGCACCCGGCAAAACCTCGTATCTCCTGCGAGTCGTGTATGGCTTCTACGGATCCCTGCCCAGTGCCAGCAATAGCCAACTCTCGCTGGTCGGCTGGGGCGATACCACCAACGGACGCTGGGATCAGCTCGCCATCGGCTCCTCCGGCGAGACGATCTGCTTCAACCCCGAATTCTCCGCAAGCATCAGCGCCATCACCGATGTCCGCGCTCTCCTCACTCGACAAGGCAAGGATGGCAAAAAATGGCAGTGGTCCGATGCCGGATGGGGTGGCGATTGGCTCTCAGTCAATGGTCCCACGGGGACAAAACTCATGCTCGCCCGCACGAAAACCTCGTATCTCTCGCACGGCCCCTGCCTGCCGGAGACGGTTTACCAAGGCAGCTACGGAGCGAACGGCGAGGTCGAACTCAAGGCCGAGGTCTCCACGCCGCGCACCGACGACCACGCCAAGACTTTTATTCGTCTGCGCTACGACTTCCGCACGGAACTCCCCACTAAGGATTCGTGGCTCTTCCGACTCGGGCAGGGCAAAGTTTTTTGCCCGAAAATCGCCATCGGAAACCGCGATGGATTGATACAAGAACTCGACGCGCCGAAGGGATTAAAGACCACTGAACTCGCTCTGGACCACTACGCACTCACCGGCCCCGCACCGTGGTGGGTCGGCTTCCCAGGCTCGAAAGTTCCCGACTGGGCGACCGGCAGCAAGGGCTTCGTTGTTCGTTCCTATCGCGCGAACTTCGGCGGAAAGACCTACGACTCCCCCACCCTCTCGCTGCCCGTGGGCGAAGTCGGCGCCGAGAGTCGATGCCATGTCGATGCCGTCCTCGTGCCCCCTGCCGGAATCGAAAAATACCAAGCCGGCGACTCGGTGGAGATGGATATCGAAATCGATGTCATCCCTGCCGAAGTGGACGACTACTACGGCCCTAATGAGGCGTTCCGAAAGCACATTGCCGAAAACCCGGGCTCCTGGAAAACCTTCCACCGGCTGGCCATCGCCAACGACCTCCAAGTCGAAGCGCAAGGCGCCAGCGTCCTGCGCAACTTCCCAATCGTCGTGAAAGCCGATCCCGGTGCCAGCATGATTCGCCTCGAAATCCAAGGCGGGGCCGGCGCCGTGCCAGTCCGCTTCGAAGGCCTCGACTCGGCAAAAGGCTGGGAGCTCGGGCAGGTCACTTCCGGAGAGCAGATTTTGAGCGAATACCTGCCGCTCATGGCCAAATTCGCCCCCTCCCTCGCAACCCGCCTCTCCCCTGAAACTCAACCGCTCGATCAAAGCGACTACGGAAATGACTTCTGGGAAACATCCTTCGACCCGGACTCAAAAACCTACACCGTCACCTACAACCTCCCCCTCGACGGAAAACCCAACACGACCTGGATCCTCAAAAAACTCCAACAGCCCAAATGAAAACGAACCAAGCACCCAAGCACCCCTTGCGCGTCGGCCTTTTCGGCATCGGCCTCGATACCTACTGGCCGCAATTCGCCGGACTCAAGGAACGCCTCGAAGGTTATCTCACCCAAGTCGCCGGTAAACTCGCCAAGGATGGTGTCGAAATCTGCAATGCCGGCCTGGTGGACTCGCCGGAGCGCGCCGTTGAGGCCGGGAGTTACTTCCGCCGCTCGGAGGTGGACATCGTGTTTCTCCATGTCACGACCTATGCGCTGTCTTCCACCGTCCTGCCCGTGATGCAACGCGCCAAGGTGCCGGTGGTGATCATGAACCTCCAGCCC
The DNA here is from genome assembly GCA_026398255.1 of Verrucomicrobiota bacterium. Lineage (GTDB taxonomy): Bacteria > Verrucomicrobiota > Verrucomicrobiia > Chthoniobacterales > Terrimicrobiaceae > UBA967. The sequence continues at coordinate 60,172 of JAPLTG010000015.1, forward strand.
GGCGAGGCCATTGATTACGCCGCCTTCAACAAACTCGGCGACCGCACGAAGATGACCGGTGACTGGCTCGCGTGGTGCTCAGCCTGCCCGGTTCCCGAAATCGCCAATGCCTTCAAGCGCGCGGGCATCGATTTCCACCAAGTCACCGGAACGCTGCTCGATGGCGATCCCGTTTGGAAAGAGGTCGAGGAATGGATCGAAGCCGCCCGCGTCGCCCACACCATGGCGAACAACCGCCTCGGTCTGCTCGGCCATTATTACAACGGCATGCTGGACATCTACACCGACCTCACCGCCCAGCTCGCCTGCTTCGGCGGGCACATGGAAATCCTCGAGGTCGAGGAACTCGCCGCCATCCGTCGCGACATTTCCCAAGCGCCGGTCGATGCCAAACTCGCCGAATTCCGTGCCTCGTTCGACATCCAGCCCGATGTGTCCGAGGAGGAACTCCTCCGCGCCGCACGCACCGCCGTGGCTCTCGACCAACTCGTGGAAAAACACCGCCTCGGTTCGATGGCCTACTACTACATGGGCACCGGATCGGACGAGAACGAGGATGTCATGACCTCCGTGATCCTCGGCAACTCACTCCTCACCGGCCAGGGCGTTCCTGTCGCCGGCGAATACGAGGTGAAAAACGCACAAGCCATGAAAATCATGGACACCTTCGGCATCGGCGGATCCTTCACCGAATACTATGCCGCCGACTTCCGCGAGGATGTCGTCCTGCTCGGCCATGACGGCCCCGGCCACATCAAAATCGCCTCGAGCAAAACCAAAGTCCGCCCGCTCGATGTCTATCACGGCAAGGTCGGACGCGGCCTCTCCGTCGAGATGAGCGTCCAGCACGGCCCCGTGACCCTCCTCTCGGTGATCGAGGGAGCCAATGGCCGCCCAGAGTTTCTCGTCGCCGAGGGCGAATCGGTTCCCGGCCCGATCCTGCAAATCGGAAACACCAACAGCCGCTACAAATTCCCCATCGGCGCGCGGGGTTTCATGGAGCAGTGGAACGCCCACGGCCCCGCCCACCACTGCGCCATCGGGGTCGGCCACATCTCGGGAAAACTCAAAAAACTCGCCGCCCTCCTCGGAATCGAAATGCAGACCGTTTGCTGAAGAAACACATGAAAAAAACCGCACTTATTCTCACCCTTTCACTCCTGCCGTTTGCAGGCCTCTGCGCCGCGGATTCCTCGTTGCGGTCTGAATTTCTCAATCCGCCCGACTCCTCGCGCCCGCGCACTTGGTGGCATTGGATGGATGACAAAGTCACCAAGGAGGGCATCACGAAAGACCTCGAGGCCATGAAAGCCATCGGCCTCAAGGGTGCCCATATTACCAATATCTGGCAGGGCGGACTGCCCGACGGAACAGCGGGTGACGCCTGCGTGCTCACGCCGCATTGGCTCGATTTGGTCGAACACGCCGCCAAGGAGTGCCAACGCCTCGGGCTGCAACTCGGCATGTCGAGCGCCTCGGGCTGCTCCGGTTCGGGCGGCCCATGGATCACACCGGAACTCTCCATGCAGGAAATCGTCTGGACCGCCACGCATGTCGAAGGAGGAAAACTCCAAACCATCGCCCTCCCCCAACCGCGCACCAACCATCATTACTACCGCGATGTCGCGGTGTTGGCTTTTCCTGCGCTGGAAGGCGACGGCCAGCCCGTGATGGACCTCAAGCCGAAGATCACATCGTCCGTTCCGGGTTTGAACTGGGCACCGGCATTGGATGGCAATCCCAAGACCTCGGTCGCACTGCCGCCAATCAAGCCGAATGAAAAATACTCCCTCATAATGGAGTTCGAGAAGCCCGTTCCGGTCCGCTCGCTCAATTTCCTCTATGTCGAAAAACAGGACAAAGACATCGAGGGATCCCTTTGGATCAGTGACGACGGAAAAAAATGGAACAAGCTCGTCAACTCGTATCCTTGGAAGTCCGAAGGCTCACCCGGCGAAGCCGAGCTGATCGATGCTTTCCCCGAAACGACCTCCCGGTTCGTGATGGTGAACTTCGAGCGCGCGAACCAAGGCTTTGATTTGCGTGAACTGAATTTCCAATCCGCACGCCTTGCGAAAATCAAAGAGAAGGCCGCCCGTATCCGGTCCGCACCGTTTATATCAGACCCGTCGAAGCAAGTCTTTGCCGACTCCCAAATCATCGCGCCCGACCAAATCCTCGACATCAGCGCCGACCTCATCGATGGCGGCGTGTTGCAAACGACGCTGCCCGCGGGTCGCTGGACGGTCCTGCGTTTCGGCCATACTTCGAACGGCAACAAAATCAAACCCGTCTCCGAGCGCTCGACCGGCTTGGAAGTCGACAAATTCAGCGCGGAGGCGCTGCAATACCATTTCGACCACGGAATGCTCGGCCAGGTTCGCAATCGCCTCGGCCCGCTTTTCGGGACGGTTTTCAAGGATGTGAATATCGATAGCTGGGAAGCCGGTTGCCAGACTTGGGGTGCGAAATTCCCCGCCGAGTTCCAGACGCGCAGAGGCTACGACATTACCAAGTGGCTCCCCGCCCTCACCGGCCGCATCGTGGGCAATCTCGACGAGACCGAGCGTTTCCTCTGGGACTACCGCCGCACCATTTCGGACCTCATCAACGAAAACTTCTACGGGGCGTTCCGGAAAATCCTCAATAGCCACGGCGTGTTGCTTGAAGCCGAAGCCCCCGGCATCGGAATGCCGATTCCCATCGACCAACTCCAAAGCCTCGGCATGGTCGACATCCCGCAGGGCGAATTCTGGCTCGGCGGCAAACTCAACCCCGGCGACCCGCCTTATGCCAAGGGCGGACAGGACAACACTAAGGAACCGGCTTGCGCCGCGCATACCTACGGGAAGCCGATCGTCTCCTGCGAGGCATTCACCGCGTTCGGCAAGGATGACGGTTGGACGCAACATCCGTTCCGCTTGAAGCCTTATGCCGACAAGCAATTTTGCAACGGGCTCAATGAAGTGGTCTTTCACCGCTACGCGCACCAACCCGACGACCGCGTGCCGGGCATGAGCCTCGGGCAGTTCGGCCTGAACTTCGAGCGCACGCTCACTTGGTGGAACCAAGGCCGCAGTTGGGTGGACTACCTCACACGCTGCCAGCACCTCCTCCGCCAAGGCCGCTTCCACGCCGATGTGCTCTACTACTACGGCCGCGATGTTCCCGGCAGCGCAGGGTATTTTGTGCCCGATGCCTTGGACCCCAGGAAGTCCATGAAACCCGTCCTGCCGACAGGGTATGATTACGATGTCTGCGACTCGACGATTTTCCAGCAGATCAAAATCGAAAACGGCGAAGTCGTCCTGCCAAGCGGCATGCGCTACCGCTATCTCGTCCTACCCGACCACGCACGACTCCTCCCTGCGGATGTGAAGGAAATCAAACGCCTCGCCGAGGCCGGGGCCACACTCATCGGCCCCGCGCCCACCCGCTCGCCCTCGCTGGCGGACTTCCCGCAAGCTGATCAAACCGTTCGCACCCTGGCGGCGGAAATCTGGCCTGCCGATGGCAAACCCGGCGAGCGGCCCATTGGCAAAGGCCGCGTGATCACAGGCAAGTCGTTCGAGGAAATCCTCGCTGCAGACGGCTTGACGCCCGACTTTTCCTCACAAGCCTCCACCGATGCAAAAATCCACTACATCCACCGCATCCTGCCTGAAGGCGACCTGTATTTCGTCTGCAACCTCCAGGACCGCGCCGAGACGGCAAAGCTCCGCTTCCGCACCACAGGGCGCACCATGGAAATCTGGGATGCCGTGACCGGTGCCATCGTGAAAAATGTGGTCGCCACAGATGACGGGCAGGCCACCTCCGTCACCGTGCCGCTCCAGCCTCACGAATCGCTCATCTTTGTTTTCACCGACAAAGGCAAAACGACAGGCACGCCGGTGGCTTTCCGCGAATCGCAGCCAACCGATGCACAGCCCATTGATGGCCCTTGGTCTGTCACCTTCCCGGTGGATCGCGGTGGACCGCCTGAGCCCGTGACCTTTGACAAACTCACCTCGTGGACTGACAACGCCGACGACCGCATCAAGCACTTCTCAGGAACGGCCACCTACCGGAAAACCATTCCGCTTAAAAAACCCAAGTCCGGCTCGAAGCTCCTGCTCGATCTCGGCAACTTGCCGCACCTTGCCGAGGTCATCCTCAACGGAAAAGACCTCGGCGTGGTCTGGATGAAACCCGCCGTGGTGGACATCACCTCTGCTGCCAAGTCCGGCAACAACGAGCTCGAAATCCGGGTCACCAATGTTTGGAAAAACCGCATGGTCGGCGACGCCAAGCTCGAACCCGCGAAACGCATCACTTGGAGCAACTGGCCCTTCTACAAAGGCAACGAGCCACTTGAAGTCTCCGGCCTCCTCGGCCCGGTGACGATTTCCACAATGAAGCAACCATGAAAAAATCCGCAATCCTTGCCGTCCTAATGTCCACCCCCCTCCTGCAGGCAAGTCCACCGAAAGTTTTCTACGGCGATCCCCTCACGGGGGATGTGCCTCAAAACCGCACGGAACTATGGGCCGGAATAGACATGCGGGCCGAGCCTCTGGATGTCCATGTCCTGAAAGAGTGGGAAGAGAACGGCGTGGTTTTAAAAGTCCTGCGGTATCGCATCGGTATTTTCAAAGGCCACAAAGCAAACATGGCGGCCGTGTATGGATACCCCAAGGGCGGCAGCAAACTTCCCGGGTTGGTGCAGATTCACGGCGGTGGACAATTTGCCCAATACGATTCCGTGCTGACCAATGCCAAGCGCGGCTACGCCACGATCTCCATCGCTTGGGCGGGAAGGATCGCCGCGCCCGACTACCATGTGAATCCCGAGCGGGTGAAACTTTTCTGGGATGGCAAAACCAAGGACCCGAATTTCAAGATCACCACCGAGTGGGGCCTGCTCGATGCCTACCACTCCCCGACCCGGCATCCCTCCACCGACTTCAATGGGTTGAAACCTTCGTCGTGGACCATGGATACCATCGAGTCGCCGCGCAACAGCCCGTGGTTCCTTTGCGCCTTTGGAGCGAGGAGGGCGCTGACATTTCTTGAACAGCAACCCGAAGTGGACGCCAACCGACTCGGGGTTTACGGCCATTCGATGGGCGGGAAAATCTCCGTGCTCACTGCCGGCACTGACGATCGCGTGAAGGCCGTCGTGCCCTCCTGCGGCGGAATCAGCGACCGGCAAAACGACAGCGCCCTCTACACCACGACGATCACTGACAACAACTATCTGGAAAACATCAAATGCCCGATTTTTTTCCTGAGCCCGTCCAATGATTTTCACGGCCGCATCAACGACCTGCCCGCCGCCGTGAAGGAAATCAAAACCTCCGAGTGGCGGCTCAGCATCTCTCCGCACCACAACCATCAGGACACCGCCGAATACGAGGTCGGCACCCAAGTCTGGATGGATCACTTCCTCAAGGGCGAGGGCGTGATTCCCAAGACGCCCAAAACGACGCTCGCGCTCAAAACCGACAGCGGAGTGCCTGCTCTCACCATCGAAGCGGACGCCGCTAAGCCGATTTTGGGAGTCGAAGTTTACTACACCCGCGAAGGGCAGATGGATGGAAAGAAAGAGGACTTCACCAACACGAAAAACCGCTTCTGGTATTACGCCCCCGCCAAAAAGAATGGCAAATCCTGGAAAGCCGATTTGCCGCTCTGCGGTCTCGAAAAACCGCTCTGGGTCTATGCGAATGTGATCTACGGCTTGGACAAACCCATCCAAGGCGTCGGGTATTATTATCGCCCCTACTCCACAGACCGGTTTGTGATTTCCTCCCTGCCGCACAGGGCGGCAAGCAGCGAACTCCAAGCTGCGGGAGTCAAGTCCACCCGCCCCACCTCGCCAATCATCGAAACCTTCGAAGGCGATTGGAAAAAACAATGGTTCGCCTACAAGCCGGAAGACTGGGCGATCTCCACCCACAAAATTTACACCGAAGAATGGAAGGCTCCGGCCGGCGCGCGGCTGTCGTTTGAGGTTCGCGCCGAACAGCCCAATAAACTCGCGGTCGGTTTGGACAGTTCCGCCGCCGAGGTCGTTCTCCAAGGAGGTTCCGGTTGGCAACCGATCGTGCTGGAACCGGCAAAATTCCTCAATGCGGCAAACGAACCCCTCAAAGACTGGAGCAACGCCAAGGAACTCCGCCTCGGCGCGAAGGAAAGCTTGGGCGGAAAAACCAACAAAGAGGTCGGCGGCAATTGGCAGGGATCGCCCCCGCAATTTCGCAATCTGCGCTGGGTTGTAGGAGGCTAAGATCACTCATGGTGAAAGTGCTGTCCTTCCTTCTATTGGCCACGACCTTGCTGGCCGACACGCTGGAACTTCCATTGAGGTCCATCGAATCTATGAGGAGGCTGTTGCAAGAGGATCCGGCGAAGCGCCACAAAGTCGAGATCGAGGGCACCGTTCTTTTTGTTTATTCCAAACACTCCGCAATAATTCTCCACGATGGAACCGGGAGTTGCTGGGTGGGGACTTCTTCGCCGTTAAACGAAAACATCAAATATGGCTCAAAAGTCCGAGTCACCGGTCAGACCTACATCCACAGCTCTTACTTGGCGAATATTGAAGAAGCCACAGCGGAGTTTCTAGGAGAGGGTTCCATCCCAGAACCTCGAGTGGCGAGCGCGGAAGATTTGTTTGCCCAGTGGATCGACACCCAGTGGATTCAAATCGAAGCACTCATTGTGGGCACTGAAGAGGATGGTCTCGCTTTCACGCTGGTTCTCGACATCGCGGGAAAGATTTTCAAGGCTGATGTGCCTCTGGCTCCAGACGCCGCGCAGCGCGCTGCGGTATTGATGCAGCGCCGGGTCTTGTTCACAGGCGTCGCAGGCACAGTTGTGAATGACAGTCGGCAAATGACAGACAGGCATTTTCTCATTCCATCCTTTGATCAAATCATCCCGATCGAAACGAAAACGAGCGAAGTGCTGCCACCTTTTCGAAAAATTGCAAACCTGCTTCAAAGCGACAACTCACTTAACGATGTCTCTCGAGTTGTTGGAACGATAACCCAGGTGCAGAAGGGCGGGTTCTACCTCCGTGATGAAACGGCTAGCACTTTTGTCTATGCCGCAGGGGATGATATTTTTCCCGCTGGCAGCCGGGTGGAGGTGGAGGGATTCGCAACGGTCGCGCCGTTTCGTCCCATTCTTCGAGCTGGGAGGGTGCGTTTGATTGATAAAGGTGAAAAGCCGACCGCCCTGCTGCTGAAAGGAGGCTTGGAGATTCAGCCCAAACTTCACAATGCACTTGTGACGATTGATTGCGAGTTCCTTGCCGTGCGTGAGGGCTCCCAGGAGACGGTCCTGCAATGTCGCAGGGGAAACACCTATTTTGAAGCCTGGCTTCCGAAATTCGATCGGATTTTGAACGAGTTGAAACCCCGGGACACTCTGAGGCTCACGGGGGTCTATGAAGTCACGACGACCCATCCGATACCCAGAATCGAATGGGCCAATGGATTCAAAATAAATCTCGCCGGTCCGGATGCGATCAGCATTGTGAAACGGGCTCCCTGGTGGACATTGAACCGCTTGCTATGGGCTCTGGGAATCGCCGTGGCGGCGATTTCGCTCATTTTGGTTTGGACGAACCTTCTGAGGAAGAGAGTGGCTATCCAAACGAAGATCATCTCGCGCCAAGTCGAACACTCCGCCATCAAAGACGAGCGCCAGCGGATCGCGAGGGAACTCCACGACACCTTGGAGCAGGATCTCACGGGTCTCTCGATGCAGTTGGAAAATGCCCTCGACGAAATCGGAGAGCTGAACGAACCAGCCAATCGAAGCCTCTCCCTGGTGCACAGGATGCTTCAGCGCAGCCGCTTGGAGGCCCATGCCTCCGTGAGCGATCTACGCAACCCCCAGTTGCTGATGCGGCCAATGGCCGAAGCAATGAAGGAGTCGTTGGAGGAAAAGGCCCGGGAGACTGGGGTTCACTTGGACTTTTTAGTGGAGGGCGAACCGCGCGTCCTGCGCTCGACGACGCAAAACCATTTTCTCCGAATAGCCCGCGAGGCACTGAACAACGCCCACCGCCATGGCAAAGCATCCCGCGTGCATTGCCTTTTGGCCTACACCGAAGAGGGCGTCACCTTGAAATTCGAAGACAATGGAAGTGGTTTTGACACAAGTCTGCCAACGCCTGCGGGGCATTTCGGCCTGACTGGCATGAGGGAGCGAGCCAATAAGATTCACGCCCGTTTCTCCCTGAATTCCTCACCTGGCAACGGAACAAAAATCGAGGTTCACATGCCCTACACATCTCCAGAAGCCGGCATACGCGAACGAAAACTCCCATGAAACCACCCATCCGCATTCTGATCGTTGATGACCATGCCATGGTCCGCTTTGCGATATCCCAGGCCATTCAACGGCACTCCGACCTGACTCTCGTCGGCGAGGCGGAAAACGGCAAAAATGCTCTGGCGCTCTATCGCAAACTCCTCCCCGATGTTGTCACGATGGATTTCAAACTGCCGGATCGGGATGGCGACGAGGTCATCGCTGAAATTCGCGCCGAATTTCCCGAGGCCCGCATCGTCCTGATTTCCATCTTCGAAAACGCGGAAAGTATTTTTCGGGCCACCAAGGCTGGAGCCATTGCATATGTGAGCAAAGCCGCAAAAGTTTCGGAAATCATCCAAGCCATCCGAAGAGTCGCCATCGGCAAGCCTTATTTCAGCGAGGGATTGGAGGAAAAACTCGCCAACCGCCACGCGCAGGAAAATCTCACACCACGCGAATTGGAAGTCCTGAAACTTGTGGCCAGCGGCCTCAGCAACAAAGAAATCGTCGCCGCACTGCACATATCCCTCTCCTCTGTAAAACTCCACTTGCAAAACATCTTCTCCAAGCTCGGCGTCCAAGATCGCACCCAAGCCACAGCCATTGCACTCCAAAGAGGTATCGTGCGCTTAGGGGAATGAACTAAACTTTGAACTTTGAGATTTATTTTCTCACCTAGTCGGCCCTGCTCGGCGATGCGGTTCGCTTCGCTCCCACACCGCCGCTCAGCCCCCCGCTAAAATTAGCAGCAGAAAGCGCCGGCCGTGGCGGCGGGGCTGTCCGAAAAAAACTCGCCTCCGGGCTGGGAATTTTCACGGCATGGCGAGGAAAAATTTTTTTGTCACTCACAAAAAAATTTCAGATTTTTCTTCGAAGCGATCCGGGCAGAAATCGTGTATGCTCGGGGAGCTTGATGTTTCCTAGCTTGGCAGCGGGCGAGAGTTTTTGATGACAACCGAGCGAGTGACAAACAGGCCGGATAGTGAAGTCAATTTACAACAACTTATGGCAACGGGCCATTTTGGAGTTTTTGCTGATTTTCGGGGAAAGCTCCTCTCGTAACTTGCTGTTAGAGAGGGTGGTGGGCAGAACTGGATTCGAACCAGTGAAGGCGTAAGCCAGCGGATTTACAGTCCGATGGTTACCTACTGAAACTTGCCAAAGTGACAAAAAAGTGACAAATAGGGTCATTAGCGTTGCACCAAATTGACACTCGTTGAATCCTATGAACTCTACCAGTAAAGCATCCCACACCGATCCGATTTCGGACTCTAAACGCAAACGCCGAGCTTGGGCGGTTATTCGGGAGACCTGGCCGAAGATTCGCAAACGTCCGCTGGCGGGGGGGAAGTTTGTTTTTGAAATCGATTGCCGCTACCTCGATGCGGGGGGGAGATCGGCGGGGAAGCGTTATCGTGAGGCGACTGAGGATGCCGCGTTGATTCTCGCGGAGCAGAAGGCGCAGAGCCGCACTAACGAGGGGAAGGTGCTTATTTCCTTGTCCACGGATCAACAGCGGCAGGCGGTGCGGGCGTTTGATGTTTTGAAGGCGCATGGCGTCGCGATGGACTTGGAGGATGTGGCGAAGGCTTATTTAAAGCATGTGGCGAAGACGGAGGAGCCGCTGTCTGTGGAGAAGCTTGTGGAGCGGTTTCTGGCGCACAAGCGCAAGAATCCCAAACGGGAATTGAGCAAGCGGCATCTGGATGATTTGCGGTTGCGGTTGGATCAGTTTTGCAATGGCCGGGGGGCGGGCGTTGTTGGTTTTGCTGAGCGGATGGCCCATGAGATTGGACACAAGGAGATCGAGGCTTGGTTGATGGGATTGCCTTACAATCGGACGACTCGGGCGAAATACCGGACGCACCTTTCGGCACTGTTCAATTTCGCAAGACAGAATGGCATCGCGGGGGAGAATCCTATGGAGAGGGTGGCAGCGATGGCGGCTGGTGAGCCGCCGAGGGAGATTTTGACTCCTGCGCAGGCCGAGGCGCTGCTGAAGTGTGCTGATCCATCAATCTGTGCGGCACTGGCTCTTGGCTTGTTTGCTGGCTTGAGACCGGAGAGTGAAATCTGCCGGTTGGATTGGAGCCTGATTCACTTGGTGCAGGAGACGATCACGGATCCAGCGGGGAACAAGGTGAAGTCTTATGGCCACATTGATGTGCGGGAGTCGAAGGGCGTGGGGGGGGAGAGGTTGGTGCAGATCACGCCGAATCTTTACGCCTGGCTGAAGCGGGCGCGGCCTGTTTCGGGCAAGGGAGCGGTGTCGGTGTGTTATGACCGGTTGAATGAGTTGATCAAGGTGGCCGCCAAGACGGCGGGGATCGAGCGCTGGCCGCATGACGGGATGCGCCACAGCTTTTGCTCGTATCACTTCGCAGCATATCGGGACGAGCACGCGACGATGGCCCAGAGTGGACACCGGAGCGTATCGACCTTCCGGCGGCATTACTGCAAGCCGATTCAACAGAAGGTGGCATTTGCGTATTGGAAGATTCGACCGACAGCGGGTGCCGGAAAAATTGTCGAGCCGAAGCCGTTGCAATCGCCTAAACGGAAATTGAAATGAAAGCCAAACCGTCGAAAGCAAGGGGGGGCAGGGGGGGTAAAAAAACGGCCGCGAAGCCGGTGAAGGATGTTAAGTTGGAAGTAGCCGAACAGCAAAAAAGGCGGAAACTCCGCAAGCGAGCAGCAAAGGCAGCGAATGCTTTGAACATTCTGCCCAAGGTGGCGGATGTTGGGTTTCCAGAGGGTTTTCGCGTTCGTTTGTCGGAGGAGAGTTTGGAGGCCTTGTCGGCTCAGCCAGAGGCAAAAGGTCCAAAGAAGAGGAGATCGCAGCAAGAGGTGAAGGAGATTCGCCACATAAAGGATAAGCCCGATTTCCCATCCAAGGCACCGGAGGCCGAGCAATACTTTAATGAAAAGGCATCGGGGCAGTTCATCCGGTCGAGTGACGGTTTATTAAGCAGGGAGACACAGTGGATTTATCTCTTTATCCAGCGGCTGTCCTCATTCACTCGCTGTTTGGGCGATGTCTTGCATGAGGGGTTGCCGCCAAAAAACTGGAAGCCTCATGCCGAGGCTGCTCTTCAAAAGCAAGTCCTGCCAGGCTGGTCGGGCAAATACACAGAGGAGTTGATAGCGATAGAGGCTTTGCGGGATTTTGCTCTCATGGCGTCGGTGACGCTTAGGCTGGCTTCGGACAGGGTTGATGAAAGTGAGCGCAGCAGTTTTATATCCGAGAAGGCGGCGGCGGCTTTTCTCGACCTGGAGAGCTTTTTTGTTCTGCCTGCAGAGCAGGCTCGAAAACGCAAGGAGCGTCGCTCGAAAAGGGCCGATGATCCCAGAGACTGGTCGCATGCTTTTACAGCCCAGTGCGTGAAGCTGATGTCGGATGCGCTGTATTTGCACGCTGGCGCCGTGGATAAGGGCGCGTGTCTAAAGGTGGAGGGCTATTCCAGCGCGCTTCCCAGCGTGGAATTCAATGCAGCTGCGGGGGCTTTCGAGGCATGGTCTCGTTGGTTCATGGGGTGGCTGGATACTTGTTCGCGGGGCGGGGTCATTGATCGGGAGATGTGGAACAGACGCCGCACCACCTTGATAGAAAAAGAGATAATTCCCGAAATTCATCGGCGGTGGATGGCGGGGTTGTTGTAGCCCCCAAAGTGTCCGGACACTTTGGTTAAAACATTGTGTATCATGTTGTTGTGATTTGATTCTCCAGTCAACTCGCGTCATGTTGATGGTGCCCCGCGCAGTATGTGCGGGTCCAAACACCATAAACAATATGCAATACTCAAACATACCATCCGAGGCTGACCGCCTCGGCATCTCACAGCGCCTTCTTTGGCGTTGGATCAAAGCTCGGCGCGTTCCGAGCATCAAATGTGGCCGGCGGGTTCTTCTGCGGCCTGAGGAAGTGGACGCTGCACTCAACCGGTTCCGTGCGGCAGCTATCGGGGAGGGCAATCAGAAATGAGAACGCTCCTTACAAAAAGAAAAGCCCAAGGAGGCTGGCGGGCCTCCAAGGGCGGGATTCCCGTGACAGGAATAAATAAAACCTACTTTGCGACAGGATGGGGGCAAGGCCTATTCTCGCGAGTGGTCCATGGTAGCGAGAGGAGGGGTGAAAAATGACAACATCCTTTCCATCGCTACCGCAGGAGCAAAAGCTCCCGCAATTCATCAGGGATTTGCTGAGCTCTCCGCCGCGACGCGGCGGGGGGCTTCACAACTGGTTTTTCAAAACAGCGCGGGTTCTGCATCCGTTCCGCTCGCGGGAGGAGATAGTGGAGTTGCTTCGCAGCGCCACGCACGGGGAACCGGTGCAGGCAGGCGAGATCGAGAGCGCAGTGCACAATTCTGCGGAGTGTGCTTGGCAGCCAGGGCAGTTCGCGCCAAGGGCGCGGATTTCGCCTTGGCCTGCTCTGGATCAGGCGAAGCGGGCGGAAATCATCGCCGGAGGCGGCGAGCTTTCCGACCTGTGGGAGTTGAGTCCGCTGCGGGTCAAGGGCGAGGAGTCGCAAACTGAGGAGATTATTGACGCTCTATTCCCAAGCGATTCGTTGCTCTGTTGCGGAGCTTCGAACAAGAGCTTCTCCACTCGTCCGAGATCGGCGTGGCGGGGGAAGTTGGCTGGGCTTCAGTTGATCGTCCCGAGTCCCATGTCGGCAGTGACCGGAAAGACAAAGGACGGTCGAGACAGCGGCCACACGCTCTCAAACACAGGGCCAAGAAGATTTCTCGTCATCGAGCAGGACTCGGGGACGCAGGATGAGCAGGCAGCGGTGCTCATGCATCTCGCATCGCGAGCGCCGCTGGCTCTGGCCGTTCACAGCGGCAGCAAGAGCATCCACGGTTGGTTCTACTGCGAAGGCAGGCCAGAAGCGCTTTTGCGCCGCTTCATGAACTATGCGGTGAGTCTCGGCGCGGATCGCGCCACCTGGACTCGCTCGCAGTTTGTGCGGACGCCGGATGGCACTCGCGACAATGGCAAGCGGCAGGAGGTTTATTTTTTCAACCCGGAGGTAGTGAAATGAAGCCGCCTAAACTTGCAAGAGGCTGGGCCGAGGAGGAGCTGGAATCCGGCTTGGGAGCAGAATCTACCGAACAATCCGTCATCCGTCATGGAATGCCGGAGGTCTACTACGACGCGGGGCGGAAAGAGTTTTTGATGCAGGATGAACGCGGGGTGTGGTTCGGAGTGAGCATCTCCCAGTTCAGCCGCAAGTGCCGCCTTCATGGAATCAGTAGCGCGAAGTTACCAGATTGCTGCCACAGCGCGTTCGATGCCTTTGCGGATGATATTCAACATCGGCGGGCAGTTGATTTCGCAGGCCAGATCGCAGGCTTCAAACCGGGGTTGCTGATCGAAGGTGGAATGCGGTTCCTTGTAACCAAGGGACCGGATGTGATCGAACCGAGGAAGGGCGACTGGCACACGCTGGAAGCGGTTTTTCGGGCGGTGTTGAGTGAAGAGGATTTCGATCAGCTTTTCTACTGGCATGCTTGGTTGAAAATGGGATTCGAGGCCCTTGCCGCCGGTAAGAGAAAGCCGGGGCAGGCGATGATTCTTGTCGGCCCAGCGGAATGTGGAAAATCGCTCCTGCAGGATATCATTACCTCCGTCCTCGGGGGGCGGGAGGGGAAGCCATACAAGTTCATGACGGATGCCACCCGCTTCAACTCAAACCTCGCTGGCACAGAGCATCTACGGATCGGGGATGAAAACCCGCACACCGACATTCGTGCTCGTCGCAACTTCGGTGCGCAGTTGAAAAACATAACGGTTGAGGAATCCCATCAGGTCGAGGCGAAGTATCGCGATGCGCTCACGCTTCGCCCATTCTGGCGGCTCTCGATCTCGCTCAATAACGAGCCGGAGAACCTTCTGGTCCTACCTCCGCTCGACGAGCACATCATGGACAAGATGATTATTCTGAAATGCACTCGTCGGGGGATGCCGATGCCCACGGCCACGCTGGAAGAGCGCGGAGCGTTCTGGCAGCAGTTGGTCGATGAGCTTCCGGCCTATCTCGATTGGCTTTCAGACTTCGAGATTCCCGCCCACCTTGTCTCCCAGCGCTTCGGTGTGCAGGCGTTCCTGCATCCGGCTATCAAGTCCGAACTCCTCACCTTCGAGCCACCGATGGTGTTGCTCGACTTGATCGACGCCTATCTCATCGGCCCCAATGAGCCGTTCGTTGAAATGACGGCGGCGGAAATTCAACGCGAACTGACCTGTGACACCTCCGACTGTCGTTTTGAGGCGAGAAAGTTGCTTCCCCGAGCGACAACCTGCGGGCGCTACCTGAGCAGCTTGGCGGGGATGTGCGCTCGGGTGAAGGAGGCCAGAACTTCGACCCGCCGCGCCTATCGGATCACGCGGCGCCCAGATGACGGATGACGGAGAGTTTGGGGGGATAGTTTGATGGAGCAGAGCAAAATGTGATGCAGCTTATCTGGGGGTTAGTGCAGAAGGCATACGGTCTCGACTACTTCGTAAAGTGCGGGGAGATTTTTTGCGCTGACTCGGAATTGGCTTCGTTTTTTTGGCTTAGGCTTTGCTGACGATACCTCTTCAAGTTTAATTCCGGGGTCATAATACATTGTGCCAGTGGCAAAGGCCCTTAGTAGTCGCAGCCCGTCTGTCTGTTGTGCCAATCTCACTTTGTGGCCGTAGCGGTATTGGCGCTCAGGCTCATATCGACAGTTGGACGGCACATACACAGCTTTCGAGTGTTTAAGAGACCAGTGCTCAAGAATTTTACCGAAACTCCATGATGCGGCGACATCGCCAGCAGTATTGATCAGCGCTATACATCCACCAGCGTCTGTAATCCTACCGGAAGGAATATCATACCCGGCAAGATGCATGGTCAAACCTGTGGCAGGACATTTTTGACCAACAAAGTGTCGACCTCCAAAATTCAGTCTGTCGGGTTTGCCGTTTTTGTCTGCATACCCAAACTTGTGCATAAAATCAGCAAAGTCATTTTCCCGGTAAAAACCAGCATCTGGTTCGGGAGTAAAAAGCGTGATAGGCTTTGAAGTTTCGATTTTTTCAAAGTTACCGACAGCGTATTGTTTTACTTCCCACCCTAAAAAGTCAGGTTCCGCGTCGCTGTTCTTTGGAATGTTAAGTTCGGCCTCAAGAGTAAATCCGCCACATTGAGATGCGTTGCAGGGTGAAATAATTCCATTCCCATCGAGTTGTTTGGATTTAATCCACCCAAGGCTGTTAATTCTAATTAATTCAGCGAGAAGTTTAGTTTTAGAATGCTCTTCATCATCTACATTAGGTAGGGGAACATCCTTAAAAACTACAAAAGCTGTTTGAAATTCTCCTGCCAAGAATTCTTTGGCAATAATTGACCCGCCAGGGGCAACAAATCCAACGACTCTCCTGTCGGCTGTAACGCCTAAAAAAAGAACTCGTCCTTTGAGTTGAGCCTGTAGTTCATGGGGGAAACTTGACGCCCTTCCCCTGTCAGCCATCAACTTGCTGGGCGCGCACTCGCAGCCTTGAAGAAAGCCCGAAAAACGAACTTCAGGATATTGCGCATACAAGATCAATTGGGCATTTGGAGCAGGAGCAACCCTGCCATCTTCCAAAAGCCACCCAAAGTTTAATTTCGCCTTAAAACTCGGTCCCTGAGCAGTATTTTCAGCGAAAATCTGGCTGCTGGGGAACACATTCAGCGTCTCTACTGCTCCTGCGAAATAGATTTGATTTTTAGAATTGTCGTTTTCGGCCAATGTCTTTGCATAAAGTTTTATGGCCCCGTTTTTGGCAAAGAGCGATATGAGGTCGGAGAGATTCACACGGCTACCTTCATCATTTCTCGCTTGGTTTTGTAGCGGGCAGGAACTCTTTTAGCAGTATTATCTTGTAAAATAGAATCGCCGTCCTCGCAGAAACTTAGAATCAATTCCGGGCGGTGATCAGAAGGAAGAGAAAGGGTTTGAATAACTTGTTGGGCGATCCTCTCCACGACCGGAACAACAACGGAGTTGCCAAATTGTCGATAAGCCTGAGTATCAGAGACCGGAATCTTGAAGGAATCTGGATAACCCATTAAACGCGCACATTCCCGTGGCGAGAGCCTGCGGGGCGTCATACCTTTTCCTCTTGAAACAAGTATTTCAGATCCATCTTTATAGTAACGAGCACTTAAAGTTCTTGTTGTGTCGTTTTCATTTACCAAGCCGAATCCAAATCCATTCCCTGCTTCTTGATGCTTTTTTGCATAGTTCTGAAGATAGGTCCATAGATTGTTAGTCAGAATGTATTTATCTGAAACATTGGAATCCAATATACTTCCCAACTTAGGCCCCTTATCGGGAAAATCAGGAAACTCGAAGTAACGTGGCTCCCGAAATCCAACTATAAAAATCCTCTCGCGGTGTTGTGGAACTACTGACTGCGCATCGATAATTTTATAATAAACCTTATATCCAAGCTGTTCAGTCAAGGTGCTGTGGATGATCTGGAATGTGCGCCCCTTGTCGTGCCCTTTGAGATTTTTTACATTCTCAAGCACGAAAGCGGAGGGCTTGTGGTGGTCTATGATCTCCGCGAGTTTAAAAAAGAGGTTACCTTGCCTTTCATCATCGAAGCCGTGTTTTCTCCCTAAGCTGAGTTTTTTCGATACACCGGCGATACTAAAGGGCTGACAAGGAAAGCCCGCACAGAGCACATCAAACTTGGGAATATTTTCAATAGGAACGGAGTGAATATCGCCCTCTGGCTTCTCTCCAAAATTCGCTTCGTATGTAATTTGGGAATGCTTGTCCCAGTCGCTTGAGAAAACGCAACTCCCGCCCGCTTTCTCAAATGCGATACGAAAGCCACCAATTCCGCAGAACAAGTCAATAAAACGCGGCTTGGGCTCTGACGCTTGATAAATACTTACTTCCTCGCAGAGCCTGAGCGCGCTACCTACCGAAGCGTCTTTGCTCGTCTTTTCAGAAGTCTTTGGCATTTGAGGTATCTAATATGAAATGCTTTTTTGGCACCATGCAAAATACTTTCGCTACAAAAACTGGTAAATCATCTGTGTTTCCCTTCGAAATTTTGGATGAGCATTTGCTTGGCGATTAAAGAACCCGTCTCCGTAAATCCGAGGGTCGTTGAGATGCCTGTTGCCGCCGACCGGATGGCCATCTCCGCCGACACACTGCCGCGAGAAAATATCTGAATTGCTGATCTTCGCCGATTGTTTTTAAAAGATAATCTACCGTGTGTCCGCGAAGCTGCTCCACCCGCGCTGCATCTTGCGTCCGGCTTCGCCGCAATGTCACGAATGGCGCCACGAACCGCTCCGCTCCACCTCCGCTGCGCCGAATCCTCCACTCCGGCAGGCTCTCCGATAGCTGCGATAAACGCTCACTCTGGACGGGGCGTTGTTCGGCCTCCGCGCTCGTTCCTCGCACATCGGCCTCTGGGGCGTCTTTTTTTCGTTTCGCTGGTCCGATAGCGTGCAGTAGTCGGCAGAGACTTCGCTGCGCTCAGCCGCTGGCCCGCCGCCGCATGGCGGCCCAGCGGTTCTGCCGACTACTCACGCTATCCGACCTTATCTCCGCTATCTCCGAGCCTGCCGGAGTGGAGGATTCGGCGCAGCGGAGGTGGAGCGGAGCGGTTCGTGGCGCCAGCAGCCACGCGGGGCTGCGGTTTCGGCGGCGATGGTTGCTCCCTGTGCTGATGAAGTCCTGCGCGCCGCCGTTGTAATGCGAAAGCCGATCTTCATGCGTTGAGTGCGGGGGTGGGATGGTGGCTCGTGCCGGAGCAATACTCCGCCACATTGCCCCCACCCACCCGGCTGCTCGGCGCTGCGGATCGCTAAAGCTCCCGCATCGCCGCTCAGCCCCCCGCAAACCAGCAGGCAGGCAGAAGCGGCGTTGCGCACCGGTCGACATCGAAGAACCTCGCCACCGCAGCGCAGGAGAACCAACGCGGCAGCGAGTGACAATTTTTTTGTCACTCACAGAAAATTCGTGAGAATTTTTTTGAGCAATCCGGAACAAGGAGCGTGTATGCTCGGGGAGCCTTATGTTTCCTTGCTTAGCGGCAACCGTGAGTTTTTGGACAAAGCCAAGCGAGTGACAAACGAGTGACAAGCAGGCCGGTTAGTAAGGGCATTTCCCAGCAACTTATGGCAACGAGCCATTTTTTGTTTTTGATGAATTTTGGAGGGATTCTCCTCTCGCAAACTGCTGTTGGAGAGGGTGGTGGGCAGAACTGGATTCGAACCAGTGAAGGCGTAAGCCAGCGGATTTACAGTCCGCCCCGTTTGGCCACTTCGGTATCTACCCTTGATTGCTTCGCGAGGGCTACCGCTGGATGGCGGCTTGGTCGCGAGGGGTGAGGACTATGGATTTGATGCGAATTTTGGGCAAGGGAAAATCGTCACTATTCGTCGGGGCCTTGCTGATTTCTTCGAGGACATCCAAGCCTTCGAGGACGGTGCCGAAGACGGTGTATTGGCCGTCGAACTTCGGCATGGGCGCGAGGCAGACATAGAACTGGCTGCCGTTCGAGTTTTTGGCGGGGTTGATTTTGTCGGGGAGGCGGGCCATGGCGATGGCGCCTTTTTCATGCTTGAGACGGATTTCGGCGGGGAGCGTCCAGCCCGGGCCACCGGTTCCGGTTTTGTCACCCTGACCGCGGCGGCTGGCGGGATCGCCGGTCTGGACAAGCGTTCCGGGGAAGGCGCGGTGGAATCGGAGGCCGTTGTAGAATTTTTTTTGGATGAGTTTTTTGAAGTTCTCAACGGTGTAGGGAGCGGAGTCGTCGTGGAGGCCGATGATGACTTGGCGGGGTAGCTTTTCCTTGGGGAATTGGATTTGGACGACGGCGACTTCGGGGCCGAGATTGGCGGCGCGGGCGGGGATGGCGGCGAGAAGCGCGAGGAAAAGGGCGGTGGCGAGTGTTTTCATAAAATGGGAAATTCTCGGCGTTCGACTTCGCCTAGCGTGCAGCCGGTTTTATCGGCGACTTCGAAGCGCGGGAGGCTTTCGAACTGTCGCTTGAGATATCCGAGGGCGGCGGTTTGCGCCATGTCAAAATGGCGGGCGTGGCTGGTCAGCGTGCCGGCGGCGGTGGAGGGTTCGCCGGGGAGACGCAGAAAAAGAGGGACGCCGGAAGGGAGTTCAAGGGAACCGAGAAAACCATGGAGGCGTTTGTTCACGCGGCCGACGCTCTTAAGGCGCGAGACGGTTTCCTGGCCGACATAGCAGCCTTTGTCGAAATCGACTGCGCGGTCTTCGAGTCGGGCTTCCTGCGGGAGGGTGTCTTCGGAGAGTTCGCGTCCCCAGATCGGCACGCCGTGAAGGATGCGGAGGAGTTCGATTTCCTCGGGAGAAAATTCGCGGAGATCGGTGGGTTTTTCTTGGGAATCGATGCCGAAGAGGCCGAGGCGTTCGATGGTTAGTGCGGGGTTCGCAGGATTAAGAGAGTCGCTCCGGCCCTGACAAGCAGGGCCCTCCTGGGCGTTTGGTTGTGCAGGAGCGATGAGGTGGTAGAGAGGCTCGGGGGCTGGCAGCGGGAGGAGCTCCACATCGTCGGCGATGATGTAACGCTCGAGGCGGGCTTGGATATTTTCTGCAAGCTCCGCGGGACCTTCGACCACGAGTGAATCGTTAGACCGCCAGACTTGGAGGAGGGCGCAGAGTTTTCCCTTCGCATTGAGAAGGCAGGCGGGGCGGGCTTTTCCGGGCGTGAGGCGGGAGATGTCGATGCTCACTTGGCCATTGAGGTATCGGATTGCGTCAGGGCCCCGGAGTGCGAAACGAACGCGGTCGGTGACTTGGAAGTAGCCGGAAAGCGGGGCGGTGGACGACACGGAGGTCGTCCCTCCAGGGGAAGCGTTCATTTTTTCCAGCCCAGGAGGCCCCAGAGGTTGGCCAGGCTTTTGACCGGAGCGGGGTTCGACGGCGATTCGCCGGAGGGCAATTCCCCCCAGGGAGCGGGTTCGGAGTTTTGCGGGTTGCGACCTGTGTAGCCGTAGAAGCGGGACAAGACGGAGAAATCCTCCTCGCCCCATCCGCGCTGGAGACCAGCCATGGCCATGCCGGCGAAGGCCGAGGCAGCGGGGAGTTCGACATCCTTGTCCTCTGCCATGGCGAGGGCGATTTGGATGTCTTTGAACATATTTTTGAGTGAAAAGCGTGGCTCGAAATCGCCGCTGAGGATGCCGGGGAGTTTCATGTCGATGACGCCGGATCGGGCGGCGTTATTTTCGAGAGCGAGGGAGAGTTTGGTGAGGTCCACCCCGTGCCGGTCGAGAAGGGCAAGGGCCTCCGTGAGGGCGGCAATCTGCGTGGCGGAGATGACATTCGTGGCGACCTTCATGGCCGATGCATGGCCGATGGCGCCGATGTGGAGGATTTGCTTCGCAGCGACCTCGAGAACTGGACGAACGGTCTGCAAGACCTCCTCGTCACCGCCGATGTAATAAATCAACTCCCCTCGCCCAGCGGCGTCGCGGCTGCCGGTGAATGGGGCATCGAGAAAAGAGGCTTGGCGATCTTTGACGATTTCCGCGGCCTCGAGGGTCTCGGCGGGCGATACGGTCGAGTGATTGATCACGACATGGGCCGGGGTGAGGGCGGGGGCCATGTTGCGGATGACGGAAAGGAGCGCCTCGCCATTCGAGACAAAAATCTGAATGAACCTGGAGGCCTCCGCGACCTCGGCCGGGGAGCTGAGGAAATTCGGCTCTGGCCGCACGGTGCGGTTCCAGAGCCAAACCGGGTAGCCCGCGCGGCGGAGATTCGCCACGACGCGGCTACCGATGATTCCCAACCCGATGACGCCGACGGCCGAGTTCACAGGCTTTTCGGCGGTCATTCGGGATTAGTTCGAGGCGGGCTGGGATGCTGCTGCGGGAGCTGGCGCAGCGGATTCAACCGCAGGAAGGAAGGTCTGGATTTTGGCTGAGTCCTTGAGGTCCTTCATCACCTTCTGCACCGCTTCGCGCTGGCGCGTGGATTTGAGGTAAGAGGTGATTTGGTTATTCACTTCGTCGAAGGGCACGGTGCCGGCGGCTTTCTTGTCGGTGACCTTGATGACATGCCAGCCGAATTGGGTTTTTACGGGCTCGCTGATGTCATTGAGATTCGCGGCGAAGGCGGCGTTTGCGAATTCGGGCACCATGCGGTCTTTCGGGAAAAATCCGAGGTCGCCACCGGATTCCTTGGCACCGGGCTCCTCGGAGAGTTCCTTGGCGAGCGTGGTGAAATCCTCGCCTCCCTTGGCGCGGGCGGCGGCTTTTTGGGCGGCTTCTTGTTTCTCCTTCACGACCTCGGGAGCGGCATCGGCATCCACCATGAAAAGGATGTGGCTGGCTTTGACGGTCTCGGGCTGCTCGAACTCCTTGAGGTTCGATTCGTAGAAGGACTTCGCATCGGCGTCGGTCACATCGGGAGTCTTGACTTGGGATTCCATCCAGCGGCGGATTTTCAATTCTTCGCGAACATCACTTTGGAGTTTCTCGGGAGTCATTCCGGCCTGCTTCATCTGGGTGTCGAAGATGGCCTCGTCAGGGAATTGGGATTTGAATTTTTTGATCTCGGCCTCGACATCCTCGCTCGTGATTTCCTCTTTCGAGGCGGCGTCGAGAAGGAGTTGGCGGTCGATCAAGTCATTCAACAGCTGGGTGTAGCCGCCGAGTTGTTGGGCGGAGGAGAGATCGGCGACATTCATGCCGGAGGATTGCACGGCGGCGTTGAAGATGTCTTGGAGCTGGGTGCGGGTGATGTCCTTGCCGTTGACGGTCGCGACGACCTCGGGGAGTTCGATCGGCTTGGCATCGGCTGCTGGTTTTTGCTCGGCAGCGGGCTCATCAGCGGAGGGAGCGGCTGGCGTGGTTTCTGCCGGAGCAGGAACAGGAGCGGTGGCGGGCGCTGGCGTGGTTTCCACTGAAGCTGGAGCGGCTTGGGCAGGCGCCTCGGTGGCTGGAGCGGCTTCAGGCTTGGGAGCGGTTTCGGCGGGAGCTGGTGGCTTGCAGGCCGGGAGCGCCAAGAGGCCGGTGGCGATAGCGGTGGCAAGTGTGGCGCGGGTCGTTGGGAATTTCATGTTTGGAATGGAATTGAGCGGTTTGTCTTCTCACGGCTGGTGGGCAAATGCCACTTTTTTCTGTTTGAGGACGGATGGGGTTTTGACCTCAAAAAATCAGGCTGGACGGAAAAAATCGTCTTTGGGCGTTATCGAAACACGTTCCGTGTTCCGCTACCGGCGAAAGAGGAAATCAACCGGCCGTGAGGGCGAAGCGTTCGGAGCCGAGGAGTCCGGATTTTTCGAGGAAGTAATCGTAGCCGCCGGGGTAGGAGGTGACTTGGCCGGCGTTGATGTGGAGGATTCGGTTGGCGAGCTTTCGGATGAAGTGCACATCGTGGGAGATGAAGACGAGGGTGCCTTCGTAGGCTTCGAGCGCGAGGACGAGCGATTCGACGGTGAGGATGTCGAGGTGGGTGGTCGGCTCGTCCATCAGGAGAATGTTGGGGGGATTGACGAGGAACTTGACGAGGTTGAGGCGGGTTTTTTCGCCACCGCTGAGGACGGCGGTTTTTTTGAGGATGTCGTCTCGCTTGAAAAGGAAGGAGCCAAGGATGCTGCGGGCCTCGTCTTCGCGGAGGGCGCCGTTGGTGGAGAGGATTTCGTCGAGTAGGGAGTTATTGGGATTGAGCGTGGCGGCGCGGTGCTGGCTGAAGTAGCCGATCTTGGAGTTGCTGCCGTAGGTGAGTTTGCCTTTTTGAAATTCGACTTCGCCGGCGAGGATTTTGATGAGGGTGGATTTGCCGGCGCCGTTGGGTCCGACGAGGGCGACGCGTTCGCCACGTTCGACTTGGAGGTCGAGGCCGCGATAGACGACATGGTTGCCGTAGGCCATGTGGACGCCCTCGAGCAGGACGGAGCGCTGACCGCCGCGTTCGGGTTGGGGGATGCGGAAGCGGAAAGGTTTTTTCGGCGGCTCGGGGCGCTCGATTTTTTCCATGCGCTCGATCTGCTTCAGCTTGCTCTGGGCCTGGGCGGCCTTCGAGGAGACGGAGCGGAAGCGGTCGGCGAATTCCTGGAGCGCGGTGATTTCCTTTTGCTGGTTTTTGTAGGCAGCGGCTTGGATTTCGTAATTGCGCTCGCGCTGGTCCATCGCGGCGGAGTAGTTGCCGGAGTAGTGGACGAGTTTTTTGGCGGAGATTTCGTAAACGCCGTCGATGAGGGCGTCCATGAATTCGAGATCGTGGGAGATGAGCAGGAGGGCGCTGGAGCAGGTTTTGAGATACTGCTGGAGCCAGAGGAGGGAGAGGAGGTCGAGGTGGTTGGTGGGTTCGTCGAGGAGGAGGAGGTCGGGCTCCATGACGAGGAGGCGGGCGAGATGAGCGCGCATGACCCAGCCGCCGCTGAGTTCCTTGGCGGGGCGGGACCAATCGGTCTCGCGGTAGCCGAGGCCGGTGAGCATTTTTTTCGCGCGGGCTTCGACCTGGGGGTTGGAGAGGGCTTCGTGTTTCGCGTGGGCCTCGAGGTAGGTGGCGCTGGAGACATCGCCGGCGGCTTCGCAGGCGGCGAGGGTTTTTTCGAGGGCCTGGACTTCCCCCGCGCGGCCGGTGGTGATGTCGAGGGCGGTTTCGGAACCGACGGCTTCGGCTTCCTGCGGGAGGTAGCCGAGGGTGGTCCATTCGTCGCGCTGGATGGTGCCGGCATCGGCCTCATCGCGGCCAAGGATGAGGGAGAAAATGGTGGATTTGCCCGCGCCGTTGGGGCCGACGAGCGCGATGCGCTCGCCGTAGTTGACCTGCATGTCGGCCTCCTCGAAGAGGAGTCGGCCGCCGTGGGATTTTTTGAGGTTGCGGATGGTCAGCATGGACGCGGGAGTAGATCGCGGATGGGGGTGGGAATCAAGTCGGGCGGCAAGGGCACGAGGCCGCACCCGAAATCACTCGGGGGCGGGTGCTATCCTAGGGATCTTGGTGGGCGGGGCGCCCACGCTCCTTGAGGGCGAAAGAAGGTTAGGCGAGTTCTTCGCCGACGCCGTAGCGGGTAAAGCGGCGGATGATGATATTCTCGCCGAGTTCCGCGATTTTCGACTTCACGAGGTCCTCGATGGTGACATCGGGATTCTTGATGAAGGACTGCTCGAGCAGGCAGATCGTGCTGTAGAATTTGTCGATTTTGCCATCGACGATTTTGTCCACAATGTTGGCGGGCTTGCCGACGACTTGGGCTGCAGCGATTTCACGCTCTTTGGTGATGAGGGCTTCTGGCACCTGGGCGCGGGTGACATAGAGCGGATGCGCGGCGGCGATGTGAAGGGTGATGTCCTTCACGAAGTCGCGGAAGTTGTCGTTCTTGGCGACAAAGTCGGTTTCGCAGTTGATCTCGACGAGGACGCCGACCTTGCCCTGCATGTGAATGTAGGAGGCGATCGTTCCTTCTTTGGCGGCGCGGTCGGCTTTCTTGCCGGCGCTGGCGATGCCTTTTTTACGAAGGAATTCTTCGGCGGCGGCGAGGTCCCCACCGGTTTCGGCGAGGGCTTTTTTGCAATCCATCATTCCCGCGTTGGTTTTTTCGCGGAGTTCTTTGACGAGTGCGGCAGAGATTTCGGACATAGTAATTTTGTGGGATCGGTCGGATCTGACGGACCGGTCGGATCTTTTATTTTCTTACTCGGAGACGGCGGCGAGCTCGGGGGCGCGGGATTTGCCGCGGGTGCCTTTGGCCTCCATGATCGACTCGACGAGTTTGCCGAGGATCACGCGGATCGATCGGATGGCGTCGTCGTTGCCGGCGATGGGGTAATTGATTTTGTCGGGGTTGCAGTTGGTATCCACGATGGCGATGATCGGGATGCCGAGGCGGTTGGCTTCGGCGACGGCAATTTCCTCGCGGACGGTGTCGATGACGATCATCGCGGCGGGAAGTTTATCCATCTCGACGATACCGCCGAGATTGTGGAGGAGCTTGACTCCTTCACGGCGGATGCTCGAGGCCTCGGCTTTATTGATCTTGGCGAAGGCGGGGGATTTTTCCAGAGCCTGGATTTCCTTGAGACGGCCGACGCTGCGACGGATCGTGGTGAGGTTTGTGAGTGTGCCGCCGAGCCAGCGTTGATTCACATAGAACTGGCCAGTGGCCTCGGCTGCCTCGCGGATGGCTTCCTGGGCCTGCTTCTTGGTGCCGACGAGAAGAATCTTGCCGCCATCTTTGACGAGGCCCTTGAGGAAGGAAGTCGCATTGTCGAGTTGATCGATCGTGAGCTCGATATCGATGATGTAGATCGAGTTTTTTTCCTCGAGGATGTAATCGCGCATTTTCGGGTTCCATCGTTTGGTCTGGTGCCCGTAATGGACGCCGGCCTCGAGGAGCTCGGTCATGAGTTCGATGTTTGGTTGGGTGGCTGTGGATTCAGACATGATATGATTTTAATTAGCTGGCGACTTTCTTTTTTCCCTCTTTTGGGGCGGCTTCCAAGGTATCCCCGAGATTGGAGATTCCTATCTTTCGGTTGGTTTCGAAACCTGTTCCCGCAGGGATGAGGTGTCCCATGATGACATTCTCTTTGAAGCCGCGGAGACGATCCACCCTGCCGAGAGTGGCGGCTTCGGTCAAGACGCGGGTCGTGTCTTGGAACGATGCGGCGGAGATGAAGCTATCGGTTTCGAGAGCGGTCTTGGTGATGCCGAGGAGCACGGGGCTGGCTTCGGCGGGTTTACCACCTTTGGCCATGACGGCTTCGTTCTCGGCCTCGAAAGCGAGGCGGTCCACCTGATCGCCCCAGAGGAGCGTGGTGTCTCCCTGCTCGGTGATTTTCACCTTGCGAAGCATTTGGCGGACGATGATCTCGATGTGTTTGTCGTTAATTTCGACGCCTTGCAGACGGTAAACTTCCTGGACCTCGTTGAGGAGGTGTTCCTGGAGTTCTTGAGGTCCACAAATTTCGAGAATCTCGTGAGGGACGACGGGGCCTTCGGTGAGTTGCTGGCCTTTTTTCACCAGATCGCCCTTGAAGACGATGATGTGTTTATTGAGCGGAATGAGGTGTTCTTCCTCGGCTCCGGTCTCCACATCCTTCACGATGAGGCGGCGTTTGGCGCGGACGGTGCCACCAATTTCGACGACACCATCGATCTTGGCGATGTCTGCGGCATCCTTCGGACGGCGGGCTTCGAAAAGCTCGGCGACGCGTGGGAGACCACCGGTGATGTCCTTGGTCTTGCCGATCTTTCGGGGCGTGCGGGCGACGCGCTGTCCGGCGGGGACTTTCGCGCCTTCCTTCACCTCGATATGAGCGCCGGCAGGAATCGAGTAGCTGGCGAGGACATTTTTTGCCTCATCCACAATGATGATCTGCGGGTGGAGATCTTCTTTGTGCTCGATGACGACATTGCCACGAACGCCGGTGGATTCGTCCACCTCTTGGCGGATCGTGACGCCTGGGATCATGTCGCGGAATTCGATGCGGCCGGCCTTCTCGGTGATGATGGGAACATTGTAGGGATCCCATTGAATGAAGGTCTGGCCTTTCTTCACATGGCTGCCATCGGGGCTAGAAATGACGGAGCCGACGACGATGTTGTGGCTCTCGAGTTCGCGGCCGTCTTTGTCATGCACGGTGATGGTGCCGTTTTTGTTGAGAACGACGAATGTCTTGTCCACGGTTTCCACGACCTTGAGTTCGTTGAAGCGGATGGTTCCCTCGTGCTTGGCCTTGACGATCGGTTGCTTGAAGGTCTGGCTGGCAGCACCACCGACGTGGAAGGTTCGCATCGTGAGCTGGGTGCCGGGTTCGCCGATCGACTGCGCGGCGATGATGCCGACGGCCTCGCCGAGCTTGATCATGCCGCCTGTGGCCAAGCTGCGACCGTAGCATTTGATACAAATGCCGCGCTTGGATTCGCAGGTGAGAGCGGAGCGGATTTTGAGCTGTTCGTGCCCGACTTTCTCGAGAGCGGCGGCTGTTTCCTCGTCCACGATCTGGTTGGCTTTGACGATGGCTTTTCCGGTAATCGGATCTTTGACGGTCTCGCAGCTGGTGCGGCCGATGATGCGGGTTGAGAGGCTGACGACTTCTTCGTCACCCTCGTAAATCGGACGAACCACGATGCCGTTGGGCGTGTGGCAATCCTCGATGGTGATGATGACATCCTGAGCGGCGTCAACGAGCTTGCGAGTCAGATAACCGGAATCGGCCGTCTTGAGCGCGGTATCGGCGAGACCCTTGCGGGCGCCGTGCGCGGAGATGAAGAACTCTAGAACGGTGAGGCCCTCGCGGAAGTTCGCGGTGATCGGCTGCTCGATGATTTCGCCCGATGGCTTAGCCATCTGGCCGCGCATTCCGGCGAGCTGTTTGATCTGTGTGCGGTTACCACGAGCGCCGGAGTCAACCATCATGAACACAGGGTTCATGTCGCGCTTGCCCTCGTTGTATTCGAGTGTGCGGAAGAGCGCGTTGGCAATTTCCTCACCGGTGTGGGTCCAAATGTCCTGCACCTTGTTCTTGCGCTCGCCGTCGGTGATGATGCCTCGGCGGTATTGCTGCTCGACTTGGGTAACTTGGCTGTAGGCCTTTTCGAGGAGTTCGGTTTTTTCCTGCGGAATCATCATGTCGTTGATGCCGATGGAAACGCCAGCGCGGGTGGCCGAGCTGAAGCCGAGTTCCTTGAGCTTGTCGAGGGTTTCGACGGTGGTCTGCTGACCGCTGGCTTTGTAGCAACGCCAGATGATGTCGGAGAGCTGTTTCTTGCCGCAAACCTTGTTCAGGAATCCAAGCGCCTTCGGCCAAATCTGGTTGAAGACCACGCGACCGGCTGTGGTTTTGAGAACGCTCGAGGCGGAGTCGCCGTAGACCGTTTCGAGGCCCTTGTCGGGGTTCTTGAAAAGAATCTGTGAGGTGGTGCGGATGGAGCCTTCGGAGAGGGCGAGTTCGACCTCTTCGGCATTTGCAAAAAGCGGGCGGCGCTTTTTCTCGTCGGCATCCTCGGCGCGGGGTTTTTGCGTGAGGTAGTAGCAGCCGAGCGGAATGTCCTGCGAGGGCGTGGTGATTGGCTTGCCGCTGGAAGGCGAGAAGATGTTATTCGGTGCCAGCATGAGCATGCGGGCTTCCATTTGCGCCTCGACGGAGAGCGGGACATGGACCGCCATTTGGTCACCGTCGAAGTCCGCGTTGTAAGCGGTGCAGACGAGCGGATGGACGCGGATGGCTTCGCCTTCGATGAGGATCGGCTCGAAGGCTTGGATCGACAGACGGTGAAGCGTCGGGGCGCGGTTGAGCATGACGGGGTGGCCTTTTGTGACCTCCTCGAGAATGTCCCAAACCTCGGGTGTTTGACGCTCGATGAGTTTCTTGGCGCTGCGAACGGTGTGGACATATCCGAGCTCTTTGAGTCGACGAATGATGAATGGCTCGAACAAAACGAGAGCCATCTTCTTAGGAAGACCGCACTGGTGGAGCTTGAGCTCGGGGCCGATGACGATGACCGAACGGCCGGAATAGTCCACGCGCTTGCCGAGGAGGTTTTGGCGGAAACGGCCACCCTTGCCCTTGAGCATGTCGCTGAGGGATTTCAACGGCCGATTCGCGGCACCGGTGACGGCGCGACCGTGGCGACCGTTGTCAAAGAGCGCGTCCACCGACTCTTGGAGCATGCGCTTTTCGTTGCGGATGATGACCTCGGGGGTCTTGAGTTGGAGGAGGGTTTTGAGACGGTTGTTGCGGTTGATGACGCGACGATAGAGATCGTTGAGATCCGAGGTCGCGAAGCGGCCACCTTCGAGCGGAACGAGCGGGCGGAGGTCCGGCGGGATGACGGGAAGGACATTGAGAATCATCCATTCCGGACGGCTCTTCGACCCGGCGAAGCCCTGAGCGAGCTTGAGGCGCTTGGCGAGTTTTTTACGGAGCTGCTTGGAGCGGGTGTTGCCCATGGCCTCTTCGATTTCCTTTTGGAGATCGGCGAGGTCGATATTTGAGAGGATTTTTTGGATCGCCTCGGCGCCCATTCCAGCGGTGAAGCTTTCTCCGTATTGCTCCTCGGCGTCGCGGAATTCCGCTTCGGTGAGGAGTTGGCCTTTCTCGAGGGGCGTGTTGCCGGGGTCGATGACCAAATAGTCTTCGTAATAAATCACGCGCTCAAGCTGGCGGCTGGTCATGTCGAGCATGAGGCCGAGACGGGAGGGCATGCATTTATAGAACCAAATGTGAGAAACCGGCACGGCCAGGTCGATGTGACCCATGCGTTCGCGGCGCACGCGGGAAAGGGTGACTTCCACGCCGCAACGGTCGCAGATGACGCCCTTGTGCTTGATGCGCTTGTATTTTCCGCACGAGCACTCCCAGTCGCGTGTGGGACCGAAAATACGCTCGCAGAAAAGACCGCCCTTTTCGGGCTTGAAGGTCCGGTAGTTGATGGTCTCGGGGTTCTTGACCTCGCCTTTGCTCCAGCTGCGCATGGCGTCGGGGGACGCCACAGTGATTGCAACCTCGTCGAAACCGACCTCCTTGGTTTCACCAAGGGCTTCGCGGAAATTAATTTCTTTCATGTGTGGAATGGTTCGTCAGTTTTTGGTGGTTGGGATCAGGCGAGAGCGGCTTCGGTGAGGGACGGCTGTTTGCCGCCGACGCGAACATCGAGGCCGAGGCCCTGCATTTCCTTGATGAGCACATTGAAGGACTCCGGAGTGCCGGCTTCGAGCGAGTTGTCGCCCTTGACGATGCTCTCGTAAATGCGGGTGCGGCCGGCGACATCGTCGGACTTGACCGTGAGGAGTTCCTGGAGCGTGTAGGCGGCTCCGTAGGCTTGAAGCGCCCAGACTTCCATTTCTCCGAAACGCTGGCCACCGTATTGGGCCTTGCCTCCGAGCGGTTGCTGGGTGACGAGGCTGTAGGGTCCGACAGCGCGGGCGTGGATTTTGTCCGCGACCAAGTGGCCGAGCTTGAGCATGTAGATATAGCCGACAACGACATCTTGGTCGAAGGCGTCCCCGGTGAGGCCGTCGTAAAGCGTGGCCTTGCCGTTTTCCTTGATCCAAGTGTAGCCGTCCACCTTACTGGCTTCCTTGAGGTATTCGCGGATTTTCGATTCGGGAATGCCGTCGAAAACCGGAGTCGCGACCTTGAAACCAAGCGCCTTGGCAGCAACGCCGAGGTGGGTTTCAAGAACCTGGCCGACATTCATTCGGCTCGGCACACCGAGCGGATTGAGAACGATGTCCACAGGTGTGCCGTCCGCGAGGTAGGGCATATCCTCTTCGGGAACGATCTTGGCGACGACGCCTTTGTTTCCGTGGCGGCCGGCCATTTTGTCACCCACGCTGAGCTTGCGCTTGCTGGCGATGTAGACTTTGACCTGCTTGATGATGCCGGGGTCGATATCGTCCCCGCTCTCGATGCGGCCGAGGTTTTGGTCGCGCTCGTTGTCGAGGTCGACAAACTTGTGTTCGAACTGGCCGATGATCTCGTGGATTTTGTTCCGGATCGGGCTCGGGTCGATTTCGACATGGTTGTAAACACCCGCGAGCTTGCGAAGGAGTTGCTTCGTGATCTTGCGGTTCGCCGGGATGATGATCTCGCCGGTCTGGGCGTTCACCACATCAAGCGGGATTTTTTCGTTGAGGAGGATGTTCGAGAGCGCGGCGGTGAGTTGCTCGTGGAGGTCTTCTTTCCGCTTCTTGTGGTCCTCACCGATCATCTTTTGCTGACGCTTTGACTCGGATGGGGTCATTTTGGTGCGGGTGACCTCTTTTTTCGAGGAGACCTTCACATCCATAACGATGCCGTAGGTGCCGGACGGAACAGTCAACGAGGTGTCTTTCACATCGGCTGCCTTTTCGCCGAAGATGGCGCGCAGGAGGCGCTCTTCGGGGGCGAGTTCGGTCTCGGATTTCGGAGTGATCTTGCCAACGAGGATGTCGCCGGGTTTGACCTCTGCTCCGATGCGGATGACGCCGTCGCTGCCGAGGTTTTGGAGCGCTTCTTCGCTGACATTCGGAATGTCGCGGGTGATTTCCTCGGGGCCGAGCTTGGTGTCGCGGGCGCCGATCTCGAATTCATCGATGTGGATGGAGGTGTAGATGTCCTCCTTGACCACGCGCTTGGAAATGAGAATCGCGTCCTCGAAGTTATAGCCGTTCCAAGACATGAAGGCGACGAGCACATTGCGACCGAGGGCGAGTTCGCCTTTTTCGGTGTTCGGTCCGTCGGCGATGACATCACCCTTCTTGATCGATTGTCCCTTTTTGACGATCGGTTTTTGGTTGATGCAAGTGCTTGCGTTTGAGCGCATGAACTTGCGGAGCTCGTAAACGAACACGCCATTTTCGGGATCGTGTTTGATTTTCTTTTTGCCTTCCGGGAGCGCGCCGTCCTTGGTGATGACGATCTGATTTGCGGTGACCGAGGCGACCTTGCCAGCGGATTCGGAGCAAATCACAGCGCGCGAGTCACGGGCGACGCGGCCTTCGATTCCGGTGCCGACGAGCGGCGAGTCGGAGGTGAGGAGCGGAACGCCTTGGCGTTGCATGTTCGAGCCCATGAGTGCACGGTTGGCGTCGTCATGCTCGAGGAACGGAATCAAGCCGGCCGCGACAGAGACGAGTTGCTTGGGTGAGACATCCATGTATTGCACTTTGGATGGCTCGACTTCCAAGAAGTCACCACGATAGCGGGCGGAAACTTTCTCTCCGGTGAGGTTGCCTTTGGCGTCCACCGTGGAGTTCGCCTGCGCGATGTAGAAGTTTTCGTCACGATCGCCGCTGAGGTATTCCACCTCATCGTGCACGCGGCCATTGGCCACCTTGCGGTAGGGCGTTTCGATGAAGCCGAAATCATTGATTCGGGCAAATGTGCTGAGTGAGCTGATCAGGCCGATGTTCGGGCCTTCGGGCGTCTCAATCGGGCAAATGCGGCCGTAGTGCGAAGGATGCACATCTCGAACCTCGAAGCCCGCGCGATCACGGCTGAGGCCTCCTGGCCCGAGGGCGGAGAGGCGGCGCTTGTGGGTGAGTTCCGACAGCGGATTCGTCTGATCCATGAACTGGCTCAGCTGCGAACGACCGAAGAAATCGCGAACGACGGCGCTGAGCGACTTGGGATTGATGAGCTTCTGCGGAGTGATCTGATCTGTGGTGGGATCAAACAGGGTCATGCGCTCGCGGACGAGACGCTCGGTGCGGGCGAGGCCCACGCGGCACTGATTCGCAAGAAGTTCGCCAACGGTGCGGACGCGGCGGCTGCCGAGGTGATCGATGTCATCGGTCACGCCATCACCCGCGCGGAGGCGGACGAGATATTTCATCGCAGCGACGAAATCCTCCTTGGTGAGCGTGCGCTCCTCCTCGGAGACCTTGAGATCGAGTTTTTGGTTGATCTTGTGACGGCCGACGCGGCCGAGATCGTAGCGCTTGGCGTCAAAGAACAGGCGCTTGAGCATGCTGCGCGAGTTTTGAACGGTTGGTGGATCGCCAGGGCGGAGCTTGCGGTAGATGTCTTTGAGAGCCTCGTCCTCGTCGTGGGCGGGATCTTTTTTGAGAGACTTGATGATGGTGTCGTCCTCTTTGGTATCCACGACCTTGACGGTCTTGTGGCCAAGGCGGAGGAGTTCACGAACGATCGCGGTGGTGAGGGGCTCGAATGCGCGACCGACGGTGATTTCGCCGTCGCGGATGTCGGCGATCAGAACCTTCGTGGCGATCTCTTCCTCGTCGAGTTTCTCGCTGAGTTTGAGGTCCTCGGTTTTGTAGAAAAGTTTAACAATTTCCTCATCCGACGGATAGCCGAGGGTGCGAAGGAACGTGGTGGCCAAAAATTTGCGGCGGCGCTTGCGGCGGTCGAGATAGACATAGAGCAGATCGCTGGTATCGAACTGCACCTCGATCCAAGAGCCGCGGTCGGGAATGATGCGGAAGCCGTGGAGGACTTTTCCATTCGTGTGAATGGAGGTCTCGAAGCAAATGCCGGGTGAACGGTGGAGCTGGGAAACGACGACGCGCTCGGCGCCGTTGATCACGAAAGTGCCCTGTGGAGTCATGAGCGGGAGCTCGCCCATGTAAACTTTTTCTTCCTTTGTGCTGCGTTCGTCCTTGTAGCGGAAGGTCACATAAAGCGAGGCGCTGAAGGTCTGGCCTTCGCGCTGGGATTCGAGCGCGGACATTTTGGGTTCGCCGAGCTCGTAGCTGACGAAGTCGAGGGAGGATTTGTCCTCGAAACCATGGATCGGGAAAAATTCGCGGAAAACGGCCTGAATGCCGACATTCCGGCGCTTACTAACCGGAACATCCCTTTGGAAAAACTCGTCGTAGGAATTAATCTGGAGCTCGATGAGGTTAGGTGGCTCGATGGCCTCTTTCAATTTACCGAATTGGATGCGTTCAGACATGGTTTTGGTGCGGTGCCGCGGGTTGGGTTGGCCGGGTTCAGTCGGCCGGGTTCATTCGCCGATCACTGGAAACAAAAGATCCGGCATCGATGAACGACCTCTTTGTGAGGCGGTTGCGATGACGGAGACTTGTTTGTTTTGTGGTGCTGGACGGCAGATGTTTGTGAGAAAAACGGATGAAGCGAGCGAGGAAAAGTAGGGAGTTTGGCAGAGGGATCAAGGAAATTTTTCCCGATCCCCCTGCGCAAAAAATCCGACTTACTTGATGTCCACTTTGGCGCCAGCGGCCTCGATCTTTTTCTTGATCTCGGCGGCTTCTTCCTTGGTGACACCTTCTTTGAGAGCCTTGGGTGCTCCTTCGACGAGGGCTTTCGCCTCGGCGAGTCCGAGACCGGCCACAGCGGCGCGGACCTCTTTAATGACGGCAATCTTGTTGCTGCCTGCATCGGTGAGGATGACATCGAAGGATGTCTTCTCCTCAGCGGCGGGAGCTGCAGCGGCGGGACCGGCGGCTGCAACAGCTACGGGAGCAGCGGCGCTGACGCCCCATTTTTCTTCGAGTTGTTTAACGAGGTCAGCGATTTCGAGGACGGTGAGTCCGCTGAGCTGATCGACGAGTGCTTGTGTGTCTGCCATATGATGTGTGTGTTTTGGTATCGTCGCTTCCCGAGGCATCGGGTCGATTGAGCTGAGCAGCCGCCCAGCCGACGAGGAACCGGTTTATGTTTGGTTGGTATCCGCGCAGAGGTCCGAAAACCTCCGCGCGAAAGTGTTGAATTCGGTTTAGCTGGCGGAGCCGAGGGCGTCGGCTTTGGCTTTGAGGACGCGGGCGAGGCTCGAGGCGGGCTCGTTGAGCACACGCACGAACTGGCTGGCCGGGGTCTGCAAGAGTCCCAGGAGTTTGGCGCGGAGGACATCCTTGCTCGGGAGGTCGGCAAGTTCATTGACTTGCGTTGCATTGAGCGGAGCATTGTCGAGCACGCCAGCGCGAACGGTTGGGAGCTTGAACTCCGCTGCAAAGGATTTGATCACCTTGGCGGCGGCGCAAATGTCGGTCTCTCCGGTGACCATGGCGGTCTGACCGGCTAGTGAGTCGGTGAGCTCGGGCATCTGCAATTCCTGCGCCGCGATGCGGAGGAAGGTATTGCGGACAACGCTCATCCGGGCGCCAGCCTCGGAGAGGCGGGTGCGGAGCGACTCGAAGTGGGGCACTTTCATGCCGGAGTAATCGACGATCAGGAGATAAGGCGAGGCTTGAAGCTTCTCGCGGATGTCGGAAACGATGTTTGTTTTCTCGGGTCTCATGGATGAAATGGCTTAGTTTTTGAGATAAGGAGCCGGATCCACACGGAGACCGGGCGACATCGTGGCGCTGAGGGTGATCGCGTCGACAAACGCGCCCTTGGCGGTGGCGGGGCGGGCTTTAACCACGGCGTCAATAACGGCGCTGCCGTTTTCAACAAGGGATTTCGCGTCGAAGGAAAATTTGCCGACGGGAACGGCGATGTTGCCGTTTTTATCGAGTTTAAATTCCACGCGGCCGGCTTTGACTTCTTTCACGGCCTTCGCGGTGTCGTCCGTGACGGTGCCGGTTTTTGGATTCGGCATGAGGCCACGAGGTCCGAGGACCTTGCCGAGCTTGCGGACTTCCGCCATGGCAGCGGGAGTGGCAACGGCGACATCGAAATCGGAGAAGCCGGAGGTGACTTTTTTGATGAGATCCTCGAATCCCACATATTCCGCACCGGCCTGCTTGGCGGCTTCAGCGGCTTGGCCGCTGGCGAAAACAAGCACTCGGACATTCTTGCCGCTACCATTCGGGAGTGGGCAAGTGCCGCGGACCATCTGGTCGCTCTGCTTGGGATCGACACCCAGCTTGAAGGAAAGAGTCACCGTCTGGTCGAACTTGACGGGAGGAAGGGTTTTCAAGGTTTCAACGGCGTCATTCAGAGAGAATTTTTTATTCGCCTCTACTTTGGCCGCTGCCTCGCGGTAGCGTTTGCTGCGTTTTTTTTGCATGTATTTTTTTGCAGTGCGAACGACCATCCGGTCTCCTGCGGTTGAAGTGCCCCGGTTCGCGGGAGGGGAGAGATTAGGGGCGAGTCAACAACTGTCAAACAAATTTCCAAAAAAAATTTGACTCCGTGACGACGACTTCTAGTGTGCACCTCCGCGCTTCCGCCCAACGGCGCCACCATTTCATGAAAGCCAAAAACATCGAAGCAGCCTCCAAGGTCATCACCGAGTCCCAGATTTTAATCAACATGGTCTCCCGTCGTGTTCGTCAGTTGAACGCCGGAAGCCGTCCACTCATCGACGCCGAGATCGGCGAAGGATTCGCGGACATCGCGCTGCAGGAAATCGCACAAGGCAAGATCGGCCTTGCAGCGCCCGAGCCTCTCGCGGCCTAAGGCCTGCCCTGCGGTCGCGCACCGCTGTATGTCCTCGGAAATTACCACAAACCGGAAAGCTTTTCGGGATTTCCACATCCTCGAGAAATTCGAAGCCGGCGTGGAATTGAAAGGCACGGAAGTCAAGTCCCTCCGGGCTGGCTTGGTTTCGCTCCAAGGCTCTTTCGCCCGCGTGCAAAACGGCCAGATTTGGCTGCATGATTGCACGATCCAACCCTACGAGCGGGCCAGCCACGAACAGCACGAACTGAAGCGACCCCGCCGACTGCTGATGCACCGACTCGAGATTGATCGGCTTGCCGTCTCGGTCGAGCGGGAGGGTCTCACCATTCCCGTCCTCCGGCTCTATTGGAAAAAAGGCCGCGTCAAAGCCGAGATCGGCCTGGGCAAAGGAAAGCTCGATACTGATAAGCGGATGGATTTGAAAAAACGCGTCGAGACCCGCGAGGCGGAACGGGCTGTCTCGGCCTTCAACAAGCGCGGTCGCTGACCCGCTGGTAAGTCGCCACGCAACGGCCCTCGACGACCTTCATCGAGGTCATTCGAAAATCGAGCGGCTTCGGCAAAAACTCCCCCGGCAATCCCGTGAGCGTTGGCGTTTTCGCGCCTCCGAGGATTTGCGGGAAAATTTCCACCTCGATTTCTTCAATCGAATCCGTTTCCGCCAAGGTCTGGAGCGCTTCTCCCCCGCCCTCGCCGGCCAGCAACTTGCCATCCGCCGACATCCCGAAGCGGGTCTTTTTTTTTGCGCTCATGCGCCGGGGTTGCGGCCCTGCTCGAGGTTTTGCTCGATGCGGCGCTCCAGGGCATCGACCTCATTTTCCATCTCGCCGAGCGGCATGGTCTGCGAGGCGCGGTAGCCGAGATAGATCGCGCCGCCGATGAGGCTCCAGAAAACCTGCATCATGAAACCCGAAAGCGAGACGAGCGTGGCGATGGATTCCGGTGTGGCGTAGAGCGCACCGAGGATTTGGATGAAGAGACCCTCGCGGAGGCCCGCTCCACCAATGCTGATGGGCAACGCCGTCACGGTCGCCACGATCGGCATCACACAATAAATGCTGAGCACATTCAGCCCGGCGGCGAAGGCTTTTGCCCCGAACCAGAAGGTGGAAAACATCAGCAGATGCGCGGGGATCGAGAGCAGGAAGGCCTTGCCGACCGATCCGCCCGCCCGGGCGTATTCCACAAAAGCTCCTGCGGCCTCGACGAGCTTGTCGTGCGCGGGCAACCAGCGCGGAAGTTTCGCCGCGAGATGGAACCGCCCTGCCAGCCAGGCCACGACAACAAACCCGATCGAGCCGCCAAGAATCAAGGCCGCCGTGGCCACGCCGTAGCGGGTGACTTCGTGCGCCATGAGGTCCTGCCAGCGGAGCAGGATCACCACAGCCGAAACCGCCGCCAGCGCGAGCACACCGACCACGCGGTCGATGAAAACACTCAGCAGCGCGCCGGCTTTTTTATCGGGAGCCTCGCGCATGATGAGGAAAATTTTGATGATGTCGCCGCCGGTGGCTCCGAGCAGAAAGAGGTTGAAAAACATCCCCACGAGAAGAATCCGCAAGCTCCGCCAATACGAAATCGCGATGCTCTGGACTTCGAGCAGGATCCTCCATCGCATGGCCTGCAGAAGCAGCCCGCCGCCGAGCGCGAGAAGGCCCGGCAGGAGCCACCACTCGTTCGCGACATCGAGCGCCTCGAGCATTTTTCGATTCTGCTCGGGGTTGCGGAAAATCCAAAAAAGCAGGCCGACAGTGACGAGCAACTGGATGGCCGTGAGGAGGTGTTTTTTCATTTGAAGCGTTTGGCCCAAGCCTCCGCCGCTTGCACGATGTCGGCCGCCTCGGTGCGCGGGGACATCTCCAAAACCATGGTGCATTTTTTGGGAAGGAGCGGCACGAGTTCGTCAAAGCGCGTTTCGCCAGTGAAGGGCGGGCAGTGGTCGCGGAACGGCCAACGCGTGTCGTGGATGTGGCAGCCGAGGAGCCGCGGAGCCATGGTTGCGAGATGTTCGCGGTGGTCGATGAGGCCAAGGTTTTCCTTGATCTGGGCGTGGCCGAAGTCGTGCCAGTAGCCGGCGTTTGTTGAATCGAGGCGTTTGAGAAAATCCGGGAATTCCCGCTCGCTCGGGATCGCCTCGTAGTGTTCGCGGTTCTCGATGCCGAGCTTCACCCCGCGCTTGCCGGCGTGCTCGGCGGCTTCGCGCAGAGTTTCCAGCACACGAGTGGTGTAGGCCTCGGCGACTTTCTCGCGTGTCTGCACAGCAGCGAGCTTTTGGCGGACATGTTCGCGGGAGTGGAGCTTGCCCTGCTCGACCATCGCGCGGAGCGGTTCGCTCAAATTCAGCGAGCGCATGCGGCCGGTGTGGACGACCACAAATGGCGCCTCAAGTTTGGCCGCCCAATCGATCGTTGCGAGTGTGAGCTTGAGGGCGCGCTCGCGGTCCGTCGCCCGGTCGGAGGTGAATTCGTAGCAATCCGGCGAGTCAGTCTGAACCTCGACCGGCATGGGCATGAAATTGTGGACGCTGGAGACCTGGAATTTCCGCTTTTCGCGGATTTGCAGGACACCCTCGAATTGGGACGGGCGGATGCCGTGGCTGAGCTCGAGCGAGTCAAAGCCGAGCGCTAGGATTTCCTCGATCATGGCGCGACCGTCTTGGTGACGCCAAGAATTCCAGCAGGTCGACAGCGAAAGTTTCACGGGGTGGAGTTTAACAAAAACCAGCAGAAGGTCACGGCCCTTGTCGGGTATGTTCGGAGAAGCAAAAAGGCGTTCCGCGGTGGGACTGCGGAACGCCCATTTGTGAAATGGCCTGACTTATTGCTGGGCGGGTTTGTTGCGGTATTTGCCTGCGTCCGTCTTTTCAAAATGGCCGAGTTTCTTGCCTGTGCTGCTGAACCACACATAGATGTGCTGGATCGGCTTGCCGACTTGTGCAGCGATTTCCTTCACGCTGGCTCCGGCTTCTCCGGCAGCGTTAAGGATCGAGGTGATTTGCTCTTTGAGTTGGCCCTTGGGAGCGCGTGGGCGTGTGGATTTGGCTCTTTTCGCGCCGGCCTTGCGACCGCGTTTGGCTTTTTTTGCACGGAGCACGCGAATGGCCTCGCGAGTTTCGCCGGAGGCTAATGCGGAGATTTGTTTCTCAACGGCTTCAACTTTCGCCAAGAGGGTTTCTTTTTTCTTGGTAAGAGAAAGAAGAGCCGACAAGGTTTTCGTATTAATATCTGCGAGTTTCATGAGGCCGATAGAAAAACCAGAAATCGCTTCCGTGCACAATCTTTTTTTTACAACGAATGAATCACTTTGAAATCCCAGCTCCAGGGGAGTTTCATATTTACAATGTTACCTCCAAAGGGGACGAAAGTGTTTTGAGTATTTTTGAAAATCAAAGGTATGCGTTATTTTCTTCGACGCAATCCCGGGATGTTTATCTCAAGAGCCGCAGTGCGGTGCGACATTTAGCGGCGAATTATACAGGAAAAAAACCTTCGGATTTGGAATTAGAAATCTCACCGCAAGGGAAACCTTTCTTAAAATGCATGCCGCACCTTCATTTCAACCTGAGCCATTCGGGGGATTCCGTTTATATTGCTTTCTCATCGGATCCAGTGGGTTTTGATATCGAAAAAAACTCCAGAAAAGCAAACTTCTCGAAGCTGGCGCAGCGGTATTTTCAACCGAGCGAGAGGGAACTTATGGATGCCTCTTCAAAGCTCGAATCCATCGCTTTTTTGGAGCTTTGGACTGCCAAGGAAGCCATGCTGAAACTCCTCGGCATCGGCATTGCTTCTGGGTTGGACAACAGTCTCGTTTTGAATGATGAGGAGGGGCTTTTTAAGGACACTAAAATCTACTTCAGCCGCTATGTTTGCGGGGATATTATTGGAAATTTAGCGAGTTTTTCCAAGATTTGCTTGGTGCGCGAATTCACTTATTGACCGGAGGATTTTCGACTTCTTCCATAGCAGCGCGAAGGTTTTCCCAAGCATCCGGAAGATTTGGATCAATCTCCAAGGCGCGACGAAAAATCGCGATCGCCTCGGTTTTTTTTCCAGATTGATAGAGCGTTACCCCGAGATTGCACAGGAAGGTGGGGGTATCCGGATAACGCCGGCAGAGGTCGGCATAAAGCTCGGCGGCCGCAGCGGGTTGGTTATCCAGCAGCAGCGCCCGCGCGAGATTGGATTGGATTGCAACGATATCCGGGGATAGCCGAAGCGCCTCTTGAAAATGCTGGATGGCGGCTTTTGTGTCCTTCTTGGCGAGAACGGCCGATCCGAGGTTGTTCTGCGTCTCGGCCAAATCAGGCCGCAGCCGCGTGGCCTCGCGGAAATGATCCAGGGCGACATCGACATTGCCTCGATTGAACTCCCTCGCGCCGATTCGGTTGTGAGCCTGCCAGCATTCCCAGTTATGCTTTAAGGTGTAGCTCCAAAGCTTGTCCTCATTTTCCCAAATTCCCGCGTAGCGATAGCTCCAGAAGGCAAGCAAACCCACCCCCCCCGCCGCCAAAATCCCAAACGCCGGTTTCCATTTCGCCCCGGCCAAGTCACTCGCCCTCACCCCCACCCCGACGACGAGCGCCACGATTCCGATCATCGGGATGTAGAGAAAATGGTCGGCCACCCAACCCACCCTCATATACGACATCGCCACGAATCCCAGCACGGGCAGAAGCGTGATCAGATAAAAACCCACGCCCATCAGCGCATGCAGGCCCCAGGTTTTTCGACGCATCCAAAAAACTCCCAGCACCCCCGCGAGCACGGGCCAAGCGAGGAATTGGGAGAACTCGGGCGGGTTGGCGGCCCATTGCGGGTAGATGGGCAGGAGCAGGGCGGGCCAGAGGATTTTCGAGAAGTAAAAGAAGATCGCCATGCCGGCGATGGCGAACCGCGAGTCGAGCCCGCCAATCGGGATTGGCTCATTGCCGATCGCACGACTGTGCTGGAAATGGAGCGTCACCAAGCCGAGCAGAAGCGACACCAAAAAAAAGGGCGCGGCGTTCCAGAGGTCGCGCCAGGCGATCCGATCGCGCCGCCACCAGACATAAAGCAGCATCACGACCGGGAACATCACGACCGAGCTTTTGGCCAGCATCGCGGCCAGGAAAAATCCCAGCGCCACCCAGTAAAAAACCCGCCGCCCCGTGTCCTCAAACCTCACGAAGAAACACCCCGCCGCCAAAAAAAACGGCAGCGAGAGGGTGTTTTTTAATTCTGAAACCCAGGCAACAGACTCCACAGCAAGTGGATGAACTGCAAAAATCAAACCCGCTAGCCAAGCACCCCGAAGGTTCATGGTTCTGAACAACGCCCAAACGAGGCAAGCTCCCAGAGCATGGAGCAACGCCGCCGCGATATGATAGCCGGTAGAGTCGAGCCCGAACCATTTCCACATCAGCCAAAGCGCACTCATTGTAAGCGGGAAGTAGTCGGCCGTTTTCGGCTCCACCCAAAAGCTCGCCAACCCGTTCGGCGACTGCACCACCGGATTCGCCGTGATCAGATAGTCGTCATCCCAGAGCCAATCGCCATCGAAGACCGGCGAGTAAATCCAAAGGCTCGCCAGCAGGATCACGATCGCCTTCACGAGAACGGATTCCCATTTTGAAAAACCGATTGGCTTTTTGCGAGTGGCAGTCATGTAGAAATTTTATCGGAAAAAATCGGCGTCGCGTGCCGAATTACCATCAACTTAAAAATTGAGCGAAAAAAAATAATTTCCGATCCGTTGTGTTCGTATATAAAGCGACGGACCTTTTTTAAACCAACCACTCAACAATGAGCGCCATCACAGCCGAAGCACCCGCCGATACAAGCCACCAACCCCACGATCACAACGATCATCATGAGGTCGGATTCGTCCAAAAATACCTCTGGACCTACGATCACAAGATGATCGGGCTCCAATATCTCTGGACCGCGCTCGCCTTTCTCTTCATCGGCGGCGCCCTCGCTCTTGGCGTTCGCTGGCAACTCGGCTTCCCCGGCGCGCAGATTCCCATTATTGGCCAACTCCTCCCTTCCACGGTCGCCGTGGACGGATCGATCATCCCCGGCGGCTACAACATGCTCGTGACCATGCACGCCACGGTCATGGTTTTCTTTGTGGTCATGCCCCTGCTCATCGGAGCATTCGGAAATTACCTCATTCCTCTTCAAATCGGCGCAGGCGACATGGCGTTTCCTCTTCTGAACGAACTCAGCTACTGGCTTTATGTGCTCTCGGGCGTGATTCTGGTCGCAGCGTTTTTCGTGCCCGGTGGCGCACCCGGCACCGGCTGGACCGCCTATGCCCCTCTGAGTTCCGTGGCCGCCTATAACGGCACCCCGATGGGCCAGAGCCTCTGGTGTATTGCACTTTTCGTGAACGGACTCTCCTCGATCGCCGGCGCGACAAACTACATCACGACCATCGTCAACATGCGCGCTCCGGGCATGACCATGTTCCGCATGACTCTGCCAGTCTGGTCACTCTTTATCACCGCGATCCTCCTTGTTCTGGCCGTTCCGGTTCTTTCCGCTGCTGCAGCGATGCTTTTTGCGGATCTCAATATGGGCACGAGCTTCTTCTCGCCCGCTGGTGGTGGACAGCCCCTCCTCTGGCAGCACCTCTTCTGGTTCTTCGGTCACCCCGAGGTTTACATCATGATTCTTCCCGCGATGGGCCTGACCTCCGAAATCCTCGCTGTTTTCTCACGCAAGCCAATTTTCGGCTACAAGGCCATGGTCTACGCCATGATCGCCATCGGATTCCTCGGGTTCATCGTCTGGGGCCACCACATGTTTGTTAGCGGAATGAACCTCACGCTCAGTGCGGCCTTCTCCGTTTCGACCATGATCATCGCCGTCCCCTCGGCCATTAAAACCTTCAATTGGATGGGCACTATCTGGCGCGGATCGATTGAGTTCACAACCGCGATGTGCTTCGCCCTGGCCTTCGTTTCGATGTTCGTCATTGGCGGCCTGAGCGGCATTTTCATGGCCTCCACGCCAGTCGACCTCTTTGTTCACCATACCTACTTCATCGTCGCCCACTTCCACTATGTGCTCTTTGGCGGAAGTATCTTCTCGATCTACGCAGCCATCTACTTCTGGTTCCCGAAAATGTTCGGCAAGATGCTGAATGAAACACTCGGTAAGTGGCACTTCTTCGCCACTTTGATTTTCTTCAATCTGACCTTCTTCCCGATGCACAACCTCGGCCTCGGCGGAATGATGCGCCGCATCGCGGATCCGACCGTTTACGAGCACCTGCGCCAACTCCAACCCCTCAATGTGCTCTGCACCATCGGCGCGATGGGCCTTGGATTCTCGACCTTCCTATTCATCTGGAATGTCGTCATCAGCCTCCGCAATGGCAAAAAAGCCCCAGAAAACCCTTGGCACGCGAACACTCTCGAATGGACGATCCCATCGCCTCCGGGCCACGGCAATTTCGCCAAGACCCCGACCGTTTACCACGGACCCTACGAATACAGTGTTCCCGGCATGGACAAGGATTACCTCCCGCAAAACGAGCCAGCACCAGAAGGCGCCCGCTTGGAATCCCACTAATCGCGTCCGAAAATGGACGCCACCTGCAAGACAGTCACTTCACGCCGCGTCGCCTTGCACCTCTGGTGTCTGGCGACCTTGGCGGCCACTTTTGTGCTCCTCTGCAGCGGGGGGCTTGTAACCTCCAAAGGTGTCGGAATGTCCGTTCCAGACTGGCCGACTACCTACGGATACAACATGTTTTTCTTCCCGTTCTCGAGTTGGGTCGGCGGGATTTTTCACGAACACCTCCACCGGCTCATCGCCTCGGGGATTGGCTTGATGACGATGATCCTGACGGTCATAACGCTGGCAGTGGAACCCCGCCGCTGGGTGAAAAACCTTGCTGTCATCGCCTTTGTTGCCGTCTGCATCCAAGGCCTCCTCGGCGGCCTCCGCGTTTCGCTCTTCAAAAACGAAATCGGCATCTTCCACGGCATGCTCGCCCAATCGTTTTTCTGCCTCCTCGGCATTCTCACGGTCAGCACCAGCCCAAGCTTCTTGCGGGCAAAATGGGACATCTTCCTTCCCCTCCCCTTTCTGAAAAAAATCGTCCTTCTCGCAACCGCGCTGATTTTCCTTCAGCTCGCCCTCGGCGCCTCCATGCGCCACGCGCACCTCGGACTCTCGATCCCCGACTTCCCTCTCGCTTACGGAAAAATCCTTCCCGACACCTCCGCCACAACGATCGGCAAGATCAACGAAGCCCGCCTAGCCGATAGCCAGATGCCGACGACTCCCACCCAGATCTGGCTTCAAATGGCCCACCGCACGATGGCCTTCGTTATCCTCGGCGTCGTCATCACCGTGGCTGGAATCGTTTTTTCGAATCCCATCGCTCGCTCCGCCTCGACCTGGAGCGCGATTTGGCTCGTCATGATCCTTTGCCAAGTCGCCCTCGGTGCTTGGACCGTTTGGTCGAACAAAGCAGCTGACGTCGCCACTGCCCATATGGCCCTCGGCGCACTCTCCCTGCTCGTCGGCGTCCTTTTCACATT
The DNA here is from genome assembly GCA_026398255.1 of Verrucomicrobiota bacterium. Classification (GTDB taxonomy): domain Bacteria; phylum Verrucomicrobiota; class Verrucomicrobiia; order Chthoniobacterales; family Terrimicrobiaceae; genus UBA967. The sequence goes on from JAPLTG010000015.1 coordinate 104,803, forward strand.
CCGATTGTTCCGAGCTTCGGAGAGTGGACGATTCACCGTTCCGGATGATTTCCGCGCCTCGGATCTCTCCCGCGTCGCATGAAGCCCGCCGCCGCTTCAACAGATTTGCAAAAGACCGGCCTCCTTGACGATGTCATGGAGCTCGTAAAAGCACGCCTCTCGCTTCTCGTCCTCCTGACCACCCTCGTCGGCTTCCTCATCGCCTGGCGCGGCCCGATCCCCTGGATTCTTCTCACCGCCACCCTTCTTGGCACAGCCCTCTGCGCGGGTGGCGCCGCCGCTTTGAATCAATGGATGGAGCGCGACATCGATGCCCGCATGAAGCGCACCCGCGAGCGCCCCCTCCCCGCCGGCCGCATGTCACCGCGCGACGCCCTGCTTTTTGGCCTGCTTTTTTCCCTAGCCGGCATTGCGATTTTGGGCCTCTTCACCAATCTCCGCGCAGCCTTCCTCGCGTTCGCCACCATCGCGATCTACATCATTGTTTACACCCCGATGAAGCGCATGAGTTCACTGAACACCCTTGTCGGCGCGGTCCCCGGCGCGCTTCCGCCTCTTATCGGCTGGGTCGCCGCGCGTGGCAGCTACAGCCTCGAGGGCGGCCTCCTTTTCGCGACGCTCTTCTTCTGGCAAATGCCCCACTTCCTCGCCATCGCTTGGATGTTCCGCGACGACTACAAAGCCGGCGGATGCGTCATGCTCACCGACAGCGATCCCGACGGCTCGATGACCGGACGCCAAGCCCTGCTTTACTCGATTTGCCTGATTGTGATTTCACTCCTTCCCGGATTCCTCGGCTTCAACTCCCCCCTGTATTTCTACGGCGCGCTTCTTCTGGGCCTCGCCTTTTCCGCCTTCGCCGCGATTTTTCTCAGGCGCCGCGACCGCGACTCGGCCCGAAACCTCTTTTTCGCCTCCATCATTTATCTCCCGCTTTTGCTTGGCCTCTTGGTCGCCACCATTCGATGAGCAACAAGCCCCGCCGCGCCAATTTTCGTCTCATAGTCATCCTCTGGATTTTCGCCGTGGGATTGACCGCCCTCGTTTTAATCCTTATGAACCTCCGTGGTCCAATGACCGCGCCTTGATTTTTTCCATAAAAAAACACCACGCACACCATGTCCAGCGCCGCCCTGACTCACGATTCCAACGCCCATCCTAGCGCCCCTCCCGCCGTCGCAAAATTCGGCATGATCATGTTCCTTCTCTCCGAGGGGATGCTTTTCGCCGGACTCCTCGGCGGCTACTTCGTTCTCCGCTGGTCGGAAGTCGGCTTCCCTTGGCAAACCGGCCATGCTTGGCCCCGCGGCGAGGGCGTTCCAGCCCTTCCTGTCTTCCTCACCTCGATCAACACGATTTTCCTCGTCGCCAGCAGCTTCACTTTCCACTTCGCCGAAGCCGCCGTGGCCAAGCGCAAGTCCGGCCTCGCCTGGCTTTTCGTTACCATCGTGTTGGGCTCCATTTTCGTCGGCGTGCAATGCTACGAGTGGTGGCACCTCCACCACGAAGGCCTTTGGTTCAATACCGGCGGTGTTTACGGTTCGAGCTTCTTTGTGATCACCGGATTTCACGGATTGCATGTGGTCATCGGTGTTCTGCTCATCGTCTGGTGCTTCCTGCGCCAGCTTTTCACGAAGTGCTTCACGCCCGAATACCACCCCGCCCTCGCGAATGTCGCCCTCTACTGGCACTTCGTTGATGTCGTTTGGCTCTTCGTGCTCACACTTCTCTACTATGTCTGACCTCCCGGCTCGTTCCGGGATCAAACCAATCGTCTGGGTCATCGCCTTCGTCGCGGTGGCCGTTCTCATCGGGCTTGCCTATGTGAGCCTGAAAAACACCCGCCCCGCCACACCCGCCGTCCCGTTGGAAAAATTCACGCTGGTGCCCGAGTTCACGCTCACCGACCAAACCGGCACCGCCTTCAGCTCCGCAGACCTCCAAGGCAAAATCTGGATTGCCAATTTCATCTTCACCCGCTGCAAAGGCCCCTGCCCGCTGATCTCCACCCGCATGGCAGAACTCAACGGCAAATTGAAAAAAATCCACGACGGCGTGAAACTCGCAAGCTTCACCGTCGATCCCGAACATGATACCCCCGAAGTCCTCTCCAAATACGGTGCGAACCTTGGCGCCAATCCCGCAGACTGGAAATTTCTGACCGGCACACCCGAAGCCACCAACGAAATCATCGTTAAAGGCCTCCTCCAACCCATCGCCAAAGAACCCGATGGCACCCCAGCCCACTCCCAACGCTTCGTCATCGTGGACGGCAACGGCTGGATCCGAGGCTTCCAAAACGGTGAAGACCCCGAGGTCGTCCAAAAGCTCATGGTGGACATCGGCGAGCTTTTGCGCGAAAGTCCGGCGTCGCAAAAATGAAAACTGCCACGGCACTCCTCGCCTTCTTTTTCCTCGCTCGCCTGCCCGCAGCCCTCGCTTGCGTCGGTTGCCGCGCCCCTGGCACCTCCGGCCCAGATGAACCCCAAACCATCACCGCCGGCATCGCCCTCTCTTGGGGCGTCATCGGAATGCTCGGCGTCGTATTTCTCATCATCTCCGGCCTCGTCTACTACATCGTGGACACCTGCCGCAAACTCGACCGCCAAAATTCGACCCAATGAGCGTCTCCGATCTGCCGGCCCTTAACGCCGGACTCAACAGCATCGCCACCCTCCTCCTCCTCGCTGGTTTCGTTTGCATCAAAACCGAACGGAAAATCGCCCACCGCTTCTGCATGCTCGGAGCATTTTTTGTCTCCTGCGTTTTCCTCGCCACCTATGTCCTCCACAAATACCTCGTCCAAGGAGTCCACACCCCCTTCGGCGGCGAAGGCCTCTGGCGAACATTTTACTACGGGATGCTTTTCACCCACATCGTGCTGGCGATCACCATCGTCCCGCTGATCCTCGTCACAATGACCCACGCCCTGAAAGGCCGCTTCGAGCGCCACCGCGCCTGGGCCCGCTGGACTTTCCCCCTCTGGCTCTATGTCTCCGTCACCGGCGTCCTGGTCTACTTCATGCTCTACCAGTGGTTCCAGAAGGTGGCGTGAAACATGACGCCGCCGCTTGACCAACTCATTCGCACCGTGAGGCTTTACTTTTTTAAGGTCACAAAAAGTGGCCATATAAAATCCCCCCTCCTCAAAAAAACGCTCTCTCCCGCGCTATGCGAGGAGGGCTCTGCTTGTCAGAGCCGGAACGATTTGTTTGCAAAAGCCGCCCCGGTCCTGACAAACAGGACCCTCCTGAGCTAATTACTTAATTCCCAACGCTCAAAAAGTCCATGAACCCGCCCGACACCTCCACCCGCCCGATGGGCCTTTCCCATCCCGGCGTGCTCGACGCCTTCGCCCACGACAAGCGCCGCGACCTCCTCGTCCTCGCCATGTATGAGAGCCGCCCGTGGAAGGGCGACGAACGCCAACTCCAGCAACTCCAGGAAAAACTCAACGCCTACGCCTCCTTTATCCTCGACGGCGAAATGGCCGAATCGTTCCCCCAATTCGTTGGCAAGCCCGTCGAAATCCAACTCCGCACACGCCACCAACCGGATCCCCTCGCACTCGGCCTTCTCGCCCAAGCCCGAGAACAACTCTCCCTTCAAAAAATCTCGCTCGAGACCATCCAGATCGAGCCGGAATTTGAGGTCCAGCCCGAACCCGCCTCCGGCGGCTGTGGGTGCGGCGCGGGCCATTGCCAAAGCTGAGCGCCCCACCCGGACTATGGCCCGAATCAAGCTCCTCAGCACCGACTTCGATGGAACGCTGATCGAGCACGGGGCGAACCTTCGATGCACGGCCGCCATGGCCGAGGTGCTCCTCCACAACAAGCACCAAGGCGGTTTCTGGACCATCAATACGGGCCGTAGCCTCTGGCACGCCATCGAGGGCCTCGACGAATTCCACCCGCCCGTGCCGCCGGATTTTCTACTCACCAACGAGCGAGAGATTTTCCACCGAACCCCCGAAGGCCGCTGGGTTCCTGAGCACCACTGGAACCACACTTGCATGGAGCGACACGCCGAGCTTTTCTCTCAAGCTGACGACCTCTTCGCCAAAATCCGCACCCACACCACCGAGCATCCCGGCATCAATCTCGTGGAGGAAAACGACGAGCCCTCCGGCGTGATCACCTCGAATGAGAAGGTGATGGAGGAATTTGTCGCGTTTCTGGAAAACGAGATCCGCACTCACCCCGATTTTTCCTACCAGCGAAACACAATCTACCTCCGCTTCAGCCATCGCGATTACCACAAAGGCTCCGCGCTCGCGGAACTCACCCGCCTGATCGGCCTCACGCGCGCCGATGTCTGCGCCGCCGGCGACCACTTCAACGACATCCCGATGCTTGATGGACTCCACGCCAGCCACGTCTGTTGCCCATCCAATGCCATTCCCGAAGTGCGTGAGATCGTCCTCCGATCGAACGGCCACATCGCCTCCAAACGAGCCGCCGACGGTGTCGCCGAGGCTTGGCATTTTTTCGAGAACGCCCCATGACCGACGCCTTCCGCAAGAAGCTCTTCAAAAAACTCGGCGGCGCTGCCGTGATGACATCCCCCGCGCCCGAGTTCGCCTCCGACAAATGGTTCGCCAAAGGCTCGCCCGAGCTGGTCGTTTTTCCGAAGTCCACCGAGGAAACCTCCTTCGTCCTGCGTGAGGCCTACAGCGCCGGAATCCCCGTCACACCTCGCGGCGCGGGCTACGGCTATGTCGGCGGATGCACACCTGTGGCGGGCGGCATCGTGCTGTGCCTTGACCGCATGAACCGCATCCTCGAAATCAATGAGCGCGATTTCGTCGCCGTCGTCGAGCCAGGCGTCATCACCGAGAAACTCCAACTCGCCGCCCGCGCCAAAAAACTCTTCTACCCGCCCGACCCCGCGAGCCTGAAAGATTGCAGCCTCGGCGGGAATATCGCCACCAACGCCGGCGGCCCGCGCTGCCTCAAATACGGCGTCACCCGCAGCTATGTCCTCGGCCTCACCGCCGTCCTGCCCGATGGCACGATCATTCGTTGCGGCGGCCGCACCCACAAAAACAAAACCGGCTTCGACCTCGTCGGCCTCTTCACCGGCTCGGAAGGCCTGCTCGGCGTCGTCACCCAAGCCACGCTCCGCCTCCTCCCCCTCCCTCCCGCCCGCGCAGTGCTCACGGCGGGTTTCCCCACGATGAAAAAAGCCGCCGCCGCCATCCAGGCCGTTTTCGCCGCCGGCTTCCTCCCCGCCGCCGTCGAGGTTGCCGATGAATTCACGCTCAATTCCGCCCGCAGCTACAACCCGAAGGCCGAGTTCCCGCCGGGCAAAGCCCAAGTCATCCTCGAAGTCGACGGCCAACCCGCCAGCGTCAAAAGCGAAGCCGCCGCCCTCGAAAAACTCCTCAAAAAATCCGGAGCCCTCGGCATCCGCAAAGCAACCACCGAAAAAGCCTGTGAAGCCCTCTGGGCCCTCCGCCGTGTCTATTCCCAGTCCCTCAAAGCCACCGGCCTCAAGAAACTCAACGAGGACATCGTCGTTCCCCGCGGGCGGCTCGTGGACCTCATGGACTTCGCCGCCAAATTGCAAAAAAAATCCGGCTTCCCCATCGCCTGCTTCGGCCACGCGGGCGACGGCAACATCCATGTGAACATCATGGTCGCCGACCCCGAAAATCCCACCGTCCAAAAAAAGGCCACCTCGGCCTTGAACGAACTCTTCCGCCAAGTCCTCGCCTGGGACGGCGCGATCACCGGCGAGCACGGCATCGGCCTCGCCAAAATGCCTTGGTGGAATCTAGCCGTCTCCCCCGAAACCCGCGAACTCCACCGCCGCCTCAAATCCGCCCTCGACGCCAAAAGCCTACTGAATCCCGGCAAGTTTGTTTGACCACAGAGGACACAGAGTTTTTGCAGGGAAAATTTATCCCGCAGGTGAGCTTATCGCCCTCTTTCTTGTTCCACCAAATTTTCTTCCTCTTTGTGCTCTCTGTGTCCTCTGTGGTCAATCCCCTCTCAGGGCTTCGCCGCACTCAGGACAGGATTTTGATATAAGCCTTGCGGCGGAGCGTATCGATCCAGCGCTGCTGGGCTTTCATGCGCTCCTGTTGGATCAAGTTGCGCTCGATCTCCTCGCGCACCTCGGCCATCGGCTTGACCGAGGCATTTTTGCGGGCCTCGCAAAAGAGGATGTAGTAGGAATCGCCGATTTGCATCACGGGCCCGGTCTCTCCCGCTTTCAGCGAAAAGGCCGCTTTCGTGAGTTCCTCGTTCAAAGTATTGCGCTCCACCCAACCCCAGTCGCCACCAAGGTCGCTCGTCGCCTCGTCCTCGGAATACATCTGCGCCATGCGTTCGAACTCGGCTCCCTCGATGATTTTCTGGCGGATCTCCTCGGCCGTTTGACGCTTGTTGGCGCCGATCACATCGTTCGACCCTTCACGCAGCACAATCATGCGCAATTTGATCTGTTCGGGCACCGAGTAAGCCGACCTGTTTTTGTCGTAGAAACTTTGGATTTGCTTCGGGGAAACCACGAAGTTGTCCGAGATTTTTGCCTGCCGCATGGCTTGGACGATGATTTTCTCGCGTTCGATTTCCTTGAAGCGGGTGAGCGTAAAGCCCTGCGCCTGGAGCGTGCGAATGAACGCCGCACGGTCGCCGCCGAATTCCTCGCGGATGATCGTCTGCACACGGTCGTCGATCACATACTCGGGGATGTTCGCCCCTTTTTCCTGCATGGCGCGGAACTCCTGGATGATGAGCTGGCGGTCCACGAGGTCCTTCAGCGCGCCAAGGCGCATTTCTTTGATCTTATCCGCCAAATCCGGCCCGGTGTAGGCCTCGCGCATGGCCCGTTCACGGGCGCCGACGAGTTCGCGGACCTGAGAGATTGTGACGACATCGTTGTTAACAATGGCCGCCACGCCATCGACTACCTCGGCTTGCTGAGCCGGAGCCGTTTGAAGAATCCCGCCAAGGAGGAATCCTCCCAGCAAAATCGCGGCGAAATATCTTATCGGCATGGCATTTTTTCTAGGCAGGTCAAAACTTCGCGGAGCCTAGAATCGGGGTCTGGAGCCGTCAAGCGGGGAAACCTTCCGCCGATGAGCACAAAGCTTCCGCCGCGCGTGAGCATGAGTTTTTCGCCTCGGACTTCCACCATAGGAATCCTGCGCCGGGTCGCCTCGAGCTTGATCGCAGCACAAAGAAGGGCGTTCTCCACCGCGGGCGGCAAAGGGCCAAATCGGTCCCTCCACGCGGCTCGGAGTTGGTCGATCTCGTCACGCGAGGCGGCCTCGGCCATACGGCGGTGGGCATCGATCCGCATCTTCGATTCCGGCATGTAGGAATGCGGCACGAAGGATGCCGCCAGATCACCCCCGGAAGCGAATGCACCCTCTTCGGTGGCGACAAAATCCAACCGTAGCGTGGCGGTGCCGCCGCCGGATTTTTTGCCCTTCAGGGAATCGACGGCACGGCGGAGCATTTTGCAGTAAAGGTCGAATCCCACCGTGATGATGTGCCCGCTCTGCTCCGTGCCAAGCAGGTTGCCGGCGCCGCGGATCTCGAGGTCGCGCATGGCGATTTTAAAGCCCGAGCCAAGTTCCGAATATTGCTTGATCGCCGAAACACGCTTCCGGGCGGCTCCGACGGACATCAACTCGCGCGGCAACAGCAGGAACGCGTAGGCTTTCGTGCCCGAACGCCCGACCCGGCCGCGCAACTGATAGAGATCGGCTAGGCCAAAACGGTCGGCGCGGTCGATAAGGATTGTGTTGGCATTGGGAATATCCAGCCCGCTTTCGATGATCGTGGTGGAAACCAGCACATCGGCCTTGCCCGCAACGAAGGTCTGCATCACGGACTCGAGCTCCCCCTCCTCCATTTGGCCGTGGCCGACAATCACACGCGCGCCTTCGCAAAGCTCACCGATGCGGTTCGCCACTCGCTCGATGGATTGCACGCGGTTGTGCAGGAAATAAACCTGCCCGCCACGGGCGAGTTCGCGGTTGATGGCATCGCGGATCACCCGCTCGTCGTAGCCGCAAACGATGGTTTCGACTGGTTGGCGGTTCGGCGGCGGCGTTTCGATCACCGACATGTCGCGCGCGCCCATGAGCGAGAGGTAGAGCGTGCGGGGAATCGGCGTGGCCGAGAGCGTGAGGACATCCACAAGGCGGAATTTTTCCTTTAGGGCGTCTTTGTGTTTCACGCCAAAGCGCTGCTCTTCATCCACCACCACCAGGCCTAGGTTTTTGAAATGCACATCGGAGGAAATGACGCGGTGTGTTCCGACGACAATGTCCACGCTGCCATCGGCCAGAGCCTTGATCACGCGGCGTTGTTCGGCAGCGCTCCGGTAACGGCTTAAAAGCTCGATCGTCACCGGATACTCGCTCATGCGCTCGCGGAGATTTTGCCAATGCTGCTGGGCGAGAACCGTCGTGGGCGCGATGAGCGCGGCCTGCTTGCCGCCGGTCACGGCCTTGAACGCCGCGCGGATGGCGACCTCGGTTTTTCCGAATCCCACATCGCCACAAATGAGGCGGTCCATCGCGCGCGAAGATTCCATATCCTCCTTCGTCTCGCGGATGGCTCGGAGTTGGTCAGGGGTTTCGGTGTAAAGAAACGATCGCTCGAATTCCTGCTGCCAATGCGAATCCAGCTGGAAGGAAAACCCCGTCGCCGTCTCCCGTTCGGCCTGCACCTTGAGCATTCGGGCGGCATATTCGTAGATGCCGCGCGTGGCTTTTTCCTTGGCCTTCTTCCAGCGACCGGAGCCGAGATCGGAAAGATCGGGATGCTTTTTGCCCAGACCGACATACCGGGCGACCTGCCAAGCCTGATCGAGCGGCACATAGAGCCGGGCGTCGTTGGCGAACTCCAGCACGAGCACATCGCCCAAGCCGTCGGGGGCTTTTTCCAAACCCTCATAGCGCCCGATGCCGTGGTCGAGGTGAACGACCAAGTCGCCCTCCTCAAATTCCGAAAAATCCATCGCATGCCGTCCAGCCCGCATCCGCTCGCGGCGGAGCGCGGCGCAGTGGGCGCGTTGGCTCGCCGAGCGCCCCAAAACCTCGGACTCCGAGAGAACGGCCAGTTTTAGCGAAGGACACATGAAGCCGCGCGTGGCCGGCGTGGCGAGGAAGACCACCCCGGCGGTGTCGAAATCAAAGTCCGCCGCCAACTCCCGAAACCGCTCCCCCTCGCCCTCGTTGGCACAAGCAAAGGCAATCGTCCAACGGTCCGCTGACCACGAATGGAGCTGGTTGAAAAACCTGTCGCGCTTGGCTTCGTTCAGCACCAAATCCCCCGCAGCGAGATCGCCGAACGGCGGCGGGTGGAATTCGACCGCTCTCCCATTCTCTGCGGGAGAGGAAAAAATCGCGCGACCCTCGAACCCTTCCTCCGGCTCGATTTCAAGAATCGTGTCCGCTTTTTGAATGTAGTCCCTCAGCGTGGCGCTGGACGCCTCTCCCTTCCCTGTAAAAACCTCCAGGCTCTCGACCGCGCCCACCGAGCCCTGCGTGTCGATGTCAAACTCCCGCATCGACTCGATCTCCACATCAAACCACTCGAGACGCACCGGTCGCGATTGCTGCCAGGAGAAGACATCAACGATGCCGCCCCGCCGTGCAAATTGCCCGCGAGCAGTGACGGTCGGCGTGGAAACATAACCCGACGCTTCCAGCCGGCGTTCGATGTCCTCGATAGCGATTTTTTCTCCGCGCCGAAGTTCGAACAAACCCGACTTCAGGGAGGATTTGGCCGGCGCGGGCGAATCCCACTGCGCCGCGTGGATCACCACCACCTCATCTCCTTTTCCCACCAACGAACGAAGCAGATCCAGACGCTCGGACTCGGTCTCGGCATCGGGCAATGCCTCTTCGCTGGGAACCTCCAAGTCAGGAAACAACCGCACCTTCGGGCACCAAGCCGCCAGCTCCGAGGCGAATTCCTCCTGCCCTTTGAGGTCACGGCACACGACCCACACACGCCCTGTCAGCTTGCGCACCCAAAGCGCCGCGACAAACGGCTGCGCAGGCTCAGCAACGCCATGCAACGCCCCCGAAGGCTTGGTGAATTTCACCGAGCCAAGGAACGAATCAACAGGTGAAAATTTCATCGAAATACCGGCGCTGGATTTCGGCACAAGCCAACTCCAGCGGGCGACCATCCAACTCGGCAATCGGTCGAATGCCAATCCGACTGTTCGTGAGAAACGCACCGGAGCAATTTCTCAACGCCTCGACATCGAAAATTTCCTCCGAGGCACCCATCGCGGCCAGCACCCAGGACCTCACCGCCCCATCCCGCGCGCCGCTCTCCAGCGCGGGCGTGATCCAGCGTCCATCGATCTGCAGAAAAACATTCGCCATGGCCGCTCCAACCAGCATCCCAGCGGGATTGAACACCAATGCCTCGTCGCATTGGGATCTCTTTACTGACGCCAGCGCATCGAGGTTTTGCCAGTAATTGCCCGTCTTCCACCCACCCGGCCGAGGCAAATACGGCGCGGCGCTCAAAGCCACCCGCAACGCCGGGAGATTCCAACCCACCTCCGCCTCGTCGAAGAGCCCATAGGCATCTCCGGCAAACGGAGCCTCAAGCCCGCCCGCGCCAGCCGTCAGATAAAATCGCAACAGACCAGTTCCGAGCTGTGAAAAATCAAACACCGGCATCTCAGGAACTTCTCCTCCGCAATCCTCTGCTGCCCGCCCGAGTCGCTCCAAATGGGCTTCCAACAAAAGTGGACGCCCCTCGCACACGGCGACACTCTCAAAAACGCTCATGCCATATCGAAACCCCCGATCCGCCAACGGAAGGTGCTCCGACGGCACCCAATGGCCCTCGTGTTTTTTCCAAGATCTCATACCCCCAAGGCATTCAAGCAGCAGCGCCGAGTCAAGCTTCCCTGATTTGGCATCTCACTCAAAGGCGACGGCAAAACGGGCAGCGAGAAGGACGAGACCTACGACTTCCTTTTCGGGCCATCCCCACACGGGTGGGGAAATCTTGCAGGGCAGATTGGATCGCGGCAACGGCCGCGATGGGCGGGAAGATGGTTTTAGCCGATGACATTCCGGCCTTTCAGACCGAAGTGTTTGGCGGCGGCGAGGAGATGCTTGTCGTTCGAGTAAATCTCGCGAAAACCGTGCTCCTTGGCACAAACGAGGTGGAGGGCATCGGAGGCGCGGAGGAAGATTTGTTTTGGGAGGTCCAAGTAGAATTGGCGGACATGCTGCACGAGGTTCGCGGTGATTGGAAAAAACGACCAGCATCCGGAAATGACATCCTGATTAAACTGGTTCATCGATTGCTGGCACAGTTCCTTGCCAATGAGTCCCTCTCGCCATTTGCGATGGATTGCGGAAGGCACTTCGATTTCCGCCAGGCTGCTGGAGGACACATCATGGCTCTCAAAAAGCTCCCGCACCTCCTCGGAGCCGGGCTCTGGAATGTAGAACTTCAGGATGTAAGCCGAATCGGAATAGATCACCAGTTGCTCCCGCGATCACGGTCCTCCGAAATGTATTTCGTCGAATCGCCTTTCACCGGTTTGTTCATGAGGGCGGCGTAGCCTGGCAGAAGAACGCGGTCTTTCCACTTCGGGCGGCTCGATTTTCCATCGGAGAGCGTGGAAAGGGGTTGGATTTGGGCGATAGGTTTGCCGTTGTCGGTGATGACGACGCGGAAGTTTTCCGACGCCTTCCGGACAAAGTGTCCGGTGCGGGCGTGGAGTTCCCGGATCGGGATTTCGATTGTGGTCATGCGCCAAGCGTGACACGCGTGACACGGTTTGTCAAAAGGTCAACCGATGGCTAGACGGGCGGCGAGGAGGCCTTCGAGGTGAAGGCGGAGCGGATCGTTTTCGATGTGAGTGAGGAGGCTGTTGAAGAAGCCGTTCACAATGAGGCGGCGGGCTTTGTCGGCGGGGATGCCTCGGGCTTCCATGTAAAAAAGTTCGTCAGCGCTGATGGGGCCGTTCGTGGCACCGTGACTGCAACGGACTTCGTCGTTCAGGATTTCGAGGCCGGGCATGGAGTTTGGGTCGGCATCGTCGCTGAGAATGAGGTTTTTGACCTTCTGGTAGGCGTCGGTGCCCTTGGCGCCGGGCTGGACCTTGATGAGGCCGGCGAAGATGGTGCGCGATTTGTCGTCGAGCGCGTTGAGGTAAAGGAGGTCGCTGGTGGCGTTGGGCGCGACATGGTCTTGCAGGGTGCGCTGGTCGATCTCGCGGGTGCCTTCGACGGGGTTGATGGAATACATTTCGCTGCGGGAGCCTTCGCCGACGAGCCGGCTGAGACTTTCTCCACGGATGAAGGCTCCACCAAAATTTGCAATGAGCGCGGTGGCGGTGGCTTCACGATCCACAATGGTGGAGTTGAGATGGAACGCGGTGGTCTCCCGGGACCAATCCTGGACGGAGATGTAGGTCAGCTTCGCGCCGCGGGCGAGGTGGAGGTCGTTCACGCCACAGGCGAAGGCTGGGAGCTGGTCGGCGGACTTGAAATAATCCACAACCGTGACGCGGCTGTTCTCGCCGCAGACGATCAGAGTGTGTGGGAAGACGGAGGCGTTGGCGCCTTCGACCCACTGGAAGAGTTCGATCGGGAGTTCGACGCTGGTGTTGGCCGGGACATAAAGGAATGCGCCGGCGGCGACGCGGGCTTTGTGGAGCGCGGCGTATTTGCGGGAGCCGAGTTCCACGGGTTGGGCCATGAAATATTTTTTGAAGAGCTCGGTGTGGTTCGCGGCGGCGGACTCGAGGGTTTCGAGGATGACGCCTTTCGGGAGCAAGCCTGCCTCACGGTGCAGCAGGGCATTGTTGCCGAGGATGAGCTTGGCGGCGGTTTCCTTGAGGCCGGTGGAGGCATTGATGAGGCGGCCTTCGCTCGCGACGGGGTTGGCATCAACAAATGCGGAGAGGTCGAGGGCTTTGAGATTCGCGAAACGCCAGGACTCGTCCTTGCGGACGGGGACGGGGAGTTTTTCGTATTCGGCGAGCGCGGCGGATTGTTCGGCCTGGAACCAGGCGGGCCATGCGGACGGGGCCGCGGCGGGTTTTTCCATAAGAGTGGTCATTGGGTTTTCCTCTGGTTCAGCCGACGGAGCCTTCCATTTCAAGGTCGATGAGGCGCTTGAGTTCGACCGAGTATTCCATGGGGAATTGCTGGACGAGGTCGTTGACGAATCCGTTCACGGCGAGACTCATCGCGGCGCCCTCGGAAATGCCGCGCTGTTGCATGTAGAATATTTGCTCCGCGCTGATTTTGCTAACTGAGGCCTCGTGCTGACAGGCGTTCTCTTTTCCACGCACGGTGATGGCGGGGTAGGTGTCCGTGCGGCTGTCGGTGTTGATGAGGAGGGCGTCGCACTCGGTGTTGTTTTTGCAACCTTTGAGGTGGCGGCCGATCTGGACGAGGCCGCGGTAGGTCGAGCGGCCTTTGCCGATGCTGATGCTCTTCGAAACGATGTTGCTCGTGGTTTCATCGGCAGCGTGGACCATTTTGGCACCGGTATCCTGGTGCTGTCCGTCACCGGCGAGCGCGATAGAGATGACCTCTCCACGGGCTTTGCGGCCTTTCATGATCACGCCGGGATATTTCATGGTGAGACGGGAGCCGATGTTGCAATCGATCCACTTGATCTCGGCTTCCTCGTGGGCGAGGCCGCGTTTTGTCACGAGGTTGAAAACATTCGCCGACCAGTTTTGGACTGTGATGTATTGGATTTTTGCACCCTTGAGCGCGACGAGTTCCACGACCGCGCTGTGGAGCGTGGAGGTCTCGAATTTCGGCGCTGTGCAGCCTTCCATATACATGACCTCGCTGCCTTCGTCTGCGATGATGAGCGTGCGCTCGAACTGGCCGAAATTCTCCGCGTTGATGCGGAAGTAGGCCTGGAGCGGGTGCTTCACCTTCACGCCCGGTGGGATGTAGATGAACGAACCGCCGGAGAAGACGGCGCTGTTGAGCGCGGAGAATTTGTTGTCACCGGTCGGGATGACTTTTCCGAACCACTTCTTAAAAATCTCGGGGTGCTTTTGGAGTCCCTCGGTCGAGCCGACAAAGATCACGCCCTGTTCGCCGACGGCGGCTTTGATGTTCGAGTAGGCTGCTTCGCTGTCGAACTGGGCCTCGACGCCGGCGAGGAATTTCCGCTCCTGCTCGGGGATGCCGAGTCGCTCGAAGGTGCGCTTCACATCCTCGGGCACATCGTCCCACGAGCGCTTCGGCTGGGTGCCTTGCGAGAGGTAGTAGCGGATGTTGTCGAAAACGATGTTCTCCAAGTCGTGGCTCGCCCAGTGGGTGGGCATGGGCATGGAGTTGAACTTGCGGAGGGCTTCCTTGCGGAACTCGCGGATCCAGTCCGGGTCTTCCTTCACATCCGAAATGTAGTCGATGGTTTTTTCCGTAAGGCCGGTGCCGGCATCGAATTCGTAGTCCACATCGTAGTGGAAGTCGCCGACCGAGCGGTCGATGTTGAGATCAGGTTTGGTTTCCATGGTTTTTTCCTCCGGAGAAGCGGGAATCAGGCGGTGGCGAGAATTTCTTTTTCGACCCAATCGTAACCTTGGGCCTCGAGTTTGTGGGCGAGGTTTTTGTCGCCGCTCATGACGATGCGGCCGTCCACCATCACATGGACAACATCGGGCACGATGTAGTCGAGAAGGCGCTGGTAGTGGGTGATGACGAGAAACCCGCGCTCGGGACTGCGCATCGCATTGACACCATCCGAGACGATGCGGAGGGCATCGATGTCGAGGCCGGAGTCGGTCTCGTCGAGCACGGCATAAACGGGATTGAGCATGGCCATCTGGAGGACCTCGCAGCGTTTCTTTTCGCCGCCGGAAAAACCCTCGTTCACCGCGCGGGAAGTGAATTTGCGGTCGATCTTGAGCGAATCCATTTTTTTGTAGAGGTGCTCGTAGTATTCGACGGCGTCGAGTTCCTCGCCCTCGGGCAGACGGGCCTGAAGAGCGGCTCGGATGAAGTTCGCAATCGTTACACCGGGGATTTCCATCGGGTATTGGAAGGCAACGAAAAGACCGGCGCGGGCGCGCTGGTCGGGCTCTTGCATTTCAAAAAGATTCAAGCCGTCGAGCGTGACCGAGCCGCCGGTGACCTCATAGTCCGGGTGGCCCGCCATGACTTTGGCGAGGGTGGATTTGCCGGAACCGTTCTTGCCCATGATCGCGTGGACTTGGCCCTTGGGAACTTCGAGGTTGAGGCCTTTGAGGATTTGGCGGTCGCCGATGTTGGCGGAGAGGTTTTCGATTTTGAGGCTCATGGTGTGCTATTTCAGTTGTTGGATTTTTTGCAGTTTGGGCAGGTGCCGCGCAGGGTGATTTCGGAATTGTTGACGGAAAACCGGGCGGGAACTTTGAGGAATTGGGTTATTTTGCCTTCCTTCGCGATCGGGATGTCGGTCACCGCGCCGCAGGATTGGCAAATGAAATGCCCGTGGTCGCTGACATTCGGGCAATAGCGGGTCGCCTCGCGCTCGACATTGACCTGCTTGGCGAGACCGCAATCGACCAGCGTCTCGAGGCAGTTGTAGACTGTGGCCAGCGAAATGCCGGGTATGCGCTGCTTGGCGCGAATGAACACCTCGGTCGCCGTCGGGTGGTCCCGCTCGTCGAGGAGGACATTGTAAACCTCGCGGCGCTGGGGCGTAAGGCGATGACCATTGTGGCTGATCGTCTCCTCGTAGTCGGAAGGCACTGTTTTTCTCGCAGGCATGGCGGGACAACTTATCCGCCAAGCTTCCCCTAACAAGAATTATTCTAAATAAAGGCCATGCCACTCACTCGCTCGGCGAGTATTCGGTGAGTTTGTTTTTTCCGATCCCGAGCGAAATCATGAGCCCTTCCTGACCGAACAGAAACGGGTGCACGCCGGATTTTACCGAGGAGGTGGAAAGTTTTCCGCTGAGGATTCCATCAGCCACCACGAGAGATGGAGCGATTCCAAATTCAAATCCTCCCCAACGGTAGAGTTCGTCTAGGGCTGTTTGATCCTCGAAGAAAATCACGTAGTCGAATTTTTGCACTCCGAGTTCCAGCCCCGCTGAAATTCCCGTAAGATTGAAATAGGCTGCTGGGGCGTTTTTAAAAAACAGGACGCCGGTTCCAGATTGAATCGCTAGGCCGAGCCCCACCATGTGCGCATCGGGAAACACCAATACTGCCAAGCAGCGGCGACCTAAGTCAGCCGCCGCCGAATTTCTCGAGTAGACCTTGGATAGCGCGCCGCGGGCCTCGCGCTCGAGTTCGGGTTTTGAAAACGCAGCGGCGTCCGACAAGCAGGCCGCCGCCACAGCCAGAAGGAGACCCCATTTCACCAGCCAAGACATTCTCATGCGCAAACCCTAAGGCCCGCCCGCCCCCTGCCAATGCGGGGAAAACCCCCGTCGGCTTTTTAGCGAGCGAGGCTTGGCTTGGGCGGCGGGTCGGACCTCACTCCCACGCGCACCAGATCGATGTCCTCCTCGCGAAAATTTCCGAGCCCGAGGGCCGAGGCGCTCTCAAGCCAACGCGTCATATCGACCAACGAGGGCAATTTCGAAGGCGTGCGGTTTTCATCGAGCAACCGCAACGCCGTGGCATCGATCGCCACCGGATCCTTGCTCGCAAAAAGGGTGTGATACTCGACGAGGAATCCGGGGTTCGGAAATGGTCCGCCGGCGTATTGCAAAACAAGACCATCCAAAATCGTGAGGACAACTTTCCCGCTGATCATGGCATCGGCGTAGATTTCGGCGAGGTAGGGATCGCCGTGCTCGGGCGCGCGGGTGAAGCGGCGCCAATTGTCGAGATTCGACAAGGCCATGTTCGCAAGGGCTCCATGGATTCCTGTCTGGAAGCTGTCTTGGAGCGAGGGGACATTCACGACTTTGTCCACTTCGGCGCTCAGGATTTTCGACCAACTACTCGTGCTGCTGAGCTGATCGCCGTTCCCCAAAACATCCACCATGCTCGAGCCCTCGCGGTCGCCAAATTTGCTGTCGCCCCAGATCAAGCGACCGATGACCGGGGCGGTGACGATGGATTTCGTGTCATAGCCCTTCGCGGGATCGATCCAGCGCAAGCGGTAGAGCGAGCTTTTGGGATTGAATCCGGCTGTCAGCAAATCCTCGGAGTTGCGGTCCCATACGATGATGTTCGATGGCAGGATTCCCGCCGAGGCGAGTCCGATGGCGATCGCATCCACCACCGCCGGGTGCGTTCCACTGACCGCCCCGCCCGACGCCGCGACCTTGATTCCCACGCGGTCGGTGGGTTTCACCAGCGAGGCCCAGGCTGCGGCGGGATTGGGTTTTCCAGTCGTCGCGCAGACGAGGTTGTCCACCATGCGGCGCACGACGGCGGGATTTACACCGCGCCCGGACGGCTTAGAGGCGGTTTCCATTGCGTAGTAGACGGTGGATTTTGGAGAACCCGCAAAAGCGATCCCGGCCAAGGCGAAGATAAAAAACAGAACGGCGCGGACATTGCGGCGGCTAATCGTGGAGGCTAGGGTCGGGCGGTGGTCCGGCATCTTTATGTTCACATTCCGTTTTGTCCGAAGGTATGTCCCTATTGCAGCTTCTACAAGGAGGCGAGCGACCGGAATAAAACCAAGGCCTTCCTCGACGCCGTGCTTGCCGAGGCTGAGATCGAGGCCGAGGGACTCGCGCCGTGGACGATTTTTTTCGGCGGCGGCACCCCCTCCGCTCTCTCGACCTCGCAACTCCAATACCTGATTGGCGGACTGCGCGAGCGGGTGGATTTTTCCGAGGTGCGGGAATTCACCCTCGAGATGAACCCAGCCACTGTTTCACTGGAAAAAGCCAAGGCCCTGCTCGCACTCGGCGTCAACCGCGTGAGCATGGGCGTGCAGTCTTGGGACGAAGAGCTTTTGAAAACCCTCGGTCGCGTCCACTCCGGAACACAAGCCCGGCGCAGCTACGAAATCCTCCGCGAGGCGGGCGTGCCCAATGTGAACCTCGACTTGATTTTCGGTATTCCCGGGCAGGATCGCGGGCAGTGGATCGAATCTCTGCGCCAGACGGTCGCGCTCGATCCTGACCACATTTCCGCCTATTGCCTCACCTACGAGGAGGACACTGAGTATTTCGAGCGCTTCCGCCGTGGAGAACTTGTGCCCGTGACAGAAACGGACGCCGATTTTTTCGAGGTCGCGATGGATACCCTCGAGCAGGCGGGCTACCGGCAATATGAAATCTCGAACTACGCCAAGCCCGGTCGCGAGTGCCTGCACAATCTCGGCTATTGGCAAGGATCGGACTACGCTGGCTTCGGCCCCAGTGCGGTTTCGACCCGCGGCGGCTGGCGACGGAAAAACCTCGCCGATACCGAGGCCTACACCCAACGCGTCCTCGTGGGCGGGGATCGCTTCGAAACCCTCGAGCGACTGGACGCCGAAACGCTCCGCTTCGAAAGCCTATCCCTGGGGCTTCGGACCCGCGAGGGAGTTCCCTCGGATTCTTTCGACGAGGGCCGGCTTCGCACGCTCGCGGCGCATGGGTTTGTTGGAATTTCCGATGGCCGAGTGACACTCACGCGCCAGGGCCGACTCGTGGCCGACCAAGTCACCACCGAGCTCCTCTAGCCTCGGCTGATTCAAAATTTGGAAAGTGTCTAAAATTCGGCAGATGGGGTGAATTACTGATTAAAAAAAACCAAATTCGAATTGACCTGACCTAGAAAACTCATCATACACCGCCCATCACTTTGCTAACCCAAGGTGACCAAAAACAAAAAACCACATATGAAAAAACTCACAATCGCACTCGTTGCAGTTGCTGTCTCCGTCACTGGCGCCTTCGCAGGCACCACCGCGAAGACCTTCAAAGAAACCGTCGCTCCAGCCCCGGAATGCAAATTCCGTGACCAAGAGCTTCAAGTTGACGCCTTCGCTGCTGGCGCCTTCTACAATTCCGGCCGTCCCTTCTGGGGTGGTGGTCTCGGAGTCAACTACTTCTTCACCAAATACATTGGTCTCGGCGTCGAGCAACTCATCGGCGGCCGCGGCGACAACGCGGAATGGGCTACCATTGGTAACCTCTTCATCCGTTACCCATTCTGCTTCGGCCTCGCTCCTTACGCGATGGTCGGCGGTGGCGCCGCTTACGGCACTGGCGTCGGACACGGCTTCGGCCATGTCGGTGGCGGTCTCGAGTATCGCGTGACCGACAACATCGGTCTCTTCAGCGACGCCCGTTATGTCTATTCCTCGGAAGATCCGAAGAATGGTCTCCTCGGCCGCGCTGGTCTCCGCTTCGCGTTCTAAGATCCGTTTAGAAACTCAACAAAAAAAGCCGACTCGCAAGGGTCGGCTTTTTTATTTTCCATACGCTTCGTGAAAAACACCCTGCTCATTCTTGGCGATCAACTCACCTTGGAGAACACTGCCCTCGACGCCGGGGAGATCGGGCGGGATCGCGTTCTCCTCATCGAGGCGCGCGACTCGGGGCCGGCCCACAAGATCAAGCGCGTCTTCCACCTCGCCGCACTAAAGGCCTTCGCCGAGGAATTGCGCGGGCATGGTTGGGAGGTGGAGCATCACCGGATCGGCGAGACGCCGACTTTTCGCGAGGCGCTTCTTGGGCATCTCCAAAAAAACCACCCCTCCGCGCTGATCGCGATGGAGCCGAATAATTGGTCCCAGCTCAAAGCCCTCGAAGAAGTCACCGCCGAAACCGGAATCCCCCTCCGCCTCACACCGACATGTCAGTTTGTTTCGCCGCGCGAGGAGTTTTTGAAATCCGCCCAAGGCAAAAAACGCCTTCTCATGGAGTCCCACTACCGAAGGATGCGCCAGGAACTCGGCGTCCTCATGCACTCCGATGGGGAACCCGAAGGGGGCGCATGGAATTTCGACTCGGAAAATCGCAAAACCGTCCGCGATTGGAAAAAAGACGGCGCGCCAAAACCTCCCCGACCGGTGACTTCGCAGCGACCACAGGATCCCATCGTGCTCGAAGCCATCGCCGAGGTGAACCGGTGGTTTCCGAACGACCCCGGTCGCGCCGAGGATTTCTGGCTGCCCCACACCCGCGAGGGGGCGCTGGAGTTGCTCGAGGAATTTGTCTCAAAACGCCTTGCGCTTTTTGGGAACTACCAAGACCTTATGCTGCTCGACTCGCCCACGATGTTTCACAGCATCATCGCAGCTCCGCTAAATCTCGGGCTACTCCTTCCCATGGAATGCATCGATGCCGCCATTCGCGCCTACCGGGGCGGCCGCGCTCCGATCGCGGCGGTGGAAGGATTCGTGCGGCAAATCATCGGCTGGAGGGAATTTGTGAATGGCGTTTATTGGCTGAAAATGCCCGACTACCTCGCATCGAACTCACTGGAGGCCAAACGCCCGCTGCCGGAATTTTTCTATTCTGGCGACACCTCGATGAACTGCCTCCGGAGTGTCATCGGCGAAGTCCGCGGCACTGCCTACAACCACCACATCCAGCGACTCATGATCCTCGGGAATTTCCTCCTCCTTGCCGGAATCGATCCGCAGCAGTCGCACGATTGGTTTTTGGAAATGTATATCGACGCCCACGAATGGGTCATGGCCGCCAATGTGCTCGGCATGGCCCTCCATGCGGACGGTGGATTCATGGCCACCAAGCCCTACGCCGCCTCGGCCGCCTACATTTCGAAGATGAGCAACTACTGCTCCGGCTGCGCCTACGACCCCGCCAAAAAATCCGGCCCCGGCGCGTGTCCCTTCAATTTGTTGTATTGGGATTTCTACGACCGCCACGCCGACCGCTTTGCCTCGAACCCTCGCACGAGCATGATGGTGAACTCCTGGAAAAAACGCCCCGAGCCCGAACGCGAAAAAATCAAAAACGAGGCGCGTCAATTTCTCGAGAAACTCACCGATAATCCTTGAAAATATAAAGTTGATATTTCGATTTTAAAGGATTATTGAGGCATCAAATGCTTGATCGATCTGATGCCTTAAAATCTGTCCGCAATGCTTTTGCGGCGCATCCGGCCGTTGGAATTGTCGGACCTCGCCAATGCGGCAAGACCACCTTGGCCCGATTTTTCGCTGAAGCGGAAGGAAACTTCACTTTTTTTGATCTGGAGCGGGCGGTGGATCGCCGCAAGTTGGAGGCACCGGAACAAACTCTGGCACCTTTGGAAGGGTTGGTGGTCATTGATGAGATCCAGCGGCAACCGGCCTTGTTCGAAACACTCCGGGTTTTGCTCGATCGTCCCGATTCCAAAACGCGCTTTCTCTTGCTCGGAAGCGCCTCGCCGAGCCTCGTCAAAGGGGTCTCCGAGTCGTTGGCCGGCCGCGTGGGCTTGGTCGATATGGGACCTTTCGACCTTCGGGAGACGGGAGTGGAAAATTGGCGCGACCTTTGGTTTCGAGGTGGATTCCCACGCTCATTTTTGGCGCTGGATGACGCGGCATCGGCCAATTGGCGCGAGAGCTTCATTCGCACTTTTCTGGAGCGCGATATTCCACAGTTGGGGATCACGATTCCCTCGGAATCCTTGCGACGATTTTGGATCATGATCGCTCATTACCATGGGCAAGTCTGGAATGGAGCGGAGTTCGCGCGCGCTATGGGGACAAGCGAGCCAACGGCCCGGCGGTATCTGGATATTCTCGCCGGGGCATTCATGGTGCGCGTGTTGCCGCCGTGGCATGAGAATTTGAAAAAACGCCAGCTCAAATCGCCGAAAATTTATGTCCGCGACTCGGGTCTTTTGCATTCACTTCTGGAAGTGGAAACCCGAATCCAACTCCTCGGACATCCCAAGGTCGGAGCCTCGTGGGAGGGATTCGCCATCGAGCAGCTCGTGATGGCCACTGGCTCGCGAACCGCCTGCTACTGGGGCACCCATGCCGGTGCGGAGTTGGATTTGATGCTCCTCCACCAAGGCAAGCGTCTCGGTTTCGAGTTCAAACGATCCGATGCTCCATCAACCTCCAAATCGATGCATGCCGCCTTGAATGATCTCGGCCTGGATCACCTCTGGGTGGTGTATCCCGGATCGGAGGAATTCCCCTTGGCAGAGCGCATAAGCGCCCTGCCAATCACGGAATTGCCGGAATTTGTGAAGAAGCTGAGCCCCGGGGCGCCTTAGTAGCGGTAGTGCTCTGGCTTGTAAGGGCCTTCGGACGGGACGCCGAGGTATTCGGCTTGGTCCTTGGTGAGCTTCGTCAGCACGACGCCGATTTTTTCCAAGTGCAGGCGGGCGACTTCCTCGTCGAGCTGTTTGGGCAGGCGGTAGACGGTCTTTTTGTATTTGTCCTTGTTCTGCCAGAGGTCGATTTGGGCGAGCGTCTGGTTGGTGAAGGAATTCGACATCACGAAGCTCGGGTGGCCGGTGGCGCAGCCGAGGTTCACGAGACGGCCGTCGGCGAGCATGTAGATGCTCTTCTTGCCGCCGGGCAGGTAGTAGCGGTCGTATTGCGGCTTGATGTTCTCGCAGCGGATGCCTTTGTGTTTTTTGAGCTGCTCGACTTGGATTTCGTTGTCGAAGTGGCCGATGTTGCAAACGATCGCCTGGTCTTTCATGGCGAGCATGTGCTTGAGGGTGATGATGTCTTTGTTGCCCGTCGTGGTGACATAGATGTCGCCGACTCCGAGGGTGCTTTCGATGGTGTTGACCTGAAAGCCTTCCATGGCGGCTTGGAGGGCGTTGATGGGATCGATCTCCGTGACGATAACGCGGGCTCCGTAGGCGCGGAGCGAGTGGGCGCTGCCTTTGCCAACATCGCCGTAGCCGCAAACGACGGCGACTTTTCCGGCGATCATCACATCGGTCGCGCGCTTGAGGCCGTCGGCGAGGGACTCGCGGCAGCCGTAAAGGTTGTCAAATTTCGATTTCGTCACCGAGTCGTTCACATTGATCGCGGGGACGAGGAGTTTGCCTTGCTCGGCAAGCTGGTAGAGGCGGTGAACGCCAGTCGTGGTCTCCTCGGAAACGCCCTTCCAGGCCTTCGCAATTTTGGTCCAGAAGCCGGGACGCTCTTTGGCGACGCGGCGGAGGAGGGCTTTAACGACGGAAACCTCGTGATTGTCGGCGGGTTGGTAGGCCCACTTGTCGCCTTTCTCGAGTTCCGCGCCTTTGTGGATGAGAAGCGTCACATCACCGCCGTCATCGACAACGAGTTGCGGTCCCTCGTTGCCGGGGAAGGTGATGGCCTTGAGGGTGAGTTCCCAATACTCCTCAAGCGTCTCGCCTTTCCAAGCGAAGACCGGGGTGCCGGTTTCGGCGATGGCGGCTGCGGCATGGTCTTGAGTGGAGAAAATGTTGCAACTCGCCCAGCGAACCTGTGCACCGAGTTCGACGAGAGTCTCGATCAAAACGGCGGTCTGGATCGTCATGTGGAGCGATCCGGTGACGCGCACGCCTTTGAGAGGCTTGGCTTTCGCGTATTTTTTGCGAACTGCCATGAGGCCGGGCATTTCGTGCTCGGCGACGGAGATTTCCTTGCGGCCCCACTCGGCAAGCGAGATGTCGGCAACGATGTAGTCGGCGCCCTTGGGCGTGGCGGCCGAGTATTTGGCGAGGTCGGCAGTCGCGGCGGTGAGTTCGGCAAGGACGGCTGCCGTGGTGGCTTTGGGTGATTTTTTAGAAGGCATGGTTTTTAATGATTTTTACTTAGCGGCTTTCTTGAGGGCGGCGGCTTTATCCGTCTTCTCCCAAGTGATGTCTTTGTCGTTCTTGCCGAAGTGGCCGTAATTGGTCGTCTTGCTGTAGAACGGACGGAGGAGGTTGAGTTGTTTCACGATGTCGGCGGGCTTGAAGCTGAAGACCGACTTGACGGCTTTCTCGATTTTTTCCTCGTCCACTTTGTGGGTGCCGAAGGTATCGATGTGGACGCTAACCGGGTGCGGGTGGCCGATGGCGTAGGCGAATTGCACTTCGCAACGGTCG
Organism: Verrucomicrobiota bacterium; assembly: GCA_026398255.1. Lineage (GTDB taxonomy): Bacteria > Verrucomicrobiota > Verrucomicrobiia > Chthoniobacterales > Terrimicrobiaceae > UBA967. The sequence goes on from JAPLTG010000015.1 coordinate 128,701, forward strand.
GCGAGGCCGGCGGCGACGACATTTTTCGCAACATACCGGCCCATGTAGGCGGCGCTGCGGTCCACTTTCGACGGGTCTTTTCCAGAAAAGGCACCGCCGCCGTGACGGCCCATGCCGCCGTAGGTATCGACGATGATTTTGCGGCCGGTGAGCCCGGAGTCGCCCTGGGGTCCACCCACGACAAAACGGCCGGTGGGATTGATCAAAAACTCGGTCGAGGCGTCGAGGAATTCCTTCGGAATCACCTTGCGGATGACATTGTTGATGATGAAGCGGCGGATTTCCTCGGTCTTCACATCGTCGGTGTGCTGGGTCGAAATGACGACATTGGTCACGCGGACGGGCTTGTTGTCTTGATAGAGAACGGAGACTTGGCTCTTCGCGTCAGGGCGAAGCCATTTGACCTTGCCGGATTTGCGGATCGCGGTGAGTTCGCGGCCGAGGCGGTGGGCGAACATGATCGGGGCAGGCATGAGCTCGGGAGTTTCGTTGCAAGCGTAGCCGAACATGAGGCCTTGGTCGCCGGCGCCTTGCTCGGCGGTGGCTTTGCCTTCGGCTTTCCGGTCATCAACGCCCTGCGCGATGTCGGGGCTTTGGCTGGTGAGGAGGTTGGAAATGAACACTCGGTCGGCGTGGAAGACATCGTCATCGTTCACATAGCCGATTCCGCGAATGGCTTTGCGAATGATGTCGCCGATGTTGAGAACGGAATCGAGAGGCGCGCCTTTGATTTTCGGGATGGTGATCTCTCCACCGACGACCACGGTGTTGCTTTTGACGAAAGTCTCGCAGGCGACGCGGCTGGTTTTGTCGATCGCCAGGCAGGCGTCGAGGATGGCATCGGAAATCGTGTCGCAAACCTTGTCAGGATGGCCTTCGCCAACGGATTCGGAGGAGAAAATATAACGACGGGACATGGTGTATGGGTCTTTCTGGTTGAGGTTAAACTTTACCTATCTTCGTATCCGAATATATTGATATGTTCTATGGCGTCAATCCTGAAATCCCTGCGCGTGCTGTCCGATCCGGTGCGGCTTCGGTTGATGCTGCTGTTGGTAGAAGAGGAACTCATGGTCGCCGAATTGCAGGAAATCCTCGGCTTGGCGCAATCGCGAATCTCGACCCAACTCGCGCAGCTCAAGGGCGAGGACTTGGTGAGCGACCGCCGGGTTGGAAAAAACATTTTCTACTCGGCGGCGGAGGATTTGGGGCCGGCGACGCGAGCGGTTCTGGAGGCGGCGAGGGAGGAATTGAAAGAGGCGCCTGAGGACAAGGCTCACTTGGCCTTTACGCTGCGAAAACGCAAGGACAAGGCGGCCGAGTATTTCAACCGCCTCGCCGGAAAATTCGGCCGCGCTTATGTGCCCGGTCGTTCGTGGCAGGCGCTGTCCCACGCCCTGTTGCGTCTCCTGCCGCCGATGGTGATCGCCGACCTCGGCGCCGGAGAGGGAACCCTCTCCCAACTCCTCGCGCGAACGGCTAAAAAAGTCATCGCCATCGATAACTCCGAGAAAATGGTCGAATTCGGCGCGCAACTCGCGAAGGAGCATGATTTCCCCAATCTGGAATACCGCCTCGGTGACATCGAAGAGCCGCCCATCGAGCCTGGCTCAGTCGACCTCGCCCTTTTCAGCCAAGCCCTCCACCACGCAGCCACACCCCAGCGGGCCCTCCAAGCCGCACACCGCATTCTGAAACCCGGCGGCCGTGTCCTCATCCTCGACCTCCTCAGTCACACGCACGAGCAAACGCGCGAACTCTACGGTCATGTCTGGCTGGGCTTTTCCGAGATCGAACTCCAGCAAATGCTCAAAAAAGCCGGCTTCTCGAGCATCGAAACCTCCATCGTCTCCCGCGAAAGCGAAGCGCCGTTTTTCCAGACCGTGCTGGCGAGTGGAGTGAAGTGAGTTATTGAGTGGCGCTTTCGCGAGCCGGATCGACTCGAACCGCGCCGATTTTCGCGCACCAAGCCAGGATCTGGATCAAGTTCGATGCCTGCTCCAATGGAACAATCGGGAAAAGCTCCGAAATCACGATGCCAGCGGCAGGAATTTTCGAAAGAATTTCGGCAATCACATTCGTCGTCGGCAGCAAGGGATTCACCAAAGAAAAACTTGCGAGCTTGCGGCATGTGTCGATGTGAGAGGCGTGGCTGCGATTTGTTGAATAAATCCGCGAGTGCTGATCGATCAGCACACTAGGAAAGGAAGCAAAAACGGAAAACGGGTTGGCGCGAGCCGGCCATGGAGAAGCAACCTTGCCCGCTGGATTTCCGCTGGAAGCCGCTCGGCGTCGCTCCGCGAGTTCCTTCCAGAGTTTCTCGTATTTCGGATAAACCACCGACCAATCAAATTCCGACATGGCGCGAGCCCTGCCGGCCTCGCCCATTTTTTGCCGCAATTCCGGTGAAGCAAACAAGGCCTCAAACGCCTTCGTGGCTTCGTCAATGTCCACTCCAACAAATTGGCTGAGGATGCCGCAGTAGTAATCGTAGTTCAGCACCCCGCTGGCATATTGCCGGACCAAATCCGTTCCAAAATCCGAGTGCGGTGCCGTAGTTCGAATTCGAAATCCATCGATGCCATCACGCACTGTATCCCGATAGCCGTTCCAATCGGAAACAACCACAGGCAATCCCGCAGCCATGGCTTCCACCGGGGTCAGACCGAAGGTTTCCTGATGGTTGTCGCTCAAAGAACAAAAGACATCCGCACAAGCCCAGGCCTCATTGGCGATGTCGCGATTCGAACCGTCGAGAACGATTCGCCGGATTCCCGGAGCCAACGCGCGGGCGGTTTCCTCAAAAGCTTTCGCGATCGGCTCATTTGGAAAAATCCCATACTCGACGATGACCACTTTGCGATTCCTCGCGGCATTCGCCACCGCCATGTCCATCGCCGCTGGATGGGCTTTGGCGTGGAATGAAAGTCTCCCCACAAAAAGAACCGCAATCTCATCCTCAGCGATGCCAAAGCGATTCCTCGCCTCGTTTTTTTGAATTTGGTTCGATCCGAAGCGGTCGCAGTGAACTCCAAGAGGGATGATTTCGAAGAGTGGTCGGGGAAATTTTTTAGCTCCCAACCGTTCACGAAGCCTCTCGCACTCGGCTTCAAAAACTCCCTCCACCACAGACCGAGCCACGCTGGAGGTGCAGACCACAGCATCCCATTCCTTGACCGGAGCCGTCACCATGGCCGCAATCGCATCCATCACCCGGTCGGAAAGCAGCGTGTGGGTCACCCCGCAAATACTCCACCGGTCCGCGCCATGGAGAGAACGCTGAAAAGCATGTTGCGCCAATCCAGGAGCCGCGTGGAAAATAGTTCCCGCCTCTTCGATCAAATGGCCGCGCTCCTTGCCATAGATATGGATCGGTTTGGTGGATCGGCATCCTTTTGCCAGATTGGTAAATTCGACCGCATGCGCCCGATCCTCCACCCAAATCCGTTTTTTTGTATCGGTGCTGTAGCGGAAATACGCTTCGAGAAATCCATTTCCAGCAGAGTTGCGCCCCATCAACTTTTTACCCTTCACCGAGAATGCCTCTGGATGGAACTCGATCACGGCATCAGCGGCCAATCTGTCTTGATGTTTCATTTTAGGGAGTGACAACTACCAGTTGGTTTTGGTGCGAAAACACACGCGTGCCGAAATACAATCCAAACGCCTCGCTGAACATTTCAAAACAACGCGCCATTCAAAAAACCTATGCGAAAACTGAATCTCGGCTGCGGCTTTGATCACCGCGAAGGATGGGTAAATGCAGACAAATTCCCGAAATGCCGACCCGATGTTTTGATGGATGTCGAGACGCCGCCTTGGCCGTTTCAAGATAATGAATTCGACTACATTTTAATGAAGCATGTGCTGGAGCATGTCGGCGCCGATTTCGATGATTTCAAACAGGTGATGCAGGAATTGTATCGGGTGTCGAAACCTGATGGGTTGATCGAAATTCAAGTCCCCCATTTTCGTCACGACACATTCTGGTCGGATCCAACACATGTGCGCGGGTTCACGCTCCTGACATTTGAAATGATGTCCAAGGCCAAAAACGATGATTGGATTGCCCGTGGAGCGAACTACACGATGGTCGCCTACCTGATGGAGGTGGATTTCGAAGTCGCACAGGCCAGCATAGTCTATGACCCGCGATGGTTGGAACGGGAAAAGCGGGGTGAGGTGACTCGTGAGCAGCTCCGGATATGGTCGGGGGAGCATTGGAATGTGGCCAAAGAACTCCATGTGACCCTTAAGGCGAAAAAGCCTTTTAGCCGCTGACTGAACTAGGTGCCCAAGGGGTTTCTTTGCATTGACGCAACGGCGGGCGGGGCGGACTTTGGGTTCAAACCAACGCCATGAATCCACCGCTCACTTTGGTCGAGGAGATCGAACTCCTCTCGCTCGACGACAAATCCGGCGCTCACTTGCCGCTGCTCCCCGAGGCTTTGGGTTACGGGCTCGCAGGGGCGATTCTGGCCGATTTGGAGATGGCAGGGCGCCTCGTCACCAGTGGAAAAGTGGTGGAAGTCAGAAACTCCACGCCGACGGGAAACTCCCTTCTCGATCCTTGGCTCGAACGGCTCGCCGCAGAAACCCAATCCCACCCGATCGCTTATTGGCTCTCGGTTTTTTCCGATGAAAAGCCCGCCATCGAATCCGCCACGCTCGAACACCTGATCGAGCGCGGCATCCTGAAGCGCGAGGATAAAAAAATCCTCTGGGTGTTCGGACTTCGTCGATATCCGACGGTCCACAACGAGGAACGCGTGGAGGTTCGCACCCGCTTGGGTCGGTTGATCCAAGGCGACGAGGCACCTCCTCATTTTGACGCCACGCTGGTCAGCCTCTTGAACGGCTGCTCGCTCCTTTCCTCTGTCTTTACGGAGGGGCAACTCGGGGGCCGGTCCGATCGCATCCAGGCCATTGCCAGCTCCGACCCGGTCGGCCGCGAAGTGGCTGACTCCTTGCGGCAGATGATTGAGGCCTTGATGATGGCCCAATCGACTACCGCCACGCCGTTTTAGCTCCCGAATGAAATCCTCGAAAAAGCCCCGGCTCGCCCTCCGCATTTTTGGCGTCTTGGCGGCATTTTTGGCGATTTTGGCGGCCGCTTGGCTTTCGCAGCCAATCTGGTTTCCGAAAATCTGGCGCCATCTTCTCGTCGTCAATTCCTCTCCTGAAAGTGCCGACGCCATTGTGCTTTTGGGCGGCGAATCTCAGGCCCGACCCCTCGAAGCGGCCCGACTCTACAAGGCCGGCGTGGCTCCGGTGGTCTATATCATCGGCACGGGCGACACGCCCACGAACCGGCGTGCTTTGATCAAAGCTGGAGTTCCAGCGGACCGCATCATGGTCGAAACAAAATCCCGCTCGACTCTGCAAAATGCCGATTTTGCGAAGCCACTTCTCGAGAAGGCCGGGGTGCGACAGGCGGTTTTGGTGACCTCCTCATTTCACGCTCGGAGGGCGCTCACGACCTTCCAACAACGGATTCCCGGAGTGAATTTCGGCGTCGCCACCTCGCGCATCGGTTGGTGGGACACCCCGAGCGGGCGCTTGCAGGAGGACGAGTGGGCCGCCATCGAGTTGGTGAAAATTCCCGGCTACTGGTTCTACCACGGCATCCAGCCTTGGATAAAAAAAACTGCCCAGCCTGCTGGAACCAGCCAGACTCCTCGGAGCTGAATGCCGTCGATCCTTTTCATTAATCGAGTTTATCCCCCGGCCAAGGGCGCCACGGGGGACATGCTGCAGGGAATGGCCGAGGCCCTTGCCTTGCGGGGCTGGGAGGTCACGATCCTGACCACCGCCGCTGCCGGTGAACCAAAAAAATCCACCCGTCGCGGAGTTCGTATTCTTCGATCCGGCGGGGCGCTTTCGCGCCGACATGTCCTGCTTCGCGCGGCGAGCTATGTCTTCATGATCCCGTGGCTGATCAGCCGCGCGCTGCTTTTGCCGCGCACGGATTTTGTGGTGACGATGACCGACCCGCCGATGCTGGCGGTGGCGGGTTTGGCGCTGAAATATTTCAAACGCAACCGAGTGATCCACTGGGCGCAGGATTTGTATCCCGAGGTCGCCGAGGAATTGGGCGTCCTTCCTCGCGGAAATGCGATTCCCAATTTACTCCGCCGACTTTCCACAGAAGCCCTGATGCGGAGCGACGCCGTTGTGGCGATCGGGCGCTGCATGGCTTCGCGCCTCACGGCTCGAGGAATCTCCTACGCGAAAATCTCGATCATTCCGAACTGGGCTCCAGCCATTCAATCCCTAGATCGTGCCAACAACCCCTTCCGCGCCCGACATGAACTCGAAGGGCAATTCGTTGTCGTCTACTCCGGAAATATGGGGCTCGCGCATGATTTCGACACGGTGCTCGATGCGGCGGAAAAACTTCGCGGCCAGCGCGTCGTTTTTCTTTTCATCGGTGACGGTCCACGCCGGGTCGAGGTGGAGGCCGCCGCGAGGTTGCGAGGGATCGACAACATTCGATTTCTTCCGTCACAGCCCGCTGACAAGCTCTCCGAGAGTCTCTCGGCGGCCGATGCGCACTTGGTAACAATGAGGCCGAACCTCTGTGGCTTGGTGGTTCCGAGCAAAGTCTACGGCGTTCTCGCCGCTGGGCGTCCGTGCCTTTTTGTTGGCCCTTCGGATTCCGAAGCCGCGCGGCTCATCCGTGAAACGGATTCGGGGTTCGTCGTCGAGCCTGGCCAATCCGCGCAGTTAGCTTCCGAGATTTTGGATTGGGCCTCCAACCCCACCCTGCACGCTGCGGCCTGCCGCAAGGCCCGCATCGCTGGAGCCGCGTGCACCGCCCACAACGCCGCCGAGGCTTTCGACGAAATGCTCCGCAACCTCTCCTCAGAAAACCCATGAACCCACCGCTCCGCGACTTCATCCGCGCTCTGCCGAAAACCGAAACCCACCTCCACATCGAGGGCGCACTGCCTTGGCACCTCCTCCGCGAATTGAGGCCCGACAAATACTCCGCACCACCAGCCTCGTGGGCGCCAGATTTTCGCTTTGATTCGTTTGCGCATTTCGAGGGGGAGCTTTTGGGATATGCGGGGGATTTTTTCACCAGCGCCGAGCGCTACCACGCCTGCGCCAAGGCCATTTTCGAGGATCACCTCCACCGGAATGTCCGCTATGTCGAAACGAGTTTCGCCTCGGGCTGCATCGACTTTATGAATCTCGATGGACGCGAGGTCTGCGATGCCATCCGCGCTGCCGTGCCGGAGGGTCTCGAGGTCCGGATTTTTCTTGGCATCCACCACGACGGATACACCGAAAAAATGGGACCCGTTCTCGAGTCCGCGCTTCGCTGGGACAACCTCGACGGCATCGACCTTCACGGCACCGAGCCAACCCCGCTCGGCGACTGGGCTCCGGATTTTTGGCGCCGTGCGCGGGACGCCGGAAAATTCACCAAAGCCCACGCGGGCGAATTCTGTGGCCCGTGGTTTGTGCGCGATGCCATCGAAAAACTCGGCGCTCAGCGCATCCAGCACGGCGTCCGCGCTATCGAGGATCCCGAGGTCGTGGCCATGCTGCGGGACACCGGTATCGCTCTCGATGTTTGCCCGATCAGCAATGTGAAGCTCCGCGTCGTCCCCTCCCCCGGCGAGCATCCCATCAAGCAATTGCTCGACGCCGGCGTGGTTTGCACGGTGAGCACCGACGACCCGATCAGCTTCGGCAATTCGATCGAGGACGAATACGAATTCCTCGCCGGCGAGTTGGGGTTCTCAGAGAAAGACCTCGCGCGGGTTGCGGCCAACGGATTCCAAGTGGCTCTTAAGAAAAACTAGTCCGGTCAGGAGTTGAGTTTTTTCTCCCCTTTTGATTCTTCAGTTTGCTGCGGCTTCGCTGGAGAGGTTTTCTCGAGGAGTTTTTTATCCCACTTCATTTCCAGATCGCCGCCGCGCTCGATCATCACAGGGTAAACATCGTCCCACCATTTTTCGTAAGCCTTGGCCATCGAACCGGCGCGGGCGGGTTCGGACTTGGCGAGGTCTTTTTTGCAGGCGGGGTCTTTTTTCAAATGGAAAAGACTCCAGCGTCCGGGCTCGGAAACGCCCCAGTGAAAAGCGGCATTGTCGGCCGTGTAGGTCGCTTCTTGGCCTCCGGCGATGACATTTCGCAAAGTGGAACACTGAAAACCATAGTTCTCATTCGAGCATTTCGGGCTGTCGCAGGGGCGGCTGCGGACGAGGAGGTAATGGCCCTGCCGCACACCGGCCATGGCGTATTTGTGCTCGGCAGCGAGTCCGCTCGGCCAGCGAGCCACATGCTGGAAAAGCATGCGGTCTTCGTGCCAGGCGATGGGTTTTTTGGATTCAAGGAGCGGCAAAAGGCTGTAGCCCTCGAGTTTGCCTTCGAGTTTTTCCGGGATTTTGGCTCCGGAGAGTTCGCAGAGGGTCGGAAGCACATCGAGGTGCGCGGTAAGGTTTTCGACTTGGTGGGGCGGCCAGTGCCCGGCCCAGCGCCAGAAGGAAAAGACACGCGTGCCCCCTTCCCAAGCGGTGGCTTTGCAGCCACGCATATTGGCGTTGTAGACATCCAACCCCCAGGTTCCGCCGTTGTCGGACATGAGGACGACGATGGTTTTTTCGTCGAGGCCCTTTTCTTTCAGAAAGGCCATGATGCGACCGATGTTGTAGTCCAGGTTCGCGACCATCCCGAGGTATTGGGCTTGCTGCTCGGGAACCTTCCCGCGAAATGGCGCGACGAATTCCTCGGGCGCGGCCAGCGGGTCGTGCGGCGAGTAGGTCGAGAGGTAGGCGAAGAATGGTTGGTCACCGCTCTCGGTGATGAATTTCATCGCATCATCAAAATAAATATCCTCGCGGTAGCCCTTCACTTTCTCGCGCTTGCAGTTTCGCACCATTATCGGATCGAAGTGCTCTCGCGGGCCGTCCCGATTCGTGGAGCACCATTGAAATCCTCGGTCTTGCGGGGCGTAACCCCACTCATTGCCGAGATGCCATTTTCCAATGAAGCCAGTCCGATAGCCTGCTGAAGCGAGGAGTTCGGGCAGTGTCGTCGCCTCTTTCCACAATTGGTCGCGAGGCGTCTGAGTATGGGTGACTCCGTTGCGGAATTCATGCATGCCGGTCAGCAGCGCCGCCCGCGTGGGAGAGCACGAGGCGCTCACCTGGAAATTCTCCAACCGCACACTCTCGGCCGCCAGTCGATCCACATTCGGAGTGGCCAACAACGGATGGCCCGTGCATTTCCAGTCCCCATAGCCCTGATCATCCGTCAGAATAAAAAGAATGTTCGGGCGAGTGCCGGCCGGTTCGATGGTTTTCTCACCCGCCCGTGAGAAGTTGGAAAAAAACAGACAGACCGCAAGAAGCAGGGTGAAGGGGATTTTCATGATCGATGGGTCGTTGAGGGAATCGCGGGTGGAGGTTCTTTATCATTCTCACCTTGCAGCCAGCTCAAGATTATTCTGGGAGTTTGTAAAAGCTTGGCCCCGCTCCCGGAAAAAACTATTGGCATGGACCTCACCAATTCCCCGACCACCCATATGAAAACCTACCAGAATTACATCAACGGCCGATTCACTCCCTCAGCTGGTGACGGCGCCATCGAAGTCCTCAATCCCTCCACCGGCGATGTCATTTCGCGCGTCCCGGAATCCACCGCCAGCGACCTCGAAATGGCCCTCGACGCCGCCCACGCCGCGCAGCCCGCTTGGGCGAAGCGCCCCGCCATCGAGCGCGCCAACCTCCTCCGGCAAATCTCGGCCAAGCTCCGTGAAAATGTGAAGCCGCTCGCGCAAGTCATCGTCGAGGAACAGGGCAAAACGCTTGGCCTCGCCGAGGTGGAGGTGAATTTCACCGCCGACTACATCGACTACATGGCCGAGTGGGCGCGGCGCATCGAAGGCGAGATCATCCCGAGCGACCGGGCCGGCGAGACCATCTTTCTCTTCCGCGAGCCGATCGGTGTCGTGGGGGGCATTCTGCCGTGGAATTTCCCGTTCTTTCTCATCGCCAGAAAAATGGCCCCGGCTCTCGTTTGCGGGAATGCCATCGTGATCAAATCCAGCGAGGAAACACCGAACAATGCCTTTGAGTTTGCCCAGATTCTGAGCCAGACCGACCTACCGCCCGGCCTCATCAACATCCTCTCCGGCCGAGGCGCCGGTGTCGGACAGGCCCTCGCCGAGAGCCCCCGCATCGGCCTCATCAGCTTCACCGGCAGCGTGGCCACCGGCTCGCGCATCATGGCCTCCGCCGCGAAAAACATCACCAAGGTGAACCTCGAACTCGGCGGCAAGGCCCCCGCCATCGTGCTCGCCGATGCCGATATCGACCTCGCCGTGAACGCCGTCAAAAGCTCGCGCCTCATCAACAGCGGCCAAGTCTGCAACTGCGCCGAGCGCGTTTATGTCCACGAGAAAGTCGCCGCCGAGTTCACCGAAAAGCTCGCCGCCGCCATGTCCTCCGCGCGTTGCGGCAATCCCCTCGCCGATCCCGGCGTGGATTACGGCCCGCTCATCAACAAGGTCGGCTTCGACAAAGTGGACGCGCTCGTTCGCGGCGCCGTCACCCAAGGCGCGCAGGTAGTCACCGGAGGAACCCGCGCCGATGTCTCGCCCGGCGGGCATTTTTACCAACCCACCGTCCTCGCCGGTTGCCGTCACGACATGGACATCATCCAGCGCGAAATCTTCGGCCCCGTCGCGCCGGTGGTCTCCATTTCCAGCCTCGAGGAAGCCGTCGCGCTGGCGAATGACTCGGAATACGGCCTCACCTCCTCGATCTACACACGAGACCTCAACTCCGCGATGAAAGCCTGCCGCGAAATTCACTTCGGCGAGACCTACATCAACCGCGAGAATTTCGAGGCCATGCAGGGCTACCACGCCGGTTGGCGAAAATCCGGCATCGGCGGCGCCGACGGAAAACACGGCCTCCACGAATTCCTCCAAACGCATGTCGTCTATCTCCAAACCTGATGCCCCCTTGTGATCGATCCCGACCCTTTTCTCCAGGCCGCCATTGAAGAGGCCCGCCAAGGCCTCGCCGAAGGCGGCATTCCCATCGGCTCCGTGCTCGTGGTCGACGGACAAATCATTGGACGCGGACACAACCGCCGCGTGCAGGATGGCAGCGTGATCCACCACGCCGAGATGAACTGCCTCGAAAACGCCGGCCGGCTCCCCGCGGCCGTTTACCGCTGTTGCACCATCTACTCCACCCTCTCCCCCTGCCCGATGTGCAGCGGCGCGATCCAACTCTACGGCATCCCGAAAGTCGTCATCGGCGAAAACAAAACCTTCCAAGGCCCCGAATCCCACCTCCGCGAGCAGGGCCTCGAACTTGAAATCCGCCAAAACCCCGAATGCATCGCCATGATGGAGGATTTCATTAAAACCAAGCCCGAGCTCTGGAACGAGGATATCGGAGTTTGATTCGGCACCAGAACTCAAAGAAATCGTGAATGAATCACCCGTCATGAAATCCGCGACCCGCGAGCGCGATTTTTTTTGGATCGCCTTGATCTTTTGCACTTCTGCGCTCGTGCTGCTTCTCTGGACCAGGGCCTCCGATCCTCGCTGGCTGGGGCATTTACAAATCGACCCAGTCGTTTTCCAAACGCGCGCGGTCTCGTTTTTGGAACATTCCTCATGGGCTCACTCCGGAACCAACGAGTATCAACCCGGAGCCCTGTGGTTTTTTGTCGCGACGGCCTGCGGCTTGGAGGACCCGCGCAAATTCGACGACTTCCGCCTCGCCCTTCTGACCACAAATGCCATCCTTCTCTGCCTTCATATTCTTCTCGCCGCCGTTTTTGGCGAAAAGCACACGCCGTGGTTGCTCATGATTTTGGCTGCGGCGACCGGACCTATTCTTCTGTATCGGTTTGAACTTTTGGTTTCGCTTTTGGTTTTAACGGGCTGGCTTTTCTGGCGAAGGGGGCACTTGAACTCCTGCGGATTTTTCATGGGATTGGCCATGGCGACCAAGATTTACCCCATTCTTCTGGCTCCCCTCTTGCTCTTCGGCGCATGGATGTCCGGGAAAATCCGGAAAGGCATCAGTTCGATGTTTGCATGGGGCTTGGGCCTCTTCGGGATGACTTTTTCGTTGCTGATTTTTGGAGCCCAAAGCCAGGAGTTGATGTCAGCCATTAGGTTTCACATCAACAAGCCTTTCGGGATCGACGGCTCGTTGGGAAGCTTCGTTCCGATTCTCCAAAATTTTCTGGATATCCCGCTGAGGATGGCTCCCCGAAATGGCATTCACGGCTTTGATTCGGACTTGGGGGGAATTGCGACAACCGCCATCACTTGGATCTGGTTTCCAATCGCGTTGGGGGTGATAGGTCTGATTCTCCGAAAACAACGCGGCGTGGGTTATCCAAATGCCGGCGATCTTTTTGTGCTCATGGGAGTCTTTGTCGGCCTCGGAAAACTCATGGCTCCGCAATACACTTGGTGGGCGCTCTCCCTTTTGCCTTTTGCTCCAGCGGCTTGGCTCTCCAGAACGAAATGGATCGCCGTGATGCTTTTGCTCGTCTCCAGCCTGCTCCTCGGCCAAATCGTATATCCGTTGAATTACTCGGAGTTCATCAAGAGCTTTTCCGTCAATCCTCTGGAAAATCCGTTGTTTTGGATTAATTCAGCTAAAAACTTGATGTGGCTAGCCGCTGTCGGCATCGCCACAAGCGGCCTTTTTCGAGGAAGCCGTTAGAAAATCCTTACAAAAAACCGGGGCTTAAAGATTACTAGGATTCGGTGATGGAGTAGGCGTAGGCGTAGGCGTAGGCGTAGGCGTAGGGCTCGGACTTGGTTCAGGCGACGGGCTCGGTTCTGGACTTGGCTCGGGACTTGGTTCTGGCGACGGACTCGGTGATGGAGTCGGCGAAGGCGATGGGCTTGGCTCCGGGCTTGGCTCCGGGCTTGGTTCAGGCGACGGACTTGGTGATGGAGTCGGCGAAGGCGATGGGCTTGGCTCGGGACTTGGTTCAGGCGACGGACTCGGTGATGGAGTCGGCGAAGGCGATGGGCTCGGTTCCGGGCTTGGCTCGGGACTTGGTTCGGGACTTGGCTCGGGACTTGGCTCGGGACTTGGTGACGGACTTGGTGACGGACTTGGTGACGGACTTGGCGTGGCTTGTGTCGGAGGTGGAGGTTGATTTGGGAGAACAGGTTTCGGCGTATCAACCTGCGTTTTTGAAGTTGTATCTCCAGAGGACTCAGCGCCACCTGCGCCAGGAGACCCATCGGTATTTGGCGTTCCGCCACTATCGAAGATGGCTTGGGCTTGGGTGATGGCTTGTTGGATGGAGGAAGTCGACGTGATGTTGGAAACTATATTGGAAAATCTTGTGTTGACGGTGGTTTCGCTGATAATTGTAGCGACCTCGGCCGCAGCTTGCTCGGCGGCTTGGCGATCGCCCCCGTTGGCAATCGCGGCAAAGGCTGCATTGACGACAGCGGCGTTGGCTATAGCGGCAACTACTCTTTGTGTTAGTCCCCTTCTTGCATTGGAACTGATAGCCGTGTTGAGGGCGGTAGAAGTAATTAAATTGGCTTGAGCAGGAAGAGCGGTAATCGCTCCACCGACAGCGGCTCCAGCAATTCCAGTGGCACTTCTTGCAGATCCCGACTTAATAGCAGCATTGACAGACGCGGCCGTGATCGCCCCGACTTGAGACGGGGCTGATGTCACAGCTGTCGATACGGCGGTTCTTGCAACCTTTTGAGCGGTCGCTAGAGATACCTTTCGCTTAGGGGCTCTATTTCCTTGTTGAGCCGAAGAATGAGGCACATCGGATAAAAAAAAGAGCCCCAGTGTTATAAGTATCGCATAAAAGCGGGCGCGAGACTTAAGACGATATGATTCCATCGGGGCAATTGTCATAAATTCGGGGGATCTTCTGCCACTGTTGCCGAAGTGGCCACGATGCCAGCGGCAACATCTGCGGCCAAATTAGGAGATTGAGTGCAAAGTGCCGAGGTGAGTTCGGATATTACCCCTTCTAATTCGGAATCATTGGATTGTGTAACAGCAAATGCAGATACAACTTGTGATACCTGCCTAGCGATCGCAGGTTCGGTGCCCATAGCCGATAGGGCAGCATCGGCAACAGCTTGCGGATTATTGGGGTCCACATTGTCAACAGTCTTCAAAACATTAAGCAGAACCTGCGGACTGCCTTGCGCGGCCGTAAAGGCCGACTGCTGGCCAGCAACCTCCTCTGTGGCAGTTAAGAGCATTTCTTTTCCTTCTGGAGTCATTACATTCGAATTAAAGGAATCATATTTCAATTCACCGCCAGATTGCATTGTTGCTTGGATATTTGTGCTGAATCCCGACTTGACCTGCACGCTGCGGGAATTGTCGGGGCTTAAAAAATCAACTCGTCCCTCGGCAACCGCCAAAGAACCTTGAAATTGATTAGAATCTTTGCCGCCCACTGGCTTCTGTGAAAAACTCCATACGGTTCCTCTGATTCCCGCCGAACCGACCGGTGTGGAGATTTGCATTACCGATCCCTGTTTGAGTTTTTTTGACTCTCCGATCATTGCTCCATAGTCCAGCTTCAAACTGGTTTTGGATGTGGAAGGTTCGGAGGGTAGCGAATTCCAAGAGTCGTTGGTGGCTTCGAGATTTGGCATGACCGTTTCTGCCACTTTGTATTCCTCCACATCTTTTTTGTTGATCAAGGCTCCATCCGCGAAAACAACCTCAAAAGGGCTTTGCTCGAATGACTCTATTGAGAATTTCGAGTTTTCGAGGATTTGAAAAAATGCCCCATTCGAAAGGGCAAGATCCGCTCGACCATCCGCCCCAGTAACCACAGTCCCCTCAACCGGGATTTGATCGCCTTTTGTGGCAGGGCGCGGGGCGGCTCCGGGCTTTTCGATGATTTGAACCGCTCCAACGGCATCGACGATGACGGTGATGCCGGGCTTGCTGTCGGAGGTGGTGCCTTCTTCGGCTTGGCCGGAATCGGCGTCTTGGGCAAGGACTCCGGTGACGCTCAGCGGTGTCAGAAGAAGCGCTATGAAAAGCTGGGGGATTAACAGGAGACGATAATTCATCATGTTCTTGAACGGGGTAATGGTCTGGAAGATGGCTCTGGTTTTTTTCATCTGCAATCAAAAATCTTTGCAACCCACTAAAACCAACCTCGCAAAATCCTATTCGCCGGTCTGTGGAAGAGGATTTTCGGTTGCTGGAGAATCGGCAGGCGGCGGCAGCTGGGCTTCAGCGGGAGGGGCTGGAGGCTCCACGACGGCTGCGGCGGGCTTGGATTTCGGCTTTGGCGGAGTTGGGGGCTTGGCGGGCTGGCGGCGCGGGATTTCGAGACCCTTCGCGGCGTAGTCCACAACATGGCCTTGGTGGAGAAGCCAATAAAAATCCCTCAACAACGCCGTCTCGCGCGCGGCGGGTTCTGCCTCCTCGGGGACGACGACTTGGGCCAGCAGCGCCTGCCATTGCTTGGCGCGGGGCTCGGTGGGATGGCTCTCAAGATAATCGAGGATGGCCGAGAGGCTGGCTGAGACGGGGCTCGCGACGCGGTCGAGCGGCCGGGGACGCGCGACCGAGACATAGGTGATATTTTCGTGGGCCTTGAAAATCTGGAATCCGGCTTTGTTGAATTCCTGCCCGAGCAGGTGTGCAACGGGCAGGGGGAAGCGGATGAGGTTGTCGAGTTCGCGGCGTGTGAATTCGATCACGGCAGGTGCGGAGTCGTTCACCGCCGCCGAGCCGGGAATGGTGAAATTTTCTCCGGGTTCCAAAATCTCCCCATCGGCGAGGTTTTTCAGAAAATGCCCTTCAACCTCGGCAAGATTCGCGAGCGCGGGAGTCTCGGCGCTTTCGGGTGCGGCGAGTGGATGGAAAACCTCACGCGTGCTCTGCTCCTGCTTCCATTTATTGATCGACTCCTCGTCGCGGAGCATGCGGATGCGGGTCTTGTAAATGTCGAACGGCACATTCGCGTATCTCTCGGAGTGAATCCGGCGAATGCACATCTGGTAGTCGTGATGGTTCGGCGGGCCGAGGAAAACCCCGCTCATGCCGCATTGGGCGATGACGGGATACTGGCCCTTCGGCGCCTCGACCTCGATGCTTTCGCGCCGGTAGAAGGAATCGAGATGCGATTGGAGAATCCATTTCGCCGCATCAGTGCGGTTCAGCCACAGCGTGCCGTCCTTCGCGCATTGGAAAAAGGCGGGGCCGTCCTTGCGGCGGAACTCGATCAGGTAGCGCGGGGATTTCTCGAGAACGAGACGGGCGAGTTCAAAGAGTGCGTAAGCCTTCGCGGTCGTCTTGATCTGCTTGATCAAACCCTCGACACCACGCGGCTCCGGATGAAATTGGATTTCCCAGCCTTGGAGCTCAGGAACGCGCCGCTCTGGCTCGGAGGGCTGACGATCTTGTCGGCCAGCGGGCGCACCGTCTTTGCGGAACGGCGGTTTTTTTCCGGCAAAGCCTTGAGGGCGATCACCGCTGGAGCGCTGGGGCTTGTGTCGATTGTCGCTGCCATGAGGACGCTGGAGACGCTGGGTCTTCGGGGGCTTGCGATGATGGCGAAAATCGGAGTCATCCCCGCCACCAGAGAAACGGTCATCCTGCCGCGAGCCTGGACCATCCTCGGAAAACCGAGAGATTTTTTGTGGACTCGAGGATTCCTTCACCCAGGAGGGTTGAAAGCTTTTCAGCAAATCCATTTCCAGACCGGAAAGGTTTTGGGGTTGATTTTCTTGACTCATAACTAGGCCCCGGAGGCGAGCGGACGATGGCTCGCGCGGAGGGAGCGGGCAAGCCATTTGTGCTCACGAAAATCAGTGAAACAAAAGCTCACGAGATCCCTGAATCCTTGAGGCGTTGTTCGATGTCACTCGCTTGAAGCGCATCGGTCAACTCCGCCAAATTGCCCTCCAGGACTCGATCGAGCGAGTAAAGCGAGAGCTTGATCCGATGGTCGGTCACGCGGTTCTCAGCGAAATTGTAGGTGCGGATTTTTTCCTCGCGTCCCCCGCCGCCGATGAGGCTGCGCCGATGGGCGGAATATTTCTCCTCCTCCTCGCGGCGTTTGTCCTCGAGCAGGCGGGCGCGCATGATTTTGAGGGCGGCCTCTTTGTTCTTCTGCTGACTGCGCCCATCTTGGCAACGCACGATGCGGCCCGTGGGAATGTGCATGACTTGCACGGCCGAGTCGGTCGTGTTCACACCCTGCCCTCCCGGCCCTCCCGCCCGGCAGACCTCGATCCGCAAATCCTCGGGCTTGATTTCGATATCCACTTCCTCAGCCTCGGGCATCACTGCCACGGTCGCCGTGGAAGTGTGGATGCGGCCCTGCGCCTCGGTGGCAGGAACGCGTTGAACGCGATGGACTCCGCTCTCGTAGCGAAAGCGCCGAAAAACCGCGTCGCCAGAAATGCGAAAGACCACTTCGCGAAACCCTCCGAGATCGGCCAAGCTCGATTCCATCGGCTCGATCTTCAGCCCCAGCGACTCCGCGTAGCGCGAATACATGCGAAAAAGATCCGCTGCGAACAGCGCCGCCTCCGTGCCCCCCGTGCCGGCCCGAATTTCCATGATCGCATCGCGGTCCTCATCCGGTTCGGGCGGCAGCAAGGCGATTTGCACCGCCCTCTCGAGCCCCGGCAACTCGGCCTCGATCCGCAAAATTTCCTCGCGAGCCATCTCGGCAAATTCCTTGTCTCCCGAGTCAGCCAACTCGCGATTCTCAGTCAGCTCCCGCCGGGCCTTGGAAAATGCTTCCCATTGCGCGAGCAAATCCTTCGTTGTCCCGTGCTCCCGCAGAACCTCGCGGGCATGCGTGGGATTATCGAAAAGTCCGGGTGAGGCGATCTCGCTTTCAAGCTCTTCGAAGCGCCGACGCTTCCGCTCCACCATCGGTTCAAAATCCATAACGAAATAAAAACGGTAAACGGGCGTTGATCCCGTTTACCGTTTGAAAAACTTCCTTGTCGCTCTAGAGCTTCTTCGCGGCGCGAGGAGCGCGCACGGTGCCGTAGCGTTTCTGGAACTTGTCCACGCGTCCGGCGGTATCGACGAATTTCTGCTCGCCGGTGAAAAATGGATGGCAAGCCGCACAAATGCCGAGCTTGATGTTCTGCTTGGTCGAGCGCGTTTTGTAAGTCGCCCCGCAGGCGCAAACGATCACGGTTTCTTGATAGTCGGGATGAATTTCTGGCTTCATTTGGAAAAGGGTGCAAAGGCTAACGCGATTTTTCCCTGTGGCAATACCATTCCTTTATCAAAAATAATCGCCCTGGGAATTCCGCCCCCTCCCCGCGCCATCGCAGCCATTCCGCGGCGCGAGCGGCTAACTCTCCACCGAATTTCGGGCCAGCCACGCAGCATAATCCGCCTCGGTGCGTTCCCCCGCCGCCAGCTCGAGGGTTTCTAATACGGCCTCCTCCTCGGTGGCTTCAAGACTCCAGCCATTGGCGCCCAGAAAAACATAGGCTGCCATGAATCCGATCCGCTTGTTTCCATCAAGGAACGGGTGGTTTTTAACTAGACCCGTCGCATACGACGCCGCGAGTTCGAAGACGGTTGGCTGTCCATAGGCGATAAGGTTTTTCGGCTTGTTAATAGCGGAATCTAACAACCCTTCGTCACGAATCCCAGCCAAGCCGCCGAAGCGGTTTAGCAACTCGCTTTGGATCGCAATCAAGACCTGTCGATCAACCCAATTCGGTTCGTTCATTTCGCGAGTTCTCGAAGCGTGTTTCGGTATTTCCGCATACCTTTCTCGGCGATCTCCATGAACTCCTTAAACCCCGGTCGCTCCGGCGTGATTCGCAACGCACACTCGGGCGACTCCGTGAAATAAAGAATCGTCCCCTCCTCGGCCTTGAGTTGCTGCAGCGCCTCCTTCGGAAGAACCACCCCGAGCGAATTGCCGATTTTACGAACCTTGGTTTGTGCGATCATGGAATAACATTAGTTGTCACGCTGGCCCGGGGCAAAGCTTTTTTGCATCGAGACCATTTCCCCTCTGCCGAACTTTAGCGCGCCGATGGTTTGCTTTGACCCCCAGCAGGAATCCCTTTAAAAACATCACCTTTTTCGCCCATGTCCAAGCCATCCACTATTCTCTACACCAAGACAGACGAAGCCCCTTTGCTGGCCACCTACTCGCTTCTCCCCATCATTCAGGCTTTTTCCAAACACGCCGGGATTTCTGTGGAACTCCGCGACATCTCGCTGGCGGGTCGCATTCTGGCGGTTTTCGCCGACCGCTTGCCGGAAAATCAAAAAACCTCCGACGCCCTCGCAGAACTCGGCGCGCTCACGCTCCAGCCCAAGGCGAACATCATCAAACTCCCGAACATCAGCGCGTCGATTCCGCAATTGAAGGCGGCGATCGCTGAGTTGCAGGCGCGAGGATTTGCCGTTCCCGACTACCCCGAGGCTCCAGCCAATGATGCCGAGAAGGACGCCAAGGCCCGCTACGACAAAGTAAAAGGCAGCGCCGTGAATCCCGTCCTGCGCGAGGGAAATTCCGACCGCCGCGCGCCAAAGGCCGTGAAGGACTACGCCCGCAAGCACCCGCACAAAATGGCTCCGTGGTCGAAAGACTCGAAGACCCGCGTGGCGACGATGGGACGCGACGACTTTTTCTCGAACGAAAAATCCACCACCCTTTCTGCCGCGACGACCGCCCGCATAGAATTCCTCCCTGCCGATGGTGGGGAGTTGGCGGCTTGGAAGAGCGATCTAAAATTGCTGGCCGGCGAGGTTTTGGATGCGACCTTCATGTCCCGCAAGGCGCTCCAGGCATTTCTCGCCAAGCAAATCGCCGCCGCTCAGGAGGCAGGCGTTCTTTTCTCGCTCCACCTCAAAGCGACGATGATGAAGGTCTCAGACCCGATTCTTTTCGGCCATGCCGTAAAGGTTTTTCTCGGCGAGTTCGTCACGCGCCACGCCACCGCGATCGACAAGCTGGGCGTGGATTTTAACAACGGCCTCGGCGACCTGCTCGCGAAGATCGAAAAACTCCCCGCCGACGAAAAAGCCGCGATCGAAAGTGACCTCAAGACCACCCTCGCCGCACGCCCAGCCCTCGCGATGGTCAATTCCGATAAAGGCATCACGAACCTCCATGTGCCGAGCGATGTGATCATCGACGCCTCGATGCCCCCCATGATCCGCGATGGCGGCAAGATGTGGAATGCCGAGGGCAAGTCACAGGACACCCTCGCGGTGATTCCCGACAGTTGCTACGCGTCGGTTTACCAGGCCGTGATTGATTTTTGCCGCGAAAATGGCGCGCTCGATCCCAAGACCATGGGCTCCGTGCCGAATGTCGGCCTCATGGCCAAAGCCGCCGAGGAATACGGTTCGCACAACAAAACCTTCCAAGTTCCTGCCGATGGCACCGTGCGGATCGTGGATGCCGATGGCAAAACGCTCCTCGAGCACCAGGTCGAAACCGGAGATATCTGGCGCGCTTGCCAGACCAAAGACGCCTCCGTCCAGGACTGGGTGAAACTCGCCGTCCGCCGAGCCCGCGCCACCGGCGTGCCCGCCATTTTCTGGCTCGATGCCAAGCGCGCCCACGACGCCCAACTCATCGCGAAGGTCGAAACCTACCTCAAGGACCACGACACCGCCGGGCTCGACATCCGCATCCTGCCGCCCGCCGAAGCCTGCCGATTCAGCGTCGAACGCCTCGCCAAGGGCCAAGACACGATCTCTGTCACCGGCAATGTTCTTCGCGATTACCTCACCGATCTCTTCCCGATCCTGGAAGTCGGCACGAGTGCGAAAATGCTCTCGATCGTTCCGCTGATGAATGGAGGCGGGCTCTTTGAAACCGGCGCCGGCGGATCCGCGCCAAAGCATGTGCAGCAATTCCTCGAAGAAAACTACCTGCGCTGGGACTCGCTCGGCGAATTTTTCGCCCTCGCCGCGTCGTTCGAGCACCTCGCCGACACCCAATCCCACGCCCGTGCCAAGGTCCTCGCCGACACGCTCGACGCCGCCACCGGCCAACTTCTTGAGCACGATCGCTCGCCTTCCCGCAAGGTCGGCGGACTCGACAACCGAGGCAGCCATTTCTACCTCGCGCTCTATTGGGCCCAAGCCCTTGCCGCGCAGGA
Organism: Verrucomicrobiota bacterium; assembly: GCA_026398255.1. GTDB lineage: Bacteria > Verrucomicrobiota > Verrucomicrobiia > Chthoniobacterales > Terrimicrobiaceae > UBA967. Next base: position 149,816 of record JAPLTG010000015.1, read on the forward strand.
TAAGGATGCGGAGTTGAAAAATACCTTCACGCCCATCGCCAAGGCACTTTCCGAAAACGAGAGCAAAATCGTCGCCGAACTCGCCGCCGTCCAAGGCAAGCCCACCGATGTCGGCGGCTACTACCTGCCCGACGACACCAAAGCCGCCGCCGCCCTCCGCCCGAGCGCGACCTTCAACCAAATCCTCGCGACGCTTTAACAAAGCCTCGCCTCGCGCTCTGTCGGAAGGAGAGGAAGGAATGCTTTGCAGGGCGCGGCGGGTTGCCTCTATAAACAAAGCCACATGTCGAAGACGATCGCGCCCGTCACTGAGTCCGATTACCTCAAGGCCTACCGTGTGATGCTTCTGTCGCGAGTGTTGGAGGAAAAACTCGCGAGCCTTTATCGCGCCGGAATGATCAAGGGTGGGGTCTTCCTTGGTCGTGGCCAGGAAGCCCTCAGCACCGCCACGGGCATCCATCTCCGCAAGGGCGACATTTTTGCTCCGCTCATCCGGGACCAAGCGGGACGCCTCGCTTTTGGCGATACCGTGCTCGACACCCTCCGCACCTATCTTGGTTCGCAGCTCGGCTCGATGCGCGGCCGCGACGGCAACATCCACCGCGGCCGACCGCGTGAAGGCTACTATGCGATGATCAGCCACCTTGGTGCGATGGTTCCAGCTGTTGCGGGAGGGCTTCTCGCCCGCCGTCTGCGTGGCGAATCCGGCGTCGTCGGCGCCACCTGCCTCGGCGATGGCGGCACCTCCACCGGCGCTTTTCACGAAGGGCTCAACGCCGCCGCCGTGGATAAACTCCCACTCGTCGTCGTGGTGGCCAACAACCAGTATGCCTACTCCACGCCGAACTCTCGCCAATACGCCTGCGCCGACCTGCTCGACAAGGCCGCCGGCTACGGCGTCGCGGGGCACAAGGCCGATGGCACCGATTTACTTGATTGCCTCCAGACGCTCCGCAAGGCCGTCCAATCGGCGCGCGAAGGTGGTGGACCCCAACTCGTCGTCGCGAGCCTCCTCCGACTCGTCGGCCACGGTGAGCACGATGACTTTTCTTATCTCGACAAGAATCTGAAAAAAACCGCCGTCGGTGCCGACTGCCTGCTCGTTGCCGAAAAATACATCGTCGACCAAGAATGGAAGACCACCGAAGACCTCACTGAATGGCGCCGCGAGGCCGAGCAGGAGGTCAACACCACGGCCGACCGTGTGCGCCGCGAACCCTCACCAGATGCCGAGGAGGACGACTGGGCCGCCCTCTCGCGCTCCGAATACCGGGAGCAATTCGCCGCCGTATGATCACCTACCTTGAAGCCATCCGCCTGGCGCAACAAAAGGCGCTCGCCACCGACCCACGGGTTTTTCTTTACGGTCAGGATATCGGAAATTTCGGCGGGGCATTCAAGGCCACTAAAAATCTCGCCGCTGAATTTCCCGGTCGCGTGCTGGACGCCCCGCTGAGCGAAGACGCCATTGTGGGAATGGCCATTGGAGCCGCCATCGAAGGCGCTCGCCCGATCGTGGAAATGCAATTTGCCGATTTCTCCACCTGCGGGCTGAACCAGATCGTCAACCACGCCGGAACCCTCTTTTACCGCACGGGCGTCCCCTGCCCCATCGTCGTGCGCCTGCCCTCCGGCGGCACTTCCGGCGGCGGTCCGTTCCACAGCCAAAGTCTCGAAGCCATCTACGCGCACTGGCCCGGGCTCGTCGTCGTCACTCCCGCCACGGTGGAGGATGCCTACACGATGCTCCTCGAAGCGGTGGCCCTCGATGACCCCGTTGTTTTTTGCGAGCACAAGTTTCTCTACTACCATCTCAAAGCCGAAAGCCTCCCCGAAACCTCCTTGCCAATCGGAAAAGCCCGCATCGCCCGCACCGGGCGCGATGCCACGGTGGTCACCCACGGCGCGATGCTCCATGAATCCCTCGCCGCTGCGAGCGAACTCGCCGAGGACGGATACCAACTTGAAATCGTTGATCTCCGCAGCATCAAACCCCTCGACACCGACACGGTTCTTGCCTCCGTCGCACGCACCGGGCGCTTGCTCGTTGTGAGCGAGGAATGGCCTTGGGGCGGCGTTTCCGCCGAGGTCGTTTCGCGCGTCACCACCGAAGGCTTCGGTCTGCTCGATGCCGCACCGATGCGTGTGAATGCCAAGGACACGCCGGTTCCCTACCACCCTGATCTCTGGTCGGTCCACCGCCCGACCGCCTCCACCATCGCCGCCGCCGCGCGGCGCCTTCTCGACCTCTGACCATGGCTCAAGTTCCCATTCAAATGCCCCAACTCGGCGAATCGATCGCCGAAGCGACCATCGTCCGCATTCTTTTAAAAGCCGGCGAAACGGTTCAAGCCGACACCGACTTGATCGAGGTGGAAACCAACAAAGCCGTCATGGCTGTCACCGCCCCCTGCTCCGGCACGATCAAAGAACTCACCGCCGAGATCGGCACCAGCTATCCCGTCGGCGCAATCCTCGGCCAAATCGAAATCAGTGCCGAGGAAGCCAAGCGCCTCGGACTCGATGAGGTGGAAAAACCGGGCCGCAAGCCTCCCAAGAAACGAGTCGAAAATCACTCCCCTCCCCCGCAAAAAGTAGAACCTACCGTGCCCGGCGGCTTGCCCGTTCCCGCCCACGCGGGAGGCGTGACCTACATGTCGCCTCGCATGAAAGCCCGCATGGTCGAACTCGGCCTCCGCGCCTCCGACCTTTCGGGAATTGCCGGCAGCGGAGCCGGCGGCCGCGTCACCATCGAAGACCTCGAGCGCTTCCTGGAGAGCATTGAGAAAAATAAAATCACGCCCGCCTCGCCGATGCGAAAAGCCGTGGCCGACGCGATGATCCGCAGTTGCACCCGTCCGCTTGCAACCGTCGGCACCCCCGTCCAACTCGACAAACTTCTCGCCCACCGCAAATCGCATCCCGCCAAGCCCGGCCCGGCCCTCTATGCCCTTCGCGCCCTGGCCCTCGCCCTTGCCGAGAATAGCGCTCCAGCCGGCCGACTGATCGGCGAGAGCATTATCCACCCGCCATCGGTGGACATCGGATTTGCAGTGGAAGCCGAGGATGGTGTGCTCGTGCCCGTGATTCGGAATGCCGACCAATATGATCTCGGAGAACTTGCCTCGCGCTACCACCGCCTTGTGGAACTTGCCCGCCAGCGCCGCTTGGGACCATCGGATACGGGAAATTCCATCGCCACAGTGACGAACTACGGCACTTTCGGCCTCACCTTTGCCACGCCAATTCCTCTTCCGGAGCAAACCCTCGTCCTCGGCATGGGCGTCGGCCGCACCGTTCCAAACTGGGATCCAGTGCTCGAAGATTTCGTTCCTGTTGTGGAGGCGATGTTCACCTTGAGCTTCGACCACCGCGTGCTGGACGGCGGGGCTGCCGGGCGTTTGCTCAAGCGGATTGGCGAGTTTTTGAACGCCCCCGAATCGCTCTGAAAAATGTAGCGCAGGCGTCCCGCCTGCGAGTGTTCATTTCAATGGCAGGCGGGACGCCTGCCCTACAAAATTACGGGCGATCCAGCCAAGCCTCGGGCTTCGCGCTGAGTTTTTCGAAACCCTCGGCAGCCAATCGGACAGGGCCCGGTGATCCCGGGACCACGATAAACCGGCCATTCGGCTTGGGAGGAAATTGCGAGACGAGATCGGGCGGGCTGAAGGAGGTTTTGCCTACCACGACGGAGGCAAGGACGACGCCATTCTGGTCTTTCAGCGACACAAGCGTTCCCGCTCCTTCCACTTTTCCATCCGGCTCGAGAAGCTCGAAGGAAGCAAACTGCGCAGGCGATACCGCGATATTTTCCCGGGATTCGAAACCGCGAAGTCGCTGAACGAGGTCACCGATCGCCGCGAGGCTGGCAGGCTGGCTGCCGGATTCAATCAGCACCCAACCCGACGGGGTCTTCCGAAGCGTCGCCGTGTCGGAATTGGTTTTTACCAAAACCTCGGCAACAGCATTGGGATCAAACTTCGGAATCAAGCGGCGCCGCTCCTCGACCATTCGGAGGATTTCCCGGCGCTCCACAATTTTGAGCCAGACCCCTACCGAGACGAGCGTGATGGCGACTAAAAGAAGAAGCGTCCGAATATTCATTCCCCTCAGCTGAACTTCACAAACTCCCGCAGGAATTGCCCCCACAGAAAAAACCAACCACGCACCGAGTAGCGGATCAGTTCCTCGCCATCGCGTGTGAGAATGCCTCGGGCGAGGTTGTGCTCGATTTGGAGGCGAAGGTCTTTTTCAAATTCCGGACGAAGATCGTGGAGTTCGCGCTCGGCGAGATCGGCGCCAGCGAGTTCAGATTTGACGAGGAAGTCCTTGTGCGCGGTGGCGAGTTCTTGAACCTCCAAGTCATCGTCGATGCGGTTCGCGACCATGTTTGGGAGGAAGTGCATGCCGTAGGAAAACGGGTAATTCCAGGTCATAAAAATCCGGCCATCGGCGGCGCGGGAGGAGAGCGTCACATAGAAAAAAGAAAGCGCCCCCTGCTCGACGAGGCAGATCGCAGCGGCCGTGCGGTGCTCGGCATTGTAGAGGAGTCGGTAGAACTGCCGCATCTCGTCATGGCTCCAATTGACATCATCCGAATGTTCGAAACCAATCGCCTCCAACTCATCGGAAAGATCGCCTAATCCCGGAAAGCGGCTCGCCGGCGGTGGCGGGGATTTTTCAAGCGGACGATGAATCGGCAAACGCAAACGCCGCACGCGGGTGAGGATTTCCAGCCATGGGAGCAGGAACCAGGTGGAAGCGAAGACCGCGCCCAACACCATGCTCCCGCCCAGAAGCCAACCCGCAAGAAACGAGGTGATCACCAACCCAAAAGTGCCGAGGCGGAAAGCGACCTGGTGGTGAATCGAGCGAAAGGCGAACGAGAGCACCCCGACGCCGAGAACGACAAGAATCTCGGATGTCATAAAATCCCGTGTTCCTTCAAGAATCGCTCCAACTGCGCAACATCGAAATCCGGCAGCACGGTCCCATCTACCAGCTCCAGCGTGGGCGCGAGACTTTGGCCGGAAATCTGGCGCATGCGATCAAAAGCTCCCGGCTCGGAAAAAACATCGATCTCACGAAACGCCAACCCGCGCTTCTCGAGCCAACTCACAGCATCGACGCACCAAGGACATCCGGGTTTTACAAAAAGATTCATTGAAGCGTGGAAATTTCGGCCCTAGTCGGGGTTCGTCAAGCAGTTCCTCTCAATGAATTTCCACCGGACACTTCGGCATCGCACGGAGAAACGAGCGACCGTAGGGCTTCGAGAGGATGCGGCTGTCGAGGATCACGATCGTGCCGGTGTCCGACTTGCTGCGGATCAGACGGCCGACGCCTTGGCGAAGTTTGAGGATCGCCTCGGGGAGCGAGTAGCTCTCAAACGCCCTCCCGCCCTCGGCCTCGATCGCCTCGAGTCGCGCCTCGGTGAGCGGGTGGTCGGGTGTGGCGAAGGGCAGGCGCGTGATGATCACATTCGAAAGCGCCTCGCCGGGCACATCGACACCTGTCCAAAAACTCGACACGCCAAAAAGGACGCTGTGAGGGTTTTCCTTAAACTCCGCGACCATGCGCTGCGTCGGCATCCCGCCACCTTGCACGAGGAGCTGCCAGCCTTTCTTCTCGAACTCCGGCTCCACCAACTCCGCGACCGAGCGCATCGTCTGGTAGCTCGTGAAAAGCACGAACGCCCGCGCCTGGCTTTTCCCGGTGAAATGCGAAATCCACTTGGCCAGCGAGGGCTCATAGTCGGGCGACTTCGGCTCGGGCATTTTCTCCACGAGGTGGAGCGACATCTGCCGCTCGTAATCGAACGGGCTTCCGATTTGCAACGCCGTCACATCCTCGGCACCCACGCGATTGCGGAAGTAGGACAAATCGGGAGTTCCAATCGAGAGCGTGGCGCTGGTGAGAACGGTGCAGGCCCCCTCGCGAAAAAGCAGGCGCCGCAGGGCGTCGGCGAGATTCACCGGCGCGGCGCGCAGCGTGCAGAATTGCTCGGCGCGGCCGTATTGTTCGACCCAATAGACCTGCCCCGGATCCTCCAGCTCCAAAAAATCCACAATCCCCGAGCGCGCCTCGCGGAGCTTGCGGGCGGCATCCTGCAACTCGGCGGTGTGCGTTTCGTCCTGACACTTTCCGGCCTCGATGCCAATCAACTCGCCGAGTCGCGCCAGCGCACCGCAGACCTCGTTCCCATCGGCCAAGCCGGCCTCCCGGATGCGGAATTCCCGGCCTTTCTTGAATTCGCACTTCGCCGCAACCTGGCTGAAAAATCCGTCAGCGACCGGCAAGATATCCGACACCGCACGACACGCCGGGCCGTTTTTCAAAATCTGGAAGAGACCTTTTTTGTTCCGCGGATTGTAGAGCCGCTGGATCGAACGCCGGAGTCCGAGCTGGGAAAGTTCCATCCCGATGTGGCGCGCGGCGACCTCTTCCATCGTGTGAGCCTCGTCGAAAACCACAAAGTCGTTCGCAAAAAGCAGGCCTCCCGTGCGGTTCTCGGCATCATCCACTCCGTTGAGAAGCGTGAAGAAGAGCGCATGGTTCAGCACCACCATCCGCGCATTCGCCACGCGGCGACGGAGGCTTTGGTAGTAACATCCGCTCGCCGGACCACAGGTCTTCGGCGTGCAAAGATGCTGTTCGCTCCGCACCTCTTCCCACACCGCCGGATCGGGCTGCTCGAGAAAATCACTGAGCGAGCCGTCCTTTGTCGAAAGACTCCACTCGCGGATGCGCTCCAGCTCGGCGTGCTGGGGCGTGGTGAACAAATCTTTCGCCTGCGCGATCGCTCGAGCGAGTCGGGTCGTGCAGAGGTAGTTCTGGCGGCCTTTCAGCAACACCGCCTCGAACTCCTCGGGGAGGATTTGCTGCACGAGCGGAATGTCTTTGAACATGAGCTGCTCTTGCAACGCGATCGTGTGTGTGGAAATGACGGCCTTCTTTTTCGAGCGAATCGCGTGGAGCGCGGCTGGAATCAAATACGCGAGAGACTTTCCAACACCCGTGCCGGCCTCGACCACCAGATGCGATCCGGTTTCCAGGGTCCGGGCGACGGCACCCGCCATGCGCTGTTGCTCGGCGCGGTATTCAAATCCTCCCCCTTTGGAAAGGCGACCGGTCTCGGAAAAAATGTCCTCCACCTCGAGCTGAAACGGCGAGGCCTCGGCTCCATGGAAGTCCTCGCGGATCGAAATCATCGCGGCACTTTAGAGGTGCGGCGCCGTGGTGCAAGCCAGCGAGCGAGCGTTTGACCTCCCGCGCGTTTGGTGTTTATCTTTCGGCCTCTGAAATTGGTGAGGTGGCTGAGTGGTCGAAAGCAGCGCTTTGCTAAAGCGCCGTAGTCCAAAAGGCTACCGAGGGTTCGAATCCCTCCCTCACCGCCAGTTTCCACGCAGGAGACGAAGGCCCCAAATCTAGGACGCAAGTTCAAGCCACTCGCTGAGATGCCGGTCGAGAGTTTCGATATCCGCAACAGAGAGTTTTCCCACGACCTTTCGCACGAGTTTTGATTCGACGGTCGCAACCTGACCTTTCACTGCGCTGGGAACATTCAATCCGCAACTCCGCCACGCCCTGAGCGGAAAAGCTCCTTTATCAATTCGAGATGTGATCGAAACCAAAAACAAATCTCCATGATTTGGAGTCGTTCCAATCACAACAGCAGGCCGCACCTTGAAACTGGTCAAATCGGAAAAAGGAATCGGCAGCAGGACGACATCATTTCTGGAGCAGTTCATTGTAAACATCGTCTTCAGAGTTGTCCCAAGTTGCCATCAAGCTCTGCTCTGACGCCTTCAACCAAGCCCTGCGTTCCTCGTCATCAGATCCTGACAAGCCCGCTATTCGCTCGAGACAGAAAAGCACTTCTTGATTCAATGAGCGGCGGTTTTTTTCAGCGCGTTTGCGAAGAGCCGAGTGGAGCTTCGGCGGGACATCTTTCAAGGTCAGCGTTGCCATGGGAAATACATAACGCATCCATAATGGATGTCAAATGGCTGCAAACTGAAAGAAGCTCTGAAAGCGATTTTTAAGGCAACTTTTCGCGCAGAAAATGAAGGCACTCGGAGCAGTAGGCGGGAATGTCCACGGCTCGCAGGATTCCTGAAACGAGGACGACGCGTTGCGCGCCGACAGCGAGGATTTGGGGGAGGTTTTCGAGTTTGATTCCGCCGATGCAGAAAATTGGGAGCGGGGCATCGCGGTGGATCTCGGCGATGTCGGCGGTGCCGATCGGCGTGTAGTCGGGCTTGGTGGGGGTTGAAAAAAGTGGACCGAAGCCGATGTAGTCGGGCTTTTGCTCGAAGGCGGCGCGGGCTTGCGCGGGACTGTGGGTGGAGAGGCCGACGAGCTTGCCGGGGCCGACGAGGCGGCGGGCTTCAGCAACGGATTGGTCGTCTTGGCCGATATGCACTCCATCCGCACCGGAGGGACCGACGAGTTCGGGGTGGTCGTTAAGGATAAGGGGAACCCCGGCGGCGCGACAGAGCGGGGCGAGGTTTTGGGCAAGCGGGAGGATTTCGGGGGGCGGGAGTTTTTTGGCGCGGAGTTGGAGGATTTGGACTCCCCCAGCGAGCATGGCGCGGGTGGTTTCGACAGCCTTTGCAGGCTCCACATAACCGAGGTCGAGAATGCCGTAGAGGTGGCAACCTGAAAGATCGAAACTCATCGACGGGCAGCGGCGGCTTTTTTGCTGACGGCGCATCCGCATCGGCCGCGGCAGCAGGGCTCCTCGCGGTTGGCGCGGGCTTTTTTCCAGACTCCGCGAAGGAGGAAAGAAAGAGAGAGAGCTATCAGAAAAATGACGATGGAGGCTTCGAGGATGTTCATGGCAAAGGTCAGAGTCGGCTCCCGATTTGATAGATGACCACGGCGGAGAGCCAAGCGAGTGCGGTCATAGCGAAGAAAGAGAATGTGGCCCAGCGCCAATCGAGTTCGCGGGCGATGATGGCGACGGTGGCGCCGCACTGCATGCAAAGGGCGAAGAAGACCATGATGCCGACCACGACGGGCAGCGTGTAGACGGGTTGGCCAAGCCGCGCGCCGGAGGTCCATTTTTCATTCACAAGCACCGTGCGCAAATCCTCGGATCCTTCGGAAACATCGGCACCGAGGTTATAGATAATGCCCAGCGTGGCGATGATGACTTCACGCGCAGGGAAACTGGAGAGGACGCCGACGGTAATTTTCCAGTCGAAGCCGGCGGGGGCGAAGACGGGTTGAACCGCGTGGCCGAAACGGCCGAGATAGCTTTGCTCGATTTGGGCGGACTCGATGCGGTGAGCCAGGCGGAGCGAGAGCTGGGACTCGGGATTTTCGAGTTCGGCACGGACTGCTTCCGGCGTTGTGCTGGCTTCGGCCTGTTCGACGAAGGCCTGCGTGGTTTTTTCCTCCAGAGCCTGGTCGCGCGGGAAGTAGAGGAGCGACCAGATGATGACTGAAAAAGCGAGGATGACCGTGCCGGCGCGGACGACGAATTCGCGGCCCCGCTCCCACATCCGGTGAAAAATGTTTCGTAGGGTCGGCACGCGGTAGGCGGGCATTTCGAGAATGAACGGCTGGGGCTTGAGCTTGAGGAAAAATTTGTTGAGCACCCAGGCGAGGGGCAGTGCGAGCGCGAGGCCGACGAAGTGCATCGCGAACAACGCCCATCCCGCTGCGATCGGCCCGTAGACCGGCTCGATGAAGGTTCCGATGAGCAGGATGTAGACGGGCAGGCGGGCCGAGCAGCTCATGAACGGGGCCATCAAAATCGTGGTCAGGCGGGCTTTGGGATCGGACAGCGTGCGCGCGGCCATCACGCCGGGAATCGCGCAGGCGTAACTGGAAAGGAGCGGCACAAAACTCCGGCCATTGAGCCCGCACCAACTGAAAAGTTTGTCCACGAGAAACGCCGCGCGTGCCATGTAGCCGGTGTCCTCGAGGAGCGAAATAAAGAAAAAGAGGATCAGAATTTGCGGCAGGAAAATCAGAACGCCGCCGACTCCGGCAATGATGCCATCGCACACAAGGCTCTCGAGTGTTGGCATCCCCCCGAAAAGCGGCCGCGCAAAATCCTGCGCCACTCCGGTGGCCGAATCGATCAGGTCCATTAACGGCCCAGCCCACGAGTAGAGGCTCTGGAAGACCACATACATCACGACGAGGAAAATCAGCGTGCCCCAGACGCGGTGGAGCAGAAGGGCATCGACGGAATCATGCGAACGCGCCACCGGGCCACTGGTCTCGACCACGCCATCGAGGAGCGATTCGAGACGGCGGTAGTGAAGAACTGCCTCGGCAGAGCCAGGATTCAGGCCGGTGCCACGAATTTCGCGATGGGCGTCTTCCACCATTTGCTTCAGGCAAACCTTGTCTCGCACATCGCATGCAAAAGCACTGTCGCTATCGAATAACACACGCAACGCCTCGGCTTGACTGACCTCCCCCTGCCCAAGGTCGCGAAGGCCCTTGCAAAGCGTCACGCAGCCGTGTTGAACGCACTCGGGCCATTCGATCCGGGGCAAAAGTGAGGGCTTTTCCAGAGCAGCCGGGATGGCTTTTTTCAAATCCTCGAGCCCGCGTCCGCGCGTGGCGACGGTTTCGATGATCGGAATGCCGAGCCTTTTCGAGAGCAATGCGGCATCGATGCGAAGGCCATTGCGCTTCGCGGCGTCACATTGGTTCAGAACCATGAGCGCGGGAATGCCGAGCTCGGCGCATTGTGAGACGAGGAGGAGGTTGCGCTTGAGGTTTGTCGCATCGACGACGAACACCAGCAGGTCGGGTCGTTGCAGCCCCTGCCGCCCGCCGAGCACATCCATCACCACCCGCTCGTCTCGTGAGACGGCGGTGAGGCTGTAGCAACCAGGTAAATCAAGAATGTCGATATCGCCGCCATCGAGCCGCAAGAGGCCGGATTTTTTTTCGACCGTGATGCCAGGGTAGTTCGCGATGTGCTGGCGCAGGCCTGTGAGTCGGTTGAAAAGCGTGGATTTTCCGGTGTTGGGATTGCCAACAAGCGCCACGAGGGGACGACCAGTGGAGGATCGGCCCGGCGTGGCGGGCGGGCTGGATGTGGCAGTGCTCAATTTTGGATTTCCCTAATGCAAATGATCGCCGCCTCGGACCGGCGCAGGCTGATTTCCTGCCCGTCCAACTCGACGGAGATCGGATCGCCCAACGGCGCGTGGCGGGTGACTTTCACCATCCTGCCAGGGATGAATCCCAGCACCGCCATTCGCCCGGCCCGGTCGCACGCCGTGGAAACTTCTTCGATTTTCGCGGTCGCGCCCACTTGCAATCTGTCGAGTGTGCTTTTCAAATTTCTGTGCCGAAACCTACGCTCTTCAAAATCCCGGGTCAATAAGTGAGATCGCGTCTCATTTTCTAGGGAAATCTAGGGGATTCCCCGATTGACGCTTCGCGGCCGAGCGGATTTAAATGCGCGCCTCCCGAACTCAAACTCAAAAACAAAACAGAAAACATCATGGTTAAAATTGGCATCAATGGCTTCGGACGCATCGGACGCATGGTCTTCCGCGCGGCCGTCAAAAATTTCAGCAAAGACATCCAAATCGTCGGCATCAACGACCTCCTCGACCCCGAGTATCTCGCTTACATGCTCACCTACGACTCCGTTCATGGGAAGTTCGAAGGAGATGTGAAAGTCGAAGGCACCAACCTCATCGTCAACGGCAACAAAATCCGCCTCACCGCCGTGAAGGATCCCTCGACCCTCAAATGGGACGAAGTCGGCGCCGACATCGTCGTCGAATCCACAGGCCTCTTCCTCGACAAGGCCACCGCCGAAGCCCACATCAAAGCCGGCGCGAAAAAAGTCATCATGTCGGCCCCGTCGAAAGACGAGACCCCGATGTTCGTCTACGGTGTGAACCACACCAGCTACGCCGGCGAAGCGATCATCTCGAATGCCAGCTGCACCACGAACTGCCTCGCCCCGCTCGCAAAGGTCATCAATGACACCTTCGGCATCAAGCGCGGCCTCATGACCACCGTTCACGCCGCCACAGCAACCCAAAAAACCGTCGACGGCCCGAGCAGCAAAGACTGGCGCGGCGGTCGCGGTATTTTGGAAAACATCATCCCGTCCTCGACCGGTGCCGCCAAGGCCGTGGGCAAGGTGATCCCCGCCCTCAACAAAAAACTCACCGGAATGGCGTTCCGCGTCCCCACCTCCGATGTCTCGGTCGTTGACCTCACCGTCGAACTCGAAAAGCCAGCCAGCTACGAAGAAATCTGCGCCGTCATCAAGGCCGCCTCCGAAGGCCCGATGAAAGGCGTCCTCGGCTACACCGACCACAAGGTCGTCAGCACCGACTTCCGCGGCGAGACCCAGACCTCCGTCTTCGACGCCGAGGCCGGCATCGCGCTCGACCCGACCTTCGTCAAACTCGTCTCCTGGTATGACAACGAGTGGGGCTACTCGAACAAAGTCCTCGAGATGGTCCGCGTGATCTCGAAGTAACGAAACGATTACTGATTGACCACAGAGGACACAGAGAACACGGAGGCATCTAAAACCTCGGTGCGCTCTGTGAACTCTGTGGTCATTTTTTTGAAACACCCAACCCAAGACCCGCTATGAAAAAATCCATCAAAGACATCTCCCTCTCCGGAAAACGCGTCCTCATCCGCGTCGATTTCAATGTTCCCCAAGACAAAGCCACCGGCGCCATCACGAACACCCAGCGCATCGTCGCCGCCCTCCCCACCATCCAACACGCGCTCGACCAAGGCGCCTCCGTTGTCCTGATGAGCCACCTCGGCCGCCCGAATGGTAGCCACGTGCCCAAATACTCCCTCCAACCCGTCGCCGAAAAACTCTCCGAACTCCTCGGCCGTCCCGTCCGTTTCCTCGAAGATTGTGTTGGCCTCGAAGTCGAAACCGCCTGCGCCCACATGAAGCCCGGCGAAGTCACCCTCCTCGAAAACCTCCGCTTCCACATCGAAGAGGAAGGCAAATCCAAAAACGAAGACGGCACCTCCACCAAGGCCGTCCCACACGATGTCGAAACCTTCCGCGCCAGCCTCACCAAACTCGGCGATGTCTTCGTCAGCGACGCCTTCGGCACCGCCCACCGCGCCCATTCCTCGGTCGTCGGAGTCGATCTTCCCAAAGTCGCCGGCTTCCTCATGCAGAAGGAGCTCGACGCCTTCTCCGCCGTGCTCGACAACCCCAAGCGCCCGCTCCTCGCCATACTCGGCGGCGCGAAAATCGCCGACAAAATCCCGCTCATCCGCAACCTCATCGAGACCGCTGACGAAATCATCATCGGCGGCGGCATGGCCTACACCTTCAAAAAAGTCCTCGAAAACATGCCCATCGGCAACAGCCTCTTCGACCCCGAAGGAGCCAAAATCGTCGCCGAGTTGATGGAAAAAGCCAAAGCCCGTGGCGTGAAAATCCACCTGCCTGTCGACTACATTACCGCCGACAAATTCTCCCCCGACGCCACCACCGGCGAAGCGGATGACAAATCCGGCATCCCCGACGGCTTGGAGGGATTGGATTGCGGACCAAAGTCTCGCCAAATTTTCGCCGACGCCATTGCCCGCGCGCAAACCATCATCTGGAACGGTCCCGCCGGCGTCTTTGAATTCGAAAAATTCGCCGAAGGCACGAAATCGATGGCAGCCGCCGTCGCCCAAGCCACCGCCAATGGCGCGATTACCATCGTGGGTGGAGGCGACACCGCCACGGCCGCGAAAAAATTCGGCGTCGCCGACAAAGTCACCCACTGCAGCACCGGCGGCGGAGCCTCCCTCGAACTTCTCGAAGGCAAAGCCCTCCCCGGCGTCGCAGCGCTGGACGAGAAGTAATTTAAATCAATGAAATTCAATAAAATCGATCCGCTACCTCACTTTCCTCCATATGGATCAGACTTGATGATTTCATTGGGATTGAAGGGACTTCATTGCGGCTCTGGTGCGAACCTCAAATCAGCCTGCCTGAATACCGACTCGATGACGCTCGCAGATCAAAGAGGGCATACCACCGAACCGGGAAAAATCTGCTTGGTGGATGATTCTTTGTTCTATCTGCAATACGATGCCACCAAGCCATTCCCAATCGGCAATCAGGCATTTAATTGGATTTACTCCGAACACTTCATTGAGCACATCCCACAGCAAATTGCTGTGGCGTGGTTTAAAGAAATGCGGCGCCTGTTGCTTCCAAATGGAATCATGCGCGTCAGCACACCAGATTTGGAGAAATACATTCGCGGATATTTAGATCCGGAGTCGAAATTCTTCAAAGAGCACATCCAACGACTCAACGGGATGGGCGTTCAAAATGTCCCAAACCGTCCAGCTTGGCTCGTGAACCAGATCTTCCGATTGTGGGGGCATCAGCATATTTATGATTTTGAAGAGTTAAAATTCACCGCCGGATTGGCGGGGTTTCCCATTGAGCGTGCTCGCAAATGCGAATTCCGATCAGGTTCCCTGCCAGAACTTGCCGAACTCGATCGGGAAATTCGTAATGACGAAAGCCTCTATGTCGAATTGAAGTTTTGATCAGCGCTAATTGTGCTGATTTTTTCGAGTCCCTATTTAACCAAATTTTATCTTGCCAAGGCCCAAGCCGCGTGACAATTTCCCGCCCTTCCAAAACTAGAAAAAAGACAAAATGGCAAAAGCAGCAGTAGCAAATGAAGTGGACGGCCTTCGCCTCCACGCGAAAGACACAGGTAGCGCCGATGTGCAAATCGCGCTCCTCACGAAACGCATCCTGAGCCTCACCGAGCACCTCAAAACCAACGCCAAGGACCACTCGTCCCGCCGCGGATTGCTCAAACTCGTCGCCACCCGCAGGAGCCTCCTTGATTATCTCAAGGACACGGCCTCCAAACGCTACACGACGGTTCTCGAGAAACTCGACCTCCGCAAGTAAGCGGAAGTCTAAGAAACCCGACAGCCCCGGAAATCTCCGGGGCTTTCCACATCAGCCCAAACCCGTCCGCCCGTTCGGCGGCGTTACCTATCACATATTCCATGTCCCATACATCCACTGCCCACGCAGGCAATACTCCCATCGTTTTTGAATCCGGCAAACTCGCCAAACTCGCCGACGGAGCCGTAACCGTTCGCTGCGGCGACACCATCGTCATCGTCACCGCCGTCTCGGCCACTACCATCAAGGAAGGCCAGGACTTCTTCCCGCTCACCGTCGAATACAAAGAAAAAGCCGCCGCCGTTGGCAAACTCCCCGGCGGATATTTCAAACGCGAGGGCCGTCCCTCCGAAAAGGAAATCCTCACGGCGCGCATGACCGATCGTCCGTTGCGCCCGCTCTTTCCGAAGGGCTACCTATACGACACACAGATCATCACACTCCTCCTGAGCGCCGATGGCCAGAACGACCCCGACATCCTTTCGATCAACGGCGCCTCCGCCGCCCTGTGCGTTTCTGACATTCCGTTCGCTGGACCCGTCGGAGCCGTGCGCGTCGGTCGCATCAACGGCCAATTCGTCGTCAACCCCACGCATGACGAGCGCGCCCACAGCGACTTCGACCTCGTCTATGTCGGCGATGGAGAAAAAGTCATCATGATCGAAGGCGCAGCCAAGGAACTTCCCGAGGCCGACTTCAATGCCGGTCTCAATTTCGCCCGCGAGGCCGTGAAGCTCCTCGTCGCCGCCCAGCGCGATCTCGCTGCCGCCGTCGGCAAGCCGAAACGCTCGGTGCCCCTCTTCCAAGTGGACACCGCCATTTCGGAAATCGCCTACTCGGTCGCCGGCGACCGCATCGAGGCCGCGCTCTACACCAGCGGCAAAGTGAACCGCTCGAAAGCCGTCGGCGCACTCCGCGAGGAAGTCGAAAAAGCCGTGCTCGAAAAATTCCCATCCGCCTCGAAGTTCGAAATCTCCCAAGCCTTCGACTACCTTCAGAAAAAAGCCTTCCGCGTTTCGATCCTCGACCGCAAGCAACGCTGCGATGGTCGCGGACTCCACGAAATTCGCGCCCTCTCCGGCGAGGTCGGCTTACTGCCCCGCACTCACGGCAGCGCGATCTTCGCCCGTGGCGAAACCCAAGCCCTCGGCATCGCGACTCTCGCTCCCGCCGATGAGGCCCAGATGATCGATTCCTATGGCGGTGGCGCAGACACCAAGCGCTTCATGCTGCATTACAACTTCCCGCCCTTCAGCGTCGGAGAAACCGGTCGCTTCGGTGGAATGAACCGCCGCGAGATCGGTCACGGCGCCCTTGCCGAGCGTTCGGTCGAGCCCGTCATCCCAAGCGAGAAGGATTTTCCTTACGCCCTCCGCGTCGTGAGCGAAGTGATGGAATCCAACGGCTCCACCTCGATGGCTAGTGTCTGTGCCGGTGTGCTCGCCCTCATGGATGCCGGCGTGCCGCTCATTCGCCCCGTCGGCGGTATTTCTGTGGGACTCGTCACCGAGTATGATGGCGACCACCTCAAGCGCTACACCACGCTCACCGACATCATCGGCAGCGAGGATCACTTCGGCGACATGGATTTCAAACTCTGTGGAACCACCGAGGGCGTCACCGGCTTCCAGCTCGACCTTAAACTTCCCGGCATCACGCATGAGATCATGTTCGAAGCCGTTGCCGAGGCCAAAGAAGCCCGCACCAAAGTGCTCGAGGTCATGAACAGCATCCTCGCCACCCCGCGCACCGAACTCAGCCCCTACGCCCCGCGCATCGAGACCGTTCGCATCAACCCCGACAAGATCGGCCTCATCATTGGCCCTGGAGGCAAGACCATTAAAGGCATCGTGGCCGAGACCGGAGCCGAGATCAACATCGAGGACGACGGATCCGTGCACATCTACTCGAACAACGGCGACAGCCTGAATCGTGCGAAGGAAATCATCCTCGGCATGACCAAGGAAATCGGCATCGGAGAGCTTTACCAAGGCACCGTCGTCTCGATCAAAGAATTTGGCGCCTTCGTCGAAGTTCTGCCCGGAAAAGACGGCCTCTGCCACATTTCCGAACTCGCCGACTTCCGCGTGAACAAGGTCGAGGATGTCGTGAAAATGGGCGACTCCATCTGGGTCAAATGCATCGGCGTGGATGACAAAGGCCGCGTGAAGCTCAGCCGCAAAGCCGCGATGAAAGATCGCGACGCTGCCGCCACAGCCGCCTAATTCGAAACTAAGCCTTCACACGCCCCGCTTCTTCTTCGGAAAAGCGGGGCGTTTTTTTGCCCGCAATCGCGCCTCCCGAAGACGGGCGGGTTTGACTTCAATCTTTCATCCACCTAAGGAAGGAACCCTATTTTTCATGGAAGAAGTTGCCCCTGACTCTATCGCCGGACTCAATCATGTGGACGAGTATCTGGCCGTCGCCAAGGAATCGAGCGCCTCGGACATTCATCTGAGCGTGAACTCCAAACCGATCTGGCGCCGCTTCGGCATTCTCGAGCCGATCTGGCAGCAGGCCACGCCGTTGACTTCCCAAGATACCGAAACGCTCGCGATGGGATTTTTGACCGAACCCCAAAAGGAACAACTCGCCTCGCGCGGCGATGTCGATTTTGCCTACTCCACCGGGATTGGTCGCTTCCGTGCCAGTGTTGTCCGCCAGCGCACAGGCTACGACCTCGTTTTCCGAATCATCAGCGACACCGTGCGCACAATGGAGGAACTCGGCTTGCCCGAACAGTTGCGTCTTCTTACGGAATTCCACAACGGCCTCGTGCTCGTGACCGGTTCGGTAGGCAGCGGCAAGAGCACCACGCTTGCCGCACTCGTCGACCAGATCAACCGCTCTCGCCACGACCATATCATCACGCTCGAAGATCCAATCGAATACATCATTCCTTCGAGCGGTTGCCATGTCACCCAGCGCGAAGTCCACACCCACACGAAATCCTTCGCTAATGCCCTGCGCGGCGCGCTCCGCGAGGATCCCGATGTCATCATGGTCGGTGAAATGCGCGACCTCGAAACGATCTCCCTCGCCATCACCGCCTCGGAGACAGGCCACCTTGTGCTCGGCACGCTGCACACCAGTAACGCCGCGCGCACGCTCGACCGCCTACTCGATGTGTTTCCCACCGACCAACGCGACCAGATCCGCATCATGGTCAGCGAGTCGCTTCGCGGAATCGTTTCCCAGCAACTTGTCCCACGAGCCGACGGCAACGGCCGCGCCCTCGCCATCGAAATCCTCATGAACACCCCAGCCGTCGGCAATGTGATCCGTGAAGGAAAGACTTTCATGCTCCCCGGCATCATCCAGACCGGGAAAAAACTCGGTATGAAGCTCATGGACGACTCGTTGATCGAGCTTTTCCAGGCGGGAATCATTTCCGCCGAGGAAGCCGTCTACCGCGCCGAGCAAAAGGCCGACATGATGAAAATTACCGGACACAACTGACATGCCCTACATCGACCAGTTCTTTCAGGTTCTCATCGACAGCGGCGCCTCCGACCTCCACCTCGCAGAAGGCCAGTCACCGAAAATCCGCAGGCATGGCGAGATTGTTCCCATCCGCGAGGAGCCTCTCACCCAGGAGGAAATGAGCTACATGCTCAGCGAAATTTGCACCCCTGAGCGCTGGCAGCGTTTCGAGGAAAATGGGGATCTCGATTTCGCTTATGAGATGAATGAGGACAACCGCTTTCGGTGCAACTATCTCAAGCAAACCCATGGCTACGGCGCGGTCTTCCGGATCATCCCCACCAAGATCAAAACGCTCGAAGACCTCCGCGTTCCCGAGATCATTAAAACCTTCGGCCACATGCGCGGCGGGATCGTGCTCGTCACCGGCCCCACCGGATCGGGAAAAAGCACCACGCTGGCGGCACTCATCGATTACATCAACGCGAACTTTTCCCGTCACATCGTCACCATCGAGGAGCCGATCGAATTTGTTCACCGGAACAAAAAAAGCATCATCACCCAACGCGAAGTTCCCGAGCATGCCGAGTCATTCCCTGCTGGCTTGAAAGCTGCCCTGCGCGAAGATGCCGACATCGTTCTCGTCGGTGAAATGCGCGACCTCGAAACCATCTCGCTCGCCCTCACCGCCGCCGAAACGGGACTGCTCGTCTTTGGAACTCTCCACACGAACAACGCCCGCAAAACGGTGGACCGTATGATCGATGTCTTCCCGAGTGACCAGCAAGCTCAGGTGCGCACCATGCTCGCCTCCTCCCTGCGCGGCGTCGTCGCCCAGCTTCTCATGAAAAAAGCAGACGGCTCCGGTCGCGTGGCAGTGAACGAAATCCTCGTGGTCAACAACGCCGTGGCCGCCATCGTTCGCGAAGGCGCGACCCAAAAGCTCCAGGATGTGATCGTCGCCGGAAAGAGCCAGGGCATGCAGTTCATGGACGACGCCATCTGGGAGCATCTCCTCGCCGGAAATGTCGGCCCGCAGGAGGCCTACATGAAGGCCATCGACAAATCGCGTTTCCAAGCATTCCTCCCGCCCGAGGACGCCGGCCTCGCCAATGCGTCCGGCGCGGGCGAGGACGCATCGCAAGCCGCCAAGTCCGGCAAGGCCCCGATCAAAGCGCGCTGACGCTCAATCTCGGCGATTCAGCTCCCAGAGCTTGAAGTATTTCAAATAAACGGAGACCGCCTCCATGCAGGCGACAAGGAATCCTGGAAGCCCTTCGCGCCAGCCTTTGCGGAGGATGTAGAACTTGAAAAAACGGGCCTTTGGCTTGAGCAGCAGGTCGGCAAGACCGGCGCGGCGACCCTTTGCATGAAGCGAGCGTGCGGCGGCGGATGTGTGGGAATTCATCCGCGCGACCTGGTCGGCGATGTCCCGGTAAGTGTAGTGGCGCAACTCCCCGCGCAGGCGCGAAACCGCCCCCAGCACACGCGCGTGTTCGTGGGGCTCCTCGCCATGCCATGTGACTTTCTCGCGCCTCGCCAATCGCAGGCGCCATTCGGGATGCCAACCGCCAAGCCGCCACCAGCGACCGAGATAAAAAACGACCCGCAAAAGCTCGAATCCGTCCTCCGTTACGGATCCATCGCCATCGCGACGAAGGATCGCTTGGATTTCCTTGCGGAGTTCTGGCGAGACCTCCTCGTCGGCATCAAGATTCAGAATCCAAGGTTGGGAACACAGCGAAAGCCCATGCGCTTTTTGATCCACATAGCCGGTCCAATCCCGATGAACGACTCGAGCACCATGCCTTGCACCGATTTCAAGCGTTCCATCAGTCGATCCGGAATCAACGAACACGATCTCATCGCACCAAGAAAGACTCGCGAGGCAGCGATCCATATTCGCAGCCTCGTTCTTGCAAACAACGAACGCGGAAATTCCCGAGGCTATTGGGCTCATGCGTTCTTGGCCTGCTCCCAGATTCGGTCGAGTTCCTCCAGCGAGGTTCCCTCGACCTCGCGGCCCTCAGAGCGCAGGGTTTGCTCGATGTGACGGAAGCGCGCGGCAAAGCGCTTGTTCGCCCCGGCGAGGGCGGTTTCGGCATCGACTCCCAATTTGCGCGCGAGATTCACCGCCGAAAAAAGCAAGTCGCCAACCTCCGCCTCGATGGCAGCTGAATTTTTTTGCTCCACGGCCTCTCGAATTTCCCCGATTTCCTCGCTGAGCTTTTCGTAAACCGGCGCGATATCTGGCCAATCGAACCCGACACGCGCGGCTTTTTTTGGAGGTTTTGGCTGCGGAGCAGAGCGGGGAGCGAGGTCGCGACCCCATCCAAAACCCCGGCATGGACTCCCTTTTCTTCGCGTTTGATTTTCTCCCACTGCTTGAGGACGGCTTCAGAATCTGCGGCCGATTTGTCGCCGAAGACATGGGGGTGGCGGCGGATCATTTTTTCGGAAACACCCGCCGCGATTTCCTCCAGGGTGAAGGCGCCTCGCTCGCCAGCCAACTGCGCATGCATCACCACTTGAAGCAGAAGGTCGCCCAATTCCTCGCGGAGGTTCGCATCGTCTGCCTTCTCGATGGCATCAACGACCTCGTGGCACTCTTCGATGAGCGAAGCTCGGAGGCTGCTGTGCGTCTGCTCGCGGTCCCAAGGGCAACCATCCGGCGCGCGCAGGCGGACGACGATTCCCTTGAGGCGGGCGACGGAATCTAGATTTTCCATAGTGAAGGATTTGAGTTTCCGAATT
This sequence comes from Verrucomicrobiota bacterium, assembly GCA_026398255.1. GTDB lineage: Bacteria > Verrucomicrobiota > Verrucomicrobiia > Chthoniobacterales > Terrimicrobiaceae > UBA967. Next base: position 170,901 of record JAPLTG010000015.1, read on the forward strand.
CATTAATCTCCTCGCTGGATGTGCGGAGCACCAAGACCATGAGAAAGACAACTGCCAGAATCGTTCCGATATAGAATCCGAATGCCATCCAGGCCGGAAGTTGGTGGACAGCCATCGCATGGTAGAAGCCGGCAAATGAATGGATCGGCTGGGGCGTGTGGATGAAAATTTTCAGGGTCCATGCCAGGATCACGATGCCGAAAATAAAAATGTAATTACGCTTCATGCGACGGCCAACGGCCTCGAGGCGGCTGATTTTGAACGAGGGGAGAATCAAATCCTCGCAGACAAGCCGGCGCCACTGGCCATCGAGGATTTTAGGACTCTGCGCCACCATGGGAACGAGGAAATGGGATTCCAACATTCGCACCCGGCCCCGAAAGGCATCGTAAAACCGATAGCGCCTTGCTTCGATCCATAACATCACCCAGACCAGCATCAGATTGAAAAAGAAAATGATGTGAGGGACATCGCGGAGCGAAAAAGCGAACCCGATGATCGTCGTGCTCGTGGTGATCGCCCAAGTCGTGGTGACATCCAAGCGCTGCCGCCAGATCATGATTCGCCCTAACTCGCCTCGGTAAAAGTGCGAGAGCGCGTTGACATAGCAGGGGTCTTTGAGATGGGGGTCGATATCGGTTTTTGAGGGAGCGGAATCGGAGCTGTCTGGCATGGATCGTTCAGGCGCCTCCGTCCTTGGCAATGAGCTTGTGGCGGGCTTTTTCTAGACGCTCCCGTTCGCGCGCGGTGAGGCTAGCAATGCCGGAACGGGAAATCTTATCGAGGATTGGATCGATCGACCCATGCAAATCCTCCTCCTCGGGTTCGGCGGCAGCTGGTCGCGGTTGACGAGAACTGGCGGCCGCACGAACAGTAGCTCGCGCTTGTCTCGTAGGAAAACTCATCGCCAACCGCCCTTGGAACCGCGCTATGAAAAGACAAGCCGCCACCGAGTCCACCGCCAGCACGGCCAGCGCCTCGTAGTCCGAGAGCGCGAGGCACTGGAGGGAATTGATCGCCAGCAAGGCAAGCGCGATCCATTTCGCCTGAATACCAAAAAACATCTCGGCCGTGGGGTAGATCAAGGCGAACGCGACGAAGACGCCGAAATGCAACGCGCTCGATCCCGCGTAGCCGGTGTGCCAGCCGAGCCACTCGGCGGCGGTGAATAGCAGGGTCGGTGCCAGAAGAAGCGTGAGATAAAAACGAATGAACGCCCCGCGCCCGAGATACCCCTCGATCTCGCGCCCGAAGACCACCAGCAAGTAAAGCTCGATCAAAAAGAGCCAATACGGCGGCATGTGGACGAATGCGTAGGTCGCCAGTTGCCAAAGCGAGAGTTCATTCACCACTGCCGAACTCGAGAAAACAAAAGCCTGCAACGCCGTTTCCGCTCCGGCGGCCATCGCCAAAGCGGTCAGAATCAGCGTTGCACCATGGACTCCGGCAAGCACCGTGCTCACATGGACCGGAAAACTTCCAATCCATGTTAGCGGTCCGTCGTTGTCCGAACTGCGAGGAGCAATCATTTTCGGGCTTGACACTAAGCCATGCCCGGAGAGCCCACAAGCGGCAAGTCAAGCCCATGCCATCCAGAGGACATTTGCAGGCGGGGGAGGTTTTCGTTTAGTTTTCGCGGTCCCGGATCGAACGGGATCCGCCACTTTTTCATGACTCCCGAAAAACCCTCCGTCATCCGAATCAAGGGAGCGCGCCAACACAACCTCCGCAATCTCGACATCGAGATTCCGCGTCACAAGCTGGTGGTGGTCACCGGCCCCAGCGGCTCCGGCAAATCCTCCCTGGCGTTCGACACGCTCTTCGCCGAGGGGCAGCGGCGGTATGTCGAGAGCCTTTCGGCTTATGCGCGGCAGTTTTTGGACCAAATGCAAAAGCCCGATGTGGACTACATCGAGGGACTTTCTCCAGCGATCGCGATCGAGCAGCGCACTTCGACAGCAAACCCGCGCTCCACCATCGCCACGACAACCGAGATTTACGATTACCTCCGACTCCTCTTCGCGGCGGTCGGTGTTCCCCACGATCCCAAGACCGGCGAGCGCGTGTCGCGCCAGACGCCTCAGGAAATCGCGGACGCCATCCTGTGCTGGTCGGAAGGAACGAAATTTCTGATCCTTGCGCCGCTTGTCTCGGGGCAGACCGGCGAGTTTCGCGATGTGATTGAAAAGGCCCGCCGCGAGGGATTCGTCCGCCTGCGGGTGGATGGCGAAGTCATCGATCTCGGCGAGCAAAAAACCATTCGGCTGGAGAAAGACAAAGCTCATTGGATCGAGGCTGTGGTGGACCGTCTGGTGGCGCGGCCCGACCTCGGCCAACGCCTCGCGGACTCGGTGGAAACCGCCTTGCGTCGCGGCGGCGGCAAGCTCGTAACCTCGCGTATGGAGCCCAGCTCGAGCCGTTGGACCGAGGAGAAATTCTCCACCGATTTCAGCAACCCTGCGACGGGCTTCACGATGCCGCGCCTCACGCCTAAGCATTTCTCCTTCAACAGCCACCTCGGCGCATGCTCCGCCTGCCAGGGAATTGGCACGGAGAGTTTTTTCGATCCCGATCTCATCATCGACCCCGAGAAGACCATTGCACAGGGGGCGATCCGGCCATGGAAAATAGCCACGAAGCTCATGAAGGCCTACTACACGGCGCAACTCGAAGCGCTCGCGGCCGACACCCCCGCACCGCTCGACAAGCCATGGAAAGATTTGCCTGAGGATTTCCAAAAACTCCTCCTGCACGGCTCCGGAGACCGGAAGATCACCATGTCCCTCGGCCCGAAGCGGACGGTCACCAAGCCGTTTGAGGGCCTGCTCGTGCAACTCGCGCATCTTTACGACACCTCGCAAAGCGAGTTCACCAAAACCCGACTCCGCACCTGCATGGGCAAGCGCATGTGCCGGGAATGCGCCGGGGCGCGTCTCAAGCCGGAAATCCTCGCCGTCACCCTCACGACAAACGATGGACTCACTTTGGGGATTCAGCAGCTTTGCGCGCTGACGATTGGCGAGGCTGCTGCGGTGATGAACTCGTTGGCGCTCTCGGAATCCGAGGCAGGGATCGTCAAGGATGTCCTCCGCGAGGTTCGCCATCGGTTGCGGTTTTTGAACGAGGTGGGCCTCGACTACCTGCAACTCAACCGCGAGAGCGGCACGCTCTCCGGCGGCGAGGCCCAACGCATTCGCCTCGCCACCCAAATCGGATCAGGCCTTTCCGGCGTGCTCTATGTTCTCGACGAACCCAGCATCGGCCTGCACCAGCGCGACAACGACCGCCTCATCCAAACGCTCCGCGACCTCCGAGATCTCGGCAACTCGGTGATCGTCGTCGAGCATGACGAGGACACGATCCGGTCCGCCGACCATATCCTCGACATCGGCCCCGGCGCCGGCCCGCGCGGCGGGGAACTGGTTGCGCAGGGGACGCTCGAGGAGGTTTTGGGCAACCAAAATTCCCTCACCGCGCAGTATCTCAACGGCACGGCAAAGATTCCCGTTCCCCGCCAGCGCGTCGCCCCGCGAAAAACCGAACTCCAGCCCGGCGATGTCGGCGATGGTTGGCTTCGCGTGCTGGGCGCGACGGAGAACAACCTTCAAAACATCGACGCCGCGTTTCCCGTGGCCTGCTTTACTTGCGTCACTGGCGTTTCCGGCAGCGGCAAATCCACCCTTGTGAATGACATTTTGCGCGTGGCCCTCGAGCGCGACCTCCACCGCGCCAAGGCTCGTCCCGGAGCGCACCGCACAATCCAAGGAATGGAGCAGTTCGACAAAGTCGTCGTGATCGACCAAAGCCCCGTGGGCCGCACCCCGCGCTCAAACCCCGCAACCTACAGCGGCGCGCTGGGGCCGATCCGTGACTTGTTCAGCGAGTTGCCCGCCTCCCGCGTGCGCGGCTACGATTCGGGGAGGTTTTCCTTCAACAACAAGGGCGGCCGCTGCGAGCACTGCCAGGGCGACGGCTCGATCCGGATCGAAATGCATTTCCTCGCCGATGTGTATGTCGAGTGCGAGGTCTGCCATGGCCGCCGCTACAACCGCGAAACCCTCGAGATCACCTACAAAGGAAAAAACATCGCCGATGTGCTGGAGATGACAGTCGATGACGCCTCGCGCTTTTTCCGAAACATCCCCGGGCTGTCGTCCAAACTCGACACGCTTCAAGATGTGGGCCTCGGCTATTTGAGGCTCGGCCAATCCGCAACCACGCTCTCGGGAGGCGAGGCCCAGCGCCTCAAGCTTGCGTCCGAACTCTCCAAACGCGCCACCGGCCGGACGATCTACCTGCTCGACGAACCCACCACCGGACTTCATTTTGCGGACATCCACAAACTCCTCGAAGTCCTCATGAAACTCCGCAACGCCCGAAACACGCTGATCGTCATCGAGCACAATCTCGAGGTAATCAAATGCGCGGACTGGATTCTCGATCTCGGCCCCGGGGGCGGTTCCGGCGGCGGGCAAATCGTTGCGCAGGGAACGCCCGAGCAAATCGCCAAGTCCCCCGCCAGCCACACCGGCGGCTACCTTTCCAAATACCTCAAGGCATGAAATGGCTTCTCGCAATCGCGGTCTTTGGAACCCCCTCGTTCTCCCTAGCCGGCCCACTGGAGGAATCACGCGAGGCATTGGAAAATGGGTTTCCGCAAGTGGCGCTCGTTAAACTGGAGCAGAGCCAACCGGATCTCGGAAAAATCAGCAGTTCGGCTTCCGCATGTCTGCTCTACGCCCAGGCGCTCTTCGAGTCGAACCAACCCGATGCCGCGATCCAATTCCTCGAAGCCTCTGAAATCCCCCTCGGCCCCGCAGGCCTTTTTTGGATGGCTCAATCTCAGGCGGCGATTGGCGAATGGTCCGCCGCGCTCGAAGCCTATTCCGAAGGTTCGTCCCAAACGGACTTCCCTCTCCGCAACGAAGCACTTCTCGGACAGGCTCGGATGCTCCAAAATCTCGACCTAAAATCCGAGGCCGAGGAAATCTTGGCTCCAGCGATGAGTTGGCCATCTTCCTCGCTTCGGACAATGGCATTGCAAGAACTCGCGGCCCTCCGACTCGATCGCGAGGATCCGGGTGCGGCGCTGGAGATTCTTGATCAAATCATGCCCGACTCCCCTCAGGCAAAAACGAGGCAGGACTTCCTTTTGGCCCGTGCGGCGATTCTTGAAAATGACAACGATCAGGCCCTCAAACTTCTCGCGCCCCTGGTTCCTCTCGACTCCGCGATGGCGACAGAAACCGTCCTCCTGCACTCGAAGACCCTTGGCCGATCCGGGCGCTATCAAGAGGCGGAAAATCTGCTGGAGGAATTCATCGCAGCGAATCCGAATGCCCCGGGGCTGAATCGTGTTTTTTGGGAGCTCGACCAGATTTACTCAGGCGCTGCCAGCACCTCCTCAAGCGAACTCAAGCGCTGGACCGAGGATGGGAATCCCTCCCTACGTCGAAAATTGGCCTGCTACTACTTGGCCATCCTCTCGGCGCGTCAGAAAAATCCGAAAGCCGCGCTTGCTCTCCTCGAAAAACTTTCTGCTGAGCCGGGCCCCAATCCCTTTGAGGAGGAAACCCGATTGGAAATGGCCGAGCTCCGGCTTCGTCTGGGTCTGGTGGATGAAACCCTGTCGGTTCTTCCGCCCGTCGGTCATTCACCGGAAACCGATTTTCTTCGTGGCCTAGCCCTCTCGAACAAATCGCGTTTTGACGAAGCTGCTGTCTCGTTTGACCACGCCTCGAAGGTTGACCGTTTTGCGGAATCCGCCCTCTACAATGCGGCCTTGTGCGAGATGCTTTCCGATTCCCCGTTGAAGCCTTTTCAAACGCAACTCGAGGCGCGCTTCCCGAAAAGTGAACATCTCTCCGCTTTGAAACTCCAGGTGGCTTTTCGTCAGCTGCGTGCAGGATCTCCCGAGGCGGGCGCAGCTTTAGAGTCTCTCGCATCTTTGGAGGATTCCGCTACAGCCACAAAGGCTCGCCTTGCTCTCGCCGAGTGGAAATTCCAACAACTCGACACCGCCGGAGCGCGAATGGAACTCGAAAAACTCTCAACCCAATCCGACCTCCCCCGCCAGGCAGCGATCCACGTTTTTCTTGCCGACACCGGCGATCCCGGCTCCGAGGAAACCGCCATCGACGAGGCTCGCTCGTATCTTCTCAAACATCCCGATTCGGAATCCGAGCCCGAGGTGCGCCTCAAGCTTGGCGAACTTCTCTACCGCAAGGGGGACTTCGCCGCTGCCCGCGTGGAACTGGAGACCCTCGCTCGCAAATTTCCGGATAACACCAACGAAGCTCCTGCACTTTTCCTTGCCGCCAAAGCCGCCGCACGCATTCCGAGCGCCGAGGCTCCCGAGGCGGCAATGCTTCTTTTCGAGGAGGTCGCTTCCACGCCAGGTCCCCTCGCCCACCGCGCCCGGCTGGAACAGGCCGGAATCCAGTCCGCACGCGGCAAGGCAGACGAGGCGAATGTGATTCTGGACAAAATCCTCTCCACAGATCCCGCCCCCGACATGAAGGCGTCGGTCCTTATGGAGAAAGGAAAAAACCTCTACTCGATCGGCGACACCGATCCACTTGCCTATAAATCCGCCATCGAGGTGTGGAAACAAATCGCCATGGAAAATCCCGATCCCGCCTGGCGCAATCAGGCCCTGGCGCGCATCGGAACGGCGCAGGAGAAGTCCGGTGATCTTAACTCCGCACTTGCGAGTTATTACGAGGTTTTCAAGCGATCCGCCGAGGCTCCTGTGGAATATTTTTGGTTCTACAAAGCAGGCTTCGCAGCGGCGTTGATTCTCGAATCCCGCAAGGAATGGCCCGAGGCGATCCGCGTTTACGAGTTGATGGCCGCGATGGAAGGCCCCCGCGCGCTCGAGGCCAAAAACCGCATCAAACAAATCCGCCTCGAGAATTTCATCTGGGACGGCGATTGAGGCTCAGGCCGCCCGGAGGATGTGGAGCGTGATCTCGGGCGGGCAATTCCATCGCGCCGCAATTCCACAGCCTCCGGTTCCCCGCGAGGTGTAGCCTTTCAGTCCAGCATGCTCCCAACGACCCGAGATGAATTTTCGCGGCACGCGGCACGGCACGACAATGGGGTAGCCACCCGGCAGACAAATCTGACCGCCATGGGTGTGCCCGCTGAGCATGAGTTGAAATCCCGCATTGGCGGCTTCGCCGAAAGTCTCCGGGCTGTGCGAGAGCAGGATCGCACATTCGTTTGAGGGAATGCCGGCGCGAGCCTTCGCGATGTCGTGGGTTTTGTAAAAATGCGGATCGTCGATCCCGCTGAACCAAAGACGCACACCGTCCCGCTCGAGGACGGCTGATTCGTTGAGCAAAACCGGCAGGCCGATTTTTTCGAGTTCGGGAACCATCTCGAGAAAATCATGGTTGCCGAGAATGCCGAAGCGAACAGGTGCGAGCGCGGCACAAATCCTCGCCAACTCGCGCAGGCAGGGTCCGTGGTCGCCTTCCATCCCATTTCGGAAATCACCTGTGAGGACAGCCGCATCGTGCGGCGTAGACTTCACGAGGTTTTCGACCACCGGCGTCAATTCGACATCCAGATCGCAGTGGAGATCGCTGAGCTGCATCAGGCGGAAGCCCTCGAAGGCGGCTGGCAGCGACGGGAGCCTCCACTCCTGCCTCACGACTTGAACATCCAGAAAACGCCGCCTCAGGAGCTCGCGGATTCTGAGAATTCCAAAAACTCCGCCGAGCAAGGCATCAAACGGAACAAGGCGCTCCAGCCGGAATACCCCCTCGCCTTGGTGCTGGAGTTTCGCGCGCTTGCCGGCTTGGCGCTCCAGCCGTTTTTGAAAAAAATCAGCGCCGAGCCGTGCGCGTAGATGTTGTTCCTCGATGGAGGTCAACGAAGCACGCGACCGAGCTGGCCGGGTTTCTCGCCGGGCTTGGGAACCTGGTAGCGAAGCGGGTCGAAGGCACCGGTCTGACCATCGCGACTCCAGTAAACCTCGCCGATGCGCTTCCAGTCGGTTTCCGCGCCTTCCGCGTAGAGCGAGCCATCCTTGAGACGCGCGCGGATTTCCTTACGGAGTTCGAGCGAGGTGGCGTCGGCCGGGGAGCCTAGTTGGATTTTGCGGAGGCGGAGTGTGTTTTGATCGAGCATTTGGGTGTGCGCAAAAACATGCGCACCCTCGGGGAGGTTTTGGGAATTTTTGATGCTCCGGAAGGTGACGAATACCGAATTCCCTACGCGCGAGGTCCACGCCTCGAATTCATAATCCCGGCGTCCGCCCTTGCCAGCCATCGAGACCTGAACGCGGTAAAGATCGCCCGAGATCGGCGTCACCAGCGCACGGGAGACCGCGCCATTCTTATCTTTGTGCTGCCACTCGCCAAGGAGCCATGTGTTGAGATTTTCCGATCCTTTCGGAGTCAGCGGATTTTGAAACCAGCAACCCGCGAGAAGCAGCGGAAGAATTAAAAAGGCGAGGCGGGATGCGAATTTCATGTCGGCGGATTTAGATGCGAGTGCCGTCGGGGATCACGCTGTTTTTCGGGATCACGACGATTCCGTCGCGGATGTAATAGCCGTCGCCATCAGCATTGGGGGAGTTTTTCTTGGAGGAAATGACGACGCCGTTTCCGATGCGGGCGTTTTTATCGATGATCGCATCCTCGATGTGGCAATCGCGGCCGACGCCGATTGGTGGAACGCCGGAGACGTGGCGGAGGTTTTCTTTTTCGTAAAGGTCGGCTCCCATCATCACGACATTTTTGAGGCGGGTGCCGAATTGGATGATGCTGCGGGTGCCAACGACGCAACGCTCCAACTCCACATCGCCGATGATGCAACCATCGGAGATCATCGCCCGGTCCATGCGAACAGCTCCAACCACGCTGGCAGGGAGGCAAAGCGGGACGGTGTAAACATTGCTGCCGGGCGAGTAGAAGCTGAAGCGAGGGTTGCTATCCGCCATTTCGAGGTTTGCGTGGAAGAACGCATCGATCGTTCCAATGTCCTCCCAGTAACCTTGGAAAATATACGCCATCACCTTGTGCTGGCTGATCGCGGTCGGGATGATGTTTTTTCCGAAGTCCACCATGTCGTTGTCGAGGCAGGAGACGAGGACATCGCGGTTGAAAATGTAGATGCCCATCGATGCTTGGTAGAGGTCGGCATCCTCTGGCTGGCCGATCGCACGGAGAAGGTCGGAGGGAATACGGAGCGTATCGAGCACGGCATCCTCCTTGGGTTTCTCCACGAACTTCCGGATGCGGCGCTCGGAATCGGTAACCATGATCCCAAATCCTCGCGCTGGCTCGCGCTCGACCGGGATCGTGCCGATCGTGATATCGGCCTTGTTCTCGATGTGCTGCTTCAGCATCTCGCGGTAGTCCATGCTGTAAAGCTGATCGCCACTCAGGATGATGAAATGCTGGCAGGGGTGCTCCAGGAAATAGCGGAGATTTTGCCGAACGGCATCGGCGGTGCCTTGATACCAACGCGAGCCCTCCGGTGTCTGCTGCGCGGCGAGAATTTCCACGAAGCTCGGCGTGAAGTGGTCGAACTTGTAGGCCTCGTTGACATGGCTGTGGAGGGACTGGCTATTGAACTGAGTGAGGATGTAAATTCCGCGTAGGCCGGAGTTCAGGCAGTTACTGATCGGGATATCGACGAGCCGGTATTTTCCGCCCAGTGGCACAGCGGGTTTCGAGCGTTCCTTGGTGAGGGGAAAGAGGCGAGTGCCGGCACCGCCACCCATGATGATTGCCAAGGTGCCGGACTTGAAAGAGGAGGAGGGCTGAACAGTCATAGTGGTTCGGAGCTTGCTCGGAGGGGCGGGAATTGTCACGCTCGATTCATGTGTGGAATCGTCGCCTATATCGGCCCCTCGGATGCCCTTCCCGTCTTGCTCGACGGACTTCGCCGCCTCGAATACCGAGGCTATGATTCGGCTGGTTTGGCACTCCTGAACCCCGGCGGCATCGAGGTGCGAAAAGCCGTCGGCCGCATTGCGAATCTCGCCACGGAAATCGAAAAATTTCCCATTCGCGGCCAAGCCGGCATCAGCCACACCCGGTGGGCGACACACGGCGCGGTGACGCGCGACAACGCCCACCCCCACGCGGATCAGTCCGGCAAGCTCCACCTCGTTCACAATGGAGTCATCGAGAATTACCAATCGCTCCGCGAACAACTCCAGGAGCGCGGGCATATTTTCCACTCGCAAACCGACACCGAGGTTTTAGCCCATCTCGTCGGCGAGGCATTCGACCGCTCCACCTCCCGCGATGGCGCCGCCCTCATTGAAGCGCTGCGACAGGCCCTGCGACAGGTGATCGGCACCTACGGAATTTCCGTCATCCACGCCGAGGTTCCGGGTTTAATCGTCGGCGCACGGCGGGGAAGTCCACTCGTTCTCGGCATCGGAAAACACGAGCATTTTCTGGCCAGCGATGTGAGCGCGATCGTCGCCCACACCCGCGAAGTGGTTTATTTAAACGACTACGAGATCGTCGCCATCCAGGCTGAGGGATTCGAGATTTCGACGGTTTCGGGAACGGGTGCGGATTTTCAGGTTAGCAAGGTCGAGTTCACTGCCGAGTCGGTGGATAAGGGACAATTCCCGCACTACATGCTTAAGGAAATCCACGAGCAGCCAAACAGCGTGCGCGACGCCATGCGCGGCCGTCTTTCGATCGAGGAGGCCACCGCGAAACTCGGCGGCCTCAACATGACCAATGCCGAACTCCGCGCTGTCGATCGCGTGATTCTCACAGGCTGCGGCACCGCACTCCACTCAGCGCTCGTCGGGGAATACCTCATCGAATCCCTCTCGCACATTCCGGTGGAATGCGAGTTCGCCAGCGAATTTCGCTACCGCAACATCCCGCTCGATCGCGACACGCTGGTGTTCGTCATCAGCCAGAGCGGCGAGACCGCTGACACGCTCGCCGCCCTGCGAGAGAGTCAACGAAAAGGCCACCGCACGCTCGGCATTTGCAACAATGTCGCGAGCACGATCGCCCGTGAGAGCGACGGCGGCGTCTACATGCACGCCGGCCCCGAGATCGGCGTCGCCGCCACAAAGTCCTTCACCTCGCAGCTCACCATCTTCGCCCTTCTCGGCCTCCTTCTCGGCCGCATCCGCCACCTCTCCCACAGCGACGGACGCGACATCATCGCAGAGATGGAAAAACTCCCCGACCTCGTCGCACGCACGCTGGAACTCGAAACCCAGGTCGCCGCGATCGCAAAGAAATACGCCCGAGCGAACAACTTCCTCTTCATGGGCCGCCAAGCCCACTACCCGGTCGCCCTCGAAGGCGCGCTGAAACTCAAGGAAATCAGCTACATTTCCGCCTCCGGCTACCCCAGCGCGGAACTCAAACACGGCGTCATCGCGCTCGTCACCGAGGAAACCCCCTCCGTTTTCATTGCGCCTCAGGATGCCGTGTTCGAAAAAAACCTCAGCAACATCGAGGAAGTCAAAGCTCGCAAAGGCCCGGTTATCGCCATCGGCACGGAAGGCGACACCTCCCTGCGCAAAGTCTGCGACGAGGTGATCCTCATCCCCGATGCGCCTGTCTATCTCTCACCGATCCTCAGCGTAATCCCCCTCCAAATGCTCGCCTACCACATCGCCAACGAACTCGGCTGCGATGTGGACAAACCCCGCAACCTCGCAAAGAGCGTGACGGTGGAGTAATGCAGTAAGCTTTTTGAATGTGAGCTAGGTGCGCGGAGTCGCGCAAATTTGCTAACTGAACAGATGCTTCGCAGAATTTTTTCGTAAAGCTGGGCAACCTTATTTACCGGTTTCCGCCTCAAGGTTGGATGGCAACACCGAGCGCCTGCCCGAGCTTGATGAAATCGTGGTGCCCGGATTCCACCACCCAGCGCAGGATGTCGAGATCCAGTTCGTCGTATTGATGCACGGCGACATTGCGGAATCCCGCCATGCCGCGAAGGGACTTGGAGAGTTCGGAGTCAATCAAGCCTTCGCGCTCCAACAGGATGAACGCGCCAGCACTGCTTTGCGGCACCCCCAAGCGGCGTTCGGCCACGACATGCATCGCCATATCGATCGCGGCCTGACAGGCTCGTTCGATGTTAAGGGTGAGGGCATCCAGATGGGTTAAATCGTCGTCGTCGGGACAGGCTTCGACTTCCTCGCGAAGACGACGAATGCAGCGCTCAATGATCGCCGCTTTGTTAAGAAGGACATCGTCAGCAGGCGTAGGCATCGAGAATCTCCCTTCGGGTTTCCTGAAGTTCGGCATACATCGAGAGCGCCAGCATGGCGAACCGGCGGCGTGCGGCGGGGTTGCGCTCGTAGAAAAGTTTTCCGCGAGAGACCGTTTCCTTGGCGTAAACCAAATTTCCTGTGTGCAGGATTCCTAAATCGACCGGCAGTCCAGTGATGGTTTCCAAATCCGCCGCCAACTCGGCAAGACGCCTTCCGGGAAATTGGGCACCACGGGTCGGCAAAAGAGCGATGTCCAGATCACTGTCGGAGCGGAGTTGTCCACTGGCCGCGGAGCCCAGCAGGTAGGCCGCGTCAATCTCCCCGATTTCCCCCAAGCGCTTTGCCAGGGATTGAAGAATCGAGGTCGAGATTCCGGACATGGCGGTGACTACGCTGGCGCCGGTGAGGGCAGGCCGCCGGCGGGGAATTCGGGTTTGATCGATTCGGGCGGTTGGTGCGCGGAGTCGGTGGGCGGGGGGGGAAGTGGCGGTGGGGCGGCTTCCACGATCGGTGGGTTTTTGATTTCGCCGTGCTCGAGGATTTCCTTCACATGCGAGGCGTCGAGCGTTTCGTATTCGAGCAGGGCTTTGGCGAGAACTTCGACAGCCGTGCGCCTCTCATCGAGCTTCCGCTGGGCGCGGGCATAGGCTTCGTCGATAATGCGTTTGACCTCGGCGTCGATCTGTTGGGCGGTGGCTTCGCTGTATTCGCGGGGACGGGAGAGGTCGCGGGCGAGGAAGACATGCTCGCCGCCTTCGGCGAAACTGATCATGCCGAGCGAGCTCATGCCCCATTCGCAAACCATCTTGCGGGCTAGGCTGGTGGCTTGGCGGATGTCGCCGGCGGCGCCGTTCGAGATGTCGTTGGTGAACATTTCCTCGGCGATGCGGCCGCCCATCGTGACGGCGAGGAGGTCGAGGGCTTCTTTTTGCTGCGTGGAGTATTTATCGCCCTCAGGGAGATACATCGTCGCGCCGAGGTAGGGGCCGCGCGGGATGATGGTGACCTTGTGGAGCGGGCTGGTGTGCTCGAGGAGGACATTAAGGATCGCGTGGCCGGCCTCGTGCCAGGCGGTAGAGGTTTTTTCGCGTTCGCTCATGGCCATGGAGCGGCGTTCCTTGCCCCAGCGGACCTTGTCGCGGGCCTCTTCGAGTTCACGCATGGTGACCGCTTTAAGGCCTTTTCTCGCGGCGAGGAGGGCGGCTTCATTCAGGACATTCGCGAGTTCCGCACCGGAGTAGCCGGGCGTGCCGCGAGCAAGGACGCCGAGATCGACGCCTTCGGCGACCTTCACTTTTTTCGCGTGGACTTTGAGGATTTCTTCGCGGCCTTTGACATCGGGGAGAGAGACGGTGACCTGGCGGTCGAAGCGGCCGGGGCGCAGGAGCGCGGGGTCGAGGACATCGGGGCGGTTCGTGGCGGCGATGATGATCACGCCTTCTTGGGTATCGAAGCCGTCCATCTCGACGAGGAGCTGGTTGAGCGTCTGCTCGCGCTCGTCGTGTCCACCGCCCATGCCGTGACCGCGATGGCGACCGACGGCGTCGATTTCATCGATGAACATCAAGCCAGGTGCGGATTTTTTGCCTTGCTCGAACATGTCGCGGACGCGAGAGGCGCCGACGCCGACGAACATTTCCACGAAGTCCGAGCCACTGATCGAGAAGAACGGCACATCGGCTTCGCCGGCAATAGCGCGGGCGAGGAGGGTTTTGCCGGATCCGGTGGGTGCCGGTTCCCGGGGAGCCGACCATGAGGATGCCCTTGGGAATGCGGCCGCCGAGTTTTTGGAATTTCTTGGGATCTTTGAGGAATTCGACGAGTTCCTGCACCTCGTCCTTCGCCTCCTCGACGCCGGCGACATCTTTGAAGGTGATGCGGTTTTTATCCTTCGAGAGCATGCGGGCTTTCGACTTGCCGAAGTTGAACGCGCCCTTACCCGCCATTTTGATCTGCGAGCGAAAGAAGAAATAGAGGATGACCAAAAACAAAACGATCGGCAGGAAGCTCACGATGGCCGAGGCGAGGAGGTCGGTCTTTGGTGTGATGGCCGGGGTGATGCCTGCGTCGCCGAGAACTTTTTCGATCTCGGAGCCGTTGAACTGCGTGAAGATCGGAGTGCGGAATTGAATCGGCACTTCCTCGCCGGTAGCGGGCGATGGGAGTTTCACCTTGCCCTCGAAATACTGGGTATTGCGTCCCTCCTCGACCACGAGCTGGAGCGGGGCGTCGGCGGAGACCACGATCTTGCCCTGCTTCACGAGATCGATGAAACGCGGGTATTGGATTTGCTGGATCTGGGCGAAATTGTTTCCTCGGAAAAGAAACGCGCCGCCGATGAGAGCGAAGGCGATGGCGAAGAGAACGAGGCCACGCCAGTTGAGTTGAGGGTCCTGACCGCCTCCTTGGCGCTGGCGGTTATCGTTGGGTGGCTTCGGGTTTTCGTCTGACATTCGCGCAACTTTCGCGCAAGATGCCCTCTTGGCAAATGCAAAAAACTCCCACTGATCGAGCCCTCGTCGCCTCCATCCACGATGTAAGTCCATCGACCCAGCGCCAAACGGACCGGATTCTCGAGGATTTGCGGGGGCTGGGTTGCGCCAAAACCTCGCTGCTCGTGATCCCCGACCACCACCGGCGCGGGAGGATTTCGGGCGACGCGGAGTTTCTCGACTGGCTGAAAGCGCGGCTCGCGGAGGGTCACGAGGCGGTGCTTCACGGGTATTTCCACCTTCGCGGACAAAAGCAGGGCGACGGCTTGGCCAAAAAACTGGTGACGCAGAGCTACACCGCCGGGGAGGGCGAGTTTTTCGATTTGGAGCGCGAGGAGGCGGCGCGGCTTTTGCGGGACGGGCTCGCCGAGTTCGCTGCGGCGGATATCACGCCGACAGGGTTTATCGCGCCCGCGTGGCTGCTCGGGAGCGAGGCGGAAGCGGCCGTGCGCGAGGCGGGATTCGACTACACCACGCGGATCGCGACGGTGGTGGATTTTAAAAAAGGAACGACGCACCGCTCGCGGAGTTTGGTGTGGAGCGTGCGGGCGCATTGGAGGCGGGTTTGCAGCTTAGCTTGGAACCGCTCGTTGTTCCTCGCGACCAAATCCTCCCCTCTTCTTCGCATCGGCATCCATCCGCCAGATTGGGACCATCGCGCAATCCGGCGTCAGATTTTGGCCCTCACCCGTGCGGCGCTTGCCGACCGCGAGGCGATGACCTATCAGCAATGGCTGCTCCGGCAGAGGAGCCTCCGATGAACCGCACGACAACACGAACCGACCTTCACATCCACTCGCGCCACAGCACGCGCGCGGCGGACTGGGTTTTGCGGCGATTGGATTTTCCGGCGAGCGCCTCGGATCCGCTGGAACTCTACGGAATATTGCGCGCGGCGGGCATGCGGTTCGTCACGCTCACGGACCAAAACACCATCGACGGCTGTCTCGAAATCGCCCACATGCCGGATGTGATCCTCGGCGAGGAGGTCGCCACGGTTTTTCCCGAGGACGACTGCCGCATCCATGTGCTCGTGTGGGGACTCAACGAGGCGCAACACCGCGAGATCGAGAAGGCCCGCGAGAGCATTTACGACCTGCAAGCCTACCTCTTCGCCCAAAACCTCGCGCACTCCATTGCCCATCCTTTTCACAGCCTGAATGGAAAACTCGGCGCGCTGCATCTGCAAAAACTCGCGCTGATGTTCCGTCATTTCGAAGGTATCAACAGCCGCTACGGCCAGTTGGCAAGCGCCTCGGCGCAATCGCTCCTCGGCAACCTCACACCGCGCCACATTGAGATTTTCAATGCCCGCACCGGCCTAGAGCCGACGCATGACGAACCCTGGCGCAAGATTTTCACCGGCGGTTCTGACGACCACGGCGGGACTCATCCTGCGGGGGCGTTCACCGAAACCGCCGCCTGCGCGACGGCCGAGGACTTTTTACGAAATATCCGCGAAGGCCGTTGCGAAGCCGCCGGACGGGCGGGAACTCCCCTCGCGATGGCGCACGGCACCTACAGCACCGCCTTCGAATACGCCAAGGCCCGCCTGCCGCTGAAGTCCGGCGACCCGACTGCTGCGCTACTCGAAAAAATCACCTCCCGATTCATGGAGGGCCGCGACCCGACGGAGTTCTCGCTCATCGACAAATTCGGATTCGTCACCCAAGGCATCCTCACCGGGAAAATTTTTGAGATCGCAAAATCCGGCAACCGCTCGCTCTGGAAGCAGCTCTCCGACTCTCTGAACCAGCCGGAACTAAAAGCCGCGATGGCCCGCGAAACGGCCGGCGTGGAGGAGGCCGAGCGCCGTGCGTTTTTGATGGCGAACCTGATTGCCAACCGGCTCGGCTACCGCTTCGTCACCGATTTCATCCAGCAAATCTCGAAAGGAAAATTCCTCGAGAGCATCCAGACGATCATTCCACTCGCGCCGATCGCCGCGCTGCTCAGCCCTTACATCCACGCCTTCCGTCTGCCGAAGCGCGACTGGCTCCGCTCGAGCGCACGCGACCTCTCAGGCGGCATTCCGGATTTTCTAAAAAACAAACGGCGCGCGTGGTTCACCGACACGCTGGAGGATGTGAACGGCGTCGCCACGACGATCCGCAAAATGACCGCCGCCGGAGTCGCTGCCGGGCGGGATCTCACCATCGTCACCTGCCGCTCCGAAGTCGCTGACCACGGGGTTCCTTTAAAAAACTTCGCGCCCATCGGCGAGTTCGAATTGCCCGAATACGAACTCCAGCGCCTGAGTTTTCCTCCGGTGCTCCAGATTTTCGATTGGCTCGAGCGTGAGAAAATTTCCGAGTTGATCATCAGCACGCCAGGGCCGATCGGGCTGTGCGCGCTCGCCGCCGCGAAGTCACTCGGCCTGCCTGCCGTCGGCATCTACCACACCGACTTCCCGCAATATGTTCGCATCCTCACGGACGACTCGTTCATGGAAACTCTCACCTGGAATTACATGCACTGGTTCTACAGCCAGCTCGACATCGTCTATGTGAATTCCGAGGACTACCGCAAATGCTGGATCGAGCGCGGCATCCCGAGCGAGCGACTCCGCATCCTGCCGCGCGGACTCGACTCCAAGTTGTTCCATCCGACCAAGCGCGACCGAGGCTTTTGGACCGCGCGGGGCCTGCGTGAGGGCGAGGTCGGAATGCTTTTCGTCGGCCGGGTTTCGAAGGAGAAAAACCTCGACCTGATCGTGTCGGCGACGCGGCGACTTGCCGAATGGCGCACGCCTGTGCGACCGATCATCGTCGGCGATGGCCCTTATATGCCGGAGTTGAAACGACTCCTCGGCGACGCGATTTTCACCGGCTATCTCGGCGGGGAGGATTTGGCGAAGGCCTACGCCTCGGCCGACCTCTTCGCGTTCCCGAGCACGACCGACACTTTCGGCAATGTCATCCTCGAGGCGCAGGCGAGCGGTATTCCCGTGATCGTCTCGGATGTCGGCGGCCCGCGTGATCTCGTGGAGAACGGCCAGGATGGATTCGTCACCAAGGCCAACGACGTCGGAGAGCTCGCCAATGCCATCCGCCAACTCGCCGACAACCCCGCCCTGCGCGCCTCGATGGGCGAGGCCGGTCGGCGCCGTGTCGAGGACCGCGACTGGTCCGAGGCGTTTGAGAAATTCTGGAACTACTCGCCCGAGTGACACGCCGGTGTTTGTATTTTTTCCAAAAAAACCCCTTGCAGTGCTTTGGCAATTGCTGTCATTAGTCCGCTTCAAATGATGGACCGCAAAGGTTTTTGCTTCACACAGATTTCCAAATCGTCGGCATGCGGCGCTTGAGTTACTTTTTCACGCGCACACCGCGCGCACTCATCCATCTTCGGGACGCCTTGATTCCAAGGTGCTCCGTTTTCACCATCCAGCCAAAGGGGACCAGCTATTAATATTCGGGATATTCGCATCAATGAGCGGATTCGCGCCCGCGAAGTGCGCGTGATTCTTGCCTCGACCAATGAACAACTCGGCGTCTTGCGCCTCGACGAAGCCATTCGCCGCGCGCGCAGTCTGGGGCTCGACCTCGTGGAGATCGCTCCAAACGCGCAGCCACCTGTCTGCCGCATCGTGGACTTCGGCAAATTCCGCTACGACCTTTCGAAGCAGGAGAAGGACAAAAAACACGCCGTCAGCAAGGTGAAGGAAGTCAAATTCCGCGTGAATATCGACGAGCACGACTACCTGACAAAAATCCGGCACGCCGAGGATTTCCTCGACAAGGGGAACAAGGTGAAAATCCAGCTCCAGTTCCGCGGACGCGAAATGGCGCACAAGGAACTCGGCATGGATGTCGTCCAGCGCGTGCGAACCGACCTCTCCGGCATGGCGCATGTGGACATGGATCCGAAGCTCGTCGGCCGCGCGATCGGTATGACGCTCAGCCCGCTCCCAGCCAACAAGCGGCACCGCAAATTCTCGAAACACGGCGAAATCCTCGAACCCGAACCGGTCGATCACGACCACGGGGACGACGAGGATGCTGGGGATGAGTGACCGCCGACTTCTGCTGTTCGACATCGACGGCACGCTGATCGCCTCGGGAGGCGCGGGCGAATGGGCCTTGCGCGATGCGATGAAGGCCCGCTTCGGAATCGACGAGGATTTGGGTGGAATCCTGCTGGCCGGCGCGACCGACAAGAAAATCGCCGTCGCCATGTTGGAAAAAAACGGCCTCGCGCCGAGCCCGGAAAACATCACCGCGTTGCTCGACGAATATCTCGCTCACTTGGAAACCCGGATGCCGAAACACAACGGGCGCGTTCTTCCCGGCATGATCGAGTTGCTGGAAGTCCTCGCCAAGCGCGAGGAGGCGGTTCTCGCCCTGCTCACAGGGAATGTCGTGCGCGGCGCGGAAATCAAACTCACGCACTACGGCGTCTGGCACCACTTCGAGTTTGGCGCGTTCGCCGACGACCACCACGACCGAAACGAACTTGGAAAATTTGCCCGTGCTCGCGCGCTCGACCGTCACGGCATCGAGTTTGCGCCGGAGAAAATTTATGTGATCGGCGACACGCCGCGCGACATCGAGTGCGGCCGCGCGATCGGCGCCAAGACGGTCGCCATCGCTACCGGACATTACTCGCTCGAGGAACTCGCCGAGCACACGCCGGACTTTTTGTTTCGGGATTTTTCCGAGACCGAGCGCGTCGTCGAGTGTTTACTCGGGTAGCAACTCCGGCATTTGGCCGAGCCGCTTCGGCTTGATCGGTTTTTTGCCCACCAACGCGCGGCGTTTTTGGAGATATTCGGAAAGCACCGCCGTCGTCTCGCGCGCCGTGCGTTTCGTGTCAAAGGTCACGCCGCTTCGCACGCCGTCCACCGCGTTGGCGAGCGACATAAACGCCATCGGCCCGCCGACAGGAAATGTCAGAACGCCCACAACTCCCTGCGAAAAATTCGATCCGCCGGTGGTTTCGAAATTCAGAAATTCACGAGGCTCGGCTTGCGAGAGTTCATAAATGCGAACGACCGTATCCATCTTCGTTCCACCCGCGCCGAAGCCGACAATGCTACGAAGCGCGCGGCTTCCCTGGTTCACCCGCTGGAACTCGCCGGTGACGAGCCAGACATTTCCCCGAGGCAAAGTCTCGCCCTCCGCCACCACCCGCGCGGGAGCCACATGTTTCTTCAACCGTTCGGCCGTCTGCCGCGCCAAGCGATCGCACAATTCCGTTTTGAATTCCTCCAATTCCTTCGATTCGCGATCCACGCGGAGTGCCTCGTTGGTGACCTTAAAAGGTCGAACCAAAATCTCGTCCGGCGATTTTTTTGGCCCTTCCTGAGGAGGGATCGCGTGACGCATTTTTTCCACACTCACCGAGGAGCAGGAGGCGAGAGCTAGCATCGCCAGCGCGGCAAAAATTTTCGATCGAGTGATTGGCATCACCTGCAGAGAAACAAGTTTTCGCCCGCCGGAGCAAGCCGGAAGCCGAACTTGCCTCGTCCCGCCCGCCGCGCTTGAATGCCTGCCCATGAATCAGGACAAGACATTCCACATCGCCGTTCTGGCCGGCGACGGCATCGGCCCCGAAGTGATGGCCGAGGGCCTCAAGGTGCTCGACATCGCCGCCAAGAAATTTTCCATCCGCCTGGAATTCGACCACAAGCTCGTGGGCGGAGCCGCTATCGATGCGGCTGGCAGCGCGCTTCCCGCCGAAACCCTCGCGGCCTGCAAAAAAGCGGACGCCATTCTTTTCGGTTCCGTCGGCGGGCCGAAGTGGGAATCCCTCCCCGCCGCCGAGCAACCCGAGCGCGCCGCTCTCCTCCCGCTCCGCAAACATTTCGGGCTTTTTGCCAATCTCCGCCCCGCCATTTGCCTGCCAGAGCTGACCCACGCCTCACCGCTCAACCCGAAAACCGTCGAGGGCGGATTCAATGTCCTCTGCGTGCGCGAACTCACCGGCGGCCTTTATTTTGGCGAACCCAAATACATCAAACATGAAAACGGCGAGGATTTCGCGGTCGATACGATGGTTTATTGGGAATCGGAAATCCGCCGCATCGCGAAGGTCGCCTTCGAAGCCGCCCGCAAGCGCCGCGGCGAAGTCACCTCGATCGACAAGGCGAATGTCCTCCAAAATGGCGTCCTCTGGCGCCGCGTGGTGAACGATATCGCCCGCAACTACCCGGATGTGACCCTCAAGCACCTGTATGTGGATAACGCCGCGATGCAGCTCATCAAAAACCCGAAGTCTTTCGATGTCATTCTCGCTGAAAATCTTTTCGGAGACATTCTGAGCGATGAGATGGCCATGATCGCCGGCTCGCTCGGCATGTTGCCCAGCGCCAGCCTCGGGGAATCGACCGGCGGTGACACCCGGTTCGGCATGTATGAGCCCAGCGGCGGCACCGCTCCCGACATCGCAGGCAAGGGCATTGCCAATCCGATCGCCCAAATCCTCTCCGCCGCAATGCTTTTGCGGTTCTCGCTCGGCCACGAAGATGCCGCCGCCGCGATCGAAAACGCCGTCCACTCCGTGATTTCCAAGGGACTTCGCACCGGCGACATCCACACACCCGGAACCACTTTGCTCGGCACCTCGGCCATGGGCGACGCGATCGCCGGCGCGATGGGATGAACTTGCGTCAGGCAAAAACAAAACCTTGACGCGAAACGCCGCGAATCTGAATCTTCTGGGCTCAATTTATTTCAAAAGGCTCTTTCTCCGTGGCGCACTAAATCAAGCCCCTTCGGAACACCCAGAGCCGCTACCATTCCTGATCCCATTCGATGTTTGATAATCTTCTTGGACTGTTTTCGAGCGACATAGGCATCGATCTCGGCACCGCAAATACACTCGTTTATGTCAAAGACCAGGGCATCGTTCTCCGCGAGCCCTCGGTCGTCGCGGTTCAACAAGGCACCAATCGCGTCCTTGCTGTGGGCAACGAGGCCAAGCGAATGCTCGGCCGCACGCCCGGCAACATCGTCGCCATCCGCCCTTTGAAGGACGGTGTGATCGCCGATTTCGAGATCACCGAAGCCATGCTTCGCCACTTCATCAGCAAGGTTCACAACCGCCGCCGCATGGTTCGCCCACGCGTCGTCGTGGCCGTTCCCAGCGGAATTACCGAAGTGGAAAAACGCGCCGTCAAGGACTCGGCCACCCACGCCGGAGCGCGGGAGGTTTACTTGATCGAGGAACCCATGGCAGCCGCGATCGGTGTCGGCCTCCCCGTGCAGGATGCGGCAGGAAATATGATCGTGGATATCGGTGGTGGCACGACCGAGGTCGCCTTGATTTCCCTTTCCGGAATTGTCTTCAGCCGCAGCGTGCGCGTGGCGGGCGATGAACTCGACGAAGCGATCACGAACTACATGAAGCGGGCCTACAATCTCATGATTGGCGAGCGCACCGCTGAAGAAATCAAAATCAAAATCGGCTCCGCCTACAAACTCGAGAAGGAGGTCGGCCTCGAGGTGAAAGGCCGCGATCTCGTGGCAGGCCTTCCCAAAACCATTTCCATTACCTCGCAGGAAATCCGCGAGGCGCTCATGGAGCCACTCTCGACAATTGTCGATTCCGTGCGAATCACGCTCGAGCGCTGTCCGCCCGAACTCTCCGCCGACTTGGTCGATCGCGGTCTCGTGCTGGCCGGCGGTGGCGCGCTCCTTCGCGGCCTCGACCGCCTGCTCTCGGAGGCCACCGGCCTTCCCGTGCATGTCGCCGAGGATCCTTTGAGCGCCGTAGCGGAGGGCACCGGACGCGCTCTTTCGGAGATTAAATTCCTCCGGGCCGTTTCTGCCGAGCGCCCGCACGGGCGTTGATTCCGAGGATCGGAGTGGAACTTCCGCTTCCTGAATCTGGATGAATAAACTTCACATCGCTCTGGTCGTCGCCGTTCTCGCGGTGGTGCTTTACCTTTCGACTTTGTCGACGGCGGCCATGCAATCCCTGCAAGCCGGGTTCATGTCGATTTTCTCACCGTTTCTTCGCACGAGTTCCGCGGTTCAAGAGAACATCGGCTCGGTCGGTCAACGGCTCAAAACTCTCGACGAACTCGAGGTGGAAAATCGCCAACTCCTCACGGAAAACAACCAGCTCCGCGCCGCCAATAGCCTGCTTCGCGAGCTTCAGGCCGAGAACAGCCGCCTCCGCCTCGCCTTGGATTTCCGCGAGCGCGCTTCGTTCAAGCTCCTGCCCGCACAAGTCATCTCGCGCGATGCCTCGACTTGGTGGAATACGATCCGGATCAACCGCGGTTTCGAAGATGGCGTCGAGGCCGATCAACCCGTCCTCACCGACGCCGGACTCGTTGGAAAAATCACCACGGTCTCGAAAAACGAGGCGATCGTGGTGTTGATCACCGATGAAACCTGCCGCATCGGCGCGAAAATCGAGGGCACTCGCGAGCAGGGCATCGTCTCCGGATTTCGCGTTCAGGAAGACGACGCCACGGGACTTCTTCAAATGAACTTTTTGTCCAAGAATGCCGAGATCACCCCGGGCCAGGAAGTCATGACTGTGGGTGTCGCCCACGGCTCCTTCCCGCCCGGAGTCGTGATCGGCAAAGTGAAAGAATTCATCCGCCGTCCCCTCGACGGCCAAGCCATTGTGGAACCCGCCGTGCATCTTGCCTCGACCGAGGATGTGTTCGTGCTGGTTGGGAAAAAATGAAGACGCTGATCGACCTTGCGGCACTCTTCATCGGGGTCGTGTTGGCTTTTATCATCCAGCACGCGATGCCGCCGATGGATGGCATGCACGGGGCTCATATTTTGTTGGTGCCGCTGGTTTTTTTCTACTCGGCCATGGTCCTGCCCTTCCCCGCGATGCTTGTCGCCGCGCTCTACACCGGGTTTTTGAGCGACCTGATGTATCTGCATGTCGTGGGTGGAAAGGTTGAAATCCCGATTGGCTTCTCTATTCTCTATTTCATGTCCACCGGCTGTGTCGCCAATGGGTTCCAACCCGCCATGAAGGAAGGCAATGTCTTGCCTTTCGTTCTTATGAGCGCCCTCGGCACATCGCTTTATCTTTTCATCCAATTCGCGGTGATCACCTGGCAACGGGGAGACTTCATTTGGGAAAATGCCATCGCTTGGCGCATTTTGGCGCCCGGAGTCATGGCGGCGCTCATCGCGCCATTGTTCTACTGGACCCTTTCTCACATGGATCGTTTGCTTCCCGATGGCTCCCGCAAAGCGAGGACCATCAAGAGATGAAGCGAACCCGCGCCGGATCCCGCATCCTTTTCCTTGCCTTGCTGGTGTTGGTCGCGATGGGCGCCATCACTTGGCGGCTTTGGGAAGTTCAAGTTCTCAAAGGGTCCGAATACGCCTCCCGCGTCAGCAGCGGCTCGCAAGTGACTGTCCGACTCCCCGCCGTCCGCGGCGAAATCCTCGATCGCAACGGGATCAAACTCGTCGAAAACCGCGCCAGCTTCGAGGTGGATTTCTACCTCCCAGACATGGTCCGCGCTTACAAGGAAGCCAAGGGGGCCGTTCCGATGGTGAGCTACCGTGGCAAAGTCCACAATATGCCCCGCGATCTCAAAGAGGCCGATGTCGTCAAAATTGTTTCCGAAACCGTCATCCCCAGACTCGAGGAAATTGGCGTCGCCAAGGATTACAGCGCCAATGCCCTTCAGATCCACTACCGCACCAATCGGGAAGTTCCCTACAATTACCGCCAAGACCTGAACTTCGATGAGATGGCCCTCTTTTCGGAAAAAAACCTCGGCCTCGCGGGTGTGAATGTCAGCGTCAAGCCCGTCCGCTGGTATGTTTACGGCTCCATGGCCGCCCACATCCTCGGATATGTCGGGTCCCCGCGCGACCTCGATAAACTTCCCGACCTGCGCTCTTTCAACTTTTACGAGCCCGATGTCGAAGGAAAGGCCCAGATCGAGCTTTCGATGAACGAGCACCTCAAGGGCAAGCCCGGCGCCCGCATTCTTCGCCGCAACGCCAAGGGCGTGATCGAGGGCGAAAGCAGCCGGCGCGAACCCGTCCAAGGGAATAATGTCCACCTCACTCTCGATGCAAAAATCCAAGCGATCGCCGAGCAGGCCCTGCGCGTTGTCGGCCGCGGTGCCGCCGTGGTCCTCGATCCGCGCAATGGCGACATCCTCGCCATGGCCTCGGTGCCGTCCTACGATCCGAATGTTTTCATCCCCTCGATCTCCGCCACGGATTGGAACAAGATCAACAAGGAAGAAACCAATCCCATGGTCAACCGCGCCATCAGCGCCTACGCGCCTGGCTCCACCTACAAAATTCCCATCGCCCTCGCCGGCATGCGCGCGGGCCTCGAGGACAAATCCTTCCCCTGCTACGGCGGTGTTCAATACGGCGACAAATACATGCGCTGCTGGATCGCGGAAAAAAAACGCACTCACGGCAAACTCTCTCTCGAGGACGCCATCAAGGTTTCCTGCAACGCCTACTTCTACCAATTCGGCAACGCCGCCGGCATCGAGCAAATCGTCGCCATCGGCAACATGCTCGGCCTCGGCCAAAAATCCGGCATTCCCATCTCCGGCGAATCCCCGGGCGTCCTTCCCGGCCCCGAGTGGTTGAACAATATCAATCCCCGCGCGCGCTGGTCGAATGGCCTCACCGCAAACACCGCCATTGGCCAAGGCGATGTCCTTGCCTCCCCGCTTCAAATGGCCGTCGTCACCGCCGCTCTGGCTAATGGCGGCACGGTTTACTACCCTCGACTCATCGACCGCATCGTTTCGCAGGACGGCAAAGTGGTTCAACAAGACCCGCCCCGCGTGCGCTCAAATCTTCTCACCGATGCCGACCTCACCGCCGCCCAGGTCAACCATGTCCGCCAAGGTATGTGGAGCGTCGTGAACGAGGGTGGCGGCACCGCAGGCCGCGCCAAAAATTCCGAGATGCCCACCGCTGGAAAAACCGGAACCGCCCAGTTCTGGCGCTCCGGAGTGAAAGACAACCACACCTGGTTCATCTCATTCGCTCCCTTTGAAAACCCCGAGTATGTCGTCGTGGTTTTTGTCCAAGGCGCGAAGTCCGGTGGCG
This sequence comes from Verrucomicrobiota bacterium, assembly GCA_026398255.1. Lineage (GTDB taxonomy): Bacteria > Verrucomicrobiota > Verrucomicrobiia > Chthoniobacterales > Terrimicrobiaceae > UBA967. Next base: position 196,631 of record JAPLTG010000015.1, read on the forward strand.
GCGTCTCCGCCCCGATCGCCGCGAAAATTCTCGATGGAATCCAGAAATACAAAAGCGGCAATGAGGACATCCAACTCGCCGCACTGGAACCCGCCAAGGGCAATTTCCTTTTCACCGAGAGCGTCGACTTCGGCCGCGAGGTCGCCGCCACCAACAAACTCTTCGACGACGGCGAGACCGCCGAGAGCCCCTCGGCCACTGGCCAGGAAAACCGCCCCGCCGCCGAACCAACCGTGCGCGCCGATGCAGACGAAGCCGGCCGCGTGCAAAACAAAACCCAACCCCGTGTCGAAAAAGCCCAACCAGCCACCGCCGGAGCCCAGCCAGGCGCCGCCAAACCCAAATCCAATCCCATCGGAAACTTCTTCAATTTCCTCGGAGGAAAAAAAGAAAAGTCCAAGGAGACGAAGCCCGAGAAGAAAGAAAACCGATGACCTTCCCGCCGCCGAGTCCAACACCCCAACTCCCGCAATCCCGCAGGAAATCCCAGCTCCTTCCTCACCGGACGTCCCCGCTTCTTCCCAGGCAGTTCCCCAATCTGGGGAGCAACCCCGCCGCCGGAATCGACGCGGACGCCGGGGTCGCGGACGCCGTCACTCTCAAACCCCGCCTCAGGACACACCCACTTCCAACCAAGCGGTCGCCGCTCCAGCGCCGACCAAAACTTCAACACCAAAACCCGAAAAACCCATGCTAGTAGAAGCCGTAAAAAGACTTTTAGGCCTGAAGAAAAAAACAGGCATCAAACTCATCGTCAGTTGCGAAAAACTCGAGAAACGCGTCGCGCTTCTTGAGAATAACCGACTCGAGGAATACACCATCGAACGCGAGACCGACCGGAACATCGTCGGCAGCATTTACAAAGGCAAAGTCCGCAACATCGAGCCCGGCATCAAGGCGATGTTCGTCGACATCGGATTCGAGAAAAATGCGTTTCTCCAATTCTGGGATGCCATCCCCGCCGCTCTCGACAGCGGAATCGAGACGATCAACCGCGAAGGCGGCAACAAAAAGAAAGCCCCTCGCATCACCCACAAGGATGTGCCGAACATCTACCCCGTCGGCTCGGATGTTTTGGTGCAGGTGAAAAAAGGACCGATCAGCAACAAGGGCCCGCGCATCACGACCGATATCAGCCTCGCCGGCCGCTACCTCGTTTTGATGCCATTCAATGACCAGTTTGGTATCTCCCGCAAAATCGAGGATCCGAAAGAGCGCGATCGCCTCCGCACCATTCTCCGCGAACTCGATGTCCCCGAGGGCATGGGTATCATCATGCGAACTGTCGGCGCCGGTCAGCGCGCCCGCTACTTCGTGCGCGATCTCAGCCTGCTACTCGAGCAATGGGCGCAGGTCCAAAGCGGCATGGATCAAAAACAGGCGCCGGCCTGCCTTTTTGAAGAACCCGACCTCGTCGAGCGCACCGTGCGCGATTTTCTCACCGACGAAGTGGATGCCATCATCGTCGATGACGCCAAGTCCGTGGAGCGCATGCAGGAGATCGTCGGCCACATTTCGAAGCGCGCGAAGAAATCCATCCAGCACTACACCGGCGCCCAGCCGATTTTCGAATGCTTCGGCGTGAAGGCCCAGATCGAAGCCGCTTTCCACCGCCAAGTCTGGCTCCCGTGCGGCGGCTACATCGTCATCGATGAAACCGAGGCGATGATCGCCGTGGATGTGAATACCGGTCGGAACAAAGGTGCGAAGGACATGGAAAAAACCATCCTTCAAACCAACCTCGAAGCCGCCGAGGAAATCGCCCGACAACTCCGCCTCCGCAATATCGGCGGACTCATCGTCGCCGACTTCATCGACATGAAGAACCGCCGGGATCAGCAAGCCGTCTACCAGCGCGTCAAGGACCGCCTCAAGCGCGACAAAGCCCGCACTCATGTGCTGCCGATCTCCCAACTCGGCCTGATGGAAATGACCCGCCAGCGCGCCAACGAATCCCTCGCCAGCACGCTGTTCATGCCATGCCCGCACTGCTCCGGCAAAGGCGTCATCAAGAGCCCCATGACCATGAGTGTGGAGCTCCAGCGCTCCCTCCACTCCGTCATGCGCAAACATCAGGAGAGCATCCACGAGATTCGCGTCACCGTTCATCCCGACTTGCTCGCCCGACTCCGCACGGATGATGAAGACCACCTCATCGACATCGAGCGCCGCTACGCGGGCCGCTTGATTTTCCGCGCCGACCCGACCTTCCATCAGGAAAAACTCGTTATCGCCAACGCCCAAACCGGAGAGGAACTCAAAGCCTAAAACACCCGATCTTCGCGAGCGGGAAAATTTCGGTTTTTTCGCTTGCAAGACGAAGTGCGATCCCTAGTCTCCACCCTCCCGCAAGGTGTTGGGGGAATGCCGAAGCCGCATTCCCGCTGCGTCACGCGTGTTAGAAAACGATTCGAGAATGCCAACCATCAATCAACTCGTCCGCAAAGGACGCCAGAAAACCAAGATCAAGTCGAAGTCGCCAGCGCTGGTGAATTGCCCCCAGCGCCGCGGCGTCTGTGTGCAGGTCATGACACGCACACCCAAGAAGCCCAACTCCGCTCTCCGCAAGGTTGCCAAGGTTCGACTCACAAATGGCCAAGAAGTCATCGCCTACATTCCCGGCGAAGGCCACAATCTCCAAGAGCACTCGATCGTCCTCGTTCGCGGCGGCAAGGTGAAAGACCTTCCCGGCGTGCGCTATCACATCGTGCGCGGAACACTCGACAGCCTTGGGGTTGACGGTCGCCGCCGCAGTCGTTCGAAATACGGAGCCAAGCGTCCTAAGCCCGGCCAAGAAGACAAAGCAGCCAAGGGCAAAAAGAAATAATTAACAGAATTTTCATTCATCATGTCACGCCGCCGCAGAGTTATTCATAAAGAAGTCAAAAAGGACGCCCGCTACGCGAGCCCCGTTGTCGCCAGCCTCATCAGCACCGTCATGCGCGAGGGCAAGAAGTCGACAGCCGAGCGTATCGTTTACACCGCCATCGAAAAAACCCGCGAAGGCACCGACACCATCGACCCTCTCGAGACCCTCAATAAGGCCCTCGAGAATGTGAAGCCCCGCCTCGAGGTGAAATCCCGCCGAGTCGGTGGAGCCACCTACCAAGTGCCGATGGAAGTCCCCGCCGCCCGCCAAGTCTCCCTCGCCATGCGCTGGCTTGTGACTTTTGCGAACAAACGCAAGGGAGTTCCGATGGAAAACGCCCTCGCCTACGAGCTCAAAGACGCTGCCGCCGGACAAGGCAACGCGATCAAGAAGCGCGACGACATGCACAAGATGGCGCAGGCCAATCGCGCCTTCGCACACTTCCGCTGGTAGCATGATTTTCCCAAGCGGGCGGTTTTTTCCCCACAGGAAAAACCGCCCTCTTTTTTGTTTTAACCCCTTTCCAAACTAAAAAAAACACACCATGGCAGCCACGACCGACACCTCGAACCCGAACTCCCCCAACCGCGCTTTCCCTCTCGAGCGCACACGCAACATCGGCATCGCCGCGCACATCGATGCCGGCAAAACCACTCTCACCGAGCGAATCCTTTTTTACACCGGCATGATCCACAAGATCGGTGAGGTGCACGAGGGCACGACTGTCACCGACTGGATGGAGCAAGAGCGCGAGCGCGGCATTACGATCACCTCCGCCGCCACCACTTGCTCGTGGATGCAACGCCCGGAGGAAGGTATCTACAAAGCCTACTCGGGAATCAAAATGCGGGTGAACATCATCGACACTCCAGGCCATGTGGACTTCACGGCCGAGGTCGAGCGCTCCCTGCGAGTTCTCGATGGCGCAATCGCCGTGTTCTGCGGCGTCGCTGGCGTCCAACCCCAATCCGAGACCGTCTGGCGCCAAGCCACCAAATACGGAGTTCCCCGCATCGCGTTCGTTAATAAAATGGATCGCACCGGCGCGGATTTCGACAATGCCGTCAACTCCATGCGCCAAAAACTCGGCGCCAATGCCTGGCCAATCCTCATCCCTCTCGGCCGCGAGGACTACCTCAAGGGCCAGATCGATGTCATCAACCAAAAGGCTGTCATCTATCATGACAACGACGCGATGGGCTCCACCTACACCATCGAAGAGATTCCCGAGGAAATGAAGGACACGGCCCAAGCCGCCTACGACGACCTCGTTTCCCAAATGTGTGACCTCGATGAGGAAATCGGCATGCTCTACCTAGAGGAAAAACCCATTTCCATCGAGCAACTCAAGGCCGCCATCCGTCGCCAGACCATCGCCAACAAATTCGTCCCCGTCGCCGGCGGATCCGCATTCAAAAATAAAGGCGTCCAATACCTTGTTGATGCCGTCATCGACTACCTCCCCGGCCCGCTCGACATCGCGCCTGCCAAAGGACAAAACCCCGACACCGCCGAGCCCATCGAAGTCGTTTCGAATGACAATGGGAAATTTTGCTCCCTCGCCTTCAAGCTCTGGAGCGATCCCTTCGTCGGCAAACTCGTTTTCTTCCGCGTTTACTCCGGCAAGCTCTCCAAGGGCGATACCGTTTACAATCCCCGCACCAACAAGCGCGAACGCATCAGCCGCCTCATCCAGATCCAAGCCGACAAGCGCGAAGATATCGATACCTGCTACTCGGGCGACATCGCCGCCATCGTCGGTATCAAAAACATCACGACCGGTGACACGCTCTGCGACGAGGATCACACCATCCTTCTCGAGCCACCATCCTTCCCCGACCCCGTCATCTCGATGGCTGTCGAACCGAAGACCAAGATCGACCAAGAGAAGATGGGCAATGCGCTCCAGCGCCTCGCTGAAGAAGATCCGACCTTCCGCGTCTTCACCAACGAGGAAACCGGTCAGACCATCATTGCCGGCATGGGCGAGCTCCACCTCGAGATCATTCGCGACCGTATGATGCGCGAGTTCAAGGTCGAGGCCAACTCCGGCAAACCTCAAATCGCTTACAAGGAAACCATCCTCACCCCCGCCGAGGGCGAAGGAAAACTCGTCAAGCAATCCGGCGGTCGTGGTCAATACGGCCATGTCGTCTGCAATGTTCGTCCCAACGAACGCGGGAAAGGACTCACGATTGAAAACAAAGTCGTCGGCGGAACCATTCCCAAGGAATTCATCCCAGCCGTCGAAAAAGGCTTCAAAGAGGCCGTCCTCAACGGCGTCGTCGCAGGCTACCCCGTCATCGATGTCCATGTGGACATCACCGATGGCTCCTACCACGATGTGGACTCGAACGAAATGGCCTTCAAAATGGCCGCCATTTTCGCTCTCAAGGACGGCATGAAAAAAGCCAAGCCGATCCTTTTGGAGCCAATCATGAAGGTCGAAAATGTAACTCCAGACGAGTTCCAAGGCGACATCATGGGCGACCTCAACCGCCGCCGCGCCCGCATCCAAGGCATGGAAACCAAAGGCAACCTTTGCACCATCAACGCCGAAGTTCCGCTCGCGGAAATGTTCGGTTACGCCACCGCGATCCGCTCGCTCTCGAAAGGCCGCTCCTCCTACTCGATGGAACCCTCGCACTTCGAAGAAGTCCCCGCTCAAGTCAAGGCCGCCATCCTCGAGCAGAAGGCATAACCAAAGTCTCACTCAACAAACGCCGGACCTTGGAAACAGGGCCCGGCGTTTTTGTTGTCCGCCACATGACACGCACGATGCTTGCGCGGGACACTCCCCTTTTCTAGGCTCTTGGCCTTATCCAGTTTGTTATGAAACTTGAAACCATCTGCCTCCATGGCGGCACCGCTCCCGATCCCCTCACCCTCTCCCGCGCCACGGCGGCTCAATAATTTTTTCAAATGTCCCAAGGCGTCGGAACAGTCGAAACGAAATTTTTAACTTTTGGCAGCGCGGGCGAGCCCTTCGTCACCGCGGACGGCGGCGTGTTGCCATCGGTCACGATCGCTTACGAGACCTATGGCAAACTCAATGCCGACCGCAGCAACGCAATCCTGCTTTTCCACGCCCTGAGCGGCGCCCAGCACGCCGCCGGCACCAACAAATCCGTGCCCGGCACCGACGACCGCTGGACCGAAGAAATGCACACCGGTTGGTGGGACAGCTTCATCGGCCACGGCCGCGCGCTCGACACCGACAAGTTTTTCATCATCTGCGCGAACTACCTCGGCAGTTGCTACGGCTCCACCGGCTCGGCCTCGACCAACCCCGCCACCGGCAAGCCCTACGGTTCCAGCTTTCCGCGCGTCACGGTCCACGACATCGTCCGCTCGCAACTCCCCATCCTCGAGACGCACGGCATCGAAAAACTCCACGCCGTTGTCGGAGCCTCACTCGGCGGCATGTGCGCTCTCGACTTCGCGTTCCACTTCCCCGAGCGCGTCACGAATGTCATCCCGATCGCTACCGGCCTCCGCTCCCACGGACTCCAGCAGATGCACAACCTCGAGCAGATCATCGCCATCACGCGCGATCCCGCGTTCGGCAGCGGCGACTACTACGGCACCACCGGCCCGGTCCACGGCCTCGCGCTCGCCCGCATGATCAGCCACAAGACATTCTTCTACGCCGATGCGATCGAGGAGCGCGCGAAGGTCGCGATCGTCCAACCCGAGACAGACATCCCCTGGTATCGCATCTCAAGCGTCCTCGAGAGTTACATGCTTTATCAGGGACAAAAATTCGTCCGCCGCTTCGATGCGAATAGCTACCTGCGAATCATCGACGCCTGGCAGCAGTTCGACCTCTTCAAGGACGCCAAAACCTCGGGCGCGCATCCGCTTTTCTCCCGCTGCCGCGACCAGCAATACCTAGTCTTCTCGATCGATAGTGATTGCTGCTTCTACCCCGACTACCAATCGGAAATTTGTGCCGAGCTGAAAAAAGCCGATGTCCCGCAACTGCGCCTCACCGTGCATTCCGAAAAAGGCCACGACAGCTTCCTGCTCGAGCCCAAGCTCTACACCCCGCACCTCGCCTACGCCCTCGGGCACCAACCTCGCTGACACGCGAATTTTAGCTTGGGCAGGACGGCTGGAACCACGCATTCTCCCGCGATGATTTTTGGTAGAAAAAACGAGCTCTCGCGGAGGCTCACTCAATGATTCAGGGCTTGCCCGGGTTTCGGGATTTTTTTCCAGAGGACTGCGCGAGGCGGAATCATGTGGTTGCCACCTGGCGGGAGGTTTCGCGCCGATACGGCTTTGTGGAGTTCGATGGGCCAGCCCTGGAAAGCACGGATCTCTATCGAAAGAAAAACGAAGCGGGCGCAGAGATTCTCGAGCAGCTTTATTCCTTCACCGACCGCGGCGGCCGCGAGGTGGCGCTGCGCCCTGAAATGACCCCCACCCTCGCCCGCATGGTCGCGGCCCGCGAGAAGCACTACCGCAAACCGATGAAGTGGTTTTGCGTGTCGAATTTCTTCCGTCACGAACGCCAGCAAAAGGGCCGCCTGCGCGAGTTTCTTCAGTTCAATGCCGACATCCTCGGCGAGTCTTCGCCGCAGGCCGACGCCGAGATCATCGCGCTGGCGATTGATCTCCTGCGGGCCTTCGGCTTCACAGCCGAGCATTTCGTCGTTCGTCTCAGCGACCGCAAGGCGTGGATGGATTTTCTCCAATCGCGTGGCTGCGACGAGGCCGCCTGCCGGACCGCCCTCGCCTGCGCCGACAAACTCGAGCGCGAGCCCGAGGAAAAACTCAACGCTAAGCTCGCGGCGACGGGCCTAACCGTCGCCGATCTCAAAGCCTTCATCGCAGCCGGAAGCCCCGAGGCGTTCGCCCCGGTTCTTGAGGCCCTCGCCGCGCGGGGGCTCACGGGATTCGTCCAACCCGACCTCTCGATCGTGCGTGGCCTCGCCTACTACACCGGCGTGGTCTTCGAGATTTTCGACCGCTCGAAAAACCTCCGCGCCCTCGCTGGCGGGGGACGCTACGACGGCCTCGTGAAAGGCCTCAGCGACGGAGCCGCCGACCTGCCCGCCATCGGCTTCGGCATGGGCGATGTCGTCCTCGGCCACCTCATCGACGAAACCCCCGCCGCTGCCGAAAAACTCCAAGCCGCCCTCGCGCTAACAAGCGATGTGTTTGTCGTCATCGCAGACGAATCCCGCCGCGCGGAAGCCCTCCAGATCGTCCAAACTTGCCGCGAACTTGGCCTCTCCACCGACTTCCCGCTCAAGTCAGCTAAAGTCGGCAAGCAATTCCAAGAAGCCGAAAACCTCGGCGCCACCCATGCGGTCGTGATCGGCCAGGAATGGCCGCAAATCAAACTCAAGCACCTCGCCACCCGCGCCGAGCAAACCCTCGACCACGCCGCGCTCGCACCGACTCTTAAAACTTACAAACTTCATTCTTAAAACTCCGATGACCTACCGCACCCACCACTGCAACGCCCTCCGCTCCGAACATTCCGGCACCGAAGTCACCCTCTGCGGCTGGGTCGCCTCCCGACGTGACCACGGCGGACTCATCTTCATCGACCTCCGCGACCGCGAAGGCATCACGCAGGTTGTTTTCCGCCCCGAGGAAAATCCCGACGCCGCCAAGAAATCCCACGAACTCCGTAGCGAGGATGTGATCCGCGTCACCGGCAAAGTCGCCCCCCGCTTGGCTGGAACCGAAAACTCGAAATTGGCCACCGGCGCGATCGAACTCGTCGCCAGCGCGCTCGACATTCTCAATGCCGCCGAGGTCCTCCCTTTCCAACTCGACGACAAGGTTTCCAACGAAGACCTCCGGCTCACCTACCGCTACCTCGACCTGCGCCGCGAAAACATGGCCCGCAACCTCCGCCTGCGCCACCGCGTCGTGAAGACCATGCGCGATGTGATGGACTCCGAGGGCTTCCTCGAAATCGAGACTCCGATCCTCTCGAAAAGCACGCCCGAAGGCGCGCGCGACTTTCTCGTTCCCTCGCGCCTCACGCCCGGAGCGTTCTACGCGCTCCCTCAGGCCCCGCAGCAATACAAGCAACTCCTCATGGTCGCCGGGGTGGAAAAGTATTTCCAAATCGCCCGCTGCTTCCGCGACGAGGATTTGCGCGCTGACCGCCAGCCCGAATTCACCCAGCTCGATGTCGAGGCCTCGTTCACAACGCAGGACGAAATCCTCGCGCTGATGGAAAAAGTCATCGCCACTGTCTTCCGCGAGTCAAAAGGCATCGAAATCCCGACACCCTTCCCGCGACTTACCTACAAGGACGCGATGAACCGCTTCGGCAGTGACAAACCCGACACCCGCTTCGGCATGGAGATCACCGACCTCGGAGATATCTTCCGCGACACACAGTTCAAAGTCTTCCGTGGCGCTTTCGACAACGGCGGCGTGGTAAAAGCCATCAACGCCTCGGGCCTCGCCTGCATCACCACGGGCCAGATCGAAAATCTCACCGAACTCGCCAAACAAGCCGGCGCGAAAGGCCTCGCCTTTATCAAGGTCGAGAACGGTGAGTGGAGATCCCCGATCGTCAAATTCTTCACCGACGCCGAAAAAGCCGCCCTCACCGAACGCCTCGCCATCAAGGAAGGCGACCTCATTTTGTTCGGTGCCGACAAGTGGGAAACCGCCTGCGAAACGCTCGGCCGCGTCCGCCTTCGCGTCGCCGAAATGCTCGGAACGCTGAAAGATTCCACCGCGCTCAATTTACTCTGGGTCGTCGATTTTCCGCTGCTCGCCTGGAACGAGGAGGAGCAGAAGTGGAACGCTGTCCACCATCCCTTCACCCGCCCCTGCGCCGAGGACCTTACGCTGCTCGAGGCTGGCGAATACGGAAAGATCCGCGCCGTGGCCTACGATGTGGTTCTGAACGGCGTCGAGATCGGTGGCGGCAGCCTTCGAATCCACGAATCCGATCTGCAGTCGAAGATGTTCAGCGTCCTCGGCGTTGATGCAGAGAAACAACAGCTCCTCTTTGGCCACATCCTGAAAGCCTTTCAATTCGGCGCCCCGCCCCATGGCGGCATCGCGCTCGGCTTGGACCGCCTCGTCATGCTCATCGCCGGCGAGGAAAGTATCCGCGATGTCATCGCCTTCCCGAAAAACAACCGAGGCGTCGAGATGATGACCCAGTCGCCCGCTGAAGCCGACTTCAAGCAACTCCGCGAACTTTACATCCAAAGCACTGTTAAGAAGGCGACCTGAGTTTGGCTTTTTGTTCCGCCTTCAAATCTTTTGCAGGAGGCGGGCTTTTTGGAGCAAGCGGCTGGATTCATAGTGAAAGACTTTCGTTATCCAATCCGGCGCTTTCTCAGTGGTTGACTGTTTCGCGAAGCCAGCCACTCTTTCGCCCGCGAATGCTTGATTTGAAATCACAGAGGGTGGATTCGACGGCTCGGGGATGTGATCTTCCGCGCTTACGGGCGGCGTTACTTGGCGCACTGGTTTGCGGTTTTTTCGCGCTGATTCTTCCGCTCCGTGCGGAGGGCGAGCCGGTCCAAACCGTGCGGGTTGGTTTTTTCCCGAACATCACCCATGCCCAGGCTCTCGTGGCTTCAAACATGAGCCGCGAAGGGAAAGGTTGGTTCGAGAGCCGGCTGGGGACGCCTGCGAAAATCGAGTGGAATATCTACAATGCCGGCCCTTCCGCGATGGAGGCGTTTTTCACCAAAGCCATCGACCTCAGCTATGTCGGCCCGAGCCCGGTGGTCAACGCCCATGTCCGCGCGAACGGCAAGGAAGTCCATGTGCTCTCTGGCGCGATGCGAGGCGGCGAGGCTTTGGTCGTCCGCGGCGAGGGGATTTTGACCACCGAGGACCTTCGGGGGAAAACCATTGCCACGCCCCAACTGGGAAATACCCAGGATGTGGAGTGCCGCTTCTGGCTGCTCGAGCATGGGATGAAAGTGACCCTGGTGGGCGGAGCCGCCCGAGTCATCCCGACCGCAAACCCCGACATGCTCCAACTCTTCACTCAGGGAAAACTCGATGGCGCATGGACGGTCGAGCCGTGGGTTACCCGCCTTGTGAATGAAGCTGGTGGGTGGATTTTTCATTGCGACCCAAACGCCGTCACCACCGTGCTCGCGGCCCGCTCGGGATTTCTGGCGGAAAATCCAGAAGTCGCCCGGAGGTTCGCGACCGCCAATGAGGAACTCACTGCTTGGATGATCGCCAATCCCGAGGAGGCCCGACGACGCATTCGCAACGAACTCAGCGCCATCACACGCCGGGAGATTCCTCAATCCCTGGTCGATGAGGCCTGGCCGCGGCTCCATCCCAACACCTCGATTTCCGTGGAGCCGTTCGAGAAATTTCTGGAAAAGGCGAAAAAGGTTGGTTTCCTGCGGGCCGAAGTGAATTTGAAAAACTTGATTTGGAAGCCATGAGCCTCGAAGCCGAACTCGCCAACGCCCAGCCCGAGCGCATTGAGATTCAAGGCGTCACCAAATCCTACACCACTCAGCGCGGCACCGTCGTGGCCCTCGATAATGTCAGCCTCAAAGTCGGCGAGGGGGAATTCCTCTGTTTGGTCGGCCCCAGCGGTTGTGGAAAATCCACGCTCCTGAATATCATCGCCGGCCTCGACGAGCCCACTTCCGGACGCGCCCTTGCTGCCGGAGAATCGATTCGTGGTCCAGGGCGCGACCGCATGGTGATGTTCCAAGAGCACGCTCTTTTCCCATGGCTGGATGTGATCGGGAATGTTCTCTTCGGCCTCCGACTCAAGCCCGGCCTGAACCGCAAGGAGCGCAATGAGGTTGCGCGATACTACCTTCATCTCGTGGGGTTGAACAAATTTGAGCACGCCAATATCCACGAACTCTCGGGGGGAATGAAACAGCGCGTGGCTCTCGCCCGCGCCCTGGCACCCAATCCTCGCGTGTTGCTGATGGATGAACCCTTCGCCGCACTCGACGCGCTCACCCGCGAACAACTCTACGGCGACATTCAGCGCATCTGGGAGGCGCGCCGGAAAACCATCATCTTCGTCACTCACAATGTCCGAGAGGCGGCCTGCCTCGGAGACAGAGTTCTTCTTTTCTCGCCGAACCCCGGCCGCATTCGCGCGGAGTTTATCATCAAGCTTCCGCGCCCGAGAGATATCAACAGCATCGAACTCGCCCACTACTCCACGGAAATCACTGCGACCTTGAAAGGCTTCAACTCCGCATCGGGCAAGGAGGCTTCCGAATGATCCGCACCATTTCTTCCACCGCATTCTTCCTCGTTCTTCTTCTCTCCTGGGAAGTCGCATCGCGCTCCGGCCTCTACTCGCCGGTGCTGCTTCCCTCGCCGCTGAATGTCTTCGAATACCTGTGGCAGTCCGGCATGGATGGCACCCTGTGGACGGCCACGCTGGTGACCATGAAACGCCTCTTGCTCGGCTATGGAATCGGCCTGCTCTTTGGCGTCCCCCTCGGCCTGCTCACTGCGCGATCCCGGATCATGCAGGACACCCTCGGACTCCTCGCGCTGGGAGTTCAAACCCTCCCCAGCGTGTGCTGGGTGCCGCTCGCCCTGCTGTGGTTCGGACAATCCGAAGCCGCCATGCTTTTTGTGGTGGTGATGGGAACCCTCTGGTCGGTGATCATTGCCACCAGCGACGGCGTCCGGGCCATGCCGCCGATTTACCTCCGCGCGGCTCGCACCATGGGCTCGAGCGGACTCCACACTTGGGTCAAAGTCATCCTTCCCGCCTCGCTTCCATACCTCGTCGGAGGCATGAAACAGGGCTGGGCTTTCGCATGGCGATCGCTCATGGCCGCAGAAATTTTCGTGACCATCCTCACCGGCTTTGGCCTTGGCCAACTCCTCCAATATGGCCGCGAACTCCTCGCGATGGACCAAGTGGTCGCTGTCATGGCGATTATCATCGTGATCGGACTCCTCGCCGACCGAATCCTCTTTTCCCCTTGGGAGCGGTTTTTCCACCGCCGCTGGGGAACCGGTTCCGTGAATTGAATTCAGACTCCCCCCACGGTGCGGCGATGAGCTGATTCCCTTTCGCCGAATACTGGTTCGTTCTCGTGATTTCCTGAATTAGGAACCCACCATCGGCGGGCAGGAGCAGAAGACATGGCGGTCGCCGTGGACATTGTCGATGCGGGCGACGCTGGGCCAGAATTTGTGCTGACGGAGCCACGGGGCAGGCCAGGCGGCTTGCGAGCGCGGGTAGGGTCGCGTCCAGTCGTCGGCAGTTACGGCAGCTGCGGTGTGCGGGGCGTTTTTGAGCGGGTTGTTGGTTTTGTCGAACGCACCGGATTCGACCGCGAGAAGTTCGCCGTGGATCGTGATCATGGCGTCGCAGAAGCGGTCGATTTCGGCTAGGGATTCGCTCTCAGTCGGTTCGACCATGAGCGTTCCGGCGACCGGCCAGCTCATCGTCGGGGCGTGGAATCCAAAATCCATCAGGCGCTTCGCAACATCCTCGACCTCGATACCGGCGCGTTGTTTCCACTCGCGCAAATCGAGGATGCATTCGTGGGCCACGCGGTTGGATTTTCCCCGGTAGAGGATGGGGAAACATTTTTCGAGACGGGTGGCGATGTAGTTTGCACTGAGGATGGAGACGGCCGTGGCGTCACGAAGGGCGCGGGGGCCCATCATGGCAATATACATCCAGGAAATGACGAGGATGCTCGCGCTGCCAAGGTTCGATTGGGAGACGGGGCCGACGGCGCTGTTGTTGGCAAGCGGGTCGCCGGGCAGGAAGGGCGCGAGGTGCTTGGCAACGCCGATGGGGCCGACGCCTGGACCGCCTCCGCCATGCGGAATGCAGAAGGTTTTGTGGAGATTGAGATGGCAGACATCCGCACCAAAATCGCCGGGACGGCAGAGGCCGACCTGGGCGTTCATATTCGCGCCATCCATGTAAACCTGACCACCCCCAGCGTGGACGATGTCGCAGATGTCGCGGATGCCTTCCTCGAAAACGCCATGCGTGGAGGGATAGGTGACCATCACGCAGGCGAGCGTGTCGCGATGGGCATCGGCTTTGGCGCGGAGGTCGGCGAGGTCGATGTTGCCGGATTGGTCGCAGGCGACGGGGACGACTTTCATGCCGGCCATGACGGCGCTCGCTGGGTTCGTGCCGTGAGCGGAAACGGGGATGAGGCAGTCGGTGCGCTGAGTTTCGCCGCGAGAGCGGTGCCAGGCACGGATGGCAAGGAGACCGGCGTATTCGCCCTGCGAGCCGGCGTTGGGTTGAAGAGAAACGGCGGCGAATCCGGTGATTTCGGCGAGCCATTCCTCCAGCTGACGCGCCATTTTTTGATAGCCGAGAGATTGGTCGGCGGGCGCGGCGGGGTGGAGTGAGGAGACGGTGTCCCAAGTGACCGGGAGCATCTCAGAGGTGGCATTGAGCTTCATCGTGCACGAACCGAGCGGGATCATGGAGGTCGTGAGCGAGAGGTCCTTCGCCTGCAAACGGCGGATGTATCGGAGCATCTCGGTCTCGGTATGGTGCGTGTTGAAGACCGGGTGAGTGAGGAAGGGCGAGGTGCGTTGGAAGGCGGGTGGAAAGGTAGCGCGGGCGTCCCGCCCGTGATCGATCAATGGCAGGCGGGACGCCTGCCCTACAAAGAGCTCGAGCAAAGGACCGAGATCCTCGGTGGTTTCGTCGAGCGAGATGGTAATCGTTGTCGGGTTGAGGAGACGGAGGTTGATGCCGGCCTGAGCGGCGCGGGCGACCAAGGCTGGGGCGGACTCGTTTTTTGGAGTCACGCTGATTGTATCGAAAAATGCGGCGTGGTGGACGGTGTGACCGGCGTTTTTGAGGGACTCGGCGAGCTTGGCGGCGTGGCGGTGGATGCGCTCGGCAATCGAGCGGAGGCCCTCGGCGCCGTGATAAACGGCATACATCGAGGCCATGACGGCGAGAAGAACTTGGGCGGTGCAGATGTTGCTGGTCGCCTTGTCGCGGCGGATGTGTTGCTCGCGGGTCTGGAGAGTGAGGCGCAAGGCGGGATTGCCAGCGGCGTCTTTCGAAACGCCGACAAGCCGACCGGGGAGGCGACGCTTGTGTTCATCGCGGGTCGCGAGGAAGGCTGCGTGGGGCCCACCGTAGCCGGGAGGGACGCCAAAGCGCTGGCTCGAACCGATCACGACATCGGCCCCACATTCGCCGGGAGGTTTCAGGAGGGTGAGCGCAAGGAGGTCGGCAGAAACGATGGCGAGAGCACCGACCGCGTGGGCGCCGGCGACGAGTTTTTCCAAGTCGCCAATCGAGCCGTCGGTGGCTGGGTATTGAAAGAGGGCGGCAAAGACAGGTTCGACGGGAAGGTTTTCGGCAGGGCCGGTGAGAACCTTGATCCCAAGCGGCTCGGCGCGGGTTTGAAGAACAGCGAGGGTTTGGGGATGGACATGGTCGGCGACGAAAATCGCATCGCCGCCCTTGATGTCGTGACAAAGCGTCATCGCCTCGGCGGCAGCGGTGGACTCGTCGAGCAGGGAGGCGTTGGAAATCTGCATCCCGGTGAGGTCGCAAACCATCGTTTGGAAATTGAGAAGCGCCTCGAGACGGCCTTGCGCAATCTCGGCCTGATAGGGGGTATAGGCCGTATACCAGCCGGGATTTTCGAGAATGTTGCGGCGAATGACGGCAGGTGTGTGGGTGCCGTGGATGCCCATGCCGAGGTGGTTGGCAGCGATTTTGTTCTCCGACATGATCGCGCGGAGGGCGGCGAGGGATTTTTCCTCGGAACGCGCGGCGGGGAGGTTCAGGTCGTTTTTAAGCCGGATCGAGGCGGGAACGGTTTCGTTGATCAAGGCGTCGAGCGAGGGCACGCCAACAGCGGCGCACATGGTTTCAATTTCCTTGGAGTCGGGGCCGATATGGCGGTGGGCAAATGCGGTCATGTCGAGACGCGGGAGTATGCGAAACCCACCGCGAATGGCGAAGAAAATTGCGAGCGATCAGGGTGCCTTTGAGCGCAAGGCTTGAAGCTCAAGAACTGTGTGGAGATCGCGGGGGCGTCCCATTGCCCGTTTGGCCTCGATCAAGGCATCGAGCGTGAGGGTCCGAATTTCCAACCCCGAAATGTGGATGCTTTGGCTCAGGGGCAGGCAATCTTGAAAACTTCCCAGCCCCTTGATTTCACCGAGGCAATCGAGTTGTCCCCAATCGGTGGCAAGATAGAGGTTTTTCAAGGCACCCGCGCGGGCTTGGTCCAGAGTAAAGGGAAGCCTCTGGGGTGTCATTCGATGGCAGGGATTCAGTTCGGCCAAGGCCTCGAAAATCCGCCCGAGGTTTTCAGAATCCATGGGGCAAACGATATCCACATCCCTTGTTAGAAGAGCGCTGCCGTGAAGGAGTGCGGCAAGACCTCCGCACAGGATGAAATCCACATTCGCGCGGGCCAGGCGCTCGGTGATTCTCTCAAGGCTTTTCATGTGATTCGGCGAGGGCCGATTGCAATGCCTCGGCTTCATTGAGGAAGCGGTCGTTTTGGCGGAGGCGTTGCTCCGGAGTCAGGCGTAGGTTTTCTTCCAGCAACGAGAGATCGATACCGAAAAGCTCGGCACGCTGGATCGCCGTGAGACCGTCATCGGTGCGCCAGAAGCGCTCGAGTTCGGGCGGGAGCGTCTCCATGGGGTTTGTTTATCCGCCGATTTGGGCGCGGTAGGCGGCGGCGTCTTGGAGGGACTCGAGGTCGGCGGGGTTGGCGAGGCGGATTTTGAAAATCCAGCCGGCGCCGAAGGGATCGGTGTTGAGGAGCGAGGGGTCGGCTTCGATCGCTTCGTTGCGTGCCACGACCTCGCCGCTGACGGGTGAGTATATGTCGCTGGCGGCTTTGACGGATTCCACAACGGCGGCGATGTCGCCGGCTTTCACCGTTTTTCCGATGGCGGGAGGTTCGGCGAAGACGATGTCGGTGAGTTCGGCCTGGGCGTGGTCGGTGATGCCGACCGTGCCGGTGTCGCCCTCGACGAGGATCCATTCGTGACTGGTGGCGTAGCGGAGGTTTTCGGGAACATTCATGGTTTTTTAAGGAATGGTTTTTTGACGACCTCGGCGCGGAAGCGGCGGTCGCGGACTTCGATTTGGACTTCCTGACCGAGATCGCAGTAGGCGGGCGGCAGGTAGGCGAGGGCGATGCCGTAGCCAAGGCTAGGCGAGAGCGCGCCACTGGTGGTTTCGGTGACGGGCTCGCCGTTCACGAACACGCGGTAGTGCGAGCGGATCGGCGGGGATTTGTCGGTGACGCGCAGGGCGCAGAGTTTGTGGGGGAGGATGGAATGTTGCTTCTGCGCAAGGAGTGCGTCGCGACCGAGGAAGGCGGGCTTTTTGAGATCGCAGAAAAATCCGAGTCCGGCCTCGAGCGGTGTGCGGTCGGGCGAGAGGTCGGAGCCGTTGAGCGGGTAGCACATTTCGAGGCGGAGCGTGTCGCGGGCTCCAAGGCCGCAGGGCGTGGCGCCTGCTGCCAGAGCGGCTTGCCAGGCGGCCGTAGCTTCGGAGGCGGGCACGATCCACTCGAAGCCGTTTTCGCCGGTGTAGCCGGTGGTGGCGGTAAAAGATGGCAGGCGGGACGCCTGCCCTACGGGCATTTCGTGAACGCGGTTGCGCTCGGCGGGCATGGGGCGGTGGAAGAGTTTTTTGAAAACCTCGGCGGCTTTCGGGCCTTGGATGGCGAGGGCGGCGAACTCCGAACTGCGGTCGGTGAATGTCACGCCTGGCGCAGCGTGTTTTTTCAACCAGGCGGCGTCTTCGTCAATTTTCGCGGCGTTGACGATGAGGAGATATTTTTCCTCCGCGAGGCGGTAGGCGATGAGGTCGTCGATCACGCCGCCGCGTTCATTGAGGAGCAGCGAGTATTGGGCTTGGCCGACGGGGACGGAAGTGAGGTTGTTCGTGAGGAGCGAGTCGAGCCAAGCGGTGGCACCGGGGCCTTCGACGAAAAACTCGCCCATGTGCGAGATGTCGAACACGCCGCAGGATTCGCGCACGGCTTTGTGCTCTTGGAGGATTCCGGTGTATTGAACCGGCATTTCCCATCCGGCGAATTCGACGATGCGGCCGCCGGCGGCGAGGTGTTGGTCGTGAAGTGGAGTGCGCATTAGGCGGTGGGCGGCTTGGCGTGTTGGTCGTCGAAATTCAAGTAGGTGTAGAGCGTGAGACTTTTCTCGTAGTCGTCAAGCAGACGCATGGCCTCGTTTGGCTTGAGGCGGTCGGATTTGATGGCGGCGTCGGTCTGCGCCTTCATGCGGCGGGCGAGTTCGTTCACATCCCACTGGGTGAGGCTGAGGACCTGTCCAATCGTGCTGCCGGGGAGGATTTCCTCGATGTAGTAGCCGCTGTCCTCGTCCTCATCGAGGTAGATGTGCATTTCGTTCACACGGCCGAAGAGGTTGTGGAGATCGCCCATGATGTCCTGGTAGGCACCGGCGAGGAAGAAGCCGATATAGTAAGGCTCGCCGGACTTCCAGCGGTGGAGCGGGAGGGTTTCCTTCACATCCTGGATGTCGATGAACTTCGCCACCTTGCCATCCGAGTCGCAGGTGATATCCACGAGCGTGGCGTTGCGGTCCGGCGCTTCGTTGAGGCGCTGGATCGGCATGACGGGGAAAAGCTGGCCAAGCGCCCAGTGGTCGAGGAGGGATTGGAAAACGGAGAAGTTGCAGAGGTATTGGTCGCCGAGGGCGTTTTGGATTTCCTGCACCTCCTCGGGAAGCGGCTCGGATTTGTCGAAAAGCTCCACGGTGCGCGTGGCGATCTGCCAATAGACGGTCTCAATGCCTGCCTTGGTGCGAAGGTCGAGCAGGCCGAGGTCGAACATCGACTGCGCGCGCTCGCGGATTTCCTGGGCGTCGTGGAAATTCTCGAGGCGGCGATCCATCGAGAGACCGGCTTGGATTTCCAGGATGTCGGCAAGTAGGTTCGGCTGGCCGTCAGGGGCGGGCGTGGGAGGAATCTCGATGTGGCTGGCTTTTTCGATCGCGCCGAAGGCCTCAACGATCAACACGGAATGCTGGGCGACGATGGCGCGACCGCTTTCGCTGACCAGAACGGGGTGCGGGACGGACTCGGAGTCGCAGACCTCTTTCACGGTGTAGACGATGTCGCGCACATATTCGTCCATCGAATAATTCATCGAGCTATCGAATGTGGTGCGCGAGCCGTCGTAGTCCACGCCGAGGCCGCCGCCGACATCGAGGTAGCCGAGTTCGTGGCCCATCTTCGAAAGTTTCGCGTAGAAGCGGGCGGCTTCGCGGACGGCGCGCTTGATGGTTCCGATGTCGGGAACCTGCGAGCCGACATGGAAGTGGACGAGCTTGAGGCAATGAGCGAGCCCGGCGGCGTGGAGCATGTCGCTGGCCTCGACCAGGTCGGCAGTGGAGAGGCCGAACTTGGCATTCTCACCGCCGCTGGTGGCCCATTTGCCCGCGCCTTTGGAGAGCAGTCGAACGCGCAGGCCGATCATCGGCTCGGTTTTCATGTCCTGCGACACGCGGAGGATGTGGGCCAACTCCTCGAGTTTTTCGACAACGAGGATGACTTTTTTTCCGAGCTTGCGGCCGAGCAGCGCGCTGCGGATGAAGCTCGTGTCTTTGTAGCCATTGCAGATCACAAGGCTTTCGGGATCGGTATGGACCGAGAGCGCGGCGAGGAGTTCGGGCTTGCTGCCTGCCTCGATGCCGAAGTGCCAGGGCTGGCCGGCGTCGAGAATTTCCTCCACGACTTCGCGGAGTTGGTTGACCTTGATCGGGAACACGCCGCGATAGGGCGCGGTGTAGTTGGCCTCTGCAATGGCTCCGGCGAATGCCTTGTTGATCGTCTCCACGCGGTCGCGCAGGAGGTCGTGGAACCGCACCACCAGCGGAAAGGCAAGGTTGTGCGCGCGGGCTTGGGCGACGACTTCCATGAGATCGATCGTCTCGCCATTGCGCTTGGGATGGACGACGACATGGCCGGATTCATTGATGGCGAAATACCCCCCACCCCAGCGTTCTATGCTGTAGAGATCGGCGGCGTCCTGAATGGAGAATGAAGGCGGGTTCATGAAAGTGGCGGGCACACTAGGACTCTTCGGGAAAATTTCCATGCGAAAGCGCGGGCATTTTTGGGGGCTAATTGAGGAACGATTTGGCGAAGGCGATCCAGACTTTGTGGCGGGGGACTTTCACACGCAGGCCGAGGGGGTGCTCGGCGACGAGGGCGAGGGTTTGGCGGGCGAGGTCGAGCGGGAGTTTGCAGGCGGCACGGAGGGCGCGGGATTTCACGGCGGAGGCGTATTCCTGACCAGCTTCGAGGAGTTCGGAGGCGCGTTGCATTTCGGGATAAAAGCGTTCGTCGGGAATGTAAACACGGCCCGAGTCGGCATCGCGTCGGCGGTCGCGGAGGATGTTCACCATTTGCAGGCCTTGGCCGAATGTCTTGGCTAGCGCGAGCATTTCGTCGAGCGGTTTGGTGGCGTAGTCGGGAATGTGGCGGAAGCTCAGGCGCGTCCAGAATTCCCCCACGCTGCCGGCGACGAGTTGGGTGTAATCAATGAGTTCTTCGGGAGAGAGAGGTTGGGGCGGCTCGCCATCGGCGGATGGCTCGAAGCGCTCGAGATCGAAAATTTGACCGCGGAGGATGACTCGCCAGGCGCTCTTGATTTCGGCGGCGTCGGGGATGGCGTCGAGGGCTTTGAGGAGATCGGGCAGTCGGGCCACCAAATCACGCTCGTCGCCTGTCAGGCCGAGGTCGGGGCTTTTTTCAGGAAAGGAATCCGGCAAGGCCCGGAGGAGAGCAAGGCGCTGGAAGGCGGGAGCGGTGGCGGCATCCGCAATGGAGTCCGAAGCGCGGGCAAGCATGTAAGCCAACGACAAGGCGGGGCGGATCGAGGTTGGCAGGATGCGCAGGGAGAGCGCGAAGGTGCGGGCGAGTTTTTTGAGCAGGCGCTCGTAGCCGGCCGTATCCAGAACGGTGAGGGCCAGGGCGGGCGGGGTTTGAGAGGTCACGATCAACGACAATAGGTCTCAGCCAGCGCGTTGGAAATCCCACCGAGCCGATTGCGGCTTTCCTCGAGATACTGATGGAGTCCTGTTTTGAAAATCGAACTGATATTGGCGAAGTCGAGGTTCGACCGGAGCAAGCCGGAGAGGCGCTCGGCCTCGTTCTCAAAATGCCCTCGGTCTGTGCCAGAAATACGGTGCAGGGCGGAGTCGAGGGCGTCTACGCAGAAGCGGATCGAGCGTGGAAAGGAGTCGTGAAGGATGAGGAATTCGGCGACTTCCCAACTCGTCACGCGGCCGTGCGAGAGTTTGAAATAGGCCTCCATGGCTGAGCAGGAGCGCAGCACGGCCAGCCATTGGGTGACATCGATATTCCCACCGACTTTTTCATCTTGGGGCAGGAGGACATGGTATTTGAAATCCAGCACCCGCGAGGCGGAGTCTGCTCGCTCGAGAAATTTTCCCACTTGGAGGAATTGCCAGCCCTCGCCGTGCGTCATCGTAGCGTCGGTGATGCCTTGGAAGGAGTGGAGATTTTCTACGAGGGCGCGATAGAATCCGATCGGGCTCTCACGATGCGAGGCGCGCGCGTCAGGGCTTTGGAGGTAGAGGTAGAGACGGTTGAGGCGCTCCCACATTTCGCTCGAAATCTGCTCGCGGACGGTGCGGGCATTTTCGCGGGCGTGGGTCACCGAGGCCAGGATCGAGCCGGGGTTGGATTTTTCGAAAGTGATGAATTCCATCACGGCATCGCCGGTGGTTTTTTCGTGGAGTTGATGGAAAAGCTCCTGGTCCTCCAGCGTGGCGAGGATGGGAATCCACTGCAGATTCGAATCCGAATAATTCAGCGCCTCGAAATCGAGCACGAGTTGCATATTCACATCAAGGATGCGGGAACTGGACTCGGCGCGCTCGATGTAGCGGCTCAGCCAGAAGCAGGAATCGGCGACGCGGCTCAGCATGATTGCTCCTCCCCCTCGTCGAGAACCCAGGTGTCTTTTGTGCCGCCGCCTTGCGAGGAGTTCACAACCAGGGAGCCTTTTCGCATGGCGACACGGGTGAGTCCGCCCGGGATGATGGTGGTTTTTTCACCCATGAGAATGTAGGGGCGAAGGTCGATGTGGCGTCCCTCGAACCCGCCATCCACGCGGCAGGGCGAGCGGGAAAGGCTCACGACCGGTTGGGCAATGTAACCGCGCGGGTCCGCGATGATCGCGGCGCGGAATTTCTCGATTTCTGCCTTAGTCGCGTGCGGGCCGATCATCATGCCGTATCCGCCACTTTCATTCGCGGCTTTCACGACGAGTTGCTCGAGATTTTCGAGAATGTATTTCCGATCGGATTCCACGGCGGAGAGGTAGGTCTCCACATTCGGGAGGATCGGTTCCTCGCCGAGATAAAAGCGAATCATGGCCGGGACATAGTAGTAGGTGACCTTGTCGTCGGCGACGCCGGTGCCAAGCGCGTTGGCGAGGTTCACATTCCCCTCGCGGTAGGCGTTGACGATGCCCGGCACTCCGAGGACGGAATCTTTTCGGAAAACGGTCGGATCCAGAAAATCGTCATCGATCCGGCGGTAGATCACATCGACTTGCTTGAGGCCTTTCGTGGTCTTCATGAAAACCCGCGAATCCTCAACGATGAGGTCCTGGCTGGTGACAATCTCGATGCCCATCGCGCGGGCGAGGAACGAATGCTCGAAATACGCGGAGTTGTAGATCCCTGGCGTGAGCACGACGACCGTCGGATCGGGATTTCCTCCCGGCGCGACATAGCGGAGTGCGGCGAGGAGTTCCTGCGGGTAGCGGTCCACAGGCCGGACTCCGTAGCGGCTGAAAAGCTTTGGGAAAACCCGCTTCATCGCCTGGCGGTTTTCCAAGACATACGAAACCCCAGACGGGCAACGGCCATTGTCCTCGAGCACGAGATATTGCCCGTCTGCTCCGCGAATGAGATCGGTGCCGCAGACATGGATATAAATTCCGTGTGGCACATCCAACCCGACGAGTTCAGGCCGGTAGTGCTTCGCGGTGCGGATGATTTCGAGTGGGATCACTCCTTCCTTCACGATTCGTTGGTCGTGGTAGATATCGTGGAGAAAAAGATTCAGCGCTCGCAGGCGCTGCTCCAAGCCGCGCTCCAAGTGTCGCCACTCGTCCGCCGGGATGATGCGCGGCACGAGATCAAAAGGCATGATCCGCTCGGTGCCCTCATCGCCGCGATACACGGTGAATGTGATTCCTTGGTTGAGATACGCGCTTTCCGCCATGGAGCGCTTGCGCTCGAAAGTGGCGGTGTCCATATCCGAGAAACGCCCGAGAAGCCGCTCGTAGTGAGGACGCACCTTGCCATCCACCTCGAACATCTCATCGAAAAATCCCTCCGTTTCGTATTGATCGAAAAGGCCCTGCATGCGGCAGATATTTTGCCTAACCCTTGGGCTGTGAAAAGCTAAAAATCCCCTACCCCGGTTAGCGGGCAACAACCTGCAAAGGATCGAGCGCGCAGGACACTTGGTGGCTCCCGAACTTCGTGTAAATAAAACGCGCTGGAGTCGAGTTGGCACGCGTCACGCCCCGCACTTTGGCGAGGCCTTCAGCGCGCAGGAAATTCAGAGTAGCCGCGAGTAGAGCGCTTCCGAGACCTCGGTTGCGGTATTCGTGGAGTATCATCGGCCCGCTCGAGAGGTGGTTCAACGAATCAGGATCGGCATCCATCACCGAAACGCCGATGATGCGCGATCCGTGCTGGGCGACCACACACGAGGGCGTCTCTCGGCTTTTATCGAACGCCTCCTCGACGAAGCGCTCCATGCTTTCATCCAGCCGGCGGCTGATATCGCCCCAGGAAGAATCCATGGAAAATGCGGTGCGAAGAACCTTGCCGACGACCTCTTCGTCCTCGCGGTTAGCAGGTCGGATCGCCAGAGAAGCTGGCGCGGGCACCGAGTAATCTGCAGACACCGTGTCCCATTCAAAGCAAAGCCAAGGTTGCATTCAATAATTCAGGTTAAATCCCTTCCGACGACACAGGTCAGGAAACCCCCTGATCGTTGCGGCTGACCCACCAAACGCAACCGAGAAAAACGGCGCAGACCATTCCAAAAGCAGAAAATGAAAACATGAAGTGCGTTGTGGTTTTTCAGAAGCCGATCCTGCGGTCAATGAAATTCCCAGACACCACTGGGATAAACACCGAATTGCTCGACAAGCGTCCATCGCTTTTCTACTAGTCGCCGCCGAACAACATTCCACACCCATGATTGATAACATCATCTCAGCGCTCGGCGACAAAGCCGACTACCTTCTCAAACACACTTCGAAAACCGTCTCGAAGGACCAACTCCACCTGCCCGGGCCAGACTTCGTCGATCGCATTTTCGCCCACACCGACCGGAACCAACGCGTTCTGAACAATCTCCAGTGGATTTACAACTCCGGCCGCCTCGCAGGCACCGGCTATGTTTCGATCCTGCCCGTCGACCAAGGCATCGAGCACTCTGCCGGCGCCAGCTTCGCAAAAAACCCCGCGTATTTTGACCCCGAGAATATCGTGAAACTCGCCATCGAGGGCGGTTGCAACGCCGTCTGCTCGACCTTCGGCGTCCTCGGCTCCGTTTCGCGCAAATACGCTCACAAGATTCCGTTCCTTGTTAAAATCAACCACAACGAACTCCTCACCTACCCGAACGCCTTCAAAGAAATCCTCTTTGGAAAAATCAAGACCGCTCACGACATGGGTGCAGCCGCCATCGGCGCCACGATCTACTTCGGATCCGACGATGCCCACCGCGAGATCGTCGAGGTCGCCGAGGCCTTCGCCTACGCCCACGAACTCGGCATGGCGACCGTTCTCTGGTGCTACCTCCGCAACCCCGCCTTTAGCATCAAAGGCGACAAGGACTACCATCTCGCCGCCGACCTCACCGGCCAGGCCAACCACCTCGGTTGCACCATCCAAGCCGACATCATCAAGCAGAAGCTCCCCGAGAACAACGGCGGCTTCAAAGCCCTCAACACCGGCGGCTCCAGTTACGGCAAACTCGACGAGCGCATCTATACCGAACTCACCACCGACCATCCGATCGACCTCTGCCGCTACCAGGTCGTGAATTGCTACATGGGCCGCGCCGGCCTCATCAACAGCGGCGGCGCGAGCGGCAAGAACGACTTCAACGAAGCGGTCTTCACCGCCGTGGTCAACAAGCGCGCGGGCGGCACCGGCCTCATCTCCGGCCGCAAAGCCTTCCAGCGCCCGATGGACGAGGGAGCCAAACTCCTTCACGCCATTCAGGATGTCTACCTCGCCAAAGAGGTCACCATCGCCTGATCACCCGGCGCGAAAGTTCCAAACAAAACAACAGCCGCAACTCACCTTGCGGCTGTTTTTTTTAAAACATGGACACCGAAATTCTGATCGTAGGAGCAGGGCTTTGTGGGCTCCACGCCGCCGCTCGGTTGCAGGCCGCAGGCCGCTCCGTGCTGGTGCTGGAGAAAAGCCGCGGCCTGGGCGGACGCGCCGCGACAAGGCGCTGGAACAATATGCCGGTCGATCACGGCGCCCAGTTTTTCACCGCCAAAAGCCCGGAGTTCGTCGCGCAGGTCGCGCGCTGGATGGAAGCCGGCGTCTGTCACGAATGGACGCGTGGTTTGCACCGTTTCTCGAGCGGCCAACTCCACGCGCCCGAGGATTTCGCCCACCCGCGCTTCGCCTGCCGAGCTGGAATGGCCTCGCTCGGCCGCGCCTTGGGTGGTCCGCTCGGCGACATCATGCGGCGCGAATCCAAAGTCTCACGCTTCGCCGTGGTCGATGGACAATGGCAAGCCACCCTGGAGGATGGACGCCTCGTGCGATCGCGGAGCCTTTTGCTCACGCCCCCGCCCGCACAAAGCCGTGCCCTCCTTGCCGAGACAGCGCCGATGGCGGCTCAAGAACTCGACCGCCACCACTCATGGCCCTGTCTTGCCGTGGCAGCTTGTTTTTCGCGAAGGGAAATCCCATGGCAAGGCATCCAAGCCCCCGATGACAAGGTGCTGACTTGGATCGGCCATGACACCAGCAAGCGCCCGGAACTTCACGCGGGCCACACGATTCTCATGCTCCATGCCGCTCCAAGTTTCAGCATCACAAACGCCGACGCGCCCGAGGGAGAAATTGCCGCTGCCTTGCTCCGCCGAGCTTCTGAAATGACCTCGCTCGATTTGTGTTCACCGCTCGAAATCTTTTTGCAGAGGTGGCGCTACGCGCTACCGGCTTCTGGCGAAACGCCATCCGGCCCGATCGCCCAAACCTTCCCCGCGCCTCTCGCCATAGCCGGCGACTGGAGCCATGGTGGTCGCATCGAAGGCGCCTGGATGGCCGGCCGCGATGCGGCGGAGCAATTGCTCGTCATGCTCCGCTAAGGGCCAACCGAAGCGGCCTTTGCTTACTGGGCGCTCTTTTGTTTTTCCAACCAGGCTTTCGCGAATTCCCAAACGATCGGCAGGACCGAAACAACGATGATGCCCAGGATGACGAGCTTCATGTTTTTTTGAACCACCTCGAGGCCACCGAAGTAATATCCGCCGCCGAGAAAAATCCCGACCCACAGGAACGCGCCAGAGACATTGTAGAGCGCAAATTTGGAATAGGTCATCGATCCCACGCCGGCGACGAATGGCGCGAAGGTCCGAACGATCGGAACGAAGCGCGCCAGGATGATCGCGCGACCGCCGTATCTTTCATAGAAAGCATGGGCCTTCATGAGGTGGGCCTTGTTCAAGAAGCGGTTGGACTCGTATTGAAATACTTTTGGCCCCATCCACTTTCCAATCGAGTAGTTGACGGCGTCTCCTAGAATCGCCGCGACGAGGAGCAGCGGGGTCACGATCTCGACTTGAATGAGCTGTTTTCCAGCGAGGGCTCCGACGGCAAAGAGCAGCGAGTCGCCTGGCAGGAACGGGGTCACGATGAGACCTGTTTCGCAAAAGATGATCGCGAAGAGCAGAGCATAAATCCAGAAGTCGTAATTCTTGATGAACCATTCCAAGTGGCGCTCGGCATGGAGAAAAAAATCGATGAAGTCGGCGAATGTCATGGGCTGTCCTTATCAAGGTGCGAAACGCCTCTGGCAACGATAAATCCCCCGCGACTCCAAATTGACGCCCTCCGCCCGCCCGCCTTTGTTCGTATTTTCCTAAGAATTCGTTCGGAATCGTGGAATGGTCAAAACCAGCCCCATCCTCCATGATGCGGCGATGAACTTGTTTCCTTTCGCTGATTACTGGTGGTTTTACTGCGGCTTCACGGTTTTTGTTTTGATCGTGTTGGCACTCGATCTCGGGGTGTTCCACCGCAATGCGCATGAGGTCAAATTTCGCGAGGCTCTGGCGTGGAGCGTCGTGTGGGTTGCGATGGCGGTTCTGTTCGGCTGGCTATTCGGAAAATTTGCGGAGTTCCGTTTTTTCAACGACGCCCGACTGCTCGCCATTCCTGGCTTCGATCCGTCGGTGGAGGCCCACCGCGCGATGCTTCAATACTTCACCGGCTATATCGTCGAGAAGGCCCTCTCGGTGGACAACATCTTCGTGTTCGTTGTCATTTTCACCTACTTCAACATCCCGGACAAATACCAGCACCGCGTCCTTTTCTACGGCATCATCGGAGCGCTCATTTTCCGCTGCATCTTCATCGCGGTCGGGGCGGCTCTCATCCAATATTACTGGGTCGTCGTTCTTTTCGGCGTCTTCCTCATTCTCACCGGCATCAAAGTTATACTCGCCCCGGAAAAGCCGCTCGATCCCGAGAAAAATCCGATTCTGAAATTCTTGAAGCGCGTCCTGCCCATCACGCCGCAACTCGAGGGCCAGCGGTTTTTCCTGCGTCAAAACGGGACGCTGATGGCGACCCCGCTCTTTGTGGCGCTTATCTTCATCGAGATCTCCGATGTGGTTTTCGCCGTCGATTCCGTGCCAGCGATCTACGCGATCACCAAGGAGCCGATGATTGTTTTCACCTCAAACATCTTCGCCATTCTCGGCCTGCGCGCGATGTTCTTCCTCCTCGCAGGCGTCGTGCACAAATTCCGCTTCCTGAAATACGGCCTCGGTCTCGTGCTCGTTTTCGTCGGTCTGAAAATGGTCTGGCTGAACCAACTTTTCGGCGGCCACTTTCCGATCGGTTGGTCACTCACTATCATCTCAGTGCTCATCGGCAGCTCGATCGCCGCCTCGTTTTTGATCCCTCCCAAGAAAGAATCCTAAAACTGGTTTCAGCCGAGCTCCAGACCCGGCAGGGTCGGTTGCAGATTTTTTGCGCTGCGCCGAGCTGGGGATCGTTTGCGACTTCCGTGACGCACAAAAACTGCCTTGGCCTCGGTTCGCGTTTCCGTTTGTCGACGCACGGCCGAGATTTTATCGCGAGCCTCTTTCACCGCTGCCGTGTGTTCAACGATCGGGGCCGGATAGTTTTTCCCTATGAGGCATCCGTAGCGGCTCTGAATTTCGGCGGGCATTTGCTCCGGCCGTGACAGCCAGTAAACGGGAACCTCGCGGAGTTCTGGCAGCCAGTGGCGAATGAATACGCCGTCAGGATCTTGCTCGAGGGCTTGTTTGGCCGGGGAATAAATCCGCAGCGTGTTGATCCCGCTCGTGCCACTCTGCATTTGGAATTGGCTAAAATGAATGCCCGCCTCGAAATCGAGGAAGTGGGACCCCAGCCACATCGCCGGTTCGCGCCAGTGGAGCCAGAGATGATACGCGGAAAAACTCGCGAGCATCGCCCGCATGCGGAAGTTGAGCCAGCCCGTTGCCTTCACATCCCTCAGTCCGTCGTAGGCCCGCACGAAATTACCGAACTCGATGCGCGGCTCGTCCTCGAGTTTTTGCATGAAGTGGCAGTGCCAGCGCAAACGGGACCCGAAACTCTGCAGCGACCCGAACCATCGCCGATCCACCGCCGCACCGGCCTCCCGAGCGGCGCGCAGAGCCAAGCGACGCTCGCCGAGTTTTGCGACCACCGTGCGCATTGAGATGCAGCCAAAGGAAAGATACGGGCTGATGCGCGAGCAGGCAGTCCAACCCTCGAGCGGGCTCGACATCGCCGCACGGTAATTCACGCCCCGCTCCGTGAGAAACGAGTGGAGCGTTCGGCGAGCCGCCTCTTCACCGCCCTTTTGCGCGTCCGGCTTGTCGGAGGGAGGCAAACCCATTTCCTCGGGACCGAGAATCCCCTCGCTCCTCAACCCGTCCACTCCGCGAATCCCCGGCACCGAACTCGCTGGCCCCCGCATGAATTCCTCCCAATTTTTCGACCATCCATTGCGAGAACGCAGCCGACGCACCACTCCGTCCTGGCGAAATTCATTCCATGGAATTCCCCTCTCGCTGCACCACGCGGCCACCTCGCGATCCCGGCGATAAGTCAGCCCGCTTCCGGTCTCCTCGTGCGACCAAAGTTCGGCAAAGGAAATTTCCCGCCACATGGTTTGCAGCACTTCCGTGACCGCCCCCCGCCTCAAGACGAGATTCCCACCCAACTCCCACAACGAGTGGTCCAGCGAGCGCAGGGATTCGTTCAGAAAAACCAGATGCGCCGAAGTGAACTCCGCGCTGCCGTGCAGTTCCGGCTCGTAGACATACAGGCAAACGACCGGGCCGCGCTTCGCCGCCTCGACCAACGGACGGTGATCCTCCACGCGCAGGTCGCGCTTGAACCACACGAGTTGCGTTGGCTCCTTCATCGCTTGGCGGGTCGGACGCGGCGGCATTTGTCACTGCAATAGCGCACCTCCGCCCAGACGCGTTCCCATTTTTTTCGCCAAGAAAATGGCCGCCCGCAAGCGACGCAGATCTTCGAGGGTAAATGTTCTTTTTTCACACCACGCATGTCTCGCAAGGTTACGAGCCGTGGCGTGCCGCCGATGCGGGGAATCCTGAAAAAGGTGCCGCCGGCTTTACTTTCCGGCGGGGCGCTTGCGAATCGTGATCCGCTTGAGGCGGTCCTCTTCAGGCGGGCTCCAAGTCTGAATCTCGGCGTCGTCTTTGAAAAGATTGTGAACGATGCGGCGGTCGTAGGAGTTGAGCGGCGCGGTCTGCATCGGACGGCCCGTGGCGCGCACGACATTGGCGAGTTGTTTGACCTTCGAAACGAGGGCATCGTCGCGCATGGCGCGGTGGTGCTGCACATCCACGATGATGCGCGGGGCGGGGGGATTTTGGGCCAGGAGGAGGCGGTTCACGAGATGCTGGAGGTCTTCCATCACCTCCTCGCGGCGGCCAATCAGGCGCTGGGGCTCGTGGGTGAGGATTTGGAGGACAGGTGTGCCCTCGTGCTCCTCGTGCTCGATGGTGGCGACGAAGCCAAGATACCCGAGCATGGTGTCGAGGATTTCGGCGGGTTGTGGGTTCATGGCGAGTGGCGGTTTTTCTTGTTCTTCTTTGCCTCAACCGCTGCGCGCTTGGCAACAATGCTTTTCTTTTCGAGGGTCGGCAGGGGTTTGTTCCGTGTCATGTAGAGCTGAACAATCGAGAAGAGGTTTTGGGTTGTCCAATAAAGCGCAAGGCCGCTGGCGTAGTTATAGCAGAACACCAGGAAGATGATCGGCATGAAGTAAAAAATCCGCTGCTGCATGGCATCGCCGGTCTTCGGTGTGATGACCATTTGCCAGACCATCGTGCCGGCCATGACGATCGGGAGGATATTGATCGGAAGCCCAAGGATGTAGCCGATGGTGTCGGGCTGGGAGAGGTCGGTGACCCAGAAGAACGAGCTGTTGCGAAGCTCGATGGCGGTGCCGAGCATGGAATAGAAGCCGAAGAAAATAGGGATCTGAACGAGGAGCGGCAGGCAGCCGCTGAAGGGATTCACGCCATACTCCTTGTAGAGCTTCATCACCTCCTGGTTCATCTTTTGCGGGTCGTCTTTGAACTTCTCCCGCATCTCGGTCATTTTCGGCGAGAGGAGCGCCATCTTGCGCATCTCATTCGTCGCTTTGTTCTGGATCGGCCAGAGCGCGGTTTTGATGAGAAGCGTGAGAACGATGATCGACCACGCGTAGTTGCCGATGAGGGAGTGGAGGCTGTTCATCGCCCAGAGGAGGAATTCGCTCACGAATCCGAAAATACCAAAACTCATGACTTGCTCCTGCGTGGGACCGAGTTGGCGGAGGCGGGAAAGTTCCTTCGGTCCGGCGTAGATCTGGAATGAGCGCGTCTCGGTGGCTCCGGGCGCCAGCGAAGGACCAGCTTGGATCAGCCCGCCCTGAACGCCGAAAACCTCGCTGCCATTGAGCTTCGGAGCCTCGAAGCGCTTGGCCCAAACAGATTTTGCCCCTGCTCCTCCCTGAGGGGTCACGATCGTGCAAAAATACTGGCTTGCGACCGCAGCCCAGCGGATCTCGGGCTCGCTCTCTTGGTAAAGCTCGCGCTCGCCGTGTATTTGGATGCCGATGAGCGGCACGGAACTCGCGGAGAACCAATTCACATCGATGTTCGACATCGAATTCGCGTGGCCCCAATCGAAGCGCGTATACATCGGCATGTCGTAGATGTGGATTGGTGCCGCACCGCCGGCAGCGACAAAAAAGTCGGGAACCTGATTATGCGTCGTGCCGGTATTTCGAAACGAGATGTCGAGCGTAACGGTGTAGGATTTGTTTTTTTCACCCGGTGGCGGAAGCAGGAATCGCTTTGTGATTTCCAAGCCCCCTTCGCGGGTCACACTGAACACTGCCGCGCCTTTCGCGGGATCCGTGCTCATCGAGAATCCCCCAAGAGCCTTGCCGGGTTCGAACCCGATCGCTCCGATGGGCAGCGTGCGACTGCGGTTCAGCGAAACATTTTCCTTGTTCTCGCCCATGTGCATTCCCAGCACGACTTGTTCGATGCCGCCGGTGTCGTTATTGAAAACAAACTCGGCACCTTCGCCTTTGAGAGTCTCCTTGAGAGCGGTCATGACCGCTGGCCCGGGTGTCGCGGCCACCAAAGGCTCTGGAACTGGAGTAGCGGATGGCGGGGTGGCCGGGGCCTGAGCGACCGGGGCTGGCAGCGGCGCCATGTATTCAGATACATACCACTGCCAGGCGAAGAGTCCGATGACGGAGATGATGATGGCGATCCAGGATGTGCGGTCCATTTAGTGCGAAAGGGTCTTGAGTTGCGTGGGAACCGGGTCGTGTCCACAACCGCCCCAGGGTTGGCATCTAGCGAGGCGGCGGAGTCCCAGGAGGCAACCGCGCCAGGCTCCATGGGCGCGGAGGGCTTCTATACAATAGCTCGAACACGAGGGCTCGAACCGGCAGCCACAGCCAGGGCCGCCGATCACCTGCAGGAATGGCGAGAGCGTGAGCTGGTAACAGCGCACGAGAGCGATAAGCAGGTATTTCATTGAGAGTCGGGCAAAATAGAAAGTCGGCGGGCGAGAAGCAACCATTCCGCTCTCAATTCGTCGAAAGTGGCACTCGCGGCCGTGGACTTGGCGACGACCACGATGTCAAATCCCGGAGCGAGTCGAGGTCGGTCGGCGCGGATGATTTCACGAAGTCGGCGCCGGGTTTTATTACGATCCACCGCTCCACCGACACGCTTGGAAGTCACGAAACCAATCCGGCTGGTCTGTGCGGCGGAGTCCTTAAGAACACCGAGACGGAGCAGACGACCTTGCGAGGATTTTCCTTTTTCCCGGACCTTGCGAAAGTCTCGGCTATTGAGGAGACGAGCGGTTTTTGGAAAACGCAGTCGAGCCCGCTCAGGCTTGGGTGTGTCTGGCGAAGTGGACTTCGACACCTTTCGGGAGAAGCCGCTTGCGGCCGTGACGGCGGCGGCGGCTCAGGATGGCGCGGCCGGCCCTGGTCTTCATGCGGGCGCGGAAGCCGAATTGCTGTTTGCGCGTGCGCTTGGAAGGCTGGTATGTGCGTTTCATAAAATTGGCAAATGGAGGCGAGAGAGTAGGAGGATTTCGCAGAGCGTCAACCCCAAATCCCGCCCCCCTGAAAATCCCGACCCAGCGGGGAACGATTCCCATCAGGCGCCGGGATTTTTCGGGCTGGCACGAGGCCATGCCGGTGCTTACGATCCGGTTCATGGCGCGAAATATTTTGGGAGGTGATCTGGAGCCTTGCTGCTACGAACCGATGACGGGGTTTTTCCGTGATGGCTATTGCCACACCGGGCCGGGAGATTCGGGGGTTCACACCGTCTGCGCGGTGATGACGAAGGAATTTCTGAAATACTCTTTCGAGCAGGGCAACGACCTCTCGACGCCCAGGCCGGACATGCAATTCCCCGGACTCAAGCCCGGTGACCGCTGGTGCCTTTGTGCAAGTCGGTGGAAAGAGGCCTTCGATGCCGGGATGGCCCCGAAAATCCGACTCGAATCGACGCATGCCTCGACACTGGAGTTCGCGAATATCGAAGATTTGAAAGCCTGCGCCGCCGAGTAGCGGGCGGCGGGATTCTCAGCGAAATCCCTTGGCGTTATTGCGGTCGGCAACGAAGAGATTCGCGCCGCGTGCCTTGAGAACAAAAGTATTGTTGTCGCCATATTTGGTCCAAGGGCCGGGAGGGACTTCGCGTGCTTCGACAAATTTCCAGTCGCAAACATCCTTGCCGCCCATGCCGAGGTAGTCGCGCACGGCCGGGGAGACATCGAGGCCGGCGCCTTGGTTCAAGTTTGGGCGGGGGCGCTCGTTGCCGAAGACATATTGCCAGTGGTCTGTGCGGAAGGGGCCGCAGTCCTCCCACTGGGCATAGGCGATGCGGTTGCCGTGCCGGATCGCGATCCAGCGTCCCTTGCAAACGGATCGGCCGGGTTTTTCGAAGGCTTCGCGGAACCAGGGAATGACGCGGGGCACCTCGGGTTTCGTCTTGCCTCGGGTCACATCATTGTAGGGGAGGGCAATGTAAAACGGGTTCTGGCGCGGGATGAATTTTTTCGGAAGGAAGTGGTGGCGGGTGGCGGGGTCGGGATTGTCGTAGCCGCCGAAGTTTTTGTGCCAATGCTGATCCCAGGAACTCTTGCAGTTCGGCACGGGATTATTGCGCGTAGGCTGTTCACCCACCCAGAAAACGGTCGTGACGATGTTGCGCTTCCAAGGATAGCGGCCGGAGGAAACTCCCGTCGAGGTAGCGACGATCGGGGGCTCGATTTTTTGGATCGCCTTTTCGCGCAGGGCCATGGCGAGCTTTTCAAAATCAGACGCGCTCGTGGCAGAAGCGAAAACTGTCTGCAACGACGCCAAAACAAGACTGAGGAGAAATACGCGGATGGCCATTTCCGTAAGAGAGCCCAAGGTGGTGCAGGGCCCCAGATGGTGCAAACTAAAAAGTCCGTCCGGGCGGGCTTGTCCCCCACTCCCGCTGGCAAGAATGTTCGTGCAATTAGGAAATGCCGCCCTTTATTTCGCGCCATGTCGCGCCTTCTGCCTTGGATTCTTGCCGCTTCGAGCGGTGTGCTCCTCGGCTTATCCTACCCGCCTGCCGATCTCGGCAACCTGATCTGGATCGCACTCGTTCCGCTCGCGTGGGCGGTGTGGTTCACTAAACCCGCGCCGCGCCGCGAGTGGCTGCGGCTCGCAGGGCTGGGGTATTTTTGCGGGTTGTTCTTTTTTCCCATGGGAGCCTTCTGGCTCACCGAACTGACCTGGCCGGGTTATATCTTACTGGCACTCTATTTCTCGTTCTACACGGCAGGGTGGGCTGTTTTCGCCGGGATGCTAAAAAGTCCTGACGCCGACGCCTCCCCATGGCTCGGCTCCCTCCACAACCTCCGAGTCTGTGCGCTCGGCGCGGCAGGTTGGACCGCTATGGAATGGCTGCGCGGTGTGATTTTCCCCGCCTTCGGATGGAACGGCCTCGGTATCGCCCAACACGCCAACATCCCGCTCATCCAAATCGCCGATGTCACCGGAGTCGGCGGGATTTCGTTTTTGATCGCCATGGCGAACCTCATGATCGCCGCCACGATCAAACGCCTCTCGCTTGAACTCGGCAAAGGGGCCCGCCGCGCTCATCTCGATTTCGCACTCACCATCGCCCTCGTCGCGCTGGCCTGGACCTACGGCGTGCGCCAACTCCTCGACCCCGAGCCCGCCTCGACCGAAATCTCCTTCGCCGCCGTGCAGGCGAGCGTGCCGCAGCTGGAACGCAACAATCCCGCGTTCGAAATGGAAATCCTCGAGGGCTACAAAAACCAAAGTCTCGCCGCCATCGCGATGCAGCCGGACCTCATCCTCTGGCCCGAGTCCGCCACGCCAAACCCCGTTCTCGGGCACCAGCACACCTGGGATCTCGTGCGCGGCCTCGCCGAGCAACACGCTGGTGATTTTCTCATCGGCACCGTGCATTGGGGGCAGGAGGGCGACTTCAACTCCATCGCGCTCCTAACCTCGCGCGGCTCCGAGGCCCAACTCCACCACAAGATCCACCTCGTCCCATTCGGAGAGTATGTCCCGCTGCGCAAGGAATTCCCCCTGCTCGCCCACATCGTTGGCGAACTCGTGCCTGATGATTTCGATCCGGGAAAAAAATTCACCCTTCTCGAAATGGAGGCCAAGCCGGTGAAACTCGGCCCGCTCGTGTGTTTCGAGGACACACTCGGCGACCTCGCCCGCCGCTTTGCCGAACTCGGCGCGCAGGCCTTCGTCGTGGTGACGAACGACGGATGGTTCAATGAAAGCTCCGGTTCGCTCCAGCATGTTCGCAACGCCCTCTTCCGCTGTGTGGAAAACAACATCCCGATGATCCGCGCCGCCAACACCGGCGTGACTTGTGCGATCGACCGCCACGGCGTAGTGCGCGAAATCCTCCGCGACCCATCCGGCAACACCTTCGGGCCAGGCATCCTCTTCAGCAAAATCTCAGTCCCACAAAACCCCTCGCCCACTTTCTACTCACGCTACGGCGAAATTTTCTCAATCTCGTGCATCGTTCTATCCGCCATCGTCGCAGGGATTTCCCTCATCCGCTCCAGACTCCAAAAAAATTCCCCTCGCACGAACGATTCCGATCCGAAAATCTCCACGCCATGAAAGTCCATGTCTCCGTCCTGCCGAAACCATCCGTTCTCGATCCCCAAGGCGCCGCCGCCGCCGAAGCCATCCGCCACCTCGGCCTTCAAGGCGTGGGCCGCGTGCGCATCGGCAAGCTGATCGAACTCGAACTCCCCGACGCCACGCCCGAGGCCGAAATCCACCGCATCGCCCGCGACCTCCTCTCGAACCCCGTCATCGAAGACTACTCCATCGCCAAACAATGAAATTCGCCGTCCTCCGCTTCCCCGGCTCGAACTGCGACCAAGACTGCGTTCTCGCTCTCAACGCCCTCCCAGGCGCTTCCGCCGACTTCGTCTGGCACAAAGACACCTCGCTCGCTGGCTTCGATGCCGTCATCGTTCCCGGCGGTTTTTCCTACGGCGACTACCTGCGCTGCGGCGCGATCGCACAGTTTTCGCCAATCATGCAATCGGTGAAAAATTTCGCCGCCGCCGGTGGCACGGTCCTCGGCATCTGCAACGGCTTCCAAATCCTCTGCGAGAGCGGCCTCCTGCCCGGCGCGCTCGTTCGAAACAAAGGCCTCCACTTCGTCTGCAAACACCAGCACCTCCGCGTGGAATCCACGAACTCGCGCTTCACAAACTCTGCGACCAAAGGCCAGGTTTTAAACATCCCCATCGCGCACGGCGAAGGCTGCTACTTCGCCGATGACGCCACGCTCGCAAAGCTCAACGCCAACGACCAAATCCTCGTCCGCTACTGCGATGCCACCGGCGCCGTGACCGACGCCGCGAATCCCAACGGCTCCCGTGAAAACATCGCCGGCATTTGCAACGAGACCCGAAATGTCTTCGGCCTCATGCCCCACCCCGAGCGCGCCTGCGACCCGGCCCTCGGCAGCACAGACGGCCTCGTGATTTTGCAAAGCCTCCTCACCGCCGAACCCGCGAAAGCAAGCTGACTCCGCGCCTCAGGGCACGGTGCGGATCTGGATCGATTCGAAGCGCTCTTCGCCTTCGATGAGTTCGCGCAAGACGATGAGCTTTTCGCCGCTGGCGACGAGTTTTTGTTGGATAAGGAATTTTTCGGCTTCGGCGAAGGTCTCTTCCGCGTCGGTGGTGAAATCGAGTTGAAAGGCGTGGGAATTCCAATTCAGCGTCTGGTGGCGCACCTCTTCTTGCGTGGGAGTGAAAACAAAGATCGGTGCGCGCTCAGGGCGCAGGTGGCTGGTTTGGTCGGCCATCTCGCCGGTGCGGGTGAAAACGACGAGCTTCGAGTCCTCGATCGAGTTGGCAAGCATCACGGCGGAGCGGATGGTTTTTTGACGCTGCGTGGCGAGGATGGCGTCATTCGCATAGCCCGCGCCGCCGCTCAAGGCGATGCGCCGCGCCACACGGTCGAGGACTTTCACGCAATCGACAGGATATTTTCCCTGCGCCGTCTCGCCGCTGAGCATCACGGCATCGGCCTGCTCGAAGACGGCGTTTGCCACATCGGTGATTTCCGCACGGGTGGGAATGGGGTTCGTAATCATGCTCTCGAGCATGTGGGTGGCGACGATGACGGGACGGCCAAATTGAATGCACTCCTTGATGATCCGGCGCTGAATGATCGGAAGTTCCTCCATCTTGCATTCGATGCCGAGATCGCCGCGGGCGACCATGATCGAGTCGGCGGCGCGAACGATGTCCTTGATATAGCGGACGGCATTCTGGTCTTCGATCTTGGCGACCGTGCGCGCGTTCGAGCCGAGGCTGCGCAGCACGCGTTTGAGTTCCAAAATATCCGACGCCTCGCGGCAAAAACTCAGAGCTACAAAATCCACGCCGACCTCGACGCCGAGTTCGATGTCCTCGAGGTCCTTGGCGGTGAGCGGCGGGAGGTTGACCTTCACGCCCGGGAGGTTGATGTGGCGGCGGGAGCCGAGGTCGCCCTCAGTGAGGAGTTGGCACTTCACGCGGTTGGCGTTTTTTTCCAGCACCTTCATGTGGATCACGCCGTTGTCCACCAGCACGACATCACCCACATGAATGTCGTCCACGAGACCGTCGTAGTTCACATCCACCGAGAATTGCTCCTCGCTCTTCGCGCCGCGAACGGTGAATTCAAAAATGTCGCCGGGTTTGAGATTGAGCTTCGCCGAGAGGTCCCCAGTGCGGATCGCGGGGCCTTGCGTATCAAGAAGAATGCCGCAGTTCGCATGCAGCCCGGCGGCGATACGGCGAATGCGCTTCACCACATCACGCACCCAATCGTGCCGGGCGTGGCTCATGTTCAGGCGGAAAATATTCGTGCCCGCGAGGATCAAATCCCCGATCACAACATCTGAATCCGAAGCAGGCCCGAGCGTGCAAATGATTTTGGTTTTGCGCATGCGCCTATCAACAGGCTCGACAGCGACTTGGCAAGCCACCCTTTTCGCCAATTTTTCCCGTCTTGATCTTGAGGAGCGAATGTTTAGTTTCGCCCCCTGCGGCCAGTCAGTCTCTAAATCCCGGGCCGAAATCATCCACCACCGAATGAATACATCAGTCCCCGCCCGTGCCAACGAGGCGATGATCGACGAACTCCACCAACGCTGGCTCCAAGACCGGCGCTCCGTTTCCCCCGATTGGTCCGCTTTTTTTGAAGGCTTCGAACTCGGCCTCGAACGAAGCGTCGTCGAGGAACAAAAAGAAGGCTCCGGCCTGTCCGCCTCCCCTCTCCAGGCCAAGGTGGACGAACTCGTGCGCGCCTACCGCGCGATCGGCCACACCTGCACGCACTTGGACCCGATCTCACCCGCGCCGACTTTGAATCCCGCCCTCGAGCCCTCCGCGTTTGGACTCGGCGAGGCCGAGATGAATGAGGTGGTCTCCTCCCGCTATTTCCAAAACGGACGCGCCCTCCGGCTCCGCGAGATGATCGAAACGCTCCGCAAAACCTACTGCGCCACGCTCGGCGCGGAGTTCGAGCACATCCATGACCGCGAGATCCGCGAGTGGGTGGTGAGCCGCGTGGAAAACCGCGCCGCTGCGGACCGCAACGACCCCGCCCTGCACCGCCGTGTGTTGGAGACGCTCTACGAGGCCGAGACTTTCGAGTCCTTCATCCACGCGAAATTCGTCGGCCAAAAACGCTTCTCCCTCGAAGGCGGCGAATCGCTCATGGTCGCCCTCGACACAATTCTCCAAAATTGCCCCACCTCGGGCGTCCAGGAAATCGTCATGGGCATGGCCCACCGCGGTCGCCTCAATGTTCTTTCGAACTTTGTCAAAAAACCCGCGAGCGTGATTTTCGGGGAGTTCCAGGACTTCTTTAATCCCGAGAAATTCGGCGGCGGCGAGAATGGCGATGTGAAATACCACCTCGGTTACCAGAGCTCCCGCGAGCTTCCCGGCGGTGCCACGGTGGAAATCCGCATGGCCGCAAACCCCAGCCACCTCGAGGCTGTCGATCCGGTCGTTCAAGGCAAGGCCCGCGCCCGTCAGCGCGTTCTCGAGGACACCGCCACTCGGAAGAAAGTCCTTCCGCTCCTCATTCACGGCGACGCCGCGTTCATCGGCCAAGGTATCGTCGCGGAGACTTTCAATATGTCCCAGCTGCCCGGCTACAAAACCGGCGGCACCATTCACCTCGTCGTCAACAACCAGATCGGCTTCACCACCCTGCCGATGGATGCACGCTCGACCGCCTATTGCACCGACATCGCCAAGATTGTCGACGCCCCGATTTTCCATGTGAATGGCGAGGATCCCCTGACAGTCGTCGAAGTCGCCCGGATCGCTCTCGAGTTCCGCCAGAAATTCGGCCGCGATGTTGTGGTCGATATCTACGGCTACCGCCGCCACGGCCACAACGAGACCGACGAGCCCTCCTTCACGCAGCCGGACATCTACAACATCATCAAAAAGCACCCGCTGCCGGGAGCGAGGTTTTCGTCCGAACTCGCCGCACTGGGCACCGTCTCAAAGGCCGAGGTCGAGAAAATCCGCACCGGTTGCATCGAGCGCCTCGAGAAGGAACACGCCGAAGCCGCGAAAGAAATCGCCTCCCTGAAAAAGAAGAGTGCCTTCCGCGGCTCCACCGCGATTCACCAAGCCCCCTACTCGCACGATCCGGTCAACACCGCCATCAGCAAAAACAAGCTCGACCGCATCGTCAAAGCCATCACCACCGTTCCCGCCGGTTTCAATGTCGTCCAAAAAATCCAGCGCACGGTCCTCGACCGCCGCTTGCAAGTTTGGAAGGAAGGCGGGCCCTTCGATTGGGGATTCGCCGAGGCTCTGGCTTTCGGTTCCCTCCTCGTCGAGGGCACACCCGTGCGTGTCTCCGGCCAAGATAGCCGCCGTGGCACCTTCAGCCACCGCAACGCCGTCCTCTACGACGAAAAGTCCCGCGAGCCATTCATCCCGCTCCAGCACATCACACCGAAGCAGGAGTCGTTCTGTATCTACAACAGCCCACTCTCCGAATACGCCGTCCTCGGTTTCGACTACGGCTACTCGATGGACTACCCCTCGATGCTCTGCATCTGGGAGGCCCAGTTCGGTGATTTCTCGAATGGCGCGCAGATCATCATCGACCAATTCATCGCCTCCGCCGAGGCAAAGTGGCGCCGCCCCACCTCGATCGTCATGCTCCTCCCGCACGGCTACGAAGGCCAGGGCCCCGAGCACTCCAGCGCCCGCCTCGAGCGTTTCCTCCAACTCTGCGCGCAGGAAAACATGCAGGTCGTGAATCCCACCACGCCCGCCCAGTATTTCCACTCCCTCCGCCGCCAGATCCACCGCGCATACCGCAAGCCGCTCGTCATCATGACGCCCAAGAGTCTCCTGCGCTCCGAGGATTCCGTCTCGCGTGTCGAGGATTTCACCAACGCCCGCTTCGAGGAAATTCTCGACGATCCCGCCATCAAGGATCCGAAAAAAGTCACGCGCATCGTGTTTTGCTCGGGCAAGGTCTACTTCGACCTCGTCCGCGCCCGCGCCGAAGCCAAGCAGGACGCCACCACCGCGATCATCCGCATCGAGCAACTCTACCCGCTCCACGCCGACCGCATCCGCGAAGTCGTCGCCCGCTACAAATCCGTAAAGCGGTTCGTCTGGTGCCAGGAGGAACCCGAAAACCAAGGCGCCTGGCTCTTCCTCGCCCCGCGCATCGCCGGCATCGTCGGCTCGCTCATCGGCTACGCAGGCCGCTCCGAGAGTGCCAGCCCCGCCGTCGGCTCCTACGGAAAACACAAGGACCAACTCGTCAGCTTACTCAAACAAGCGTTCGAAATCTGAACCACCACACCAAGAGCATGAAAGTCGAAGTCACAATCCCATCCGTCGGCGAGTCCATCACCTCAGGAGTCCTCTCCATCTGGCATAAAAAAGACGGCGAGCAAGTCGCCGCCGATGAACTCCTCTTCACGCTAGAAACCGACAAGGTTTCTCAAGAGGTCAACGCCCCTGCCGCCGGTGTCGTCAGCACCAAAGTCGCCGAAGGCACCGAGGTGAAAATCGGCCAACTCGTCGCTGAGATCGACCCCGCCGCCACCGGAGCCGCACCCGTCGCCCCGGCCACACCTGCTCCGACTCCTACAGCCGCTCCAGTCGCCGCGCCGACCCCCGCACCCGTTGTTGCAGCTCCCAAATCCTCCCCCGCCCCGACTCCGACTCCCGTCCTCGCTACGCCCGCGCCTACTTCCTCCGACTCCCGCGCCGTCCGAAAAAAAATGACACCCCTGCGCCGCAAGATCGCCGCGCAGCTCGTCAAAGCCCAGCACACCGCCGCCATCCTCACCACTTTCAACGAGTGCGACATGAGCGCCGTGATGAGCCTCCGCAAAGCCCTCCAAGAAGACTTCAGCAAAAAACACGGCGTCAAACTCGGCTTCATGAGCTTCTTTGTGAAAGCCGTTATCGACGCCCTCCAAGCCGTCCCCGCCATCAACTCCCGCATTGATGGCGACGACCTCATTTTGAATAATTCCTACGATGTCGGCGTCGCCGTCGGCACCGAGAAAGGCCTCGTCGTCCCCGTTGTGCGCGATTGCGAAAAGCTCTCCTTCGCCGACATCGAAACCCGCCTCGCCGCCTACGCCGCCAAAGCCCGCGAAGGCAAAATCTCCCTCGATGACCTCAGCGGCGGCGTTTTCACCATCAGCAATGGCGGTGTCTACGGTTCGCTCCTCAGCACCCCGATCCTCAACCCGCCCCAAAGCGGCATCCTCGGCATGCACAAAATCCAAGAGCGCCCCGTCGTGGTAAACGGCCAAATCGTCGCCCGCCCCATGATGTATCTCGCGCTCAGCTACGACCACCGCGTGGTCGATGGCAAGGACGCCGTGACCTTCCTCATCCGCGTGAAAGACTGCATCGAGAACCCCGCCCGCCTGCTCCTCGGGGCATAAAAAAACCGGGGCAATCCCGGGTTGGAAAATCGGGCCGGAGAGATTCGAACTCTCGACCTCTTGAACCCCATTCAAGCGCTCTACCAAGCTGAGCCACGGCCCGATTTAGAACGGACAATTTCGTTCCCCGATCCCCGAAACTCAAGAACGAATATTGCGGATTTCTTTGTTCGGACGGATGAAAAAAATGCAAAAAAAGGCGGCGACCTTTTCGGACGCCGCCTTTTTGTTGAAGGGCTGAAAGCTCAGCGCATTTTGCCGCCGTTGATGGCATTGTCGCCGAGTTCCTCTTCGATGCGGAGGAGTTGGTTGTATTTGGCGACGCGGTCGGTGCGGCAGAGGGAGCCGGTCTTGATTTGGCCAGCATTCGTCGCGACGGCGATGTCGGCGATCGTGACATCTTCGGTCTCGCCGGAGCGGTGACTGATGACGGCCGTGTATTTGTTCTCCTTGGCGAGTTCGATGGCGTCGAGGGTTTCGGTAAGGGTGCCAATTTGGTTGACCTTCACGAGGATCGAGTTCGCCACGCCTTGCTCGATGCCTTTGCGGAGGAATTCGACATTCGTGACGAAGAGATCATCGCCGACGAGCTGAACGCTGTCACCGAGCGCCTCGGTGAGTTTTTTCCAGCCGGCCCAATCGTTTTGAAAAAGAAAAAGGGGGCAAAAAAGGATGGATCGCCGAGTCGTCCCACTCATGCGGAAAATTCGCCACTATCCACTTCTCAGCAATGGCTTGCGACTATTTTTTAAAATTTAATCCGCCTCCCCTCATGCAATAATAAAGATTCTGAGAAATATGTGAATTTGTGGGACACTCTCCTTTAGTCAGCCTATTTCCGACGGATTATTAATTCGTATTCTTGGTGAGATCTGATCCAGAACCAAACGGCGGTATCTCCATCAATGACTGCAAGAGCGCGATAGGAATCTGTGATCCTACAAGACCAAAAGTTTTGGACTTTTTTAAACTGTAGGGATGGGTGTGAAGGGTCATTCAACCAAAGCCTATATTGCTTGACCGCCGTTTTTTGAATCGGAGCTGGTAAATCGGAATAAGCCTTCCAGAATTTGGACGAGGCTTTACTTTTCATCACCGGGAAGCTCACGCGAACCACCTGACCGGTGTTCTTGAAGCGCTTCCGCCGCCAGGTCGTTTAATCGACCAGCACAGATATCCTCTTCAATTTGACGATCCCATGCATCGGAAAAGCGCGAGGAAATCCAATGCGTTAGTTCAAACAATTCATCGGTTGGCAGTTTTTCAATCGCTTTCTCAATTTCCATCACTGTGCTCATAAGATTTCTATCGACTGAACCAAATCGAATGACAAGAAATTTTCCCAAACCTTTTCTTGTAGTGGCTGGCTGAGACTGCCGAGACTTCCCACTCCTCAGGAACGCTGAGGTCCTCCTCGGCCTGACGCTCCAACAAATCCTACAGGGGCGTTGGCGCTCCCGACGATTCAAGA
Source organism: Verrucomicrobiota bacterium (assembly GCA_026398255.1). Taxonomy (GTDB): domain Bacteria; phylum Verrucomicrobiota; class Verrucomicrobiia; order Chthoniobacterales; family Terrimicrobiaceae; genus UBA967. The sequence goes on from JAPLTG010000015.1 coordinate 240,273, forward strand.
CGGCTTGCAACAAGGGTGGGTAAAAATTCCAGATTCAGAGCAGAAGATTCTACAAGATATGTGAATGTGTGAGACCGCCCCCTTCCCATGCGCGGGTCCCTTTCACTGATCACTGACATTGTAGCGGCTGTCTATGACTGCCGATCTTCGCGCCTTTCATCAGGTTTTGGCTGCAAAAACAAGCCCCACTCCAGCAAAGCCAACGAGATGTTGGCGCTCCTACCGAGCTTGGCTATCGATCCTCAAATTGATAAAATATCAGCAATTAATGCTGAAACCTTTGACTTTTTTACTGCTCTTTGAGCCTTCGACTCAAAGACGCCGCACTTGGTCATGGTTCATGACATCAAAGAGAACAATCTCCTCCTCAGTGACTTTGAAAATCAAGCGCCATCGCAAATCCAAACGAGCCTCATAGAAATGAGTCCCGTGAAGCTGCCGAAGTCCATACCCTGTGTGCAGATGCGGGTCGGCACGCAATTCTGGCAAATTAATCAAAATCTCTCCGATTCTTTGCTTTTGAGAACCAGAAAGACTCCGCCAAGTTTTTAAGAAACGCCGGGCCGCCCAAATTGGGATATGCTTGGGCATCAGTCGCGTTTGAGAGCATCCACCGCTTCCGATCCAGTTTTACCAAGAAAAAGCAAAGCTCCTTCTCTCCGATCCCTTTCGATTTCTGAATCGAATTCCTCCAACCCCTTCATCGAGATTTCCGGATTAAAATGCAAATCGGCTTCCGTGACTTTCAGTAATGTCACGGCTGGGCGTGAACCGCGAAGGATCATCACCTCTTCGCCCTGCTCCACGGCCTCAATGAGCGAACTCAAATGTGTTTTAGCTTGTGAAATATTGACCAGTTTCATAGACCAAATATGAGGTTGGGTTTTACTCTGTCAAGTTTCGATTCCCGTGATTTTATTCAGCCACCCGCAAGCTCGCTACAGCACCCATGTCGCTTTTGAAACTACTTAAATGTCAATAATGAATTCCTGAACCCTCTGACCAGAAAAACATCCAAAACCGAGCTTAGGTTAGCGCCATTCATGCCTTGACCCATCTGAGTTTATCCGATGCGTGGGAACGCTGAGGTCCTCCTCGGCCTGACGCTCCAACAAATCCTACAGGGGCGTTGGCGCTCCCGACAATTCAAGACGGCTGCAGCAAGGGTGGGTAAAAATCAAGATTCAGCCACAGATAGGCTTGCGAAATATGTCAAAGCACGGGGCCCTTTCACTGATCACTGACATTGTAGCGGCTGTCTATGACTGCCGATCTTCGAGCCTTTCATCAGGTTGGCTGCAAAAATAACTCCCGCTCCAGCAAAGCCAACGAGGACGTTGGCGCTCCTGCCGCCCTTGGTTAACCCTCCTCGGATTGACTAAATGTCAAGAATTAATGCCCGACCCCTTTGAACACCTTTGAATTTCACTATGAATAAAAACGGGCGAACATTGAGGCCTCTACATCAGCAGCAAACCAAAACTTATCTTGTCGAAATGGATTATGAATTTTTTGTTTGTTAAGGCTGCTTGCAATTATAATACAATCTTTTGAGAATTTTTCGTATCCTTCAGGATTGAAGGAATATGGCAAATAGTTGGTCAGGATAGCGTCGTAAACGGGGCATTGCGAGGGCATGAGGAACCTTAAGTGTTTGGATGCGAATGATGGCGTGCCGAGCCCTTTGAGCTTGTTAAGACTGGCAAGAGCAGAAGATGGACTGGGCGTAGAACAGTTCAATAAACTGTAAGCATTTAGGAATGCTGCTGAAATTTTATCTGGTGTATTTCTTTTGATTACGCGACCAGCGACGCCTGCAAAATTACCCCACCGACATACATGACGAATATACTTCTCAAGCTCCGGAAATTGAAAGTTTCTTTTTACCAAAGAGATTGCCTCATTTTCCAACTCGTGAACACCTGGAAACTCATTCAGGTGTTTCTTCATCAACTCTGGAAATTCCTTAAATTCAAATTTCGGACCGAGAATTATGGCTTTTTCGTTTGAATGCAGAAACATATTTATATACCTCAAAAATATTACTTTGGCAATATACCGATGTTTGAAGGCCCGCCAGACCCGCCGGAGCTTGATTCTCCCCAAGTTACAACAGATCCATCTTTTAATAGAGCAGCAAAGGCTCTTTCAGTTGAGTAAATTTTAACTACATCCGAACTATTCAAGCTTGGCCCTTGGCCCCCATATTCAGCTCGACCCCAAGTGACAATCGGGCCACTTTGCTTCACAGCTACAAAAGCCGAGTAATTTGAATAAATCGTCTTAACATTGGATGTTAGATTTGATGAAATACTGCTATATGTGTCGTAATAGCCGTGATAAACTGATGAATTGCCGCCAGCTCGGTCTTCCCCCCAAGTAACTACTGAGCCATCATTTTTTAAAGCTGCAAATGCATTGCTTGTAGAAAACATTTCTTTCACATTTGAAGAAAGCATCGAAGCCACACTTACGAAGCTATTTGATGGACTAAGATATATTGTGGAATTCCCGCCGTAAAACGCAGACCCCCAAGTAATTATAGAACCGTTTTTCTTTAGGGCTGCAAACGCAGTTCCCGTGGAATAGATAGCCGTGACATTTGAGGACAAACTTGATGCAACGCTAGTTGAGTCGCCGCCAAAGTCCAGATAACCCCAGGACACAACAGAACCATCTTTCTTCAGCGCGGCAAATGCATGATTATTAGAATAGATTTTTGTGACATTACCGCTCAATTGATTTGATACGCTAGTAGAATTTCCTCCATATTCAGAGTCCCCCCAAGTGACTACTGAACCATCTTTTCTTAGCGCTGCAAAGGCACTACCATTTGAAACAATCGTTGTCACATTTCCACTCAACTGGCTTGAAACTGCGGAGGAATTGCCGCCAGCACGAATAACTCCCCAGGTAACAACAGCGCCATCTTGCTTTAAAGCTGCAAATGTGCCTCCACCTGAATAGATGCTGGTAACATTTGATGACAAAGCGAGTGCTACACTCCCGCTCTCAACCCATCCATCAATATACGAAGTCAGGCTCGAATTTCCACCGGCTGCTAATTCGCCCCAAGTAGCAACTGAACCATCTTTTTTTAGGGCCGCAAATGCGCCATAATTAGAGTTAATACTCAAAACATTTGCAGATAATTTAGATGCAACGCTAGTTGAGTTACCACCATATTCTGAGTTACCCCAAGTAACCACCGAACCATCTTTCTTTAAGGCTGCAAATGCAGTTCCCGTGGAATAGATAGCCGTGACATTTGAGGATAAACTTGCTGCTACACTAATTGAGTTGCCTCCATGCCTCGGATCACCCCATGATACGACTGAACCATCACTTTTAATTGCTGCAAAAGCATATGGATTGGAAAAAATGGTTCCAAGATTCGAAGCGGCACCGACCACTACGACCACTTCCACCTCATCCCAATAGCCGCCGGATTCGACTCGGATGACGAAGGTGTAGGTGCCGGCGGTTGTCGGGGTGCCGCTGAGGGTGCCATTGGCGCTGAAGGACATGCCGGGGGGAAGGAGACCTTCGCTGATGGACCAGACTTTGTCTCCCGTGCTGCCGACTGCGCCGAAGGTGAAGCCTGCGTAGGCTTGGTTGAGCGTAGCTTCGGGCAAGGTGCCGCTGATGGAGATTTTCGGCCCGATGTTGCGAGCGAGGCGGAAGCCAAAATCTTCACGGTGGGCATCCGCATCGGTGGAACTACCCCCGCGGAAATGGGTTTCCATATAACCAGATGCATCGTAAATCCAAGAACCGCCACGGGTTCTACGGTCCAATCCGGTTGGCAATTGAACCTCGTCCCAGCAGAACTCCAGAGCATTTCCGCTCATGTCGTAAATGCCAAGTTCATTAGGTGACTTCAGTCCCACGGCCCAAGTTCCGCGTCCATCTTTTTGGTCAACAAGTGCCCCGTTGGCGTTTAAAAAATACCATCCCACTTCATCCAAGGAGTTGCTGCCGCTGTAGAGGTAACCTAGGCTGGAAACTCCTCCGAGGGCCGCCCATTCCCATTCGGACTCCGTGGGCAAACGAAACCCATTGGCAACTTGGTTCTCCTGCACTGCACTGGATCCGTTTGCGCCGAAGTTTCCTGTTCGATAAATGGTTCCGTTCACCGTGTAGACAGGCGTCAGCCCATCCATCTGACTCTTGGCGTTGGACCATTTCACCACATCATACCAACTCACATTACGCGCGGGGTGGTTGCCTGCACTCCCCTGCCCTACGCCGGCGAGGTCGGTGTAGCCGTTGGCGACGGCCCAAGTGCGGACGGTTTGCCATTCGTCCCAAGTCACTTCTGTGCGGCCGATTTGGAAGGCTTGGACTTTCTGCCCGGCGAGTTCGGAGCTTTCTGGCAAAGTGCCGCCTTGGACGGTGACCATGTCGCCTGTGGCGTTGCGGACATACCGGATACCCATGCTTGGAAAATCGAGGTAAATTCCGTTTCTGAAAAACACCGTGCAGTGGTCGGGCGTGCCTGCTCCGCCGCGGCGGGCTCTACCGCCAGTTACGGCATCCCAGCACCATTCCCATTGGTTGCCACTCATGTCATAAAGACCGAGTTCGTTGGGCAGTTTTCCACCAATAGGTTTCATGATGTTTGGCGAGTTGCTCCAATACCATGCCACCTCTTCGATGTTATTGCTTCCGGCGTAGGTGTAGCCCTTGCTTTGGACACCACCGCGAGCCGCCCATTCCCACTCCGCTTCGGTTGGCAGACGATATCCATTGGCATTCGGATTCCATTCAGGAATTTGCTGGCCTTTTTTGAAAATAGTTCCGTTAAAAGTATATGCAGGCTGCAGACCTTCCATTTGACTCTTGGCATTGCACCACTTGGCGGCATCGTTCCAAGTCCAGACATAAGCAGGGTAGTTGCTGCCAGTGAAAACCTGACCGTGATTTGAATCACTTGTGGCAAATTCACGCGAAAATCGGAATTCATAACCATTCTGCACCGCCCATTTGACCACCTCGCGGTATTCAGCCCAAGTGGTTTCGAAGCGGGCGATGTGGAAGGCAGAGACGGTTTGGTTGGCGAGCGCGGATCCAGAGGGCAATGTGCCGCCTTGGACGAGGACCATGTTCGGTTCTCCGGATTCCTCAGAGTAGAGCTGCGAGACTTCAGCAGCGCTTAGAGCGCGGTTGTAGATGCGGACTTCGTCGATATTGCCTTTGAATCTGCCGTAGGGGCCTCCTCCAATGCCTGTATCTTCTTGAGGTGAAAATGCTCGGAGTATTTTTTCCCTTCCAGAACTGAGACCCGTTCGAACATGTTTCCCATTTAAGTAAAGAAGAGGCGCAGCGTTGTTACTGGATGTAATCGCTACTTGAACCCAATCTGAATTCAATGGTGCTGGATAGCTTAAGACAACAGGCATATATTGAAAGGCATGCTCCAACACGCTTATGCCATTGGTTCCAGCAGCTAACAAGAAACCACCATGATTCCCCCCTCCGCCCACCACATACTTGTGTATGTATGAAGTGCCTGATGTGGCTTCAGTGCCAAGAATTTCTTCCTCGGTAGCTTTTATCCATGTAACAAGCGTCACATTATCCTCTGCGGTTGTTAGTTCAGAATCTACTGAAGCTATAGATCCAGTAGCCCCATCAAAGAAATAGGATTTGTTAGAATCTCCAAATCTGTCGGGGCTAAGAACTACATTACCAACAATTTTCCCATTTTTCCCATAACCGCTCTCATCCACCGCATTCCCATCAAACGGGTAATGCGCCACCAAGCCCACACTCAGCGGTTCGAACGATTTTCCATCAAACGGATTCGTCCCATCATACATTTCGCGGTAGTCGTTCACGCCATCACCGTCGGAGTCAAAGTTGTCCGAGCGGCGGCCGGCTTGGTAGCCCATGTCGGCGCGGGTGTCGTCGGGGTCTTTGTTGGCGGGGTTGGCGGTGTTGATGGCAGGTGAGCCGCTTTGGAGGCTGTAGTCGCCGGAGTCGGGGTTGTTCAGCTTCGGATCGGTGCCGAGGTTGCCGGTGCCTGCGGTGAAGGTCTCGATGCCGCCGGAGGTGACGCCATTTTGGGAGAGCGTGTAGGTGACGGTGGCCACGGTGCCTCGGTTGTAGGGATAGGCGAAGGCGCCGATCTGGTCGCCGCCGTTGGCCCAGAGGATGCTGTTCATGAGGTCCATCTTGCCGCCGTTGGCGAGGGAGACGCCGCCTTGGTAGCCGAAGAAGTTCCGGCTGTCGTTTTTGTAGACAGTGACACGATCGAGGATGATCTTCGAGCCCTCGGTGAGCGTGGCGCCGCCGCTGGCCCAGGCGTAGTTCTCGGCGAGGACGCAGTTTTCCACGGTGAGGATGTCGGTGGGTTTGCCGATGGAGTAGATGGCTCCACCGAAGGTGGCGGAGTCGCGGCCTGGGGTGCCAACGCCGTTGCCTCGGATAATGCAATTTTTTACCGTGGCGGTGGTGCGGCAGTGGATGCCGCCACCGTAGTAGTCGAAACCGTAGGAGGAGGGCTGCGGACGGCCTGTGCCACCGGTGATGGTGAAGCCGTCGATGAGGGTGCCCTCGCCTGCGATTTCAATGACGGTTTTGCCTTTCACGCCGCGCAGGGTGGTCTGGGCTTCGCCGGATTGGGAGATGAGCTTTACGCTCTTGCCGACGATCGAGACGGTGCCGTTGTAGCTACCGGGCTGGACCATGATGGTGCCGCCGGTGCGCGAGGTATCCACCGCTTTTTGCACGGTGACGAAGGGTTTGGCGAGTGTGCCGTCGCCTGTGGTGTCGCTGCCGGAGGTGGCGACCCAGAGGATGGCGAGTTCGGGTTTGATGACCTCGAGGATGACCTCGATCTCTCCCCAACGACCGCCGGAGCTGGCGCGGACGATGAACGAGTAGGTGCCTGCTGTGGCTGGTGTGCCGGAGATTTTTCCAGTGGCGGGGTCGATTCCCAACCAAGCGGGTTTGTTGCCGGTGATGGACCATGTGTAGCTGCCGCTACCTCCATTGGCGGTGAGGCCGAAGTCAAGGCCGCTGCCTTCTGTGCCGGTGGGGATGTCGCCATCGACGGCGATTTGGATTTTGCGCACGAGGGCGAGGCCGTGTTTCGCACCGGCGGCGATGCCGAGGACATTGCCTGGAGCGGGCGGCGGCGTGATGTTATCGGGGTTGAAGCCCCAGTTCACGATGGAGTTGTCGGCCTTGAAGGCGAGGGTGCGGTCGCCTTCGGCGGAGATTTGCACGACATTGGTTAGCCCGGCGGGCACGGTGGCTTGGGCGGTCCAGTTGGCTCCCCAGGCGACGACGGTGCCGTTGGCTTTGAGGGCGACGGAGTGGTAGTCGCCAGCGGCAATCTGGGTGACGCCGGTGAGACCTGCAGGCACGGTGGCTTGGCCCATGTCGTTGCGGCCCCATGCGACGACGGTGCCGTCGCCTTTGAGGGCGAGCGCGTGGCCGCGGCCGGCGGCGAGTGCGGTGACATCCGAGAGGCCAGCGGGGATGGTGGCTTGGCCTTGGTCATTGGCTCCCCAGGCGACGATGCGTCCATCGCCGGTGAGGGCGTAGGAGGTATTGAAGCCTGCGGCGATGAACTTCGCGCGGCGGAGTGTGGCGGGGATGGTGGTCTGGTTGCTGGTATTCCAGCCCCAGCCGGTGACTTTGCCTTCGCTATCGAGTGCGAGGTAGTGGTTGTTGCCTGCGGCGACTTGGACGATGTCCTTGAGGTCGGCTGGCACATTGCGCTGGCCGGCCCAGTTTGTGCCCCAGACGGAGACGGTTCCGTCAGCGCGAAGTGCGGCGGAGCTGGAATCGCCCGCAGCGATCTGGACGACGCGATTGAGTGCGGTCGGAATGGTGGTCTCACCATTCGGGTTCGCTCCCCATGCGATGACATCGCCTTCCTGGGTCGGACGCTCGGGCGGGAGTTCGTCGATCTCATGGATCTGGATGACTTGGTTGGCGGCGACATTTTCCAACACGCTCTTCAACCCGCTCGGCCAGTAAACGGTTACCTTGGCGGCCTGCGCCTTGTCGGCAAGGCCGAAGGTGAGGCTGGATTTGGTGGCGGAACCGGTGTCCGCGCCAAGGTATTGGGCGAGGGTGGAGGTGGTGGCGATGGAGTCTTCGCGCTCGAGGAGGTAGTGCATGTTCCCACGGCGACCATCGAAGAATTCATAGGACGATCCTGAGCGCTTAAGGGGCTCGTCAGGAAGGTCGTTCCACCTCTGTTGCGAATCTTCATAACCAATTATGTGAAGATATGCTTCGTTACCGCTATTATCTGGCTGTCCAGGTAGCCATCTTGTATATCCCCATGTTTCCCCAGTAATCCACTTCCAGACTCCTTCCTGCTCGGCATCAGTAGCGCCAAGCCAGAGGTTTTTCCCATTCAAGGAACTGCCGAGACTTTGCTGGATATTTTGCCATTCATTAGCACTCGTGATTGTGGCTAAATGCCCGCCTTTGTTTTCTGCGTCGGCTATTGCCTGAGTCCAAGTGAAGTTGCCGGTTACAATCTCATACCTGCTAACACCGGCTACCTGTGCGGGTTTATTGGTCTTAGTATCCTTCAACTCCACTTCCACGCGTGCCCCAGTTCCCTGCGCGGGTGAAATCGCGCCGACGAGTTCGACTTTGAGCCAGTTGGATTGTTTAAGGTCGGAATCATTCCGGTAGACTTTGAAGTATTTTCCAGCGCCCCAGCCGTTGTTGGCCCAAACAACGAAGTCGAGGTCACCGTCACCGTCGAGGTCAGCAGTGTAGCCATCGCTACCGAGGTTTCCACCGCCGGGGATTTTGGCGTCAATGCCCCAATCGGTGGTCGAGTCGAAGAACGCCTTGGCGGGATCGACGGTGCCATTAGAGGTCGCCTTAAGGTAGGTGGCTCCATTTTCCCACATGCGCGGGTAGATATTGGCGAAGGTGTGAAGGCTCGTCCAAACGGCGTCTTGGTCACCATCGAGATCGGCATCAAAGATCGTGAGGCCGTGATGGTAATAGCGGCCGTGGATGATCGGCGAATCCTTTTGGGTGTAGGTGCCGGTGCCATCGTTGATGTAGATGCGCGGGATGGAGCCTGCCGATGGCCAATCGCTGGAACCATTGATGAGATCGAGGTCGCCGTCATTGTCGATATCGAAAGAATAAATCGGGCTGAACTCGCTGCTGGCTGTGATGCCGCAATTTAACTTCTCGGTGTAACCCGCGAGGGTCTTCGTGCCGGTCGGATTTTGATAGTCGGCGGAGGAATTGCCGGAATTCAAATAGAGCGAGGCAGGATGCGGGACATGGGTATCATTTGGCCAATTGCCATTAGTCTGAACGGCAACGAAGTCGGGTTTTCCATCGTTATTGGCATCCGTCACGCTGAACGATGGGTTTTTCCAAGTCGTCTTAATGAGGTAGGTCTTGCCGCTGAAGAGCGGGGCGGCGGTCTGCGAGGTGCTCGCTTGGTTGAAGACGGCTGCGATGCCTCCGCCAGTGGTGGCGTTGATATTAAAGACGAGGTCGAGGTCACCATCAGCGTCGATATCGGCGTAGCTGACTTGGCGGTAGCCCGCGAGGTCGCCGGTGAGAAGGCCGATAAGGGCTTGCTTGGTGAAGACGCCGCGACCGCCATTCAGGTAAAGGGTCGCCTCGGTGCGTTGGGTATTGGTGGCGAGGATGTCGGTGACGCCGTCGTTGTTGAAGTCCGCCACGAGCGCGGGCGAGACGCCGGTGAGACCGGCCTGGGCGGTGCCGTCGCGCAGATCGAACGCGCCTTGGGCCACGAGGAGCTTCGCGGTGCCATCGTCATTTCTGGCCAGCACATCATCGCGGCCATCGTTGGTGAAATCCTCCACGGCGATGACCGAATGCTGCGGGATATTCACGAAGTCGGTGACATCGGTGAAGAGCTTGCCGCTGGCGGTGACATTGCCCGATGAGGAGTCTTTGATCACCAACTGGAGTTGGCGGGTGGCTTTGGCGCCGGTGGAGTCGGTGACTTGGAACGAGAGCGTCGAATTTCCTGCGGCGGTGGGCTTGCCAGTGATCCAGCCGGTGAGGGCGAGGTCAAGCCCGGCGGGGAGCGTGCTGTTGTTTGTGAGTGCCCACTCGTAGGGGTTCGTGCCACCGGTGGCGGCGAGTTGGAGCGAGTAGTCGTCATTAACCCGGCCCTCGGGGAGTGAATCCGTGGCCACGGAGAGCGTGGACGGATTGCGGAAGGTGAGGGTCATGTTCTGCGTGGCATTGGCTCCAGCGGAGTCTCTGACCATGACGCTGAAATTTGCCGTGAGGGCGATGGAGGAATTTGCCGTGAGGACACCGCCTGCGGTGATATTGGCACTGGCCGGGAGTGTGCCTCTGGAGGCGAGTGACCAAGTGTAGGCGGGCTTGCCGCCGAGGGCTTGGAGCGTAGTCGAGAAGGCGGTGTTGATATTTGCCATGCCGAGGTTGGGCGGCGTGCTGATGTAGAGCGGGTCGGCAGGCGAAATGATAATCGTGCAATTTTTAACCAATGTCTGTCCCTTGCTATCCTGTATCTTGATAGCAATCGTGAAGTTGCCTACTGTAGTAGGGGTGCCAGAAATTTTCCCGGCAGTGGCATTCAGAGTCAACCCGACTGGGAGGCCAGTTATTGACCATGTATAGGGTGGTTTGCCACCGCTAACAGCTAGGTCGAAAAGTATGGGCTGCCCCACCTTGCCTTCAATCGGGCATTGCGAAATAATTTCCCAGCCGTAGGGCTCCACAAGAATCGTAAACTCACGCTCGGCCGGGGTTGTTGTTTTTGAGTCTTTAAGAACGATTGTGAATACGAATGTGCCCGCTGCGGTAGGGGTGCCAGAGATCAAGCCGGTGGTGGCGTTGAGCGAGAGTCCGGCGGGAAGTGTGCCAGGTGTCTTAAGCGTAAAATTGTAGGGCGAAAAGCCGCCTTTGCCCTTGATGGTCACACCTCTGGGCGGAAGAGGGTCGGGCAGAATCGTGACATCGCCGCCGTAGAACGAGGCCACCTTGCCGGACGGAAGGACGGCCTCTGTGATAAACTCCAGCGGGTCTACCGGAGCAATGGCGACAAGTGTGGCGTTGGAAGTTGCCGTGCGCTGGCGGGCGTCTTTCACGCTGAAGGTCACCGTGGTATTCCCAGAAACGGTAGGCGTGCCAGAAATATCACCAGTGGTTGAGTTAAGGGTCAGGCCGGCAGGCAGACTTGGCGCAACACTATAAATGTAGGGTTCCAAACCTCCGGTAGCCTCAAGGAATAATTGGGCTAGAGGCTTGTTAGCTTGGCCTGAAATTAATGCAGGGGCCGTTAACTGGAGATCGTAACCGTCGATGCGGATCGTGTAGGCACGCTCGGCAGAGGCGCCGTTGGCTCCCGTGACGACGATCGTCGTGGTGGTATTGCCTGCCGTGGTTGGCGTGCCGGAGATAATGCCTGTGGTGGCGTTGAGGCTGAGGCCGACCGGCAGAGAAGAGCCGGTTTTTATGGTAAACTGGTAAGGGGCAATGCCTCCCTCGGTGATGATCTCGGGATTCGGATAGGCTAATCCCACCATGCCGGCGGGGAGTTGCTGGGTGGCGTCGAGGATCGGCGGCTCACCGAGGCCGATCGAGACCGTGCAGGTTTTATTGGCGGTTCGCTGGTTGCCGGCATTGAAAGCCGCGGGGGCTATGGCTTCGCTAACAATTCCTGAAATTTCCGTTGGGGAATCCTCGCTAATGGCGAGATCGTAGGGTCCAACTGGCAGCGTAAAAGTTCGGTTGGCCGTAATCCCGTTTTTATCCTTCGCTTGCAGGGTGAAGGTGGCGTTACCCTCCGTAGTGGGAATCCCGCTGATGCGGTTGCCAGTGAGTGTCAGGCCCGCGCTGAGATTTCCGCTGATGCGGGTGATTGTGACGGGGGCGATGCCGCCGCGAGTGGCAACGGTGGCATTGTAGTTTTTCAGAACCGACCCGCCTGGCAGCAACTCCGTCGTCACCCATTCTAGAGAAATGGCAGGCAAGACCTGCAGAGTTACGGTTTGTGTGGCATTTTTGGAGGCGCCATCGACAATCTTCACTACGAAGGTGTAATTCCCGGCTACAGTAGGTGTGCCGGTCAGATTGCCATTCGAGAAGGTCAGGCCTGGTGCCACGGGCGATGGAGTAACAGACCATGTGTATGGCGGGAGGCCCCCGCTCCCCTTGAAGGATGCTGGACCGAAAACACTACCAACATAGGCAGTAGGCATGGGATTTGGCGGCGTAATCCCCAGAGGTTCGGCAGGCTTGATGACCAGTGTGAACTCGCGCTCGGCGGTGGCTTTCGGTGATTGGGAGTCACTCGCTACGATTGTGAACTTGAAGGTGCCCTCTGCTCTGGGCGTGCCGGAGATTTTTCCTGCTGCAAG
>JAPLTG010000036.1 GCA_026398255.1 Verrucomicrobiota bacterium
GCAGGATGCGAAGGTCGAGTTGGTTCGGCCACCAATCGCGGTTGGTGGGGCCGGAGCCTGTGAGTTGACCGTGGTTAAAGGGGCACTTGGATTCGGTGGACATGGTTTTTTAAAAGGATTGGATCTTTTCGATACGAACGGCGAGCCGCGAGGGCTGCGAACATTTTTGATCAAAAGCCAACTGGCGATTGCGAGAAATAAAAAAATACCCCGAGTTTTCAGGGCGGGAGTCTTTTTCTGAGAAAGTCTGGCGCTTGTCAGGGCGTGGCGATGGCGCTTGCGCGGCGCGGGGTTCCTTTCTTTACTTGCCACCCTATGTCATCGACGGATTCCGTTCACTCGCGCAAAAACCCTTTTCGGGCCGCGCTGGCAGTGAATCGCAAACTCACAGGCGAGGGCTCCCAAAAAGAGACGCGCCACTTTGAACTCTCGCTCGCCGGTTCAGGGCTGCATTACGAAGTGGGCGATTCGCTGGGAGTGTTTCCTTCGAACAATCCGGAGTTGGTCGAGCTCGTTCTTCGCGAGTTGGGGGTCACCGGCGACGAAGTGGTTCCAAGCGCGGATGCCGTGGAAATGCCGATCCGCGAGGCGTTGACGAAAAGCTACATTCTCACCGAGCCCTCGAAGCAACTCCTGCAAGCCGTGGCGAGCTTGGATTCTGCGGCTGCTTATTTGGAAGAATTCCTGCTCCCCGAAGAAAAAGCCGCTCTCGAGAATTTTCTGTGGGGTCTGGATGTGCTGGATGTGCTTCAGCAATTTCCTGCCGCGAAATTCACGCCCGCCGAATTTGTCAAAGTCCTCCGCAAACTCCAGCCACGCCTCTATTCAATCGCCTCCTCGCAGAAAGCCGTCGGCGAGTCGGTGCACCTCACGATTGCTGTCGTGCGCTACTCGGTGGACAATAGCCCGCGCGCTCGAGAGGGCGTTTGCTCGACTTACCTGACGGAGAGATCGGGCGGATCGGCACCGGTGTTTGTCCATACGGCAAAACATTTCCGCATGCCTGAAAACGCCGACACGCCGATGATCATGGTCGGCCCGGGAACTGGCGTCGCGCCGTTCCGCGCGTTTCTTCAGGAGCGAAAGGCCACAGGAGCGAAAGGGAAAAATTGGCTTTTCTTCGGTGACCAGCGCGCGGCCACGGATTTTCTCTACCGCGAGGAATTGGAGGCGGCGCTGGCGGATGGATCGCTTCACAAGCTGAGCACCGCATTTTCCCGCGACCAAGAGCACAAAATTTATGTGCAGCACCGGATGCACGAGCACGGCGCCGAGCTTTTCGATTGGCTCGAGAACGGTGCGTATTTCTATGTCTGCGGCGATGCGAAGCGGATGGCAAAGGATGTCGATGCCGCCCTCCACGAGATCGTCGAAAAACACGGCGGCAAAAGCGCGGAACAGGCCAAGGACTATGTCGAGGCTCTGAAAAAAGAGAAACGCTACCGCAAGGATGTCTATTGAAACCGGACCAAACACTTTGAACACCACACCAGGATGTCTATTGAAACCGGACCAAACACTTTGAACACCACACCCCGCCACATCCACTTCCTCGGCATTTGCGGCACCGCCATGGGATCCGTCGCCGCGGCCATGCAAGACAAGGGATTTCAAGTCACTGGGCAGGACCAGAATGTCTACCCGCCGATGTCCACTTTCCTCGAATCCAAGGGCGTCAAAATCACCGCCGGCTTCGATCCCGCCGACATCCCCGCCGCCGATCTCATCGTGATCGGAAACGCCATGTCGCGCGGCAATCCCGCTGTGGAGGCCGTTCTGAACCGCAAGCTCCTCTATCTTTCCCTGCCGGAAACGCTGAAGCATTTCGTGCTTCGCGGCCGCCACAATCTCGTCGTCACCGGCACGCACGGAAAAACGACCACCACCTCGATCCTCGCTTGGATTTTCGAATCCGCGGGCCTCGAGCCCGGCTACCTGATTGGAGGAATTCCCTCGAATCTCGGCCAGGGCTCGAACATCCGCGACTCGAAGTTTTTCATTATCGAAGGCGATGAATACGACACCGCCTTCTTCGACAAGCGCTCGAAATTTGTTCACTACCTCCCCGAGCTCGTGATCGTGAATAACATCGAGTTCGACCACGCCGACATCTACCGCGACCTGGACGAGATCAAGACGAGCTTCCGCCGCCTTCTCAACATCGTCCCCTCCGAAGGCATGGTGCTGATCAATGGCGACGACCCGAACTGCCTCGATGTTGCGAAAAACTGCCCGGCCCCGATTGTGGAGGTCGGATTTTCGGAGAACTGTGCGAATCAGATTCGAAACGCCACGCACAGCCCGTCGGGGTCCAGCTTCGAGTTATTTAACGAGACATTCACAATCCCGCTTTCCGGAGATTTCAACATTCGCAACGCCGCCATGGCCGCTTCGGCAGCCCACTACTACGGCGTTCCAGTCGAAAAAATCCGCGCCGCGCTGGCATCCTTCCAAGGCATCCGCCGCCGCCAAGAAGTTCGTGGCACAGTCAACGGCATCACGATCATCGACGACTTCGGTCACCACCCGACCGCCATCCGCGAAACGCTCGCCGGGCTTCGCAAAAAATTCGGACCCGTCCGTCTGTGGGCGCTTTTCGAACCGAGGTCGAACACCACCCGACGCGCCGTGTTTCAGAACGACCTGCCAAAAGCCTTCGCCGAGGCCGACGGGGTTTTTATTTCCCAAGTCGCCCGCCTCGACCAGTTGCCCGAAAACGAGCGCCTCAAGCCGGATCAAGTCGTCTCCGACATTGCAGCCACCGGCAAACCGGCTTTCTATGAACCCACCGCCGACTCGATCATTGAGCGCCTCAAGCCCCTCGCAAAATCCGGCGATGTCGTGATCGTTTTCAGCAACGGCGGCTTCGACGGCATCCACCAAAAG
>JAPLTG010000006.1 GCA_026398255.1 Verrucomicrobiota bacterium
GGGCTGGGATATCTACGCAAAAACACTTCAAAATCTTTCGAAATTTGACCTCCGAAATGTGTGACTTTTTTATATACTTGTTTTTCAATGATGGTGAATATTTTAACCATATTCATTCTCTTTAAACTGGACAAGACCCAATGCAATTCCAAGACCAAATATTATTAAAGCGGTGTCTATGATAAATAATAACACCGTTGCAGTAGTTACAGCGACCTATCGAAGGCCTTTTGAACTGCGGCGTTTCCTTGAATGCCTTAGGAACTGCCCAGATGTCAAATTGGTTTCCATATGCGATAATTTTGGTTGCCCGGAAACATTAAATATCATCAATACGGAAAACATTTCATCTACATATCCTATTCTTTATAAAAAAGCCGCTTATAACGGGGGGTGCGGGGCAGGGCTCAATTTGGCGATTGAACAAGCCAAAGGCTTTTTGAGCGATATCTCGCATTTTTGGATATGTGATGATGATATTTATTTTGAAGGAGATCCTCTTTCACCGTTGCTCGCCGCAATTGAAAAGTCGGGAGCAGGTTCAGCCGCCCCTGCTATCACTGATCACTCTGGTTTGGTCGTCGCTGCTCCGATGTTAGACAGCCAGCATGGAAAATGGGTGAAATTGGGAACTCGGCCTGATGAATTTATAAAGCATTTTCCAGTTAAACAACCACTGCCATTTTTGGTCTGTATGGGCACTTGCCACCTCGTAACAGCTGCAGCCATTGATAAGGTGGGTAAGATTAGAGAGGATTTTTGGATGTTGGGGGAGGATTTAAATTTTGCGCATCGCATTGTTGCTCATGGTGGTGGAGGTGTTTTCGTCCCATGGGTAAATGTGGAGCATCTTTATGGGTCACCTCTGGATCCTTCTAGTGCTCAAAGGTCGGAATACTTCAAGCATCTTGCATTATTGCAAAACTTGACCTTCATGGCCTACAAGACGCCTTATGCGAAATATGCTCGAGGCAGATATTTTGATTGTTTGCGAGGTAAGGGCCTAATGCCAAACTATGCAAAATTTTTAAAAAAATTTCATTGGAAAATATACGCTATTATAGATTTACTTACAGTTATTTTTGCCGCTTGGTGTATTGGGCAACCTGCGGGTGGAAATATTGCACAGCGTATTAGAAAAAAACGAATGTTACAAAGCGCCAAGGTTTTCAGTTAAAATGGCCTTAAATTTCTGTTTGGAGCCAGCTGAAATTTCTGTAATCATTCCCGCTTACAATCGAGCAGGGCTGATTGGAGACACGCTTCGGGGTTTGTTCAACCAGACGGTGCCGGCAAGGGAGGTTATTGTTGTCGATGATGGGTCACAAGACGGAACAGCGGAGAAAGCGCTGGAAGCGTTTGAAAACTGGAAACTGGAAACCTAAAAAAAGCCATGGAATAAAATGGGGTGTATGGCTTATTATGGTTGCAATATTTTAATTGTTCCGTAAAATCGCGACTCAAATTTATGGATGTTCCGCGATTCTTAAAAAAACCAGAGAGCCATTTTTTCCTTTTAGGGCCAAGAGGGACTGGCAAAAGTTGGTGGACCAGAAAGGTATTTTCTGATGCTCTGCGAGTAGATTTATTGGATGCCGCGACTCTGCGAGAGTTGGCTGCCCGCCCCGAGCGCCTCCGCGATATGGTCCACGGTGCGCGCGATTGCGATACGGTGGTTGTGGACGAAGTCCAAAAACTGCCTGAACTCTTGGAAGTCGTCCATGGATTGATTGAGGAAAAGTCGGGGAAAATTTTCGTATTGACCGGGTCAAGTGCCAGAAAGCTTCGGCGTGCTGGAGTGAATTTGCTCGGAGGCCGGGCAGGGAGATTGAGTATGCACCCGTATATGGCAGCGGAGTTGGGCGGGGACTTTTCCTTGGAGAAAGCATTGAGGCATGGTCTGCTGCCCGTGGTCGTTGGGGCAACTGATCCTGATTTTCAGATGCAGGCCTACTGTGGATTATATCTTAAAGAAGAGGTTCAGGCGGAGGGATTAGTGAGAAATGTTGGAAATTTTGCAAGATTTTTGGAGGTGATGAGTTTTTCCCATGGAGGGGTCTTGAATCTTTCGAATGTCTCCCGTGAATGTGCGGTAAAAAGGGCAACATTGGAGGGCTATCTCTCGATTCTGGAGGACTTGATGTTGGGGTGGAGATTGCCGGTTTTTACCCGACGCGCCAATCGGGAACTTGCAAGTCATCCCAAATTTTATTTTTTTGATACAGGCGTCTATCGTGCAAATAGACCTCAAGGCCCTCTGGACCTCGTCACTGAAATTGAGGGGCCTGCTCTTGAGGGACTTGTCGCTCAAAATCTCAAGGCCTGGTGTGATTATAGTCAAGGAAGTCACGCGCTTTTTTATTGGCAAACAAGGTCGCAGGTGGAAGTGGACTTTGTGATCTATGGCGAGTCTGGATTGTATGCCGTAGAAGTAAAAAACACTCAAAAAGTTAGACAGGAAGATTTGTCTGCTCTGAAGTCCTTTGCCGAAGACTATCCAGAAAGTAAAAGATTTCTCCTCTATCGAGGTCAGGAATCGCTACTCAGGGATGGAATCCAATGCATGCCATGCGAGAAATTCTTGAGAACTTTAAAGCCGGATGCATGGGCCTAACGAATGCCTGACATTTCCGTCATAATTCCCGCTTACAATCGTGCTGGCCTAATCGGGGCGGCGCTGCTGAGTCTGTTGAACCAGACGCTGCCGGCGAAAGAGATTATTGTGGTCGATGATGGTTCGACAGACGGAACGGCGGAGAAAACGCTGGAAGCTTTTGAAAACTGGAAACTGGAAACCGGAAACTGGAAAAACGATGATTGTGAACAGGTTTCTGCAAACTCAACATCCAGCATTCAACATACAACATTAAAAATTCTCAGCCAAGCGAATGCCGGTCCCGGGGCGGCGAGGAACCGGGGGTTGGCGGAGGCGACGGGGGAGTTTATTCATTTTTTTGATAGCGATGACATCGTGGCGCCGAATAAGCATGAGGTTCAATTGCGCGCGCTCCTTGAAACCGGAGCGGATATTGCCTATGGGCCATGGGTTAAGGGCCGCTTCGCGCCAAAAGAGGCGCAAACGGTGGCGAGACCACTGGCGCATGGGGTTGCGCGGGGAAGCCTGCCATTGGCAGCCCAACCGGCGAGAGTCGCGGGAGCGACCGAGGCAACCGAGTTAAGTGTGGCGAGTTTGAATTCTGAAAATACCCGTTACCAGCTACCCGCTACCCTTTACTCGGGGTTCACCCCCGACGGGCCTGTTCTTCAGGCTCTGGGGTTGCCCAAGGGAGATTTGGTGCGGGCGCTTCTGACGACTTGGTCGATTGTGCCGCATGCGTGTTTGTTTCGGCGGTCGATTCTGGAAAAGGCGGGAGGCTTTCCGGAGGATATTTGGGTGGGGGAGGATCAGTTGCTTTTTTTGAGATGTCTGCTCGCGGGGGCGAGGGTGGTGCACTCGCCGGGGACGATGGTTTACTATCGGGTGGGGAATGATCTGGGGAAGTTGACGGCGATGGGGGCGGCGCAAAAGCGCCACGCGAGGGATTGGGCAAGGTTTTTGCTGAAAGCAAACAAAGAGGTGACGAGTGGCGAGTGGCGAGTGACGAGAGTGGAAGAAAAAAATTCAACCACAATCGAGCGCCAGGGCGGGCGTGAGAACCGAAAGCTTGGGAAAGCTGAAGGAAGAGCAACTGAAAGTTGGCCCCAAAGGGGCGCAGCATCGGGGTCGATGCAAGTCAAAGAGCAGCCAAAGGTTGGCCCGAAGGGTGACGGAGTGGGAACGACCGAATCAAATCACACCAATTTACACGAAAATGGAGAAAAGGTTTCAACCACCGATAACACTGATGGACACGGATGCCAGAAGAGTCAGCCGGGCGACGCCCAGGGAATCTGTGCTGGCGCTTCTGAATCAGACTCCCTGACAAGCAAGCTTTTCGACTCGCCTGTTTCTGAATCGCTCACTCGCTCCGCGAGCGCCCCTGCTTCTTTACCCGCAACTAGTTACTCGCTACCCTTTACTCACCGGCCTTCGGCGTGGTTCGGTTTTCGCCTGCGGGCGTATGAGGCTTGGCGGGATTTGGGAATTTTTTTTCCGGACGGGGAGGCTGAGGTGAAGAATGAGCTACAAGCGATTTGGAAGAGAAATTGGTTTTCAGGTTTCAGGTTTCAGGTTTCAGGTTTTATGCTGCGGAAGTGGGGGGGCTTGATGAATCGGATTTTTGGGCATCGGGTGAAGGGGGGCTTCCGTCCGGGAAAGTTTACTTCGCGTGAGAAGGCTCTATTTGACGCCCAATGAGAATTTTGATCGTCGAGGAGGCTTTGCGGTTGGGGAATGGGCACTGGCCGAGATATATAGCGGATCTGGTGGCAGGATTTCGTGCGGAGGGGGATGTTGTCGATGTGCTGGGTCATCGCAACGCGAATGACAAGGTTATGTCGGTCGTGCCCGATGTGGTGCCTTGGCTTTCGAGGGATTGCCGTGCGGATGCGAGAAGCCAAGGTCTCATCGGTGGTATTCGCCACAACTTATGCCTCAAAAGAGAATTGGGGGCCTGGCTGAAGGGCAGGGAGCCTTATGACTGGATTTTGTCGCTGAGCAGTCGCCCGAAGCACCTGCTGGCTTTTGCAATGCTTGCTCGGGCGGGATATTGCGCGAGGTCGCGTTTTTTATTGCTCTTCGTAATCAGCCCAGGGCAGCAGGATGACGCGGGAAAGTTTCGGCTGAGTGCCTCGAACCTTTTTGCGAAGTTTTGCTTTCGGTGGTTGCGGTCTGCGGTGCTGCGGGGGCAGGTGGTGATTGCTGCGGAGACAGAGGGGATGCGGGCGGAGATCGAGAGATTTTCGGGATTGCTGACGGTGTTGTTTCCGCATCCGGTTCTGGCGGCGCAGCCGCCGGAAGAAAAAGCTGAACACCCGCGCGATAGCGCAGAGCCCAAGGGAAAGACAAATGTGGGGCCCAAGGAGGGCAACCGTAGCGAAGCGGAGCAAAAGCTGAAAGCGGAAACGATGAAAAAGGATGGAACCACTAAAGACACAACACCCGCGCGCCAGCGCATAGCCCAAGGGGAAGTCGAATGTGTAGGCTGGGAGCCAACCGGAGCGAAGCGGAGTGAAGGACACAAAAAGAGAGAAGAGGTTTCAACCACAATCGAGCGCCAGGGCGGGCGTGAGGACCCAGGCGGTTGGGTAGCCGCGCGGGAGACTGCCGAAGGCAGCCTGCAGGGTGAGACGCCTTGGGAAGGCGCGAATCAACAGCAACCGAAAGTTGGCCCGAAGGGTGAGGGAGTGGGAACGACCAAATCAAATGGCACTGAAGCTCTCGACGCTGGACGCTCGGCTCTTAACACACCGGCGAAGCCGGTGGTGGTGGTAGCTCCGGGGTTCGCTCGGTATGAGAAGGGGAGTGATCTTATGCAGGCGGCCATTCGGCTTGTCCTGCAAAAAGCTGAAACGCTGAAATTGGAAAAACTGAAATCACTCGACGCTGGACGCTCGACTCTCGACTCTTATGCTTCCTGCTCCCCGCTCCCCGCTCTTCGCTTCGTGTTGCAGTGGCCGGAGGATTTTGATTTGCCGGATGGTCGCCGATGTGGGCCTAACCCAGATTTGTTGAAAGATGAACGAGTGAAGTTTTCTAAGGATTTGCTGACCGGTGAGGCGTATTGGGATTTCCTGCAGCAAGCTGATGTGATTGTTTTGCCCTACCGGAGTGAATCCTATCGGGCGAGGGTCTCCAGGGTGGCCATCGAGGCGGCGATGCTCGGCAAACCTATGGTTTATACAAAAGGCACATGGATAAGCGAAGTCGTTGCGATGGGGGGCGCGGGTGTTGCTATCGCGGAGGAAACTCCCCAATCGCTTGCTGAAGCTATCCAAATGGCGATAGGAGATTTGGACACGCTTCAAAGCGAAGCGGAACGTGGCGTGGCAAGAGTTCGGAACTTTTATTCCGTTTCTTCGTTTCATCATCTCCTGGTTGAGGTTGGTGAAAATAAAAAAAGCAACATAGCAGAATGAAAAACTTTGTTTACAACCTATTACTGTATATCTGCAACCATTGGGTCTCCAATGTTCCAATCCTAAGTTTTCGGCTTTGGTTTTACCGCAACTTGATGGGATT
The DNA here is from genome assembly GCA_026398255.1 of Verrucomicrobiota bacterium. Classification (GTDB taxonomy): domain Bacteria; phylum Verrucomicrobiota; class Verrucomicrobiia; order Chthoniobacterales; family Terrimicrobiaceae; genus UBA967. The sequence goes on from JAPLTG010000006.1 coordinate 6,122, forward strand.
CCAGATCGGCCGTGGCACCTGCATTATGATGGGGGCGAGGTTTTCGGCGCCTCGCCGTTTAAAAGTTGGAAACCATTGTGTGATTAACGAAAACTGCTGTTTCGGCAATCGTGGGGAGATAGAAATCGGGGATTGTGTGGTGATCGCGGCGGATTGTCACTTGCGATCGGGCGACCACGATATGAATGATCCAGAATTTAGAACGAGATATGAAAAAATCTCGATCGGGGATCATGTTTTTTTGGGATTGCGCGCGACGGTTCTCAAAGGAGTGATATTAGGCCGGGGAGCTGTGGTTTGCGCCTGTGCATTGGTGGCCAAGCCTGTGGGCGACTATGAAATTGTGGCCGGCGTCCCAGCTAAGAAAATCGCCGAGCGGGCGAAGAATCTCCGCTACAAGCCGGAATGGGGGCCGCTCTTTCATTAAAAACACATGAAGTCTAAAATTCTTATTACCGGAGTTTCCGGATTTATCGGCAGGCATGCAGCGCGATTTTTCAATCGGCGCGGAGCGGAAGTCTATGGTGTGGATTCCAATCCCGAGGAGGGAGCGCCAATGGCGGACTTGACAGGGTATGCGCGGATGCGTTTGCCTTCGCAAGATCTCGGAAATTTGTTGGCCCGTGTGCGGCCGGTCTTGATGGTGCATTGTGCCGGCCGTGCTTCAGTGCCGTTATCTGTGAAAGACCCCAGAACGGACTTTCTCAACGGACCTCTGCTGACTTGGGAGGTTCTGGATGCCATTCGATTAAATGCTCCTGAGTGTGCGTTTCTTTTTTTATCGAGCGCTGCTGTCTACGGATGTCCTGAAAAGCTGCCTGTGAGCGAGGCCTGCGTGCCCAAGCCGATTTCCCCTTATGGTGCCCATAAGTGGCAGAGTGAAATGATCTGTGCGGAATTTGCGAATTTGTTTGGACTCCGGACTGCCTCTGCGCGGATTTTTTCAGCTTACGGCCCCGGCTTGAGGCGTCAAGTGCTCTGGGATTTGTGTCACAAAGCGATCAGCATAGGGCAAATTGAGGCACAGGGAACTGGAGAGGAAAGTAGGGATTTCGTCCATGTCAGGGATTTATGTGAGGGGTTAGCGATCTTGGCGGAGCGAGCTCCATTAGCTGGTGAAGTTTATAATTTCGGAAGCGGGGTCGAAACTAAAATTCGAATGGTTGCAGAAATAATTGTTGAGCAATTGGATTTGGATTGCGCAATAAATTTTGATGGGAGAATTCCTGTAGGTTCCCCTTTGAATTGGCAGGCTGATATTACTGCACTAAACAATTTGGGCTATAAGCCACGACTAAATATTTCAGAGGGTATAAAAACATTTGTTGAATGGTGCTCTATTGAACTTGATAACTAGAAACACTTTATACTTATTAAGTTTTAAAATTTAATCTATTAAAAACATGAATAATCTACTTTATTTTGCCCCGGCAAGCTATGGTGGGCTATTAAATTATACTCAAGAGCAAGCTGATGCGATTGCTGCTTTAGGTGTTGATGTTCAGGTGGTATGTTCACCAAATTTCATTAAGCGAGAATTTGATAGATACTCCGTATTGCCGATTTTGATGGAAAGTCGTGCTCCTGCTGGAGGAAACAAAATTCTGCGCGGGATAAGGTATATTCGTATTTTACTTAAAAATATGGCTATCTTAAAAGCCGAAATTATTAAAGGAGAATATAAAAAAGTGCTATTTGCGGCATATACTGAATATTTTTCACCTTTATGGGCGATTCCTTTCATAAAGCTCGCGCAAAAAGGTGTTGAATTTGGTGCCGTTGTTCAGGAGCCAGTTCGCGATTTTCGCGTAGGCCCAGTCTGCTGGCATAAGCTATCTATTGCAACGGCTTATAGGTTTTTGAAGTATGCCTTTGTCCATGAAAGTGTCACTTTAGACACAGGGTATTGCATGTCGAAATTAAAAACAGTCGTTATTCCTTATGGCCCGCATAGATTTCCAAGCCCCTCAAAACCACGCGAAGTTCTTCGACAGCAACTCGGAATTCCCGCGGAAGCACTGGTTTTATTATCATTTGGCCATATTCGAGACAATAAAAATCTTGATTATGCTGTGCGTGCACTCGTTGAAATTCCCGATGCGTTTCTTTTGGTCGCCGGGAAGCGGAGCGCGAGTAGCCAAAGGCCAGAAAGCTACTATCAGGATTTGGCGATTAAGCTGGGTGTTGCTGATAGATGTAAATGGATTTTAGAATATGTTTCAGAGGAAGATGCTGCAAACTATTTCACGGCTAGCGACCTAATTTTATTGACATACAGCAGTTCATTCCGCTCCGCTAGTGGTGTTTTGCATGTGGCTGCAAGATATGAAAAACCCTCAATCGTTTCTGCCGGGCAGGGGTCTCTGCAGAGTGTGGTTCGCAAATACGGGATTGGTCTCTGGGTCGAACCTGATTCTCCATATGCAGTTGTGGAGGGAATTAAAACCTGGGTAAATTGTCCCAGAAAACCAGACTGGGAATCTTACAGGGTTGATAATTCTTGGATTCTAAATGCTAAAATTGTTTTGGATTCCTTTAAAAGCGCCGATTGAGTGTTAGCATGAAAGTCGCACAGTTGGCGTTTTCCCTGAGCAATCGTGCCGGGGGCATTTTTGAAATTCAAGTTGGGCTATCTCTGGCCCTCAAAACGATGGGAGTGGATATGGTTGCTTTGGGGCTCCAGGATGACTTGACCCAGCGGGATGCCTTTCGGTGGGGTGGCATCCCCACAATGTGTCTACCGGTCTATGGGCCGCGCTTTTTCGGGTATGCCAAGGGCTTTGATAGCGCTTTGGAAAACTCAAACCCGGATATCTGCCATCTGCATACTCTTTGGATGTATCCCGGCATTGCCATGAAAAATTGGAGTCGCAGGCACAACAGGCCCTATATGGTGACTCCAAATGGAATGCTGGAGCCGTGGGCTTTGGCGAATTCGGGCTGGAAAAAAAAACTGGCGGGATTTTTTTATGAAAAAGCGATCCTCCAGGGCGCGGCTTGCCTGCAGGCAAATACACTGAAGGAGGCGGATGACTTTCGGGCCTACGGATTGCGGCAGCGGATCGAGGTGATCCCGAATGGGGTTGATTTGCCGGAATTTTTAACCACGGAGGACACGGAGAGCACAGAGGGAAGAAAAAGGTTGTTGTTTTTGGGGAGGATCCATCCCAAGAAGGGGCTTGTGGCTTTACTGAAGGCCTGGGCAGACATTCAAAATTCAAAATTCAAAACTCACAATTCAAAGCAGTGGCAATTTGTGATCGCGGGATGGGACCAAGGAGGGCATGAGGCGGAGTTGAAGGCACTGTGCGCTGAGCTCGGATTAAAAACAGCGGTTAGAACCACGAAAGACACGAATTTTCACGAAAACATTCAACCACGGATTGCACGGATATACACGGATAAGACAGAAGCACAGGGCGGTGCTTGGACAAGCCAAGCTGGCGCTGCGTTTTCAAATCCCTCCACAAGCCAGGTTGCACGGGATTGTGAAAACACATCGCCCACTCGCTCCGCGAGTGACCCTGCTGGGGCGCTTTTTGCTGATAATGGGGAAATGGGAAGCGTAGGGGGGAATCAGCTTGCTGATTCAAAGGAGTTATTGGATGGCCAGTTTCAAGCTGGCTTGCAGATGGACAATCAAAAAGGCCCCACCATTCGCACCGCGAATGACCCCACCGCTTCAGGGGAATATTCTTCATCCGTGTCAATCCGTTATATTCGTGGTCAAAATTCTGATTCTCTCGACGCTGGTCGCTCGACCCTTGACTTATCCGCTGCGGCGGATGTTCTTTTCTTCGGTCCAGCTTTTGGGGAGGAGAAAGATGCTTTGTTGCGGAGTGCAGATGCTTTAATTTTGCCGAGTTTTAGTGAGGGGTTGCCGATGTCGGTGCTGGAGGCTTGGTCGTATGGGTTGCCGGTTGTGATGACGCCGGAGTGCAATTTGCCGGAGGGCTTTGCTAAACAAGCTGCCCTGGAAATTCGGAGTGGGGAGGGAAGTTTTCAGGGTTCAGATTTCAGTTTTCAGCATGGCTTGCGGGCGCTCTTGGAGATGTCGGGGGCGGAGCGTGGCAGTATGGGGATGAGGGGGCGGAGGTTGGTGGAGGACCGGTTCACTTGGCCGAAGGTGGCGGAGCAGATGAAGGAAGTGTATGAAAGCCTCTTGTAATAGTTGTATCTTACAGACGAGGTATCGTTTGTAGAGGCTGAGTCTTGCTTAAAATCAAAAAAACATTTAAAAATCATGCAAACAAATGGAACCAGTAAGTCGCCAGAAGAAATGCGTGCTTGGTATTTTTCCGAAATTTCAAAAGGTGTGGGATATTCCAACGAGGAAATTTGTCGTAACTCTTGGAAGCTCGATGCGGACTACGCGCGAGGGATTTACGAATGCTGTCTAACGAAGCCGGAGTATTTGGAACACTATCTTCGGAATGAAAAAGCACTGTCACGACTCCTGCCGGCGGTGCTGGGAGCGTTTTCTTCAAAATGTGCGCTCTGCGGCTGGGATGCGAACCGCCGCAGCGAAATCCGAAAGGCGTTAAAGTCGGCCGAGGGCGTGATGTTTCCCATGCCGGAACTCGAGGGTTGGCTAAAAGCGGTGGAGGACAAGGTGCGTTCGTGCGCGGCGGGGCACTCGGGTTTCCAAATCTGGCGCCTGCTGCGAATGCTCAATGTAAAAGTGGAAGAGCCGAAAGCAGCGAAAATCGAGACGACCCAGTATGATTGAGGCTCTTCAAAAAATCGAAGAGGGTCTGAGGGGTCAGGCATTAATTATTGATATTTAAGGAATTTGAGGAGCGGCGTAGGCGATCCTCCTTCGCGCTTCGCGGCTACGGCGTGACAAGTCTGCCTATCTGTGCGCTGGCGAGGTTCCGGCGTGACTGGCGGCATAACGGGTGGCGAGAGAAAGCTGAAAGGGATTCAATTTTTGCGCTTGATTTTACAAAGATAGTTAATGCTCTTTTAAAGAAAATTTATATGAACTATACTGGGGTATCTGAATTAAAGCAAACCAAGCGGATGTGGAAAATGTTAGATTCCGAGGGGGAACTGGTTCTTACCAAGGAGGGAAAGCCGGGGGCTGTGATTTTAGCAGTCACGCCGGAGACATTGGAATCAACAGTAAGATCGATCCGGAGAGCGCTCGCGGCACAAAGCCCGAAAATTTTCGGCCGTCTGCGCCCGCATCACGAATTCCATTCTTTGGTTCATTTTGGTTTGGGTTTTCCAAGGCATCCCTTTTGAAACGCCCCGCGCCTCAAATGTGTTACCTATGTCTTGAACCCAGACCATTTCTTCGGGGGGTCGCTTTGTATGGGGGAACAGATTTAAAATCTCTCGGTGGAGGAATCTATGCTCTTCCTTGGAGTCATTTGGTTTCGAGGTGCTAAATGTCATATAAAATGCTTTATTCAATAATCACAAAAACTCAAAAACCAACTGCCTCGGTGCTTGGTAAAAAAAATCTTGCGAATAGTGAATCATGATTGAAGAAACAGTAGGCTTTCCAGTGGCTTTTTATCTTGCTTGCGGGTTGTTGCTTGCGGGCGTGGCGTATGCTTGGAAGATGCGTGCGGAGGGGATCGGTATTCCGTTGGGGGCTGTTCTGGGAACTGTCGGCATTTGGTATTTTGGAGATGCCCTTTATAATGATTATCAAGTATATGCCATGGAAATTGGAGCACAGTATCTCGAGGCGGCATGGTGGCAGGTAGCGCTGTTTATTTTGGCGCTTTTGATTTTTGTGCAAATGCTGCATCGGTCGATGAATCGTCGATTATTAGCTGATCGAAGTGAGTTTTGGGAGTTGATGAGCTCGGGGGGTATCGACAATGCGGAGTTCCAAAGGCGGTTGGATATTGCCACGCGATTGATTGTGGGCGTATGGCTTATGTTGATGGCGATCGCGTTGCTAAGGACGAATTTCGATTTTTTGGGACTCTTTGCTCCCTATGTGTCTGGGAAGGCGAATCCATGGGGAAGGGGCCGGGTGGGTGGTGGCTTTGATGCGCTGATTTCGTTTGCAAATTATCTCCAGATCATGCTGGTGGCGGCTTTCGGTATCGTGGCGGCGATTGCAAAAAATCGGCGCACCCGTATGATCGGTTTGGTGATTACGGCGGTTTCGGTGCCGTGGTTTCTGCTGGATCGAACGCGGAATACGATGCTTGCCGTGGTTTTGCCGGGCTTTTTGGCTTGGTTATTTTTGAGATTTCGAGGTGGCATGTTTGCAAAAGTCGGTATTGTTGTTGGCGCTTTTTTGGTAACGGAGGCATGGATGACTTTCGTGATTGATTCCCGGGGAGGAGGCGATATTTCCCAAACATTTAGCAGAATCGGTGTGGGTGGTGTGATTCAGCAAGTGGAGGAAACGGAAACGAAGCACCAAGGGTTGAATATGCTGGAGGAGTTGGCATGGATCAATAGCTTCATAGATAAGGGAACCTACGCTGTTAATTATGGGCAAAGGTATTTTGCAGAGTTAGTTAATCCCATCCCGCGAGTGATCTGGCCGAATAAGCCGATGATTGGTATTGATTACGCGATTGCACGGGGACAGCTTTATGAAGCTGCGGGGGATGTGCAAGGCGGAGTCGGTGCAACAATCTCTACAGGGATGATCGGGCAGGGCGTGGTAAATTTTGGGACTTTCTTCGGTGTGCTGGCTGCGGCATTTTTGATGGCGCTTTGGGTAGTGATTCTGGCGCGTCAGGATCTGCTTGGAGAAAAGATGGGTCGAATGATGTTATTCTTTATCGGTTGCGTTCTAACATTTAATCTCGGAAGAGACATTACGCTGATCACACTTTACCCGTTTCTATTTGGCTACATCATGCTCACATACTGGGCGAGAACCCATGGGGAGAGGTAAGTCGCTATCCAGTGGGAAAAATTGTCATTCATTTTGCGCGGCTGGGGGCTTTGTCTTCTTGGTCCGATAGCGGATAGCTGGCCAGCAAATTCATGTTGACATTTTTAGGGTAAACCATAAATGTGGCTATATGAAGACGACGCTTACCATTTCGGACGATCTATTCCGACAAGCCAAAGCCTATGCTGCTTTGCGCGGGCAAACATTTGGAAATCTCATTGAGCAGAGTTTAAGAAAGGTATTACTGGATTCCCATTCGAGTCGTGATTCTTCCAAGCATTGGGTGCAAGATTTACCTCGCCTATCTGCATCGGCAGTAGCTGATTTGGAAAAGGCTGTGAATGCTCCGGATTTTCGCACTGTGGAACCGGAGATGTGGAAATGATTTTGGATACGAATGCGATCAGTGCGCTTGCCGAGCAAGAAAAAGCCATAATAGGGTTGGTGCAAGCGGCTCCCCGCGTTACCTTAACAATTATTTCCCTTGGCGAGTATGCATTTTGGGTCGGCCAATCCCGACACCGTGCCGAATTGGAAGCTTGGTTGGATGCCTTGCTACTGAAAGTCGATGTCCTTCTTTTGGAGCAGAAAACATTGCCATTTTACGCGGAATTGCGTGCTCGGCTCAAAGTCGCCGGCACCCCGATCCCGGCAAATGATTGTTGGATCGCTGCGCTGGCGCAACAGCACCGCTTGCCAATCGTATCCCAAGACCGGCACTTTGATTCCGTGAAAGGGATTCAGAGGATCGGTTGGTGAATTTCTGAGCGTGGCAGGCGCTGGCGAGGAGTTCGTGACTTGGATGAGCCAAAAATTGAGCAATTTATTATTGAAAAATAGACACATAATATCTAAAATGCATCAATGATTGCGCGGGAAAGAATACAAAAATCTATCGTCGAGGGGCTCACACGCCATCCTGCGGTAGCGCTTTTGGGGCCACGTCAGTGTGGGAAGACGACTTTGGCTCGGCAGGTGGCTGCGGAAACGGGGGCGAGATTCTTTGATCTGGAAAACCCAGATGATGCCGCAGCGCTTGAAAATCCGATGTTGGCACTGGAGGGATTGAGGGGGTTGGTGGTCTTGGACGAGGTGCAGCGTAGGCCGGAACTTTTTCCGGTTTTAAGAGTTTTGATGGATCGGGAGGGGGCCCCAGCAAAATTTCTACTACTTGGCAGTGCCTCGCCATTTTTAGTGCGGGGTGTTACGGAGTCATTGGCGGGTAGGGTGGCTTTTATTGATTTACAGGGTTTCTTGTTGGATGAGGTGGGAGCGGCCGATCTCTCCCGATTGTGGGCAAGAGGCGGCTTCCCGAGATCCTTTCTCGCGGAGGATGAAAATTCCAGCCATGGCTGGCGGCGCGATTTTATCCGGACTTTTATTGAGAAAGATTTTGCGACGCTGGGGCTCGGGTCGACTCCTTCTAGCCTAGGCCGGCTCTGGCAGATGGCGGCGCACTATCATGGCCAGACTCTGAACGCCTCGGAGATCGGGCGCGCACTGGGGGAGTCGTATAAAACCGTGCAGCGGCATTTGGAGCTTTTGGAGGGGGCGTTTATGATTCGCCTGCTCAGGCCCTGGTTTGAAAATCTCGGCAAGCGGTTGGTAAAAAGCCCAAAGCTGTATGTCCGTGATAGCGGATTGTTTCATTCTTTGCTTGGGATCGGGAGCTATGAGTCCTTGCTGGGAAATCCGAAAATCGGGGCGAGTTGGGAGGGGTTTGCCCTGGAGCAGATTCTCGCGAGGCTGCCGAAAATGGACGCGTGGTTCTGGGGAACGCAAGGAGGGGCGGAGTTGGATTTATTGATTCAGCCGGGTGGCAAGAGGATCGGATTTGAATTCAAGGTGGCGGATGCCCCGAGAATGACAAAATCGCTTTCGATTGCGCGGAATGATCTGGGGTTGGACGAGTTGTTGGTGGTGAAGCCGAGGGGAAATGGATATCCGCTGGAGGAAAACATTCGCGTGGTGACCTTGGTCGAGGCGTTGGAATTTTGCGATGCCATTTTCTAACGCCTACATTCTACTAGCGAATTAGATTGAAACTCATCGTCATTCATTTTGCGCGGCTGGGTCCATATCATTTGGCTCGGCTGAAATCCGCAGGGGAGGTTTTGGGGCCAATGGGTTGGCGGGTCGTGGCTTTGGAGACTGCGGGGGGGGATGCGACTTATGCTTGGGAAAAGATGGAGTCGGTGGGCCAGGATTTCGAGAGGCGGACGGTTTTTAAGGATCGGGTATTTGAGGAAATATCGGCATCCGAAGTGAAGCGAGGAATTTTTCAGGAGCTGGATAAAATTCAGCCACAGGCGGTAGCGATAGCGGGATGGGGCACCACTGATGCGCGGGCTTGTTTGGCATGGTGCCAACAAAATAGCGCGAAAGCGATCGTGATGAGCGAGACGCGAGCCGCAGACGGGAGGCGGGTTTGGTGGAAGGAGTGGATCAAATCCCGATTGGTGCGGAAATTCGATGGCGCGCTATGCGGCGGGGAGTCACATAAACGCTATTTGATGGAATTGGGGATGCCGGCCGAGCGAGTCGAGTTTGGGTATAATGTGGTGGATAATCAATTTTTTGGTAAAATTCGAAATGCGGAATTCGGAATGGGGAAAGTTGGCGAATTGATAGCGGAGGGGTCGAAACAGGTTCCCTGTTCCGCTACAGCGCCGGAGGCGCCGTATTTTTTGGCATCCAATCGGTTTGTGGAGAGAAAAAATTTGGGGCGCTTGATTCAGGCTTATGCAAAATATGCGGAGAGTTTTCAGCAGGGTGGGGTAGAGAGTATTTGGCCGCTGGTTTTGCTGGGGGATGGGGAGTTGCGAGGGAAGTTGCAGGCGCTTTGTGGCGAGCTTGGGTTAAAAACAACGATGGGGTTCTCTCACGGAGGCACGGAGCACACGGAGGGCAAAAACTTAAGACTTAATTCTTACAAACTTAAGACTTCCAAGGAATGCGGCTTGGTTGTTTTTCCAGGATTTCGGCAGATTGGGGAGTTGCCGAGTTTTTACGCGGGAGCGGGGGCTTTTGTTCATCCGGCTCTGGAGGAGCCTTGGGGGTTGGTGATCAATGAGGCGATTGCCAGCGGGTTGCCGGTGCTTTCGAGCAGAAATGTCGGCGCCGCGGAGGAATTGGTTGTCGAGGGCGAAAACGGATTTTTATTCGACCCCTTGAATATCTCCGAAATTTGCGCCGCGATGCAAAAAATCCATTTAATGTCCGAAGACCAGCGAACAGCTATGGGCATGGCGGCCAAAAACCTGTTGGAACGAAAAGCGCCTGCGAGTGCATTCGGCGAGGGCCTTAAGCATCTCCTTTTAGCTAGCTGATGAAATAAAGGCAGATTTCGAGCCTTGCTCGATATGAGCGATTCCGATCGTATCGAGATGGGGTGGCGGGGTAGTCGGTTGGTGGAGGAGAAATTCACCTGGCCGAAGGTCGCTGCGCAGATGAAGGCGCTCTACGAAGAGATTTTGGGGGGATGACAAGAATATGTAGCCTTGACTCGTGCGGCTATTCGTGTATACACGAACCATGAAAACCATCACGCTGGATGATGTCGCTTACAATCGACTAAAATCTTGGAAAAGAAATTCCTCTGAATCTTTTTCAGCTGTTGTGAAACGAGTGCTTCCTGAGCCTGGTTCCTTGGGGGCATTCTTGGCGTTTGTGGAGCGCAAAAAAACGGCTCAGCTGCCCACTAACGACATTCTGGAACATGCGGTTGAAGAACGATTATCTGCAAAGAACGACCCATGGATTTGATTGCAGACACAAGCTATCTCGTCGGGTTGTGGCGTGGGCAGTCATGGGCCACGGATTATGCCTATTCAAACCCTGAAAAATCGATTGGGTTGCCGTGGGTGGTTCTTGGGGAATTTTGGCATGGCGCGACATTGGCAAAACATGATCCCGTGGATGTCGCCGCATTTTTATCCATTGGTATCCATGTGCACGATGCCACGCTGGTGGTCCCTGTTTATGCCCAAATTTGCGCCAAGTTATCGCAGTTGGCGGATTACCGAAAAATGTCGCAAAATGATTTGTGGATCGCCGCTGTGGCGGTTGCTCTGAAAAAACCTCTTCTGACAAGAAATCGCCGCCATTTTGATCTCGTCGAGGGGCTGGAGTTGGAGGTTTTGCAGCCCTGATCGATTCCTAAAAATTCTTTAGGGCGAGAGCCGCACATGGGACCATGTGCGGTTTTTTTGTGTGTAAAGGAAACGGTCGTGGAGGCGGTCGCCGCCGCCTTGCCAGAATTCGATGGTTTCGGGAATGACGCGGTAGCCACCCCAGAAGTCGGGCTTCGGGATTTCGCCGTCGGCGAATTTGTTTTTCAAGTCTTCGAATTTCGCGAGAAGAACACTTCGGGAGGAGATGATTTGACTTTGGTCCGAGACCCAGGCGCCGAGGCGGCTGCCGATGGGGCGGCTCATGAAATAGGCGAGTGATTCGGCGGCGCTGATTTTTTCGACAGGGCCGGCGATTTCGATCTGGCGGGCGAGCGCGACCCAGGGGAAAAGCAAGGCGGCATGGGGGTTTTCGGCGATTTGCTGGGCTTTGCGGCTGCCGTAGTTGGTAAAAAAAACAAATCCTCGGTCGTCGTAAGCCTTCAGCAAAACGGTGCGGCAGGAAACGCGGCCGGAGCGATCGGCCGTGCCGAGTGTCATGGCATTTGGCTCGGGGAGGCCCGAGGCACGGGCTTCATCGAACCACAGGCGAAATTGCGCGATCGGGTCGGGATCGAGCGAGTCCTCAGTGAGCGGCTCGTGTTTGTAGTCTACGCGCAGGCTGTGAATGTCGGAGTCAGGACTCATGGCACGAACTCGGTGAGGCGGCGGAGGTATTTATAGGAAAAAATTCCCGTCGAGTGGCCGTCGCCCCATTTCGGCTGGATCGCGTATCCGCCGACGGCCTGCCAACCGGCGAGGTCGAAGCTCTTCTCGTTGTAGGAAACGGGTGGTCGAACGACATGGCCCATCACATCGGGCTCGCCGCCGCAGGCCGCGCAGGGACAGTGCCGGCGGAGAAATTCGAGGGGGAGGTAAGTCTCGATGCCATCGTTCCAAGCGATGGCAAGTTCGGGTCCGATTTTTTGGATGGTGGAAGGTTGGAGGACGGGAGTCATGCGGCGGACTTGGTGATGTGCGGTGGCTTCAAATAAATCGGATCGGCGGGTCCGAATTGGTTCGGATGCCGCGCCAGAAAACGCGCTTGGGGGGCTTCGTAACAAGCCGAATCCAGCATGGGGCTCGTGGAAAAAACTGGAATCCCATTTGCCAGGCGTGCGGTGGCATCTTCGGGCGGAAGCAAATCGATCGGGTTGACGAGGGCTCCCCCGCGAACATGGGCGAGAAACCACTGACCTGCCCGCGCGTCGCCGATCACAAAATACTCCGGAGCATCGTAGCCGAAAATAGATGGGATGCCTTTTAAGGGAACGCGCCGAGCTTTGGCTAGGCCCCATGCCGTGGCGATCGAGGCGCGGAGGCTATTGTAGCTGCCCGGGCCGGTGCCCACAAGGATTTGGGCGAAATCACCGCAGCGAGAAACGGCATTCTCCAATGCCGCAAAAAACTTCACACCGCGCCCTCGGGGATTTTCAAAATCGAGGGAGAAAACGGTCCGGTCACATTCGGTCACCGCGATGCTGCCTCGGCCGCTCGAACATTCGATGGCCAGAATTTTCAAGGTAACCTCCGGATTTTTCTCGCGTCACCATCCATCGAAAAAACAAGCCGCTGGGTGTGAGGCGGCAGGGCTTCGGGAAATTTGTCACCCCACTCGATGGCGGCGATGGTGGAACCCGAGAGCAAATCATCGAAGCCCAAGGCGGCAAGTTCCTTGGGTGACTCGAGACGATAGAGATCAAGATGAACGAATGGTAAATGGCCGTCGGGATATTCATGCACGAGAGTGAAAGTCGGGCTGGAAACCTCCTCCGCCCTGCATCCAAGGCCCTCGGCGAGTCCTTGAACGAACGTCGTCTTCCCGGCGCCGAGCGGCCCTTCCAAACTCAAAACCTCGCCACCTCGCAGCAAGCCGGCGAGTTGGCACCCGGCTTCGCGCGTCTTAGCCACGGACTCGCAAAACCACTCCGTCGTCGGAATCGGATTTTCGAGGTGTGCGTTTGCCATGTTGCAGGCAATTTAGTTCGCTCGAACCAACCATGACAATGCCTTCCCTCATTCCGCTCGCGCGCCAAGGAATTGTTCTGGCCATTCTCCTTCTGCTCTCGGCCTGCAACCGGCCTGTCGAGACGATTCGTGAGATCGAGAGGAGCCTCGAAATTTTCAAAGCCAATCCCAACATGGTCACGCTCGAGGCGCTGGACAAATCCTTCGACAAAATCCAGACGCAGATCGACGCCCTGCAAGCCAAGGGCGACACGGTGCAAGCTGATCTCTATCGCCGCCAAGCCTTCACTCTCCGCTATGAATACCGCGCTGTGCGCCGGGAATTCATCCGCTGGAGCAACGAACAGCTCAGTAAGAAACCCCAGCCCGTTCTAGATTAGATCCACCTTCGGGCTTGGGCGGAGTCGCTGCTCGATGGCGCGCAGATTTTGATCCAGGGCGTCGAGACCAAAGCGGGAGATATTTTGGCGTGCTGCCTCGCGCATCGCCTCCAGTCGCTCAGGGTCTTCGTCGAGGGATTCCAGAGCTTTTGCCAGAGCGGTGGAGTCCCGCGCCGGAACGATAAACCCATCGAGACCGTCGTGAACCACTTCGCCGCAATTCGGCGTGGTGATGACCGGAAGTCCGTGGGCCATGGCCTCGAGCTGGGTGAGTGCGAAGCCGTCGGAAATCGTCGGCAAAACGAAAACATCGGCCTCGAGGTAAAACTCGCGCACCCGGTCGCGCGTTACGGCACCGTGGAAGGTCACATTCGAGGGCGCGGTGACGACATGCTCGTCGGCAATCGCGATCGGGCCGGCGATATCAAAATGGAAATGTTTTTTGTCCAGCTTCCGCGCGGCTTCGAGGAGGTATTGGATTCCTTTGCGGAGATTCACCTGCCCGAGATAGAGCACCCGGAGCGGTCCCTCAGCACGGGGCGGACTCGCGAGCTCGATCTCTTCGGACTCGTAAGCGAGGGGGACAATGGAAATTTTATTGGACGCCACGCCGAGCTTCGCCAGCGCATTGAGGGTCCATTTCGAATTCACCATCACGACATCGGCGAGCGCCCACTCGGCCTTGCGCCAGGCCAAATACTCCTCCGGCACACGCAGCGGAGCCTTCGCCCATCCGGGCCAAAGCCTCTCTTCCTCACGCACCATTTCGATCTCCACTTGCGAGGGATCCATTTGGCAAACGACAGTCGCCGCGCCTTGGTCCTTGGCCCATGCGGCCGCTTCGAGAAATCCCGTGTCGTATCCGAAGAAAATCGTATTTTTCCAATCTTGCTCGCGGCGTTTCGCCATCGCGTAGCGGGTTTGCCGACCGAACCGGCTCCCGATTTTAAGAAACTCCGAATAGGGCTCGCGGCTTCTCGCAAGTTTCCCACGAAGCCCGGCGAGAAGTGCGGCGGCGTTGAAGCCATAAACCTCGGCATCGCTCAAATCCTCGTGCTGGCGTGTGAGCAGGCGTTTGGAGCGGACGAGACGCCAAGCTCCGGCCGACCAGTAGTCGGTGAAAACCGCCTCGAGCCGACCGGATCGGTGAAGCACGCGCGGGATGGCGTAGTGCTCCCGGGCTCCGATCTGCGCGCAGATCCAGGAGGTGCTGGGAGCATGGACTTTGAAGCGTTGCCTTGGAATAGGGTCTTAAAAAATCAGCAAATGTCGGGAGCGGGAAATCAAAAAGAGGCGGGCGTATTTTTGTCGGCGATGATCAAAAGGCCGCGCAGGGTCAGGAGGGGATCGACTTGGTCGAAGATTGCGAGTTTTCCGGCGATGAGCTTCGCATCGCCGCCGGTGGCCACGACGACGGGTTTCTTTTTGCGAAATGCCTCGGCGGTGATCTGCGAGAGGATTTCCCGGATCAGGCCGCGGTATCCGTGGACCGCACCGGCGAGCATGGCATCGATTGTGGAGCGGCCGACGGCGGATTTCGGCTCTTTCAATTTCACGAGCGGGAGCAGGGCGGTTTTTTCGTGGAGGTAATTCGTCATCGCATTCAGCCCGGGGGCGATCACTCCGCCAATGTAGGATCCCTTCGCGGACAGCACATCGAATGTCACCGCTGTGCCGAAATCCACAACGATAGCTGGTGTTCCATAAAGAGCGGCGCAGGCGGCGGCATTGGCGAGGCGGTCGGCGCCGATGGATTCGGGATTCGGGTAATCGATGCCAACGCCCAGATCGAGGTGCGGGCCAAGAACGACGGTGTTGGGAAACGCCGCGAGGACGGCTGAGTTTTTGGTGGGAACCACCGAGGAGAGAAACACGGAGTCGGGCTTGGTCTTTCCAGCAAGTGTGCGAAGGGCTGAGGGCTTCAGATCGGATGTGGAAATTCGATGAACGCGGCCAATGCGGGGTCCGACCGCCACGGCGGCTTTGGTGAAGCTATTGCTGATGTCGATGAGGAGCGTGCGTTTCACGAGGCGCATTCGGGTTTCGAAACGACAGCGGCGACGACTAGATCGCCAGTGACATTCAGAGTGGTGCGGCACATATCGAGGAAGCGGTCGATGCCGAGAATGATCGCAATGGCATCGGCTGGAACTCCGATCGTGAGAAGGACGCCGACGACCAGAGGCAGCGAGCCACCGGGCACACCAGCAGTGCCGATACCCGCCATCACGCACATGAGCGCGACGACGAGTTGCTGGCCGAGGTTGAGCTCCACGCCGAAAACCTGAGCGAGAAAAAGCACCGTGACACCCTCGTAGAGCGCGGTGCCGTTTTGGTTTGCGCTGGCGCCAACGGTCAGCACGAACCGCCCGATGCGCGTGGGAATGCCGAGGTTTTGCTCTGCGACCCGGAGCGAAACAGGCAGCGTCGCGTTGCTTGAGGAGGTGCTGAAAGCCGTGACGATCGCTTCGCGGGACTGCTTAAAAAACTCCCATGGCGACCGGTTCGCAAAAAACCTTAAGGCCAGCGGATAGACGACGAATTGCTGCAAGCCGAGCCCGAGTAAAACCACGCCGACATAGGCCCCGAGTGTGGTGAACAAATCGAGCCCCAGCCGCGCCGCCACGGCGAATCCGAGGCAGGCGACGCCGAATGGCGCGAGCTTCAGCGCGAATCCGATGATCGTCATGCACACCTCGAACATCCCCTCGAAAAACCCCTTCAGCACGGCGGTCTTTTCGGGTTTTGCCACAGCCATTGCCACGCCAACAAACAGGCTGAAGACCATCAGCGCGAGCAAGCCGCCGCCGGAGTTCTCGGGGTTGAAGGCGTTCACAGCCTCGGTGAGAGGATTTTCCGGAATGAAATTCAGGAGCGTCGTGGAGATCGATTGGGGGCGGCTTCCACGCTCTATGCTTTTCTCCGAGGCTCCGCCGTAGGAGGCGATGAGGGCTTCGCGTTTTTCCTCCGGCAGGGAGTGTCCGGGCTCGAGAACGTTCACGAGCCCGAGCGCGATGCCGACCCCGGCGGCGGAGAGAAAAATGGTTGTCACCAGCGTGCGGATACCGATTCGTCCCAGCGTGCGGATGTCCCCCATTTCGAGGGTTCCAAGCACGATGGCCGAGAGGATCAGCGGAACGACGACCATGAAAATGATCCTCAGAAAAATCCGGCCCGCCGGCTGGATCACCTGGTCGATCCACCAGTTCAGCGAGGGTTGTGAGGCTTCGGGGAGGAAGGCTCCTGCTGCGAGTCCCAACGCCAATCCCAAAACAAGACCGGCCAGGATGCGCGCGGCCTGAGAGCGGTTGTCCGCGCCGCCGGACATCGTCAGCGGGAGAGATCGCCCTGGTTCAGGAGTTTGAATCCTTCGCCTATCAGCACGGAGGAGGCGCACTCGATATCATCGAGATGGATCGCGAGCAGGGCGCGGCCGCGGGGGCGGACTAGAAGCGGGTAGCTGAAGTGGATATTCACCTCTGCCATGAGCAAAGCGGCGAGCACCCCGGAAAGATCGGCTGGGCCCTCGGCGAATTCGACGACCATCAATTCGCACACGCTGTGAGGGATGTCGTGCTCGCGGAAAATCTCCTCGGTGCGATCAGGGTCGCTCACGATCATGCGACTGATGGCGGTCTCCGAGGACTCGGAAATACTGAGCGCGAGGACGACGACATTATTTTCATCGAGCAAGCGAACGAGTTCGAGCAAGGCACCGACTTTATTTTGAAGAAAAACGGAAAACTGCCTGACTTGGGGGGAGTTCAGCTTCTCGGTCGTGGCGGGCGTCATAGGATTTACTTGTAGGAATATACCACGCAGGTCTCGGCCTTGTCACCCTCGGTCAATTCGAGCCGGATGTAATAGCGATCGCTCCGCGTGGGAGAAATTCCGGCCGTGGCGGATGTCTCGTCCATCGATTCCTCGCTGCTGGTGGGATTTCCCAAGCGGTCGAAAATCGAAACACGAATCCGCGAGCCAGGCGTGAGATTCGCGGCGGAGAACGAGTAGTTGTTTCGCGTGAAGAGATGCAATGCGATGAGGGCGGGTTTGTTTTTTTCCAAAGTGCCGGACCAAAAGCCATCGCGCCTGGCGTAACCGAGGGCTTTGTATCCGGAGGCCACCTCGAGTGCGCGGCTGCGGGAACTCGAGGAAGTGGCGCTCCAATCCAGCGGTGCGGGCTTGGTTTGTGGCGGCTCGGCTTGCTGGGCGAACGCCACGCCGGAAGCCAACAAGGAAAAGACAAGGGCGCGCGTCATGGCTTCGGTGGAGGCTGGGAGCTTGCGTTAAGGATGGCCGTCATCGTCACCGAGATATCCCGCACGGAGGCCTCGGAGAGCGGTTGGGAGGATTCTTGGGCCATGTGAGGCTGGAGAGTTTGGAGCCGAGACAGGAAGGTCTGAGCCATCGGATTGGCTCGGGATTTCTCCGGCAAGCCTTGGAGGCGATCAAGCAGATGGTTGAGAATCTCGGGTTGGACGAGCAGTTCGGAGGCTTCGGGGTTGGGAGTTTGGATGAGAAGATCGCAGGCGACTTCCATTTGTCGGACCCACGATCCGATCATGAGAAAAACAAGAAGGTCGTAGTCGTTTTGCTCCTGCATGGAGAGGCGAATGTCGTTTTGCATGGCATCCAATTCCTCGCGCAAAGTGAGCCAATCTCCCTTCTCGGCCAGGTCGGAAATGTTCTGACCTCGGGCGAGGACATTTTGGCTGACATTGAGTTTTTTCGCGAGATTCAGGATGTCGCGGCCGTAATTTTTGGTGGCTTGGCCATCCTGCGCCTCGATGGCGATATGGCAGTCGGCAATCAGCACGCCGATCTGGAGGGCAAGATGTTCGCGGAGGGGCGTGGCGACTGGCACCATGGGGCGGATGAGTTTGGTCCAGTTTGGCTCGAAACGCTTATCCACCGCAGAAAAAAACTCCCCGGCGGATGGAAGCGAGAGCGTTTCCATAAATACGGCGGAGCGCATGTCTTCCTCATCGAGCGGGGAGAATCTGGCAAAAGCCAAACTCCCTGCAAAAAAAGCCAGCAAGGCGAGGGTGATGGATACCCGCTTGATCACGCCAATAGACTAAGCCGCTGGGGGCGGGATTTCAAAGAGGGAAAGCCACCCTCTGGGGTTTCCTCTAGGAGGGCTGCGTGGAAAGCTGCCTCAGAGGCCTGTTTCCAAGACAACACGGATTCTCGCCGCCACTTCCGCTTCTTGGTTTTCTGGGATCGATTGCTCCTCGGATCGAGCCGTCTCGACGGCCGCCAACCCGGCAGCTTGGCCGATGGCTAGGGAAGTTCCGATGACTCGAAGGGCGCCCTGGGCCACATAGGCCGAAGAAATGCAGCGCCCGGCCATGAGTAGGTTTCCAATTTCTTTTGAAATAAGAGCACGAAGTGGAACGGCCGTGGGTCGCATGCGAGTCGGATCGAAAACGATCGATCTCAAAAGAGAGGGGTCGGCAAAGACTGGCCAGCCTGCGCGGCACACGGCGTCGTCAAAATCCGGGGAGGATTGAAAATCTGCCTCGGTCAGGCGATAGCGGGCGGTGATCCGGCGACTTTCGCGTTCGCAAGACTGAGTGGGAACCACGGTGACTTCGCATTTTTCAAACCCTCGTATGTTCGATCGCAAAAAGCTCCCGAGTTCGTTCGCCAGATTTCCACTCAAAATCTGAAAACGGGTCAGCGAATCGGGGTTCAAGGCGCTGAAATGATCGCCCTCCGCGTCAAGCCCCACGCAGGCGTCGGGGTTTTCATCCATTTGCACGAGGCGAATCACGGCGAGGCCGATCTGCGGGGTTAGCAAACCAAGGCTGAGTGCTTTAACGAGGTGTTCGGAAAAAATCTGCCGTCCGTCCTCGTCCGTCGCATTCGCTTCATGGCCTCGAATCGAAAAAATGAAGGCTCTGCGGCGGTTCGTGCAAGATTCGGTGCCTTCGAAGTCAGCCCCCGCAAGAAATGCCAACTCCGCCTCGCGGGTGGTATCGAGAAAAGCGCGTGCTCGAACTGGTTCCTCGCGGCTGGCTAGTTCCACGCTTTCGATTCGCGACTCGGTGGCATTCACGGAGCTGAGTCGGGTTTTAAGGGCGACCGTTAGATTTTTTTCGCGTTGGCATAAATCCCAGCAGTGGCGCGTATACTGGATCGGGGACTGGAAAACCACATCGTAAGGCCCGACGCGTTTCGGAGCGGTGCCCGTGCCGGAGCTGACGAGGCGCTCGGCAAACTCCAAGGCCAATCCCCCATTGGCTGCCCGTGGGATCATGTCCTGACTCGTGACATACAGGCCCGAGAGGCTGTGAACAAAAGTGTTCGCCGAAAATCCGCCGATCGATTCCGCCGAACTGAATAGAAGGGTCTTTGCGCCTGCACGAGCCGAGGCGATGGCTGCCGCGAAACCAGCCGGGCCCGAGCCGTCTACGATGACATCATATTCTGATTCGATTGGAGAGGGGTCGGAGGTTTCCAAAAAAGGGAAGGGGATTTAATTCAAAAGGTGGCGAAGTGTGATCCGCGTTCGCGCAAATGGCAAACGGGCTCGCGCTGGATTATGTAGGAAATCAAAAAACCGAGTCGCCGAGCATGGAGTTCTCACCGCTGGCAAAAAAGAAAGAGGGAGCCGGAGCCCAAGCCATCGCGCGAGCGGCGTCGTTGAAGATGGATTTCGTCTTGCTGCCGAGTTGAACAAGGATCACCTCGCGTCCATTGAGTCGTCCGCTGGATACGAGGCAGCGCCCGGCCGCGTTGGTGTAACCCGTCTTCATTCCGTTGAACGCATGCGAGCGGCCGAGCAGGAAATTGGTGGCCTCAAGGACCGAGACGCGTCCGCTGTTGTGGCGGAATCGACATTCGCGCTTGAGCATCAACTCGCGGAGGACCGGGTTGCGGTAAGCGTAAAAAGCGACGCGAGCCATGTCTCGGGCGGTGGAATACTGCTGGGCAGGGAGGCCGTTGCTGTTCGCGAAGTGGGAGGAATTGGCGCCGATCGCGCGGGCGGTGCTGTTCATTTTTTCTGCAAAGGCAGCTTCCGAATCGCTGTGGTCGCGGGCGAGGGCGGCACACGCGTCGTTCATGCTTTTTACCATCACGGCCTCGAGGAGTTGGCGGCGAGGGTAGCGTTCGCCGACTTTGAGGTTGAGCTTGGTTGGCTCAGCGCGAGTTTCGGGTTCGGCGATTGTCACGATCTCATCAAGGTTTCCGGAGCGGGCGACAATCAAGCCGGTGAGAAGTTTTTGGGTGCTGGCGACGGGACGGCGGGCGTCGGCATTTTTTTGGAAGAGGACTTTCCCGCTTCGGGCGTCGATGAGGATTGCGGATTCTGCGAGGATTTGCGGAGCGTTCGCGGGCCAAACCTCGGTTGCGCTAGCTGGAGGTTCGGCGATGGGTGGAGGCGCGGCTGCCGAGGTTCGAGTAGGCGGGGCGGGAGTCGTGGAACATGCGGCGGCAAACACTGAAAAAATCAGGATGGACAGCAGACGGGGAAATCTCATGCGCGACACCGAAATCGAAAAAACCCTCCGCAGCAACGCGATTTTCAACGGCGTGCCCAGCGGAGTTTTGCGGAAGTGGCGCGTGGATTGGCACGACATTCAGCGGCGCTAGCGCGAATGACATCCCTCGCGATCTCAGAATAAATTCCTTCGCGTTGCCCGGATTGGAAGGCCTTTTTGACTCGCCGATCTTCCCCGGAGTGAAAGGTGAGAATGGCCACTCGCCCGTCCAGTCGAAGGCTGAATGGCAGGGATCGCAGGAGCGCATCCAGCGCAGCAAATTCCTCGTTCACCTCGATGCGGATCGATTGGAACACGCGGGCGACGGTTTTTTTCAATTCCTCCTCCGGCCGGCTGGAGAGGGCAGCGCGGATTGCTTGGGCAAGTTCAAGGGTGCTGGAAAAGCTCTTGGCGGCAAGCTGCGGAGCGAGGATTTGGGCGTGGGGTTCGTCGGAATTTTCCCGGAGGATTTCGGCAAGTTCTGGCGGGGTGACGCGCTCGAGCCATTTCGATGCAGGGATTCCTTTGGCGGGGTTCATTCGCATGTCGAGCGGACCGGCGTGTTTGCTGGTGAAGCCGCGCGCGGGGTTGTCGAGCTGCATGGAGGACACCCCGAGGTCGGCAAGAATCATATCCGCGCCATCGGCTCCGATTGATGCGAGAGCCGCCTGGATGCCGGCGAAGTTTGATTTTCTGGTGACGAGGCATTCCTCGCCGAAACCCTCCGCGCGCAGCCGTGACTCGGTGCGCGGCAACTCGATCGGGTCGGCGTCGAGCCCCAGAAGACGCCCGCTTGGTTGGATGCGTTGGAGAATTTCTTGGGCGTGACCGCCGTGGCCGAGGGTGCAATCGACGGCCAGTTCGCCTGGCTTGGGGTCGAGGGCGGCAAGGATTTCTCCGACCATGATGGGGACATGCGAGCCGGCTGGGGTTTTCCCCGCTGCGAGAACCTTGGCTATCGTCTCGGGATGTTTTTCGGGATCGAGCTCCTTGTATTTTTCGGAGAACCGGCGCGGGTTTTTTCCCGAATAGCGGGGGCGCCGGCGGTGAGGTGTTGGTTCGTTCAAAGCTCGTTGTATTTGCGGTTCGACCCAAGTGCTTTCGACATCGGATACCGTTCCTCATTGCGGGCAAGCTTCGCGCGCATCGCGACGGCGAGGTCGATGTCGCAATTCGCAGCCATCTCGAAAAGCAGGATCGCCACATCGGCCATTTCGGAGGAGAGCTCCTCGCGGCGCTCGATGACCCGCTGACTCGACTGGGCCTCATTTTGCCAGACAAAATGCTGAAGGAGTTCCCCCGCTTCGGCGACGATGGCGACGGCCATTTCCTTGGGTCCGTGGAATTGCTCCCAATCGCGGGCATCGCGAAAGTCGATGATCTCGCGCGTGAGGGTTTGGATGCTGTCGTTCATACCGCGAGCATAGGCGGGGGCTTCGCCGTGTGGAGTGCAAAGCGGTGCTTGCGATATGTGAATATGTGGGACTGACCCCCAGCGCAGGGTGGCTTAGCTTAAACCAAGCGGGTGAGATCTTTGGGGAGGGGGCAAGTGAATATCATTTCCTTGCCGGTTATGGGGTGGGGGAATCGGAGTGAGCTGGAGTGGAGGCCGAGGCGTTTGGCGGGGTTGCTTTTTGCGCCGTATTTTTTGTCTCCAATGATCGGACAACCGGCTTCGGCGAGTTGGACGCGAATCTGGTGGCGACGGCCGGTTTCCAAGGTCAACTCGACGAGTGATCGATTCGGCGTGGAGGCTAATACGCGAAAATGGGTCACGGCATGGCGGGTATTTTCACTGCGCGGCACGCTGAAGACTTTGTAGGGATTTGTCTCGTCGAGGTCGGACTCGAAAATTCCCGAGCGCTCGCGCAGGCGTCCTTCCACAATGGCTTCGTAGCGTTTCTCGGCCTCGTCCCAGTGGGATTGCAGGATTTCTTTGGACTCGGGAGTTTTTGCGAAAATCATGAGGCCCGAGGTTTCCTTGTCCAAACGGTGCACGATCCATACCCGTGCGCGGGCCATCGGATTTCCGCTGCGGACATGGTCCGTGAGTTGATGGTAGGCGGTTCTCTCCTGCTCGGCCTCGCTGGCGATACTGAGAAGATTCGGCGGTTTATCGATGACAATAATGTCTGCATCCTCAAAAAAAATGCGGATTCCGGAACCCACAACCGAGCGAGGTGCGGCATAGCGATCGTTCCGCACGGCGACCATATCCCCAGGCTGCAAAGGATGGTTGAATTGGGAGATGGGACGGCCGTTCACCGTGATCGCCTGAAATTTCAGCCAAGTGCGAATCTGCTTCTTTTTGAGGTCGGGCCAAGCTTCAAAACAATACGCCAGCAACTCGGCTGGGCTGGAAACTGTGGATGGCTTTGGCATCGCGAAGATCGTAGCAAAAGAATCGCACGCGCGCCATTTCCACGCCGTTTTTTAGTTCATTGCCGCCTGTCGGATTTCTTGCGAGGTTCCGCGCCCAGCTCATGAAATTTGCTCAAAAAATCCCCCTGTTTTCGATTTCTGCATGGATCATTT
Organism: Verrucomicrobiota bacterium; assembly: GCA_026398255.1. Classification (GTDB taxonomy): domain Bacteria; phylum Verrucomicrobiota; class Verrucomicrobiia; order Chthoniobacterales; family Terrimicrobiaceae; genus UBA967. The sequence goes on from JAPLTG010000006.1 coordinate 29,535, forward strand.
GCTCCCTGCTGACCTCTGGGTGCGCCCAATACGCCAGCGTCTCCGAGCGGCGTCCAAATTTCCCCGCATCCCTATCGGCCGACGGGAGTGGACTCGCCAAGCGCCTCAAGGCAGCTCTCCAAAAACGCAAGAGCCAGCCGGCCGGTGGCCTCTCCAGCCTTCTGCTGGAAACCCGCGCGGCCTCGCGCGAGTTGGCAACAAATCCCTCCAACTCCACCGCTCGCGACACCTACAATTTCTCCGTCGCCCGCATTGTTGAAACGCTCCAGCAAGCCCAGCTCGCACCATGGGAAGCTCCGCTCCGGATTCCCTCCTCGGATGGCGAACTCGTCCTCACCGCTAAAAAAGACCCCCGCCCTGGCTGGAATCCCGCCCTCTACAAATTCGTGCCCGCCGACCAATTCGATGTCCACGGCAAGTATGTCCACGAGCGCTCGATCAAGCCCGGTATCGGTGCGCCCATCGTCGCCATCGGCCGCGATAAAAACCGAAGCGCTGCCGAGACTTTTTCTCTTCCCCATATTTACTACGGCGTCACCGCGGTGATCCGCTTCCGAGGCCCTGTCGCCGAACTGGCCTTCGAAGACCCGCTCGCCACCGAGACGATTTCGTTCGAAGGCCGTCGGCAACCACTCTCCGCCGATTTCACCGTGCCGCTCGCCGTGATGCTCCAAGAAGCCGAGCCGAAAAAATTTGAACTCGCCCGCCTGCTCCATCCCGAAAAATACGCGGAGACCGCTCGAATTTCCCGCCTCCAACCCTACGATCCAAACAAGACCGTCGTCCTCGTCATTCACGGTCTCATGGATACTCCCGCGACTTGGACTCCGCTCATCAACCACCTCCGCAGCGACGAGACGATCCGCCAGAATTACCAATTCTGGTTCTACAGCTACCCGAGCGGCTACCCCTTTCCCTACTCCGCTGCGATCCTGCGCCGCCAACTCGATGCCATCGGAAAAAAATATCCCATCCGCAAGCCTATGGTCGTTATCGGCCACAGCATGGGTGGATGCATCAGCCGACTTCTCATCACGGATCCCGGCACGGAACTCTGGAAAAAAATCTTCCACCGTCCGCCCGATCAACTCGCCCTCGCCGGCGAGACCCGCAGCATTCTCGAAGAATCCCTCATCTTCGACTCACGCCCCGAAGTCGGGCGCGTGATCTTTGTTGCCGCGCCGCTCCGTGGCAGTGACCTCGCCACCCACTGGCTCGGTCGCATCGGCTCCAGCCTGATCAGTCCCCCGCGTCTGCTTTTCAAAGTAGGACAAGAGGCCCTCCAACTCGCCACCCTCCAAGCCGACGAACTCCGGCTCAATCGCGTCCCGAACAGCATCGACAACCTCGCACCAAACAACCGATTCGTCCGCGCGATCAACACCATCCCGATGTCATCCCGAGTGCCCGTGCATGTCATCGCTGGCGACCGCGGACTCGGTGGCAACGAAGATAAAACCAAACCCGTCCAATCCGATGGTGTCGTGCCGTATTGGAGTTCGCACATCCCCGAAGCGCAGTCCGAAAAAGTCGTCCCCTCTGATCACTCGGCCCACCAGAATTCGGAAGCAATCCACGAGATCACCCGGATTTTGAAACTCCACCGCTTCGAATCGAAATAGCCCCGCCGAGCGGATTTCAAGATGGGCGCGGTTTTTTTACGCTGACTAATTCAGGAACTCCGCACCGAGGATTCGGCTTCGTGGACGGAAGCGCTTCGCTTCAGCGAGTCGGGCTATATCGATGGGATTTTTGACATCCGCTTCTGGAATTCCGGTTTTTGCAGCTTCGCGAGGAGCGCCACTTTGGTTTCCGATGCTCCCGCCGTCCTTTTGAATTTTAAAGGAACCTTCAAAATCATAGGTCCAATAATTGTCCGTTCCCTTCGGATAGTTAAAAACCACGATCGCGTGGTTGGAGGCTTTGCCAGTGTCGGGGTTGAATGACCGGTAGGTCACGACTTCGGACCAGACATTGTATTGGGTTAGCGACTCCTTAAAAAGAATCGCCGTCGGCAAGCAGGCGTTGAATTCGCGCTCCATCCATTTCGCCGGATTGGATGGGGTTCCGACTCCATCGATTGTCGAGCAGGCGGATAAAAGTAAGCCGATGAGAATCGGAAGAAGTTTGAGCCAAGCGGGGGGTTTCAGGCATTCATAGAATTTTTTTGAGATCATTTACTAGCGGATGGTTGTTTCGGCCTGAGAGGGACTTCGGAACAATCAGGGGCTCGATATCCGTTAGCTTGGGGTTAAGGGGACTGGCTGGATTTCTTGGAGTTACGATAAAATGTGGTCCAAGGAGGAATGGGGCTGGGTTACGCCCGGGAAAACATGGCTGAAAACTGCGAGAGGGCATGCCACTCAGATTCCTGAGTGTGCAAATTGGAAAAATCTCACGATTTTTAAGACCCCTTTTTGAGAATTTTTTTAACATGTTCCCGACATTAAACAGACCCTGTTTGTTAGAAGGAGAACGTCGTCAATCTAGGTAAAATCCAACGCCGAGAAAGAGAAAAATGATAAAAAATGCGTAACCGACGGAAATAAGGCTGACAGCAGCCGTGCCATGCAAGGAGGCACTAGCGTTTTTGTTTGATGTGGCACTCGACCATGCAGTCAAAACCTCCCATGTCGATCCGCTGCGAGGAATGGAGGCGGAGCATAGGATTGGTATTTTTGATCGGGAGCGGATTGGCGAAAACCAGACATCCTCCGGGACGCAGAAGGCGGGCTGAGATGGCAAACAAATCGCGAATCAAGTCGGGGAGATTCGGAATCGGAACTCGGCGACCCATTGGCGGGTTTGTCAGGATTTGACTCAGGGAGCCGGGCTCGAAACGGGCCTCCCGAAAATCACATTTTTGGAATGTGGGAGAGATTCCGAGATCTGCCGCGGCGAAATTCGAGCGCGCAATTTCGAGCGCTTCGGCGCTGAGGTCGGAGCCGAAAATCCGGGTGACTCCGCCGAGGCGCGCCCTCTCGATGAGTTCCAGCCCGGAACCGCAGAAAGGATCCCAGACGAGATCGTGGCCGGAATTTCCTGCAAGCCGGGCGAGGCATGCAGCCAGCGGAGGATGAGAAGCCGCAGGCACATCGCGTCTCCGATAAGCAAAGCGGGGATCAGGGGACAGACGGGGACGAAGCTCCACGGAAAACCTCCCCGCCGCAGAATAAACTTCGATCGCCCACGGAGCGTGGCGGGCATCATTCAAAATCTTGGGGCACAACTCGAAGGCGCGTTGAGCGACCTCTCTAACCCAGCCTCGTCGGTGGCCTTGCCCGATCCATTCCAGCCGGTAGCGGCTTGTTCCGTGCGTGAGGGCGTGCAGAAGGTCTCTGGTGCGCGGAGCCGCCACGAGAGCGGCGACGGCTTCTGGTTCGGCAGCGGGTAGAGTTCCCAAGACCAAAGAAAATGTGGCGAAGCACCGCAGGGAAAGGATGTCGCGAAATCGGAATGCCGCGCGGGGATAGAGCTTCACTAGGCCGGGGTGCGTGGAGTGGATGGAAAACAAGGCGGAGGCTTGCGGGGAGGACTCGAGTTCGTTTCGCACAAACACTTCGAGCCCCCGTCGGCAGCGCAGATGGATCGGGAGCTCGGTGAATTCCGGCACGAGGGATTCCAAAAGAATTTCCGCCGGGGAGTCCTCACGGGCGATGCCGGCTTTGACCTTCATGGCAGTCTGCGAGGAGAGTTTGTCGATCACCTCGAGCGTGGCCTTGCCGCCGATTTTATCGAGGGCGCGGGAGAGGTATTTTTTTTCGCGCTCGGGCGGGTTGGAGTTTTCGAGAAGACCGATCAACGCCTCCTCATCGGCCTGCTCGGCTCCTGTTTTCGGCAAGGCGGCCATGGCATAGCGGCGGATTTTTTCATCCGGATCACGGAGTTGCTGACGCAGCCAAGCCGTCACTTCAGTGCGGAGGCCTGCAGGTCCTGACTCGAAAAAAACCACACCCACAGCACGAACGAGGGCGGCTTGGCTCGCACGGGTGACGGCATCTGCAGCGTTGTAGGCGGGAACTTTTTCGCTCCAAAGCTCATTCCACGAAAGATGTCGGAGCTGTTTGTAGAGCTCTTTTGCGGCGTTGATTTTGTCTTTTTTCAATTTCCTGCAGGCTTCTGGTTTTCGGGTCGGTGAAGAGTAAATCACCAACCCAGCGAAAAGCGCGATGCCGATGCGAGGTCTCGGAGGAATTACCGTTTCGACTCTTTGCCGAGTCGGAGATCTGGCGGATGGGGAGGGATTCGAACCCCCGTTGCCTTGCGGCAAACACGCTTTCCAGGCGTGCGCATTAGACCACTCTGCCACCCATCCTGAGCTGGCGGGAAAGTTTTGATAGTCGAGAATCTCCCCAATGGCAATGGCTGGCTCGGGATTTCGAATTAATGAGGGAGGGAAAATTTCGCGCAGGGGCTGCGAGGAATTTCGAATTGACCGAAACGCCGGGCCGCCACAGATTCCTCCCAGTCACGCGGGTATAGCTTAGTGGTAAAGTTCCTGCCTTCCAAGCAGGCCATGCGGGTTCGATTCCCGCTACCCGCTCCACTTTTTCTCCGAGCCGCTCCAGCAAAGAAAATGCGAGCTCACAGGCTTGTTGCTTTCCGCTAAAAACAGGCGCCAGATTGCTAAATCTCTCTTCCGTTTTGTCGGTGTGACGACGATTGCAACGATTCATTCCACGAGATGCATCTGGAATGGGGTGAGGGAAAAAATGCTCGGGGGGGGACTCGAACCCCCATGCCTTGCGGCATGCGCCCCTCAAACGCACGTGTCTGCCATTTCACCACCCGAGCGAGGGAGGGCAAATCTAGGCTCCAACTTTCGCGATGCAAGCCGGATTTTCAGCCGCGCTTTTTTCGGGAGGGTTTTTTGTAGGCTACCTTGCGGCGGGCGGGCAGGGAGGAGGGCGAGGCGCCGGTTTTAAGCTCGTTGATCTGGTCGCGGAGCAAGGCTGCGCGCTCGTATTCCAATCGCCCGGCGGCCTCGGCCATGTCGCTCTCCAGTTCGCGGATTAGCTCACCGACATCGAAATTCGAACCATTCTCATTCAGGATGGATGACTCGTTCCCGCTTCCCTTCACGATGACATGCAGACTCTCTTGCACGGCGCGGACGACGCTTCGCGGGGTGATGCCGTGCTCGGTGTTGTAGGCTTCCTGGATTGCTCGGCGATGGATGGAGACATCGATCAAGGCCCGCATGCTGCCGGTCATGGTGTCTGCGAAGAGCACGACTTCGCCATTCAGATGTCGCGCGGCTCGGCCAGAGGTTTGGATGAGGCTTGTTTGGCTTCGCAGGTAGCCCTCCTTGTCGGCATCAAGGATGCAAACGAGCGAGACCTCCGGAAGATCGAGACCTTCGCGGAGAAGGTTGATGCCGACCAAAACATCACACTCGCCAGCGCGGAGACTGCGTAAAATTTCCACGCGCTCGATGGTGTCGATGTCGCTGTGGAGGTAGCGCACCTTCAGCCCAATCTCGCGTAGGTAGTCGGCCAAATCCTCGGCGGTTTTCTTGGTGAGCGTGGTGATCAAAATCCTCTCGCCCGACTCGATCCGGCGCCGACACAGCTCGATGGTTTCGTCGATTTGAGCCTTCAGCGGACGCACCGTGATCTTGGGATCGAGCAACCCCGTGGGCCGGATGATTTGCTGAACAACAAGTGGCGCGCCGGGGGTGGAGAGATTCAAATCCGCCGCCTTGGCTGTGAGCAATCGCCGCATGTCGTTCGTTTTCCCTCCCTCGCCAAATTTATTTTCGGGATTGGGAATCCACGCCGCATTGCCGACGATGCTGTTGTTGAGCTCGAAGCCCCCCGGCGTGGCGCTCACATAGACGAGTTGGTTCGTCACCTCCATGAACTCGCCGAAGTTCAGGGGACGGTTATCGAGCGCGCTGGGAAGCCGGAACCCGTATTCCACCAGCACGCTTTTTCGCGAACGGTCGCCGGCATACATCCCGCCGATTTGCGGGACGGTGGCGTGCGACTCGTCGATCACCAGCAAGTGATCCTTCGGCAAAAAATCCATCAGCGTGTAGGGACGCGAACCCGTCGGTCGGCCGGTGAGATGGCGCGAGTAGTTCTCGATGCCGTTGCAAAAGCCCATCTCCTGCATCATCTCGAGATCGAACTCGGTCCGCATCTTGATGCGCTGTGCCTCGATCAACTTCCCCTGCCGCTCGAACTCCGCCACCCGCGCATCCAATTCCCCCCGGATCGCCGCGATGGCCGGCCTCAACTTGTCATGGGGCGTTACGAATTGCTTCGCCGGAAAAAGCGTGAAGGTCGTGAGTGTGGCCGAAGCTTTTCCTGTGAGGGGATCAAACTCGCTGATGCGCTCGATCTCATCGCCGAAAAACTCCACACGAATGGCCGTGTCCTCGTTCTGCGCCGGATGCACCTCGACGACATCACCACGCACGCGGAATTTTCCACGACCGAACGCAATGTCGTTTCGCTCGTAGAGCATTTCCACAATCTTCGCGAGAAACGCCTCGCGCGTCATCTGCTGGCCAGGCCGAATGGTCAGGAGCATTTGCAAAAAATCCTCTGGCGAGGCCAGGCCGTAGATGCACGACACGCTCGCCACGATGATCGTATCGCGCCGCGTGAGCAGCGAACTCACCGCCGAGAGGCGCAGGCGCTCGATCTCCTCGTTGATCGACGAATCCTTCTCGATGTAGGTGTCCGACCTCGGGATGTAGGCCTCCGGTTGGTAGTAATCGAAGTAGCTGACGAAATACTCGACCGCGTTGCGCGGGAAGAACTGCTTGAACTCGCTGTAGAGCTGCGCGGCAAGCGTCTTGTTGTGCGACATGATCAGCGTCGGCCGCCCGATGTCGCGGATCACATTCGCCATCGTAAAAGTTTTTCCCGACCCGGTCACCCCGAGAAGCGTCTGGTGGCGGTTCCCGGCAGAGATCGAGCGGACCAGATTGGGAATCGCCTGCCCCTGATCCCCGCGCGGCCCGTAGCTCGACTCGAGTTCAAAAACCATAAGTTGGCGAGTATCCCGCCGGAGAGGGCCAAGAGCAACTGGTTCGTTCCGGCATCGGTGCGCAGCGTGAATTGTTGCGGTGGGCACATCTCCGTTGTATAGACAATCATTATGCCTTCTACCTACAACATCAAAGAGGCTCAGGCCCAACTTCCGAAGTTATGCCGTTCGGGAACAAAGTTTGTGATTTCAAACCGCAATCGTCCCGCTGTTGTTGTTTTGCCGGTGGAGGATTTTGAAGCTTTGCTGGAAACGCTGGATGTCCTCGAAAACCCGGCCGCAATGAAAGCCGTTTGCTCCGCCAATACAGGAACCACCAAATACCGCGTGCTCGACCTGACGGATGAAAATTTCGGCCTCTGAGCAGGTTTCGGCTTGGCTCTGCGCGCTGCCGCCTCAAACGAAGCGGCGCGTGCGTCTTGCCCTCCGTGGTCTCGCGAAAAATCGTGGCGACATCAAGGGCTTGAGAGGCCCCCTGGAAGGATTTTGCCGATTGAGGGTTGGAGGCATTCGCATTCTCTTTCGGCAAACCAGCCCCCGGGAAATCCTACTAGACTACGCAAGCACGCGGGATGTCATTTACGAACTTTACGAGCAAATCCTCGCCAATCGTCGAGGCAGGAAGGGCTGAACCCGACTTCAGACCTGAGGGGGGACGATCCCTTTTGCGGCGAAGTATTGCCGGAGGAATTCGATGTCGCCGCGGTCCTTCTCACGACCCGCGCGGCACTTCATTCGCCAGAGGAGTTCGGGACTCGCAAAGGGAATTGGCACGCCGTCGATTTCATGAATGACCACGCTTTGCGAGGCCTCCGCGTAATCGATGCCCGAGGCTTTCGCCATGAGGTCCACAAGTATTTCATCGGCCACACGAACGACGGTGTATTTTTCCACTTCGCCAGGCTCCAATTCCCTCACGCATCCATCCGGCAGCGTGGCGAGGGCCTCGTAAACCCGGGCTTCGTTTTCCAGATTCGTGTCGATGAGGAGATCGATATCACTCGTGTGGCGACCGTAGCCAGCGGCTCGAATCGAAAAACCACCCACAACGATAAAACTCGCTCCCTGGGCATGAAGCTCGCGACACAAGGAAACCAAATCCTCCACCGAAGGATCGCGCGGGATCAGTTTCCCGGTTTCCGGATCGAATGGTCCATCAGCCATTGGTCTGCCTCCTCGTGGGATTTGAACCTGTAGACGCCTTTTTTAATACGGGGATAAAAAGCCGTAGCAGCCCATTGGCGATTGGCCTCGGTTTCCTGGCTTGAAGCGATAAGTCGGTCTGGCAGCCTGCGCTTTCCCACAACCTTACCAACCGGGTCCTCGATATTCACCACGGGATGCATGATGGAGAAACTAAGCTCCGCCCGTGTGCTGGGCAAGAGGCAAGGCGGTTCAGGGGGTTTTGCTTGTTAAGAGGATGGCTTGGGCACTCCGGAAATTCCTCGGCGGTGGAGGTCGAAGAAAACAATGCTGTCCACCAACATGCGGGCTTTCACTTTTGGCCCGCGCGCATTTTTTGAAATCGTAGGAGGGCGCGACGGCCCACATCCGCCGGTGAGGTTGTGTTTTACTCCGCTTCGTCCGACACCGCGCTGTTGCGGTCGAGGCGTTTGCGGAGGGTGGCGCGGGTGATGCCGAGGAGTTTGGCGGCGCGGACTTGGTTGTCGCCGGTTTTTTGCATGGCGCGGAGCGTAAATTCGCGTTCGATCCAGGGCAGGATGGCGAGTGAGGGGTCTTGGACAGCGGCGTTGAAGAGGATTTCTACGGCGTTGTCTTTGGTGAGTTCGCGGGTCTCGCCAGCGGAGACTCCGCCGATGGTGGCCTCGGGGTCGGTGGTTCCGAGCGGGATGTCCTTCGGCAAAAGCGTGTCGGCGGTGGAGAGAACGGCGGCGCGCTGGAGGGTGTTTTCAAGTTCGCGGACATTGCCGGGCCAGGGGTAGGCCTCGAGCACGCGGACGGCTTCCTCGGAAAGTTTGAGGCGGGGAGAGTGCGAGCGGTTGGCGATTTTTTGCAGGAAATACTCGGAGAGTAGACGGATGTCCTCGGAGCGCTGGCGAAGAGGGGGGATGTGAATGCGAACGACATTCAGACGGTAGAATAAATCATCCCGGAAGGTGCGCTTGGCGACCTCTTCTTCGAGGTTGCGGTTCGTTGCGCAGATGATTCGCACATCGGTGTGGAGGGTTTCGTTTCCGCCCACGCGGGAGAATTCCCCTTCCTGTAAAACGCGCAGGAGTTTGCTTTGCACCTGGAGCGGCATTTCGCCGATTTCGTCGAGGAAGAGAGTTCCTTTGTTGCATTGCTCGAAGCGGCCGATGCGCTGGGCTGTTGCTCCGGTAAAAGCCCCTTTTTCGTGACCGAAAAGCTCGCTCTCAAGGAGATTCTCCGGGATGGCGGCGCAGTTGATGGCGAGGAAAGTTTTGTTGCTCCGTGCGCTATAATTATGGATCGCGACGGCGACGAGTTCCTTGCCCGAGCCGCTCTCGCCGGTGACCATTGCGGCGGCGTCGCTGCCCGCCACGCGGCCGATCATTTTGAAGACCTGCTGCATGGCCTCCGAGCGCCCGACGATCTCGTCCTTGTGCTGCTCGACAGTGAGCTGGGGTTTGAAAGTATTCGCCGCCTTGAGTTCTGCAGAGGCCTGGAGAGCGGAATCGGCAACGACCTTGAGATTGAAGGGGAGTTGCTCCTTACGAACATAATCGAAGGCGCCCACTTTCATGGCCTCGATCACCGATTGGGTGGTGCCGAAGGCGCTCATGAGCACGACGAGAGCGTTTGGCGAGTGCTTGCGGATTCTTACCAAAAGCTCGAGTCCGGTGAATGGGTGGAGATTCGACTCGGCCATGACGAGTTCCGGCTCCTCCATGCAAAAGGTCTTGTAGGCGGCATCGGCGGAGTCCTCCACGAGCACGCGAATTTTCGAACTCTCCAGCTGGTTTTTTGCCCAATCCAGAAAATCACTATCACGATCGACCACAAGAATTGTCTGCTGCTTCGCCATATCCCCTTTTTTTCCGAGTCGGCATCTAACACCATGGTCCGCCGTGCGAAAGTGATTTCTGGCAAGCGAGGTCTTGCGTGCCTCGCGGCACCTGCTTTTCTACTGCTGGAAATGTCAGGATTTCGTTTGTTTTTTCTCCTCGTGGCGGTTGTCGCAACGGCCGCAAAGGGCTTTGCCGGGCTGCTTGATGAACTCGATGCCTCCGACCGTGCGAAAGTGCTGGCGGGCCATCAGGTCGCTTTGCAGGAAGAGGTCGCGGGAAAACCCTGGCCGCGCCTGCGAATCTACCAACTCGCCCGAGCCACGCCGGAAGAGGTCGCCGCAGTGTTTTTCGATTACAACAACTCGAAGACCTTCGTGCCCGATCTCCTGCATTCCAAAATCTCGAAAAAAATCTCCCCGTGTGTGATGGAGGTGGACTACGAGGTCGATGTGCCGATCTTGGCGGACGAGGCTTACACGGCCCGCAACGTCCTAAAGACGACCGAGGACGGCGGCTACTTGGTGTCGTGGAATCTCGTGCGAGCACTCCAAACCAAGGACGCCACGGGTCATCTCCGGATCGACCCGCATGGCAATGGCGAATCCATCATTTGTTACACGAACCTTGTGACGCCGAGTTCCGGCATGGCTGGGATTCTCAAAAAAATCGCCATCTCGCGTATGAAGAAAACCGTCGAGGCGATGGTCCACCAGGTTCAAAATCAAAAATCCAATCATCCCAATGACCTTACTCGACAGGTCGCAGCCCTCCGCGAGGCGATCGCGTCCGAATCCGCCGGCGTCGCCGCACCATGAAAAGCTCAAAAAAAACCCAGCTCGGAATCATTTTCCTAACGATCCTCATCAACATGGTGGGCTTCGGAATCGTGATTCCGGTCCTGCCATTTTACGCCACGGAATTCGGCGCCACGCCATTTGAGATCGGCTGGCTTTTCGGAATCTACTCGCTCGTTCAATTCGTCTTCTCGCCATTCATCGGTCAGCTTTCCGACCGCTTCGGCCGTCGGCCTGTGCTGATCCTGAGCACACTCGGAACAGCGGCAGGGTTTTTGGTGATGGGCTTCAGCGAGACCCTCTTGATGCTTTTCGTCGGGCGGATCATCGATGGCGTCTCGGGCGGGAGCGTAGGCACCGCGCAGGCTTACATCGCCGATATCACCGGTCCCGAGGAACGCTCGAAGGCGATGGGCCTCATCGGCGCGGCGTTTGGCTTGGGCTTTATCTTCGGCCCCGCGCTCGGCGGAGTGATGGCGGCGTATTTCGGCCACGCGGCGCCGATGATCACGGCCGGCGTGCTGGCGATCATCAATGCGCTTTTGATTTTCATCCTGCTGCCCGAGTCGATTTCCAAGGAACAGCGCGAGAAGTTGCCAAAAGAAAAACTTTTCCCAGGTCTCTTTCGCCACACGCGCACCGCAGAGTATGTCACCTGCGTGACGACCTACTTCATGCTCATCACGGGATTTTCGATCATGACGGCCGTCTTTGCGCTCTTTGTCGCCAACCGCCATGGGTTTGATGAAAAACAAACCGGCTACCTCTATGCCATGCTGGGAATCATCGGAGTATTCATTCAAGGCGGGCTGATCGGGCGTTTGGTGAAACGATTCGGCGAGGGGCGCGTGGCGACAGTCGGCGCGGCATTGCTCGCGATCGGGTTGTTTTTTGCTCCGCTGGTCAGCGGGCTCGGGGCGTTGTTGCTCGCCTGTGCGGCGATGGCGGCGGGGAACAGCCTCACGAACCCGACGATCTCCGGCATCACCTCGCAATGCGTGGATGCCGACTGGCAGGGCCGCGCGCTGGGCGTGTTGCAATCCAGCGCGAGTCTCGCGCGATTTCTCGGGCCGGTCATTGGTGGCTGGCTCCTCCATCTAGACCTCGCCAGCGGTCCCGGCAACTACGCCAAGAGCCCGCTGTGGGCCGCGGCGGCCGTGCTTTTTGTGACCTTCCTGCTCTGCCTGCGCTTGCCGTCTTTCAAAAAAACTTCCGCGCGCCCTTGAGCGGAATGATTTTTTCCAAGCCATGAACCTGCACAAAAACATCCGCAAACCGCTTTTCATCCTGATCGTCGTCGGGCTTTGCACGGCCTGGTCGCTTCTTTCGCAGGTGCAAATGCTAAGGCTCCCCGGCTCGGAGACATTCCTCGGCCCTGACGGCGCGCTGGCGTTTCTCGAGAATTACACGATCGATGCGCGACTGAGTTTTCGGGGGCCGATCGAGGCTCCGGTGAATTTGACCTATGTCGATGTGGACTCGGAATCGATACGGCGGCTGGGAAATTTCCCTTGGAACCGCGAGTTCTTCGCGCTCGCGCTTGATGCGTTGTTCCAGCAAGGCGGGGTCAAGGCGGCCGGGTTGGATTTTGTTTTTTCCAACGCCGGAGTTCCCGCGCTGGGCCGCGAGGAGGCGGAGAAGGGAACCCGTGCACTCGGCAAGGCGATCCATACCAATAAAAACATCGTTCTCGCGGCGACCTACGGCACGAAAAACCGCCCGCTCGGCGAGATTTCGTCGTTCCCTTTTGCGTTTGAGATACGCTACGGCAAAAGCGAAATCGGCCCGCCGGAGTTGCCCGCATTCCCCGTCGTCGGCCCGACCTGGGGCCACATCGGCCTGATCGACACGGTGGGCGAGGATGTGCGCTACCTGCCGTTTTTTGCCAAGACCGACCTCCACCTCTACTACCCGATGTCGCTCAACCTCGCGCTGATCCATTGGGGTTTGGATTCCAGTGCCGTGAAAATCGAAAAAGACCGGATGCTCGTCGTCGCCAAGGACGGCTCGGTTAAAGCCAAAATCCCGCTCGTCATGGGCCAACTCGTGGAGCCGAATTGGTTCAACGCATGGTATTCGGAAGCCGACCGCCACTTGAGCATCGTCGATGTCATCGCCTTCGGCCAGGCGGCCAAAACCGGCACGCCCGAGGAACAGGAACTCGCCAAAAAATTCTTCGAACCGCTGCGCGACAGCGTCGTTCTTATCGGCCCCGTCGATCCACTCCTGAAGGACCTCAGCGTGATGCCGCTCAGCGGTCAAAACCCCGTTCCGCGCGTGTCGGTTCACGGGAATCTTCTAAAAACCATCACCTCGGAAAAATTCCTCCACCGACTCCCGCAGGCCGCAAATGTCGCGATCATTTTCGTGCTTGGTTTCTGCGCCGCAGCGTTCTCTCTAGTGCCTGAGCGCTTCGCCCGCTCCAGCAAATTCCTCGGCGGCGCCATCGTCCTGCTCTACATCGGCGCGGCGTTCGTTCTCTTTCAGCACTACGAACTCCTCCTCCCGATCATCGCGCCCGTGGGTGCGGCGATTTCCTGTGGTTTCGCCGGCGCGTTCCTCCAACTCTCCAGCCAGGAAGAGCAGAAGCGCCGGATCAAGGACATGTTCGGAACCTATCTCTCGCCCGCGCTGGTCGAACGGATGGTCAACAGCGGCGACGAGCCGCAACTTGGCGGCGTCGATGCCGAGATCACCGCGTTCTTCTCGGATGTGGCAGGCTTCTCCGGCTTCTCCGAACTCCTCACGCCACAGCAACTCGTGGCGCTGATGAACGAATATCTCACCGCCATGACTGATATCCTGATGGAGCAGGGTTGCTATGTGGACAAATACATCGGCGACGCGATCGTCGGCATCTACAACGCCCCCGCGCCCGTCGAAAACCACGCCCTGCGCGCCTGTGTCGCTTCGCAGTTGCTCCGCCAGCGCCTCGCGGAACTCCGCAAAAAATGGATTTCGGAGGGTGACAAATGGCCGTCGATTGTCGGTCAGATGCGGATGCGCATGGGTATGAACACCGGCTTCGCCACCGTCGGCAACATGGGCTCGAGCCGCCGCTTCAACTACACCATGATGGGCGACACCGTGAACCTCGCCGCCCGCTGCGAAAGCGGTGCGAAGAGCTACGGCGTCTACACGATGGTCACTGGCGAAACCCGCCGCGCTGCCGAGGCTGCGGGCGACGACTGCATTTTCCGTTTCCTCGACAAAATCATCGTCAAAGGCCGCTCCGAGCCGGCCGAGATGCACGAGATCGTCTGCCTTCGCTCCAACATCAACGACGAGTCGAAGGAGTGCATTAAAATCTACGACGAGGGCACGGCACACTATCTCGCGCAGGAATGGGACCGCGCGATCGCCGCGTTCGAGCGTTCTTCGCGGCTTGAATGGAATCGCCCGGAGTTGAACCCCGACTCGCACGAAACGCCCTCCACCGTGATGCTCGCCCGCGCCCTGCGTCTGAAAGCCAACCCTCCCCAAGGCATCTGGACCGGCGTTTACAAAATGGAGACCAAATAACCGGCGCCTCCGCCGTATCCTCGCCCGATGCAGGTTTTCATTCGAGTTTTGCCCTATGTGAGGCGCTATCCGTTCCTCGCTTTTGCCACGCTCTTCTGTGCAGTCGCCGGCACGCTGATGGTGATTGTCTTTCCGGCGGTGACCCAGCGGATCGTCGATGAAGTCATCGGCCAGCACCGGCCCGACCGGTTGGTCCCGCTCATCGCCATCGGCCTCGCCGCCTTCCTAGCCCAGAACGGCCTCAACAGCCTTCGCATTATTTTCAACAATCACTTCGAGCAACGGGTGATTTTTGATCTCCGCAGCGAACTTTACGCTCACATCCAAAAGCTCCCTCTGCACTGGTTCGACAACCGGTCCACCGGCGACATCATGACGCGCCTCGTTGAGGATGTGACGAATCTCGAACGCGTGCTCATCGATGGCATCGAGCAGGGCAGCGTGGCGATCCTCCAAATCCTCGTCGTCAGCGGCCTCATGCTCGCCTACAGCCCGTCGTTGACCGCTGCGGCTCTGGCGCCAATTCCCTTCCTCGCCGGCGGCGCGCTGGCCTACACGCTCACCGCGCGCTCCCGCTACCGCACGCAACGCAAGGCCGTCTCCGCCCTCAACTCCATTCTCCACGACAACATCGCCGGCATCCGTCAGATCAAAACCTACACGAGCGAGTCCCGCGAACACGCCCGGTTCGACCAAGCCAGCGACAAAGTCCGCACCGCCACACTGACGGTTATGAAAGCCTGGGCATTTTACCAACCCGGCATGGAATTTCTCTCGTCACTTGGCCTTTTAATCGTGGCCGCGTTTGGCACGAGCCAAGTCCTCGATGGACAGCTCGAGATCGGCGCGCTGGTGGCGTTTTTTGTTCTGACCCGCTACCTCTACGAACCCGTCGGACGCCTCCACCAGCTCAACCAGATTTTCCAATCCGGCCGCGCGGCGGGAGAGAGGGTTTTCGAGATTATGGACTCCGCGCCTGAGGTCGATGAAGGCACTAACCAGCCCCGCAAGCCGGTCCACGGCAATGTTACCTACCGTGAGGTGTCTTTTTCCTACGACCCCAAACTGCCCGTCCTTCATGAAGTGAGCCTCGAGGCGCGCGCCGGAGAGATGATCGCCCTCGTCGGCCCCACCGGCGCCGGCAAATCGACCCTCGTGAATCTCCTGGTGCGTTTCTACGAATTCACCGGCGGGCAAATCACGATCGACGGCACCCCGTTGCGCGACATTCCCAAGGATTACCTGCGCGACAACATCGCCGTCGTCACGCAGGAGAGTTTTCTTTTCAACGGCACCGCCGCCCAGAACCTCCGCATCGGCAAACCCGAGGCCACCGAGGAGGAAATGTGGCAGGCCCTCCGCGCCGCGAACGCCGAGGATTTCATCCGGCGGCTCCCCGAGGGGCTTCACGCGCAACTCGGCGAGCGCGGCGTGAAACTCAGCGTCGGCGAAAAACAGCGCCTCTCCATCGCCCGCGCCCTCCTGAAAAACCCGCCGATCCTTATCCTCGACGAAGCCACCGCCAGCGTGGACACCGCCACCGAGCGGCTCATCCAGGAAGCCCTCGACCACTTGATGGAAAACCGCACGAGCTTCGTCATCGCCCACCGCCTCTCCACTGTCCGCCACGCCAACCAAATCCTCGTCCTCGAACGCGGTCGAATCACCGAGCGCGGTCGCCACGAAGAACTCCTAGCCCGCGGCGGTCTCTATACCGACCTCTGCAAAAACAGCCTGATCGAAAAATAAAACCCCGGCGCGTCAGCGCCATTCGAAAACTCCTTGGAGGGCGGTGCTCCGTCAGCGCCGAATCGGACGGCAAGTCTCCTCAAGTGCTGTTCTTAAGGATGTTTTCTTGGAGCAGGAAAATTGGGGGCTTGCCCTTCCCCAAGAGAGTTCGCATTGCCTTGCGCCTCCGTGTGGGAATTTTTATTCGCGGGGATTTTTCTGATTCGCGGTTTGGTTTTTCTGACGCTTTGCGCCTGAGATTTGGGCCGACACAACCGAGCCACTGGGTCGTGGCGAGGCAGCACATCGCAGATGGCCCGAAGGGCGCAGCGAGCAGGGCGCGAGCAAGGCAAAGGTCAGCCCTCCAGGTTTTCGAATTCCGGGGTCAAATTCTAGACAGACAGCACAGAATGGCGGACTGTGGAACCATGACAGTTTGCCAACTCCAAACAGCCAAGCAGCGTTTTTCGGCCGTGGCGGAGAGCGCGGCGAAAGGGGTTCCTCAACTTGTGACGAAGCACGGGAGGCCGTTCGTCGTCATCGTGAGTGCCGAAGAGTGGTGCAGGGAACACGAGCCAGAGCGGGGGATCTGGGATGTGTTGAGAGACTGCCCTGCCGACTTGAGTGAACTCGATTTAGCCCGCAACAAGGATCTCCCGCGCCAGGTGTCGTTTTGAACTACCTGCTGGATACAAATATCCTGTGCGAGGCGACAAGGCCTCACCCGGACGCCCATGCCGCAGCATGGCTGAGCGCCCGACCCGCCCTCACGCTGTTCGTCAGCCTCGTCTCCATAGCGGAAATCCGGAAAGGCATTTTGCTCCTTCCTGAAGGCAAGAAGAGGACCAAGCTGGGGAGTTGGCTGGAATCCGAACTTCTTCCCGCCTTTGCCAGCCGCGTGATTCCGTTGGGCGAGGCAGAGATGAACGAGTGGGCTGCACTTCAGCCAGACGCAGAAAAAAAGGGCCACCGACTACCCGTGGTGGATAGCCTGATCGCAGCAACCGCGCGGTGCCATGGGCTCACGCTTGCAACGCGAAATATCCAAGACTTTTGCCATTGCGGAATTTCTGTCCACAATCCTTGGGAGGAAACGAAGCGCTTGCCTGCCGCATGAACCTCCCCGCTTGCAACCCGCATCGGATCGCGCCATTTTATGAATGATGAAATTTCGTCTGGATCTTCTGGAGCATCTGACGGATGACGACCTTCTCGAGGAGGTGTTGGCGAACAATGCCCGTTACAAACCCGAGCCGCTTTTCTCAAAAACTGGGGTTGGGAGCTTGTCGTCAGCCTCAACAGAGGAGCGTGCCAACGAGGTTCAGCGCAGCACGGAGTTAATTCAGAGACTGGAGCAGCGTGCCAAAGCCGCAGGGAAACCTTCCGCCTGACCGATTCGAGCCTCCTCGACACGCTCGATTTTCTTCGCAGTCTCCATAGATCGGCTCCATTCCTTTTTTTCAATGGCAATACCTTTGCCGACATCGGGCGAAGAACTTGCGATGCCATTTTTTCAGACCTCCCCGCCATGCGCCGGCGCGAACTGGCTTCTGCCGTTGCCCACTATATCGCCGGTGTTTTGGACCGCGACTCGATGATTTCCGCCGTGGATTCGCTCTGGCAATCTGCCTCGCTGAGCGTCGGCGACCGCGTTCAAACGATGCGCGGCACGACTCGTGGCATCGTCACCCGCATCCTCGAGGATGGCCGCATCGCCTGGCGTCCCGAGGGTTCCACGCTCGAACTTATTGCCCTGCCCGAGAGTTTGCTTCCGGTGGATCAAGGCTGAGCCCTTGTTTTCCCTATTGAAGGCCCGCCAGCGGGGACATACAACGCCACTTGCATGCCAACGGAACCTTTCCAGTCCAACCCGCTGCGCGATGGACTTAACCTTCGGTCGATCCCCGATCCCTGCTCGCTCGTCATCTTCGGCGCGTCCGGAGATCTCACCCACCGCAAGCTCGTCCCCGCGCTCTACAATCTCGCCGCCGACGGCGCGCTCCCGCAGGCGATCAGCGTGGTGGGTTTCGCCCGCCGCGACAAAACGAGCGAGGTTTTCCGAAAGGAACTCGGCGAGGCCGTTCGCAAATTCTCACGCCAGGCGGTGAATGACGAGTTGTGGGAGAATTTCTCGAACTCGATCACTTACCACCGAAGCGAATTCGATAACCCCGAGGGCTATGTCTCGCTCGCCCGCCACCTCGAGGAGCTCGATGCCGCCCGGGGCACGCGCGGAAACCGGCTTTTCTACCTCGCCGTCGCGCCCGACCAGTTCGAGGTGATCCTAGAAAACCTCCGCAAAAGCGGACTCAACACCGCCGCGCCGGGTTCCTGGGCCCGCGTGATTGTCGAGAAGCCGTTCGGCACCGACCTGCCCAGCGCACGCCGCTTGAATGATCTCGTAGAGTCCGCCTTCGACGAATCCCAGACCTACCGCATCGACCACTACCTCGGCAAAGAGACCGCGCAAAACATCATGGTCATGCGCTTCGCCAACGCGATTTTCGAGGCGATGTGGAATTCCCGCTACATCGACCACGTCCAGATCACGGCCAGCGAGCCTCTCGGCGTGGAAGGCCGCGCGGGCTACTACGACAAATCCGGCGCGCTCCGTGACATGGTCCAGAACCATCTCCTCCAACTCCTCTGCCTCACCGCGATGGAGCCGCCCGCCGGGCTCGATGCCGACTCGATCCGCGATGAAAAAGTGAAAGTCCTGCGCTCCGCCCTCTTGCCGGCGAGGAGGTTTTCCGCCATGTGGTCCGCGCCCAATACGGCGCCGGCGCCGTGAACGGCAAGCGCGTCGCCGCCTACCGCGACGAACTCAATGTGAACCCCGAGTCGAATACGGAAACCTATGTCGCCCTTGAGGTGAATGTGGACAACTGGCGCTGGGCTGGCGTGCCGTTTTTCATCCGCGTCGGTAAGCGTCTCCCTAAAGGCGGCACCGAGATCGCCGTTCAATTCAAGAGCGTGCCGCCGGTTCTCTTCCGCGCCACGGGCGAAACGGTGGACGACAATGTGCTCGTGATCCGCATCCAGCCCGACGAAGGAATTTCGCTCCGCATGTGCGCGAAGATGCCGGGCTCGAGTCTGCGTATCGAGCCGGTGAAAATGGATTTCCACTACGGAACGAGCTTCGGCAAAGCAACGCCGGAGGCCTACGAGCGCCTGCTGCTCGACGCCATGAGTGGCGACGCCACGCTCTTCGCCCGCCGCGACGAGGTCGAGGAGGCCTGGAAATTCATCGATTCCATCCACGAAGCCTGGCGCACGCGCTCGAACGATCTCGCCATTTACTCCGCCGGAGCTTGGGGGCCGAGCGAGGCCGATGAACTCCTCAAGCGCCACGAAGCCACATGGAGGCGCCTGTGACATTCGACGCTTCGCGTCTGGGTATCCCGGTCGAGATCGGTCGTATCGACAAGGAACTCGGGAAACTCTGGGAATCGAGCGACGACTCGAAGACCCGCGCATCGCTCATCAATTTCGTCATCCACACCGGCGATGCCGCCTCGCTCGCCGCCGACACTGAGATCATCTCCACCATCGCTGCGAAGCACGCCTGCCGCGCGATTTTGATTTTCTCAAACCCCGGCGCGTCCGAGTCGTCGGCGAAGGCCTGGATCAACGCGCATTGCCATCAGACGGGAAAAGGCGAGCGCCAACTCTGCTCGGAGCAAATCACCTTCCGACTCGACGGCGAGAGTGCGCACGCGTTGCCGAACATTGTTTTTTCCCACCTCGATTCCGATCTCCCCCTCTGCCTCTGGTGGCAGGGCGATCTGCCTGAGCCCCTCGACGACACGCTCTGGGCGTGGGTGGACCGCCTGATCTACGACAGCGCCGAGTGGACCAATCCGACCCACCAGTTTTCGATGGTCCGCCACCTCACGGCGGGGCGCAAAGGCACTGTCCTGTGCGATCTGAACTGGACCCGCCTCCAGCCATGGCGCTACGCCCTCGCGAGTCTGTTCGACCACGCCGCCGCGTTTCCTAAACTCGCCAAAGTTGACTCGCTCGAGATCGACTTGAACCACGATTCGCGCACCTCCGCGCTTCTGCTGGTTGGTTGGTTCGCCTGCCAGTTGGGCTGGACGGCTAACAGCTCAGGTAACGAATTCCTCGCCGCCGATGGTCGACGAGTCACTTTCACGATTCGGGAAAATGCCAACCATGGCCGGAACTCCGCAGTGATCCGGTGTGAGGATGCGGAGTTCGAATTGTCGCTCGGCGCGGACTCCGATTTCTTTGAAGCCGCGATCCGCATTCCTGGGGTCTCCGAATCCCGCCAAATCCTCCCCGCGTCGCGACGCAACACGACCGACACGCTCTTGACGGAACTCAGCCGCGCAGGTCGACACCCGCTTTACACGAAGTCGCTGGAAAAAATCCTGCCGCTGCTCGGTCGCTGAACCTCAGCGCTTGTCGAGCACCTTGTTCCACTCGTCGATCCGCTTTTGCTGAGCGGCGAAGAGATCGTCGGTGGGATCGAGGATTTCGATTTTCTCGATCTTGTCGCCCTGCTTGATCGCGTTGACGACATCCTGGCCCTTCGCGACGCTGCCGAAGACGGTGTGTTTGCCATCGAGCCAAGCGGTCGGCACATGGGTAATGAAAAATTGGCTGCCATTCGTGCCGGGGCCGGCGTTGGCCATTGAGAAAATGCCAGGGCGGTCATGCTTGAGCTCGGGCGTGCATTCATCTTCGAAGCGGTAGCCTGGACCTCCGCGGCCGGAACCTTCGGGGTCGCCGCCTTGGACCATGAAATCTGGAATCACGCGGTGGAATGCCAGGCCGTTGTAGTAGCCGCGCTTGGCGAGGTTCAGGTAATTGGCGACCGTTACTGGTGCCTTGGATGCGAGGAGCGTGGCTTCGATGGGGCCCTTGTTCGTTGTGAGAATGATTCGGATGTCTTGCATGGAGCCGGTGTCTGTGGCTGAGGCGCTGGCGATTGTCAAACCGAGAAGCAAGGAGGCGAGGAGTGTTTTCATAGGATGGGTGCCGCGGGTTCGACCCAGCGGTTGTGTTCTTTGATGAGGTCAACGAGGCGGTCGACCGCCTCGGTTTGGGGGATATGAAATTTCACCGGCGTCTTGCCGACATACAGGTTCACCTTGCCCGGTGCGCCGCCGACATAGCCGAAATCGGCGTCGGCCATTTCGCCGGGGCCGTTCACGATGCAACCCATGATCGCGATTTTCACGCCTTTGAGGTGCGCGGTGGCGGCCTTGATGCGGGCCGTGGTCTCCTGGAGATTGAAAAGCGTGCGGCCGCAGCTAGGGCACGCGACATAGTCGGTCTTGAAAATCCGGACCCCGGCGGCTTGGAGGATGTTGTGGGCGAGGCGGAGCGATTGGCCCGGCGCGGACTCGCCTTGAATCAGCACCGCATCGCCGATGCCGTCGCAGAGCAGCGAGCCGATGTTGGTCGAGGCGACGAGGAGGTTTTGGAGAAAATCGGACCCGCCCGGCGAGAAGGTATCCTTCAGTAAAATGGGATGCCGGGGATCGAGCACGGAAGCGAGTTGGCGGAAGGCATCGATCACGCCGAGGTCGCACGAATCGGCCACCGTGACGAGGAGGGGGGTGGGGGAGGAATTGGTGCGGGCGACGGCTTCTGAATCGCGCGGGTCGATTTCGACAACGCCGGATTTTTCCAAAACGATCTCGGGTTTGTAATCGCCGAGCGCCTCGAGCTTGTGTCCGAGTTTTTCCCAAGTGGATTGCGTGGCGACGACACGAACGAGTTCCGGGCCGCCGAGCGGGATACCGTCCACTTCCAGGCGCTGACTGGCCCGGCGCGTGTAGGAAAAGGGATCGAAGGGCCAGGGGGAGAAATTGGTTTGGGTGCGAACGATGGAATCCACCAGTGCGCGGGCGACGGGGATTTCGTGCTCCGAATCCTCGGTGAGCGAAACGCGGATCGTGTCGCCGATGCCGTCGGCAAGCAGGCTGCCGATACCGATCGCGCTTTTGATGCGGCCGTCCTCACCGTCGCCGGCTTCGGTGACGCCGAGGTGAATGGGGTAATTCCAATCGCCCTCGGCGCGGTCGAGTTCATCGAGCCGTGCGACGAGCAGGCGGTAGGCCTGGATCATCACCTTCGGGTTCGATGCCTTCATCGAAAAAACAAAGTCGTGGTAGCCGAGGTCACGGGCGATGCGGGCAAATTCCAGCGCGCTCTCAACCATGCCGAGCGGCGTATCGCCGAAGCGGTTCATAATGCGATCGCTCAGGCTGCCGTGGTTTGTGCCGATTCGCATCGAGATGGCGCGTTGCTGGCAGAGTTCGACAAGCGGCGCGAACCTCTCGCGGATGCGGTCGATCTCGGCGGCGTATTCGTTGTCGGTGTATTCGCGGATGTTGAATTTCTTCGAGTCGGCGAAATTGCCAGGGTTGATGCGGACCTTCTCGACCCACTTCGCGGCCTCCAGCGCGGCATCGGGTTTGAAATGGATGTCGGCGACGAGTGGGACATCGCAGCCGGTTTCCAAAAGCGCGGCACGGATACTTTCCAAGTTGCGGGCGTCTTTAACCGTCGGCGCGGTGATGCGGACAATTTCGCAACCGGCGTGGACGAGACCAAGGGTTTCGCGAACGCACGCGGCGGTATCCATCGTGTCGCTGGTGAGCATCGACTGGACGCGAACGGGATTTTTCCCGCCGATCGCGGTGCGACCGGTTTGGACCTCGCGCGTCGGGCGGCGGCCGGGGTGGTTGCGGAACTCCGGCGGCATCGGCTAGTTGGACTTCGAGACGGGCACAGGCGCGTTCGAGGCGACGATGTCGCCCACATCGTAGAAGGTTAGGTAAAGCATGAACCCGATGAGCAGGAGCGCACAGCCGGTTTGCACAACTTCCAGGACGCGCACGCTGATCGGCTTCCGGCGGATCGCTTCGATGATCGCCAGCGTGATGTGGCCGCCGTCGAGAACAGGGAAGGGTAGGAGATTCATCAATGCGAGGTTCACATTGATCAGAACACTAAACGCCAGTGCGATCCGCCAACCATCGGGCGACTCGAAGATTTGGTAGTAGAGCCGCATGATGCCGACTGGCCCGCTGAAGTGCGCGGCCTTCACATCCGAGGCGGGCGAGAGCAGCGCGCCGACCATCCGGAAGATGCTCGTGGCGGCGTCCTTCACTTGGTGGAAAGGATTCGGGTAGGCGAGCGTGGTGCGGCCCCACTCGATGCCGAAATCCACCGGCATGCCGTCAGGCGATGGCGGAGGAAGTGCCATCGGGAGTTGCAGCGACTCTGCGCCGCGCTCGACCGTAAACACGACCTCCTTGCCGCGGTTGGCGTCGATGATCGGTCCCATGTCGGAGAGGTTGAAAATCGGCTCGCCGTTGAGGTCGGTGACAAGGTCGTCGGCGCGGAAGCCTGCCTTGTCGGCGAGGCTGCCCCGAACGACGAAGCCCACGCCCGGCACGATGCGCGGCCCGATTTGGATTTCACGCAAGGCCGGTCGGCGCCAGCTTGAGGTCTCGGGTTTTGTCCAACCGCAATCGATCGAAACCTCCTGGCCCTCGCGCAGAACGGTCATGGGGATTACCTGGCCTTCGCTGCGGACGATACGCCACTTCACGCTGTCCGTCCCGCTCAGGAAGTGCTTCACGGGCTTGCCGTCCACGGTGAGGATTTGGTCGCCAGGGCGCAGGCCAGCTTGGTAGGCGGGGCCGCCCTCTTTCACAAATCCGATCGTCGTGCTGTCGATCTCACTCTGCGGCTTGCCGACGAACCACACGATGAGCGCCATGGCAAAAGCGAGGCCGAAACTGAAAAGCGGTCCGGCGGCGGCGACGATGATTTTGTCGAGCGGCTTCACCGGCGGCAATTGCTCGCGTGGGGTCTGCGACTCGCCTTCCACCGCTTCCATCGGGGCGAGCTGAGGGATTGCGACAAATCCGCCGGCGGGGATCGAGCCGAGGCGGTATTCCACGCCGTTGATCGTTTTGCTCCAGATCGGCTTGCCGAACCAGATGGCGAATTTTTCCACCACCAACCCGCGCCAGCGGGCGGCGAGGAAGTGGCCCAGTTCGTGGACCACGATGAGGAGGTTGAAAATCAGAATAACCTCGAGGCAGATGACAATGAACTTCAGGCCGTCAAAAAACATAAATGGGTCACCACCATCCCCCGATTGGTGAAAAAATCAATCCACGAGCGCGCGGGCGAGTTGGCGCGCCTCGGCATCGGCCGCGAGAATCGCCGAGAGGTCGGGATGCGGCGTGTGAGGGATTTGATCAATAACCTGCGCGACGATACGCCAGATTCCGGTGAAGCCGATGCCACCCGCGAGGAACGCCTCGACGGCGACCTCGTTCGCGGCATTCAGCACCGCAGGGCAGGCGCCGCCAAGCGTTCCGGCCTTCACCGCCAGATCCAGCGCGGGGAAATCCTCCCTCCGCGGTGCCTCGAATTCCAGCCGCCCCAGTGCCGCAAGGTCGAGCGGGGGCAGGGAATTTGCAACGCGCTCCGGCCAAGTCACGGCGTATTGAATCGGGAGCCTCATGTCGGAGTGGCCGAGTTGGGCGAGGACCGAGCCGTCCATGAACTCGACCATCGAATGCACGATGCTCTGCGGATGCACGACCACATCGACGCGTTCGATGCCGATATCGAAAAGCCACCGCGCCTCGATCATCTCGAGCGCCTTGTTGAAGAGTGTCGCCGAGTCGATCGTGATTTTTTTTCCCATGTTCCAAGTCGGATGCCGCAGCGCCATTTCGGGCGTCACATTTTTCAACTCCGCCGTGGGCGCCTGGCGGAACGGCCCGCCGGAACAGGTCAAAATCAAACGCCGCACGGAGCTGGTATCGCGTCCATCGAGGCATTGGAAAATTGCATTGTGCTCACTGTCCACCGGCAACACGCGCACGCCGCGCCGCCGCGCGGCCTCCATCACCACCTCGCCGGCCATGACGAGGATTTCCTTGCTTGCCACGGCAATGTCCTTGCCCGCCTCGATCGCCGCCAGCGCGGGACGCAGCCCGCCAGTTCCGACAATCGCGATCAAAACTAGATCCGCCTCGGGCATTGTCGCCAACTCCACCAACCGCTCGACACCATCGGGTCCGCTGGAGAGCGTAGTCCTCGCTTCGGGAAATTCCCGCGCGGCCTCCGCCAATTCCTCGGCGTTCGAGTGCGCCGACATCCCCACGATCCGCATCCGCGAGGGAATATCCTTTGCTACTTTGCGCGCGCTCCGGCCGATCGAGCCGGTGGCTCCGAGGATCACGACATTCCGCATCCTCATCCGACCCCCAGCACGAAGCGCATGTAGAAAAACAGAATCGGCGCGGTGAAAAGAATGCTGTCGATCAGGTCCAGCGTGCCGCCGATGCCCGGCAGCATGGCGCTCGAATCTTTCGTGTGCGCGCCGCGTTTCACAATCGATTCGGCCAGATCGCCCACGACCGCCGCAAAGCCCAGCAGCAATCCCAGAAAAATAATGTCATCAAAACGGAACGCCGAGAGTTTTTCCGGCATGAGCGCATACATCCAGAAACTGCAGAGCAACGAGGAAAACAGCGCGCCGAAGAAGCCCTCCCAAGTTTTTTTCGGGCTGATGTGCGGAGCGAATGGGTGTTTGCCGAAGAGGCTCCCGAAGACATACGCGCCCATGTCGCTGAATTTTGTCACCGCCACGAGATACAGCACATACCACTGTCCGGTTGTCATTCCGTTCTCCAAGCGCGGTGTGAGGTAGATGATTTTCGTAATGAAGCTGAAAAGCCACGGAATGTAAAAGAGCCCGAAGACCGTGTAGCTCATGGCACGCAGGGGGTCGTTTTCCGCGCCTCGGAACATCTGCCGAGCGAAAATGGTCACCAGAAAAAGCACCAGCACGAGCAACTCGAAGTCCCGGCTGTTCTCCGCGCCGCTGGCTCTCGTAATCAAAAACCCGCCGCACAGCAGCACCGCCGCGCAAATCATCCCACAGCGCGCGCATCGCCATAAAGCCGACGAGAGCAAAAAAACCGATTTCCCAGCCGATGAGAATCGTGGCGAGTAGGAGCAACCAAAGAATGATCGTGCTCGAAAGTCTCAGAAAAAATGTCAGCCGCCCGGGCGTCATGAGCCGCAGATTGGCGAACTCCTCTCGCGGGTGCAATCCGCAAGGCGTCGGATTGTGTCACTGGTTGTAAAAATCCGCCGATCCTGCCAACCATTCCGCCCAATGGTGCGTCAAATCGGCCAAACGACTTTAGGAATCGTCCGCGATACCGGCGACTTCACGCTGTTTTGCGGACGCGCCTTTTTGTCGCTATCCAAAACACGACGCCTTCCGCGTCGGATTCTTCGCGCGGTTTACGAGCAGGGTGCGGTGTGTTTGCCGGTCATTGCGATTGTTGGGGTTTTCACCGGACTCGTGCTGGGATTGCAGGGCTACCATGTCCTCAGCCGTTTTGGTTCGGAGGGGCTTCTGGGCACGCTGGTCTCGCTCTCGCTCGTGCGGGAAATGGCGCCGGTGCTGGCGGCCTTGATGCTCGTCGGCCAGGCGGGATCGGCGTTTGCGGCGGAGTTGGGCATTCAGAGAAACACCGAGCAGATCGCCGCGCTGGAGACGATGGGTGTGAACAGCCTCGGCTACCTCGTGGCGCCGCGCCTGATCGCTGCTCTTCTGGTTTTTCCCGCGCAGGCGGCACTCTTTGTCGTCCTCGGGCTGTGGGGAGGGAGTCTCTCGGGTTCGGTTTTGCTGGGGGTCGATTCGGGAGTTTATTGGTCTGCCGTCGAACGGGCGGTGGAGTTCCGCGATCTGCGCGAGTGTTTTCTGAAAGCGGCGAGTTTCGGTGTGTTAACCACTTCGATTTGCGCCTACATGGGCTTTCACGCAGACCGCAATACCTCCTCGGCCGGAGCGCGCGCGGTCAGCGCCTCGACCACCCGCGCGGTGGTGTTTTCGAGCATCACGGTGCTGATCGCTGATTATGTGATCAGTTCGTTTTTTATCTGAAAATGGAGACCACGGATTTCGCACTGGAGGTGGAGGGGTTGGAAAAGGGCTTCGATGGAAACGCCGTTCTGAAAGGCGTGAGCCTTCGCGTGCCGCGCGGGAGTATTTTCACCGTTCTTGGACCGAGCGGAACCGGAAAATCCGTCCTCCTCAAGTGCATCGGGAACATCCTCGCGCCGGACTCGGGGCGGATTGTCTTCGAGGGCCGCCCCCTTCGCGATCCGGCTGCGCGGGAGGATTTCCGGAAACGCTGCAGCTTTCTTTTTCAGGGCAATGCGCTGTTTGACTCGCTCACGGCGCTGGAAAATGTCGCCCTCCCGCTCGAGCAAACGACCTCGCTCGGCAAAGTAGAAATTTTCAAGCGCAGCCTCAAAGCCCTCCAGCAACTTGAGATGAAAGATTTCGCGGATCGCTACCCTGGGCGCCTCTCCGGCGGCATGCAAAAGCGTCTTGCCCTCGCCCGCGCGATCGTTACACAACCCGAGATCGTGCTTTTCGACGAACCCACCGCCGGTCTCGACCCGCTCCGCCGAAATGCCGTTTTTTCCATGATCGCAAAATATCAACGCCGCTTCCGCTTCACGGCCCTCGTCGTCACGCATGATGTGCCGGAGGCTCTTGCGGTCAGCGATCACGTTGCCCTTCTCAACCAGGGCCGCATTGCCTTTGAGGGCACGCCTGCCGCTTTCGCGGCCTCCAGTGAGTCAGGGATCGCGCTTTTTCGCGACAGCGTGGAGGCCCTTCGCCAATCCCTCGCTGCCATCCGCAGCGAACAACCAGCCATTTCATGAAAAAACACAAAATCGAGTTTTTGGTCGGTCTCTTCGCCCTGCTCTCCCTTGCCGCGCTGGCGTGGCTCACGCTCCAAGCCGGCGCGGGCTCGATGCCGGCCGGTGAAACCTATGTCATCGAATCCCGCTTCACCAACGCGGGCGGGCTCCATTCCGGCAGTAGCGTGCTCATGTCCGGCGTCACCGTAGGCCGCGTGGAGGATGTGCGCATGGAGCCTTCGGATTTCAGCGCGATCGTCACCTTGCGCATCCTTTCCGCTCTCCGCCTGCCGAGCGACTCCATGGCTTCGATCAAAACCTCGGGACTCATCGGCGACAAATTCGTTTCCCTTTCACCTGGCGCCGAGGAGACCTATCTCGAACCCGGCGCGCGGATCACGATGACGGAATCCGCCGTGGACCTCGAATCCCTCATCGGAAAAATGGCTTTCGGAGCGGTTGACAAAGCCGACGAAACGAAAGATCAAAAAGCCGAATAAACGACCGTGAAAACAAACGCTCTTCTACTTTCCCTGATCCTCTCCTTGTCTTGCGGAAAGGCCTTTGCCTCGACCGCTGATGCGGAGAATTTTCTCAAAAAATCCGTCGGTGAGGTCGTGGAGGTTGCTAAAAATGCCCCTGACGCCCCGGCGCTTGCCTCAGCCGTTCGTCCGATTCTTCTTAAAACCATTAGCTTTGACGCCATGACCCGCCGCGCCGTGGGGCCGGGGTGGCGGCAATTCACCGACGCCGAGCAAAAAGACGCCATCGGCTTTTTTACCACGCTGATCATTCGCACCTATTCCGCAAAGTTCACCCCGGGCGAACTCCCCGATGTCGTCTACAAAGCGGCCACCGAGACCGCGCCCGGTCGCGTCGAAGTCGCCACCACCACGCTATATAAAGGCAGCCGCTACGAAGTCATCTATCGACTCGAGCAGCCCGATGGCAAAGGTTGGCGCGTCACCGACGTGGTGATCGAAGGCGTCAGCATGATCGCAAATTACCGAGGCCAGCTCGACGCGCAGTTCAAATCCGGCGGCGCGGGGGCAGTCCTCGGCTCACTCCAAAAATCCATCAATTCCTCAAAATGACACGCCCCCAAACTTCTCGCTCAGTAGTCATGCTTTTCCTCGGTGTGATCGTGAGCGTTCTCGCTCCCGAGGCCTTCGCCGAGTCGAGTCGGATTTACAGCTACACCACTCAGGGCGCTGTGCCGGTGGACCTGAACAAGGGCCGCCTCCCGAAAAACTCCTACGAGACCTACTACCTCGAGAGCGCCATTCCCCAATCCTCTCGACCTGTTGCCACGCCCAAGCCAAAAGCCACACCGAAACCCAAAGCCACACCCAAGCCGAAAGCCACGCCCAAACCCAAGCCTGAGCCAACTCCCAAAGCGACCCCAACTCCCAAGCCCGCCGCGATTACGGTCTCCAAAAAATCTTCGCCCGCACCGGTTGCCAAGCCCCCCAAATCCTCGCCGAAACCTGCGGCGCCTCCCGTGGACGACTTGGATGAATATGGCGACACCGTAAAGATCGCGGACCCCATCCAACCCGTGAACCGCGGAATGTTTTGGCTCAACCACCAGCTCTACACCTACATCGCTCGGCCGGTTTCGAAGGTCTATCGCACCATCCTGCCGAAGCCCGTCCGCACGGCCGTTCACAATGTCTACGACAACGCGGAGTATCCTGTCCGCGTGGTGAATCACTTGCTCCAAGGAAAACCCGGGCGCGCGGATCTCGAAACCCGCAAATTTCTTCTTAATTCCACCGCGGGCGTGGGCGGCATCTTCAAGCCCTCCGATCGTTTCCCCTCGCTCGCCGAGGTTCCCTCTGCAGACACCGGCCAAACTTTTGCCAAATGGGGCATCGGCCATGGAGCCTATGTCGTCCTTCCCGTGATCGGCCCGCGCAGTGTGCGCGACACCGTGGGCCTGGCCGGGGATGTCGCCCTAAACCCCCTCACTTGGGTGCCGTTCGGCGGAGTGGCCCAAGCCATCTCGATCCCGCTTTCCACGCCCAATACCGTTCGCAATGTGGACAGCCGGCTCAACGCCTACGATGCCGCCACCGAGAACGCTGTTGATCCCTACATCTCGCTCCGAGGCTCCTACATCCAGTATCGCGAAAAAGCCGCCTCCAAGTAGGTCCTCACCCCGGGCCCGCGGGCGTTGCCATCCCCCCGCAGTTTGCTAGAGTCCCGACCCCGCACCCATTTTTCCATTTCATGAAAACCCTCGTCATTGGCCATCGCAACCCGGACATGGATTCGATCGTTTCCGCGATTGGCTATGCGGAATTCAAGCGCGCCACCGGAATGGAAAATGCCATCGCCGCCCGCTGTGGAAACACAAACGCCCGCATTGATTTTGCCCTCCGAAAGTTCGGGGTCGACGCGCCGATGTTTGTGCCGGATGTCTATCCGCGCGTGGAGGATGTCATGCAGCGCAATGTCGTGAGCATCCACCGCGACGCGCCGATTTACCAAGCCATGACGCGCTTCGGCGAAGCCAAATTCCGAGGCCTGCCTGTGGTGGACGACTCCCGTTCCTGTGTCGGTCTGCTCTCCGCGTTCAAGTTGGGAAAATATCTTTTTCCCCCTCTCGAAAACCTCTCTTCCTGCCGCATCGTCGAGGCCTCCGTCTCCCACATTCGTGATGCGATCCGGGGCATGGTGGTCACCGGAAAAGAAGACCCCGAGGTTAAGCCCCGCATGCTCGTTGTCGCGGCCATGCTCACCGCCTCCTTCGCGAAGCGCCTCGAGCAACTCGACATTCCTGCCACCGTTCTCATCGTCGGCGATCGCTGGAATATTCTCGAGATGTCGATCCTCTCCGGCGTCCCGGTCATCATCATCACCAACAATTTTTCGCCCCCGGACCGAATCTTCGCCCTCGCTCAGGAACACGGCACCACGCTGCTCTCCTCGCCGCACGACACAGCCACGACGGTCATGCTGTCCCGTGCCGCTGTCACCGCCGGGCAGATGTTGACGCCTGACTTCACGCGCCTTCGTGGGGAGGACACCCTCTCGCAGACACGGCTCGATCTCGCGTTGCACTCGCAGTTTGCTTTTCCCGTGCTCAGTCCCCAGGGGCGCTTGCAGGGCATTATCTCCAAGAGCGATCTCCTGAGGCCCGTTCCGCGCCAACTCATTCTCGTCGATCACAACGAAATCACCCAAGCCGTCGCCGGCGCGGACGAGGTGCAGATCATCGAAATCCTCGACCACCACCGCATCGGTGTCGCCCCAACGCACCAGCCGATTCTGTTCATGAACCGCCCGGTCGGATCCACGAGCACGATCGTTGCCGATTGTTTCCGCCAAGCCCGCATCCCTGTGCCAAAGCCAATCGCCGGCCTGCTCATGTGCGGCCTGATTTCGGACACGCTGAACCTCACCTCTCCCACCACCACGCGCGTGGATCGCGAGATCATGGCTGAACTTTCCGAGATTAGCGGAGTGAACCCCTCGGATCTCGCTTCGGAAATCTTCAGCGTCGGCTCACCGCTCATGACGCTCCAAGCGAAGGAAGTCGTCACCGCCGACTGCAAGGAATACTCCGAGCACGGCGTGAAATTCAGCGTCTCCCAGATTGAGGAAATCAGCTTCGCATCATTCCAGCAGCAGAGGGAATCGCTCGTCGAAGAACTCGAAAAATACCGCGCGTCGCATGGGTATCTTTTCTCCACTCTCCTTATCACCGATGTGAATACGCAGAACTCGATCCTCATCGTCCGTGGATCGGAGAGTTTCACGCGCCTCATCGATTTTCCCGAGGATGGAAGCCACGCGTGGAAACTCGACGGTGTCGTCTCGCGAAAAAAACAACTCCTGCCTTATCTCACCGCCATCTTGGCCCGAATGGCCTGATTTTTATCAGGAATTACGCACCCGGATTTGGGAGCGCAGGATCAAGTAGAGAACGAAAAAGAGGAAGAGGGTCGAGGCGATCAGGACGAGCGTGTTGAACCACAGAATCCCGGCACGAAGACCGAGGTATTCTTTCATCGGGCCGAAGAACACATTCAGGTGTCGGTCCTCGCGGTAGTCGCTTTGCTCCATCTCGGCTTTTGAAACAAGGTCCGTGACTTTTTGGTTCACATAGAGTTGCTCCGCACTCACGCCGCTGCCGAAGTTGTCGAATTTCGAGGGCTCGAAACGCGCGCCGGCAATGACGGCATCGATCCGCCGGAAGGCCTTGTTGATGACGTCAGGCCGGGAGGCTTCGAGCCCGGAAAGAACGGCGAGGGCCTCTTTCAAATCATCCAGGCGATCGGCTTGATCGGGGGTGAGTTTTTTGGCCCGGATAATTTCGTTGATGAGAGATTGGATTTTTTCTTGGCGGATGGTGAGGGGGTTGAGCTTCGCTTGGGCATAGACGAGTGCCTCGTAGGACCAACGCGTGGGCATGATCTCGCAAATGAGCGGCACCTGCAGGTCGCTGCGCGGCGGCATCGAGCTTTCCGGGTGGCGGATGGCCCACTGCTGGATGACATGGATGAAATCCAGATTGCGGTTCATCTCCTCGTATTTGATGAGCGCGCCGCTGAGAATGATCTGCGGAATCAACACAACGGGAATAATGAGGATGCCGGTCTTGCTTTGGGCGACGAGCGCGGAAATGACGAGGCCGATCGCGGCCCCATTCGCCGCCGTTAGGAACATCGCCGTGAAGACAATCCAGAATCCATCGCGCAGGGAGAGCAGGGCGTTTCCAATGAGGGCAAAGAGCGCGCATTGGATGATCGCGAAGAAGGCCAGCGACAGAACCTTGGCGGTGACATAGAAGCCAAGGTTCACATTCAAATTCCGCTCGCGCATCAGCACCGCACGGTCATGGATAATGTCGTCCACACTATTGGTGAGGCCGAGGAACATGGCCACGACGAGCGCGAGGAAGAGGTAGGTCGGAATATGAAACGCAGAGGCGAAATCGTAGACGGCGCTCTCGGAATATCGGAGGACCATCCCGGTGAGCAGCGCCAGGAGCGGGGCCTCGAGGACTGTGGTGAGGAGGTTGGCGCGGTTGCGAAGTTTGCTGAGAAAAGCGCGGCGGAGCAGGACACCGAATTGGCGGAATTGCTCGCCCATTCGGAGGCGCTCGCCTTTGCGGGATTCGGGCAGGGGTTCCTGGGGTTGAGGCGCCGCCTCGCGCGGTTTGGCGGGTTGGCGGACTTCCTTGAGCAGGCGGTAGGCCTCGTATTTGTCGCGCCAGTAATCAGGCGAGAAGCGCCTCGCGGGGATAAGCTGTCCTCGGTTGTTTTCCTCCAAAATAATGTCGCCGCCGAGGTCGCGCAGCGGTGTCTCGAGCACATCAAAAATGAACTCCGGCCGGGTCGTGCCGCAGACCTCGCACCCGCCGGGGGAGGATTTGCCGGCCTGCCGGTTTTCTTCCGCCGCGAAATATTGGAGGGTTTCCAGCGGAGTTCCGAAAAAGACAAGCTTCCCGCCGCGGTCGAGCACGATCGCTTTGTGGAACATCTGGAAAATCCGTGAGGTCGGCTGATGGATCGTTACGAGCACGATCTTGTTGTGTGACATGTCCCGGATGATCTCCATGATGTGCTCGGAGTCCTTCGAGCTGAGACCGCTCGTCGGCTCGTCAAAAAGATAAATGTCGGCCGAGCTGACCATATCGAGGCCGATGTTCAGTCGCTTGCGCTCGCCGCCGCTCAGGATTTTCTGGGCGGTCGAGCCGACGACGGAGCTCCGGCGCTCATTGAGCCCAAGCTCGGCCAGTTTGCCATCGATGCGGCGGATGCGCTCGCGCCGACCCAAATGCGGAGCGCGGATGGCGGCGGCGAAGTTGAGGTTTTCCTCGATCGTCAGGTGCTCATCGAACGCGTCGTATTGCGGGATGTAGGTGACATATTTTCTGAGCGATTCGTGGTTAGGGTAAAGCGAGAGGTCATTGAAAAGAACCTCACCACGGATTGGTTGGAATTGACCGGAAAGCGCGCGCAGGAGTGTGCTTTTGCCGCAACCGCTGGCTCCCATCACGCAAACCATCTCGCCGCGTTGGACTGTGAACGACACGCCATCCATCGCCACTGTGCCGCTGGCGAATTTGCACTCGAGGTCATGCGCCTCGAGGGTTCGCACCAGATTTTTTTCCTCCTCGATCAGCCGCTCGGAAAAGTCGCAGCGCAAGATTTGGCCTGCATCCACGCGGATCGTATCGCCGTCCACGAGCGGTGCGGAATTCCTCACCGGATTGCCGCGCACAAGGATCGGCCGGTCGGTGCGCAACACTTCGACGGATCCTTCCTTGCGGTCGTAGTCGCATTTGATTTTCAGAAGCACATCGCCGCCGGGGCCCGGGGATAAAAGAATGTCGTCCTCCTCGAGCAGGCTGGGATTGTTCGAGACGAGGTATTCGCTTTTCGATGCCTTGAGCGCGAAGCGACCGCCGTAGGACCGCGCCCGGAGGCGCAGGTGGTCGAGGTCGAGTTCGCTGTCGTCGTGGAAGACGATCTTGTCCTCCAGCGTGGCGGTGACTTCACGCCCCTCGGAGAGGCGCACGCCGCGAAGGACGGCATCGACATCGCGAAGGGCCTTCACTCGCACGCGGAGCCCGAAAGCCACTTGCAGGCAGGAATCCCGGGTGCGGTCTTTGCCGAGAGTGACCTCATCGTCCTCGTTCACTGCGACGAAAATCTCGGGCAGGGTCACATTTTTCTTCGCGTTGAAATAGAAAACCAAGTCGGCGTAGCTGAGCACGACATCATCGGCCAGGACGCGCTGGCCGGTATAAAGACGGGCGAAACTCCCGGGCTCCAGCGCCCGCCCTTGAACGATCAGCTGACGGCCGCTGAGGTTTTTTACGATCACGAGATCGCCGTATCGGTAGGCGTGGAGCCGCTCCTCAGTCGTGAATCCGGGCATGACGACATCCGAGCCTTCCTCGTGGCCGAAGCTCACCATCTCGAGCGGCGAGGCGCCAGTGCTGTAGATCGAGCTGTCGGTTTTTTCGTCGGCGTTGAGTTGGTAAACGATGTCAATCGCCTGAGTCGCCATGCCGAGTCGCGACATGAAAGCGTAGTAGGCCACGACCGCTTCGTTTTTCAGGCCGGCGCGGGAGATCAGGTCGTAGAGCTGCACGCCAAGAAGGATCTTCCGCTCGTCGCTCAGTTGGCCGGAGAGTTTTTGGGCCATCCCGTCGAGATCCTGCCGCTGATTCAGCGCCCGTTGGAAAAGGTCGCGAAGCTCGGAGTAAACCGCGTCCGGATAATCATAGCGCAGGAAGCCGAGGCTGGAGTCGATTTCCTCCTCGATCAGGTCGCCGTCCACTTGGGAAAACGCCGCGAGCACTTGGATGAGTGTCGGCAAAAGATTCGGCCCCTCCGTGACAGTGCGCGGCTTCCGTTGGATCCGGCGGAGAGCGTGGCGGAAAAGCGATTGGCTCCGCGCAGCAAGGCGCAAAATAGCCTCGAGTCGGGATTGAATCCCGCTTGGCGGTCGAGGAGCGTTGACGGAGTCCACTGGCGCGCCAACCTATCCATGCCCGCTCTCCATTGCAATCCACGGCCTCGCCCAGCCAAGAATGGCATTGCCGAACGATGGGTTTTTCAAAAGAGTGTCAGTATAGATTCCATGAGCACCGCCACCACTGAAGCCAAGCCCCTCAGCGCCAACGAAGTCATCAAAGCCGCCTCGCACCACCTCCGCGGCAGCCTAGCCCAAGAACTAGCTGACACCTCCACCGCGGCCATCACGGACGATTCCGGCCAGCTCACGAAATTCCACGGACTCTATCTCCAAGACGACCGCGACCTCCGCCTCGCTCTCAAGAAAGCCGGCAAGGAAAAAGCCTTCTCCTTCATGCTCCGCGTGCGCCTCCCTGGCGGCAAGGCCACCGCCCACCAATGGCTCGTTCTTAACAAGCTCGCGGGCGATGTTTCCTCCCCCTCGCTCCGCCTCACCACACGCCAAACCTTCCAAT
Organism: Verrucomicrobiota bacterium; assembly: GCA_026398255.1. GTDB lineage: Bacteria > Verrucomicrobiota > Verrucomicrobiia > Chthoniobacterales > Terrimicrobiaceae > UBA967. The sequence continues at coordinate 65,252 of JAPLTG010000006.1, forward strand.
TCCACGGCGTCCTCAAGGGCAATGTCAAAAAGCTCGTCCAAGGCATGCACCAAGTCCTCCTCGATTCCATCGCGGCCTGCGGCGATGTGAACCGCAATGTCATGGCCCCGCCGAATCCCGAGCGCAGCGCTGCCGCCCAGTTGGTCTACGACCACGCGAAATCCTGGAGTGAATTCGCCCTTCCGAAAACCCGCGCCTATCACGAGATCTACCTCGATGAGGAACTCGTCGCCGGCGGCGAGCCCGAGAGCGAGCCGATGTATGGCGACACCTACCTGCCCCGCAAATTTAAGACCGGCTTCGTCCTCCCGCCCTCGAACGATGTCGACATCTACTCCCAAGACCTCGGCTACATCGCCATCGTCGAGGATGGAAAACTCCTCGGCTACAATGTCACCGTCGGCGGCGGGCTCGGAATGAGCCATGGAAACGCCGAGACCTTCCCGCGCCTGGCCGATTGCATGGGCTTCATCACGCCCGACCTCGTCAACAAAGTCGGCGAAGCCGTCCTCACCACCCAGCGCGACTTCGGCGATCGCACAAACCGCAAACACGCCCGGCTCAAATACACCATCCAAGACCGCGGCATCGAGTGGTTCAAAGGCGAGGTCGAGAAACGCTCCGGCGTCTCGTTCACGCCCGCCCGCCCCGTTCATTTCACCACCATCCAGGACCCCTTCGGCTGGCACGAATGCACTGACGGCACTTGGTTCTACGGCCTCCATATCCTCAGCGGCCGCATCGTCGATAAAGAAGGCTGGCTGATGAAAATCGCCCTCCGCGAAATCGCCGAAATCCACACCGGCGACTTCCGCCTCACCCCTTCCCAAAACCTCAGCATCAGCGGCGTCACGCCCGAGATGAAGCCCCGCATCGAGGCCATCCTCGCCAAGCATGGGCTCGACAAGGAAAACGACCGCTCCGGCCTGCGCCTGAACGCCCTCTCGTGCGTGGCGCTTCCCACTTGCGGCCTCGCCCTCGCCGAGAGCGAACGCGCCCTACCCGAAACTTTGGAAAAATTCGAAGCCGTCCTCGACGAGAACGGCCTCCGCCACGATGCCATCAGCATCCGCATCACCGGTTGCCCGAATGGCTGCGCTCGCCCTTACCTCGGCGAAATCGGCTTTGTCGGAAAAGCTCCGAACAAATACGCCCTCTACCTCGGCGCCTGCTACGACGGCACCCGGCTCAACCGCCTTTTCTCACCGAGCACTACGATCGACGGCGCTGTCGAAATGCTCCGCCCGATCATCAAACGCTACGCCCTCGAGCGCCAATCAGGCGAAGGCTTCGGCGACTTCTGCGACCGTGCCATCCTGCCGGCGGATGCGACCTTCCACAGCGTCGGCACCCCCGCCGCCGCCTAGAATTTTCTCCCATGAACCCCTTCCTGATCACCCTCCTTCTGGTCGTCGCCACCACCCATCTTCAAGCCCGGGGCGGTGGGGAAGGATTTGGGGGAGGCTTTCACGAGGGAGGATTTGGCGAAGGCCGTGAGGACGCACCGCGATTCGATGACGAAAGCCGCGATGATGTGAATATCCAACGCGAGGGTAACGACGATTACCGAGTGGAGGATCAAAACGGCTCCGCCAATGTTCGTGCACGGCCCGACGGTTACGACGAGGCGAATGTGAATGTCCGCACCGCCAACGGCAAAGACTATGACACGAATGTGGTCGGTCCTGACGGCTACCGAAAGGGCTACATCTGGCAAAACGGGGGATATGTGTCGGTGACCTGTGCCCCCTTCTTTCCCTACTATGCTCCCTTCGGCCCTTGGGCCGGTTGGTCGGTGGTGACGCAGCCTGTTTATTTGGATTACCCCGTCTATCCCACTTACCCAGTCGAGACGGCTGTCCAAGTTGCGCTTCAGCAAATCGGCCTCTACTCAGGTCCAATCGATGGCCGGGTTTCTTCCTGCCGAGGCGCCATCGAAACCTACCAGCAACAGAACAGCCTCGCTGTCACGGGAACAATCAACCCCGAACTCCTCAAAGCCTTGGGTATCCAAGCAACCCCTCAAGCTTCCTGAATCTCAAAAAGGGCGCTACTGCAGCTCGAAGTTGATGTTCACGGTGTAGCCGTCGCCGGAGCCGAGGCCGGTGGGCGGGGAGTCGATTTTGGTGACGCGCGAGAGGGCGGTGAGCACGGATTGATCCATGATCGGGTTGCCGCTGGATTTCACGATCTCCGAGCTTTTGATCGTGCCGTCGCGGTTGATGTGGATTTTGACCGTGCAGACAAAAGATTTGTCCTGCTCAAAGATGGAGGTCGGTTGCTCCCACTGGCTGAAAAAGCGGTCGTGGATGAGGTCGTGATACCAACCGAACTCACTGGCGGTGCCGCCGCCTCCGGATTTCGCGGCGGTGCCGGAACCCGCGGCGGCAGTGCCTGGGCCCTTGGTTTCGGTGAAGGCTTTCTTCTTGGCGTCGTCCGCAGCGGTATCGGATTTCTTTTCCGAGGAGGGGGTGGCGTTGGGTTTAGGGGAGGATTTGGGAGAAGCTTTGGGTGAGGGTTTCGGAGAGGCCTTTGGGGAGGGTTTGGGGGAAGGCTTCGGTGAAGGTTTTGGCGAGGGCTTGGGGGTTGGTTTGGGTGTCGGTTTCGGAGTTGGTTTTGGGGTGGGGGAGGTTTTGGGAGTCGGGGTTGGAGTAGGTTTGGGCGTGGGCGTGGGCGTTGGAGTTGGCGTGGATTCGACGATGTCGGATTCCTCGGGTGTGGGCTCAGGGGTTGGTTCGGGCGTGGGCTCTGGAGTTGGCTCCGGCGTGGGTTCGGGGGTCGGCTCGGGAGTTGGTTCCGGGGTGAACTCAGGCTCGGGCTCGTCTTCGATTTCCGGCTCTGAAACTTGGCTGAAGGAGCTGGGGGCGACCCAGACGATTTCGCCTTCGGGTTTTTTCACCTCGCGGAAGGCGAAGTAAATGATGACCGCGATAACCAGAAAATGAAGGACGGTGACGATGACGACATTCCGCCGGAATTGCGGATTGGCCATGTCAGGGTGCGGCGGCTTTATCTTCGCGGACAGTCATCACGCCAACCTTGGCGACTCCCGCGCGTTGAAGGATGTCCATTACGGATACGAATTGTTGGACGGGGAGTTCGAAGTGCGGGCGGACCACCACGGCAGTGTCAGGTTTTTCCTGCTTGGCCGAGACGAGTCGGGCTTCGAGATCCTGCGCGGAGATGAGCTCGTTGTTGAGCTTGTAGGTGTTGTTTTTGTCGATCGAGATCGTGAAAACCTCGGTGGGGTTCACCGCGCCCTTGGCCGTGGAGCTTTTGGGAACCACGAGGTCGAGGCTGTTCTCAATGAGCGGGGTCGTGATCATAAAAATGATCAGGAGCACGAAGGCAAGATCGAGCAGGGGGGTGACATTCAGCTCGGAGAGCGTCTGGAGACCGTGTCTCGAGGAGTAGCGGCGCATGGGTCAGGGCTGGCTGCGGCGGGAGCCGAATTCCACAAAGCGGTGCTCGATCTCGGAGGAGAACTCGGCGGCGAAATTGTCGGCCTGCACGAGCATGGAGCGCACGGTGGTGACGAGGAAGTTGTAGCCGAACATGGCGGGGATCGCGACGAGGAGGCCGATGATGGTGGTGATGAGCGATCCGGAAATGCCGGGAGCCATGGCGGCGAGGTTGGCATTTCCCGCCTGGGCGATGCCGGCGAAGGCATCCATGACGCCCCACACAGTGCCGAGAAGCCCAAGGAATGGGGCTCCGCTGACGGCGGTGGTGAGGATGATCATCTGGGATTCGAGCTTGAGGGCGGACTCACCAACGGCGCGTTCCATGGCGGCTTGGACGGCGCGCATTTGGGCAGGGGTGATTTTCTCGGCGATCTTCAAGCGGGCGGCGAAGGTCTCGTCGATCTCGGTGGAGCCGAGCATTTGGAAGCAGAGTTCGTCGGCGCCGGCTTCGTAGATTTCAAAATTATTCGAGCCGTCAAATCGGACATCGGCTTCGAAGAGGCGGAGGGGTTCGCGGTCTTGATGAAAGAGGTCGAGAAACCGTGCGTTCTGGCGTTGGCAGAATTTCAGAAAGCGGAACTTTGTGACCATGACGGCCCAGCTGAAAATGGAGGCGAGGAAGAGCGCGACCAGGATGAGTTTTCCCTCGATCGTGCTTTCCAGAAACGCGTAGACGAGACCCGAGGCAATCATGCGGTTTTCCTTACTTGGCGGCTTTGCATTGGCGAAGTGCTAAATGAACTTGGCGCTGCATGGAATGCAAAACGAATCTTTGCCATCATCACAAATATCCCCCTATAGTTTCCGCATGTTGAAAAAATGTCTGTCCCTTCTTGCGGCGCTTGCGGTTTTCGCGGGGTCGGCGGGAGCCCAGCAATTGCCGCCGAGGGAAAATCCTTACGAGGTTATCGGCAAGATTTTGCAGCCCTTTCTGGGAGTGCTTTTGACGGAGTCCAACGGCGCGAATCGCGCGGCGGAAGTGGAGCTCGTGCTTACGGATGTGAGTGGCCGCCTGCCGAAGGAAATGAAAGGCGCGGCGCTGAAGGCTCGGGTGCAATTTCCCGACAAGGTCTGGGTCGAGGCGCCCGTGCTGGGCGAGCAATTCACGGTCTGCCGGAATGGCGACAAGGTTTGGGCCGCGCCGGGGCGGAAGGTGGAATTTCTGCTCTCGAGTTTCCATGTGGTGCCGAAAAAACCCGCCATCGCGGGAACGCCGCTCTCGCTGCCGATCTCGGCCCAACAGGCGATTTTCCTGCCGGCGCTGTTTTCCGTGCCCCGCGCCGATGTCGCGGAAGTGGAGGAGTTGAACGGCGAAACCTGCCGGGTGATATCGGCCAAGCTCATGCCGGAACTCGCGCGCTCGGTAAAGGCGGAGGACTTTCAGGCGACGCTCTGGGTCGCAGCGGGCAACAAGCTTCGCCGCCTCGAGATCGCCCGGAAGGATTTCAGCGCCACGATCGATGTTCGGACTTTGAATTTCCTGCCGTCCCTTCCAGCGTCCGCATGGGAGCCGGCGTTGGCCGATGCCGATATTCATCGCACCGATACCTCCATGCTCGAGGGCTTGCTCTACGCCGTGATGAATTCGCTCCAAGGCCCCACGGCGGGAGTGTCGCAGAACTCACGCTGAACGGGGTTCAAGCCGCTTGGGATTTCCAAGTGTAGAGCGCGGTGAGTCCCGCACCGATGGCTTGGGAGAGTTCTCCGAGGGCGGCGGGGACGATTTGGATGGTTCGTTGCTGGACGGGAAAAAGCCAGGGTTGGGCGGCGGCGCGGATGCCGTCCAAGTAGCGTTTGCGGAATTCCTCGGTGGTCGAGTGCGGATCGATTAAACCCCCGCCGATCACGACAAATGCGGCGTCGAAGGCGATCGAGAGATTGGCGACATGCAGGCCCATGGCCTTTGCCTGAAGTTCGAAAATCTCCAGCGCGAGCGGGTCGCCTTTTTGGGCGCGGGTGCGGAGCGAGAGGGCTTTTTCTTTGGGCGGAATGGCGGCGTTGTGGAGTTCGTGGCCGGGGTATTTCGGCAGGAGGTGGTTCAAATACTGCGGCAGGCCGGAGATGGTTGTGTAGGCCTCGAAGCAACCCCAGTCCCGCCCGCAACCGCAGGTGAAGCGCGGCAGGCCGAGGATTTGGAGAGGGGCGGGCATGTGACCGGCTTCGACGCCATTGAGCGTGTCGCCATTCAAGGATAGCCCGTCGGCTCCCGTGTAAGCGGCGCCGAGTCCCGAGCCGGGCGCGAGCATGAGGACACCGCATTTTTTCGCGCCGCGCACATGAGCGGCCTCGGCGACTCCGCCGAAATTGCCATCGTTGCCGGTGACCACCAGGAGAGGGCGTCCGGCTTTTTGTGCGAGCGCAGCGGAGTAGTCTTCGAGGAAATTCCACCCGGCGAAACTGGCTGGAAGATTCGGGGATCGGTCGAGCACGCCGTAGGCTTGATACGGGCCAGGCATCGCAAGGCCGACGCCTTCGACCTGCGGCCAGGCGAGCTGGTTTTCGGCGAGGAATTTTTCAACACCCTCGACCCACCCGTCGACAACCGCGCGAGTGCCGAGTTGGGAATTGGTCGAGCTTTGCGCGAGGTTCAGGCTGATCGGAGAGCCATCCTCCCAAACGCCGGAGGTTTTCGAGGTGGTCGCGCCGCTATCAGTTCCGAGAAAGACTTTTTTCATGGGTGGATTTTGTTTTTTTCTATCGCCTGCGAACCAAAATGGAACGCCTAAAATCGCCCTGCGCACCACATTGACAGCCCGATCGCATGTGCTAAACCTTGCGGCCCATTTTATGGCAAAAACCACCAAATCCGCTAAATCCACCGCCCCGAAGAAGGGCAAATTTGTTTACACATTCGGAGCCGCAAAAGCCGACGGCGACGGCAAAATGAAATCCCTCCTCGGCGGCAAAGGTGCCAACCTTGCCGAGATGACCCGCATCGGTCTCCCCGTGCCTCCCGGCTTCACGATCTCCACAGAGGTCTGCACTTATTTCTACGACAACAAAAAGACCTATCCGAAGGAACTCCAGGCCCAGATGGAGGCCGGCGTGCGCAACATGGAAAAAATCATGGGCACGAAATTCGGCGATTCGAAGGGCTTCCCGCTCCTCGTCGCCGTCCGCTCCGGTGCCCGCGATTCGATGCCCGGCATGATGGATACCATCCTCAACCTCGGCCTCAACGATGAGACCGTTCTCTCGCTCGCGAAGGCCACTAAAAACGAGCGCTTCGCCTGGGATTGCTACCGCCGCTTCGTTCAAATGTATGGCGATGTCGTGCTCGGCGTGCAAAAGCGCGAAGGCGAAGACCACGAGCCATTCGAGTCCGTCATCGAGGAATACAAACACGCCAAATATCACGAGGACATCGTGGATAGCGAACTCACCGCCGAGGACCAAAAAGAACTCGTCAAACTTTTCAAAGAACTCGTCAAAACCCGCACCGGGAAAAGCTTCCCCGCCAATCCTTGGGATCAGCTCAAAGGCGCCGTCGGAGCCGTCTTTGGCTCTTGGATGAATGACCGCGCGATCGTTTATCGCCGCAAATACAACATCCCTGCCGCTTGGGGCACCGCCGTCAATGTTCAGGCCATGGTTTTCGGCAACACCGGCGAAACATCCGGATCCGGCGTGGCATTCACCCGCAACCCAGCCAACGGAGTCAACGAATTCTACGGCGAGTTCCTCATCAACGCCCAAGGTGAAGATGTCGTCGCCGGCGTTCGCACGCCCGAGCCCGTCAGCAAGCTCAAAAAGGTGATGCCGAAGTCCTACGCGGAGCTCATGAAGGTCCGTGCGACCCTCGAGAAGCACTACAAGGATGTGCAGGATGTCGAGTTCACCGTGCAGGAAGGCAAGTTGTTCATGCTCCAAACCCGCAACGGCAAGCGCACCGCCATGGCCGCGCTCAAGTTCTCGATGGACATGGTCAAAGAGAAACTCATCGACTGGAAGACTGCGATCCTTCGCAACCCCGCCGATCAACTCGACCAACTCCTCGCTCCGGTGTTCGACATCGCCGAAGCCAAGAAAGCCAAAGTCATCGCCACCGGCCTTCCCGCCGGCCCGGGCGCTGCTTCCGGCAAGATCTACATGAACGCCGAGCGCGCTGTCGAAGCCGCCGAGAAAGGTGAAAAAGTCCTACTCGTCCGCACCGAGACATCGCCCGAAGACCTCCGTGGCATGATCGCCGCCGAAGGCATCCTCACTGCAAAAGGAGGCGTCTCCTCGCACGCCGCTCTCGTTGCCCGCCAGATGGGCAAAGTTTGTATCTGCGGCGCCGCAGCCCTCGAGATCGACTACAACGCCCGCACAGTCACCGTGAAAGGCGAAGTCTTCAAGGAAGGCGACTTCCTCTCGATCGACGGCACCGCCGGCAGCGTCTACGCCGGACAGCTCAAAACCTCGCCCTCCGAGATCATCACCGGTCTCATCGAAGGCAACAAAGCCGCTCTCAAAACCGAGAAGGTTAAAAACTTCAAGCAGCTCATGGATTGGTGCTCGAAAGTCACCAAGCTCGATGTCCGCACGAATGCCGACACGCCGGAGCAGACCGAAACCGCGATCGCTTTTGGCGCCAACGGCATCGGCCTCACCCGCACCGAGCACATGTTCTTCGAGGGAAATCGCATCGACGCCATGCGCGAGATGATTCTCGCCACCGACGAAACCAGTCGCCGTGCGGCCCTCGCCAAGCTCCTGCCCTACCAACGCGCCGACTTCACCGGCATCTTCAAGGCGCTCAAAGGCCACCCCGCCACGATCCGCCTCCTCGATCCGCCGCTTCACGAATTCCTGCCGCACACCAAAGAGCAGCAGCTCGACCTCGCCCGCAGCATCGGCATGAAAGTGGAAACCATCATCCAGCGCGTTCACAGCCTCCACGAATCGAATCCCATGCTCGGCCACCGCGGTTGCCGCCTCGGCATCGCGTATCCCGAGATCACCGAGATGCAGGCCCGCGCCATCTTTGAAGCCGCCGCGGATGTGGCGAAGAAGAAGATCAAGGTGAAGCCCGAAGTCATGATCCCGCTCGTCGGATTCAGCAAGGAACTCGAACTCCAAGTCGAGATCGTCCACCGCATCGCCAAGGCCGTCATGGCCGAGAAAAAGGTGAAATTCGACTACCTCGTTGGAACCATGATCGAAGTCCCCCGCGGCGCCCTCACGGCGGACGAGATCGCGAAGACCGCACAGTTCTTCAGCTTCGGCACGAACGACCTCACCCAGACCGCGCTCGGCATCAGCCGCGACGACATGGGAGCGTTCCTAGGCGCCTACACCGAGAACGAAATCTTCAAGAAAAACCCCTTCGCCACCCTCGACCAAGACGGCGTCGGCCAACTCATGAAGACTGCCATCGAAAAAGGCCGTTCGACCCGCAAAGACATCAAGCTCGGCATCTGCGGCGAACACGGCGGCGACCCCGACTCGGTGAAATTCTGTCACCGCATCGGCCTCGCCTATGTCAGCTGCTCGCCCTACCGTGTGCCCGTCGCGCGCCTGGCCGCAGCCCAAGCCGCCCTCGAAAGCTAATCCGCTTTCCCCTTAAAAAAACCGCCCGGTGGCCTCAAAGCCCCGGTCGGTTTTTGTTTTTGAAAAACATTTGACTGGGTGCCTATGAGGCCTCCATTTTTGGCTGTGCGCTTCGACTGGGATGCGGAAAAAAAACGAGTGGTTGAAAAAAGAGCGGAATATCTCTTTTGAAGATATCGCTATGCTGCTGGCAGTCGGGCAGCTTTGGAAAACAGCCGCGCATCCGAACCCAAAGAAAAATCCCAACCAACGGGTTTTTCTCGTGCCTGTTGATGGATACATTTTTTTAGTCCCCTTTGTGATTGAGGACGATACGGTTTTTCTCAAAACCGCCTTTCCCCACCGAAAAGCAACCCGCGACTATTTGAAGGAAATCAATGAAAACAAATAAGGAAGAAAAACAACTCGCAGATGCCTACGATGATGGGACCCTCCAAGTGGAGTCGCCATCGCATGATCTCTTGGCGCTTCTCGCCAAGGCAGGGGAGAACACATTCAAGAAAGACAAGCGGATCAACATCCGTTTGAGTAGTCACGACTTGATCGGAATCCAGCGCAGAGCCGCCAGAAAAGGAGTTCCTTACCAAGCGCTTATCTCGGGGTTGATCCACCAATATGTCGAGGGGGATCTTCTGGAAGCGACGAAGTAAAATCAAATCCTCCCTATGCACCGAGCTAGCCGGAATCGTTCCGAACTCGTTTTGGTTCGGATTCGCGTTTGACATCCTTGCCTGTGTGCCAATCGTGAGGGGCATGTTGCGACTCGTCATTTTCCTTTTTCTTCTTTGCGCCGGCCTCGCGCCTTTGAGCGCCCAATCTCCGGCGATTCCGGAATTCAAGTCACGCCTGCCAATGAGCGTGGTTTTCAAAGGCAGCGAAAAGTTCGACCGACTTGTAAAGCGGGCGAAGAAAGAAAATTGGGCGGCGCTCCCGATCGGTGAGCGCACGGCCGCTGTCGGCAAGGCTCTCCTTGGGACGCCGTATGTGAATTACACCCTCGAAATCGATGACCGAATCGAGTCGGCCTCGGTGAATTTCAACGGACTGGATTGTTGGACCTTCTACGAAATCTCTCTGGCCTTCGCACGGATGCTGCAAGCGAAGGATGGCGATTATCGGCCCGAGGATTTGCTGGCGCTTGTGGAGCTGGAGCGCTACCGCAACGGAAAGTGCGATGGCGGCTACTTGTCGCGCATGCATTTTCTCGAAGAGGTCTTTGCTGACAACGGCGCGCGTGGTCTCTCGGTGAATCCGACAAAGGAACTCGGCGGCGAGCGCCTCTCGCGCCAAATCCGCGAGATGACCGCGATGTGGAAAAGTTACCGCTACCTCCGCAATGACCCATCCCAGCTTCCCGAGATGGCGCGCATCCAAGAGAAAGTTTCCACCCTGCCGGTTTATCATATTCCCAAAAACCGTGTGGCCTCCATCGAGCGTCACCTCCGCACCGGTGACATCATCGCGATCACTTGCAAATACCCCGGCGCCTACACTTCGCATGTCGGCATCGCGGTAAAAAAGCCCGACGGAGTCTGGTTCATGCACGCGACATCGAAACGCGACAAGGGCCGGAAAGTCATCCTCGATTGCCGCATCTCAGACTACCTCAAGCGTTCTGACGAAAACTACGGCATCGTTGTCTATCGCCCGCTGGATTTGCCGAAATCGCTTGATGTCGCGATGGAGAAAAACTCGGGGCGGTAAAGCCTATGCGGAAATTGCCGTGTCAGCGTTGTGCAATGAATTCATCGACCGTTAGGTCAATGTCCCTTGCAATCTGACGAAGGAGCGGTGCGGCAATGTCGCGGCCTTTGTGTATTGGAACAGTTGTGCAGCGGCCATCGGAATGTCGGTATTGGATGTGTGATCCGCGCTGTCGGACATTGACAAAATCGAGCTTTTCCAGAGTTCGGCAAACTTCGCTTGGCTTCAGGATGGGGGTGTTGCCCATTATTTAGGCGACGGCAAGGTTTTGGGTGCCGACAAATTCAGCATCCATGCGAGGTTCTCCATCTTCGAGGAGCATCTCGATGACCTCACGAAGGTTGGCGTTTAATTCGTCCAGCGACTCGGCTTGCGAGTGAGCTCCGCAAAATCCCGGCACATAACCAACTAGTAAACCTGTGGCGGGATCACGCTCCACGACGGCCGTAAAATTTCTCATGCCTAACTTTTTCACGGTCGCTTCAAGAGTCAACCCTTGGAGAAAAACTCGGGGCGTTAAAAGGCTCCGACGGAGCGTCGCCCTCCAGATGAACCTTGGAGGGATGGGCTCTGTCCCGTCCCAAGATTCAGGCGCGAAGCGCCATTGTCACGGCAGCTTCTTCAGCGCGTCGAGGAGGATGGATTCGGTGAGGAGTTCTGGCAGGACGACCGGGTTTGAGGGGTCGGCGGCGGGGTAGAGGACATAGAGCGGCACGCCGACACGGCCGAAGCCTTTGAGCGCGGCGGTGATTTCGGGGTTGGAGTTCGTCCAGTCGGCTTTGATGGGGACGATGTTTTTCTCGGCGAGCAGGGCGCGCACGGCGGGGGTGTTGATCGCGGTGCGCTCGTTGAATTTGCAGGTGATGCACCAGTCGGCGGTGAAGTCGACGAAGACATTCCTCCCGGCGGCGAGTTCGCTTTTTAACCGGGCTTCGGAGAAATCAACCCACGCAATCGAGTCGGGATCGGTTTTTCCAATTTGAGTGAAATTTTTTCCCAGGAAATACCAGCCGCCGCCGATGATGGAGGCGAGGGCTAGAAGGATCGCGATCGCGCGTTGTTTCGAGGAGGCGAGGGGACCGCAGAAGGCCCCGTAGAGCCACGCGGCGAACGCGAGGCAAACAAGGAATGCGGAGAACCATACAACGCCCTCAACCCCGCGCTGGCCGCCAAGAATCGAGAGGATCCAGACGAGGGTGGCGAGGAGGGGGAACGCCATGAATTGCTTGAGGCGTTCCATCCACGCGCCGGGGCGGGGGAGGAATTTCATCCAGCCGGGCTGGGCGCTGAGAAGCAGGTAGGGAAGTGCCATGCCGAACGCGACGGAGGCGAACATCGCGAGAATGACGGCGGAGCTTTGGCTGAAGGCAAATCCGAGCGCACTTCCGAGAAACGGGGCGGTGCAGGGCGTGGCGAGCAGGGTGGCGAAAACGCCCTGAAAAAACGGCCCGCCGAGCCCTCCACCCGATCCAGCGGATTCCATCGCGGTGGCGGCTTGGCCGGGAAGGATGAGCTCGAAAACGCCGGCGAGGTTGAGGGCGAAGACAAAAACGATCGAGCCGATGGCGATGTTGAACCAGGGGTTCTGGAACTGGAATGCCCAGGTGACTTCGGCGCCGCTGGATTTAAGGGCGATGATGATGGCGGCGAGCCCGAGGAACCACGCGAAGATGCCGGCGGCGAAGGCGAGTCCATGCGAAAGGATCGCGGTGCGCGAGTCGCCGGATTGCTTGATGAAACCGAAAATTTTCAGCGAGATCACCGGCAGGACACATGGCATGAGGTTCAGGATCAATCCGCCGAGGAAGCCGTAAAAAAGGGCGAGCCAGAGGCCCATCGTCGCGGTGGCGGGTTTTTCTGTCTCAGCGGAATTCTCGGAAACGAACCAAGCGCGTCGGCTTGGGCCCTCGCCGACTGAAAGAACGCCACGGAAGTTTCCTTGAGACGGAATCCGGAGCGAGGAGGGAGGGAGAAATTCGGGATGGCCGACTTCTTGGTTGTCTGCAGGCAGAGGGAAAAGGGCGAGCGGGGTGTTCGGCGCGATTCCTTCGACTTGTAGCGTGAGTTGGTTGGCCGTGCGCTTCCACGAAATCGGGTAGGGCGGTTTTTTTTCGGAGGGAAGCCGGGAGCGGAATTCCTCGAAAAGCGCCGCATTCGCCGGGGAGGAATTCGTCGCAACGGGGAGGGTTAATTCGAGCTCAGCGCCGCCTGGGATGCAGGTTTCCTTGCAAACGAGCCAATCGGCCTTGGCTTTCAGGGTGATGTTTCCCGACACTCCCGCCGGGGGCGTGATCGTGGTGAGTAAAAGCACTCGGCCTCCGTAGGCGTAGGTCTGGATGTCACCCGGTTCGAGTTTCGCCTCCGGCACGGGCCACTCGATCGGGCCGACGGTGAAGCCTTGGGGAAGCTGCCATTGGATCGTCGTGGGCAGACCCGCGTCGCCGCTATATTCCCAATAGGTATGCCAGCCATCGGCCATCTCGAGAAGAAGCCCGGCTTGGAAGGGTTGACCTGGCACGATGGCATTCGTGTCCGCAAGAAGTTGAGCGCGGACGAGTGGGGCGACCTGAGCGGGAGCCTGCGGGGCGGCGAGTGCGAGGAGCAACAACAGCAGGGGCAGGCGAAGGAGCGTCGACATGCGGTTTCTTTAGCACGGCTGGGGAATTCGGCAAACTGCGCCCGCTCGGCAAAAAACAGCGGGCATTTTTGTTTTGGATCGGAAATCAGTTGTGCGCTTGCGGCGTTCGGTTTAGTTCATGCGACTTGGTCGGCGGCCCGGTCCGCCTCTCCTCATGGAAACGACATCGACATTAATCGAAGAGCAGATGCGCACGGTCGTGGTGGGCGTTGCCGATTTCAAAATCAGCACCGATCCGTTTACCTACCTTGTGACCTATGCGCTCGGTTCCTGTCTCGGGATCACTTTCTATGATGAAAAGCGACGGATCGGCGGTCTGCTCCACGCGATGCTTCCCAGTGCCAGCTTGCATCCAGGGCAGAAAATCCGCGAAGCGATGTTTCTCGATACCGGCATCCCAAAAGTCCTCTCGGCGATGATCCGCGTCGGCGCGAAGAAAGACGACATTCGCTGCAAGGTTTTCGGCGGAGCGCAACTCATGGCCACGGACAATTTTTTTCGTATCGGCTCCAAGAACATCGACATGTTCTACAAGCTCAGCCAGGACCTGCTGCTCGATGTGGTGGCTTGGGAGATCAGCGGTCGAGTCAATCGCACCATCCGCCTCGCCAACCACACCGGCAATGTGATTGTGAAAGTTCCCTCCAAACCCGAATTTATTCGCTGATGAAATCCGCTGCCGACTTCCAGACAGTTGTTGAGATGACGAGGTCGATCCCCTGCGCGCCAGCGATTTTGCCGAAGCTTCTCCAGCTCACCGAGGGCAGTGCCTCCGACCTTGGCGACCTCGAAATGCTCATCAGCCTCGACACCGGTCTCGCGACCAGCGTTCTCCGCACTTCGAATTCCGCCTACTTCGGCGGCACCCAGCGTTGCGACAACATCGCCGACGCCATCTTGCGTCTCGGGAGCAAAACCCTCTACCGCATTGCGGCTACGACGCTCACCGGTCGCTGGTTGGTCCATCCCGTGCGGGGCTACGGTTGGGAGCCTGGGGATCTCTGCCGCCACTCGCTCTGCGTGGCGATATGTGCCGAGACTTTCGCCAAATCCACCCGCCTCGCCGAGCCCTCGACCGCTTACACGGCGGGCTTGATCCATGACCTTGGTAAATTCGCACTCGCCTACGCGAACTTCAGCGCGCTGGATGAAATCGCCAGTCGCGTGCCGGATGAGTTTTCCACCTGGCGCGAGGCGGAGCTCGCCATCCTCGGCTACGACTCGGCGCAGGTGACTCAAGCGCTCCTGCAAAATTGGGGCTTTCCGGCTTCGTTCGTCTCGGTGGGTTTCCACTACCAAAAGCCCTCCCTGGCTCCCGAAGAACACCGCAATCTCGCCACGCTGATTCACGCTTCAAAGCATGTGGCCACCCAACTCGGCTACGGCGTGGGGATTGACGGCTACTACACTGATCCCGACGAGGAGGCCTTGAAAAAGGCTGGCTTCAAGGAGGCGGAACTCGACGCCGCCATCCCTGAAATTCTCCAAACCATCCAGAGATTCATCAACCCAGCAGGCGAGATTAATTTCGCCTGATTCTCAAAAACGCACCCAGGCCTTGGGCTGAACTTGGTAGTCGGGCAAGAGCGAGCGGTCTTTCCAGCCCTTGTGAAACACAGGAGTTGCCGAACCGGACATCGGCGGCACGATCCAACTCCAATCAGCCGAGACAAGCCGACCGGCTTTTTTTTCGCGTTCGACAAAATCCATGAACTCCGAGGACGCCCGGTGGTGATCCACGATCCGCACGCCGGCCTTGGAATAGGAGTGGAGGACGGCGGCGTTCAGCTCGACGAGTGCTCGATCTTTCCAAAGCGAGGAATCGCGCGAGCGGTCGAACCCCATCCGATCGGCGATCACGGGCAGACAGTCGTAGCGCCCCGTATCTCCCAAATCGCGGGAGCCGATCTCGGTGCCCATATACCAGCCGTTGAACGGCGCAGCGGGAAAATCCACGCCGCCGATGCGCAAAACCATGTCCGAGAGGATCGGAACCGCATACCACTTCAGGCCGAGTTCTGAGAACCATGGAAACTCCGGGTGCTCCAGGGCAACCTCCAGAGCTTTTGGTGGAGGGTAAAGCCGGGGAGCTTCGCCGCGCTTTTGAATGATCCACGGCAGCAAATCGAATCGCGTGCCGGTCCCCTGCCAGCCGAGTTTTTGGGCCTCGAGGGTGAAGGCCAGATTCTTCGGGTCGCCGAGAATCGTGCCGTCGGGTTGTTCGTAGCCGGCGTAGCCGAGGAGTTGGTGATTCCAAATCCGAATGGTCGCCCCTACGGATGTCGCGGGAGGGAAAACCGTAACCAAGGGTTGGATTTTCCCACCATTCGTTCCAATCTCCAAATGCTCGAGCAACGCCGCATTTATATGATCGGGATCGATCATATCCCGAAGGTCGCGGACCTTCAGGGAACTCCAAAAGAGTCGGCCGATGCAGCGGGCGTTGTTGCGCCAGGCCATTCGCGCTCCGTGTTCCAACTCTTTGAATTCCAGATTCCAGAACCCCGTTTTTTCGATTTCGGAAAACGCGGTTTCTTTGCGGGAGGCAAGGTGTTTGGCGCTCCAATGCTTTTCCTGCGCGATGGTGTCGAGGAAATCCTCGGCCTCGCGGCGGATCCCGGCACAGTCGAAGGAAGGGACTACCACTCGATCACCGCGCTGGCGTAGGTGAGACCGCCGCCGAAGACGACGAGAAGAATGGGATCACCAATCTGGAATCGGCCCGAGCGGGCGGCTTCATCGAGGGCGATGGCGACGGCAGCGGCGGAGGTATTGCCGTATTTGTCGAGATTGATGTGGAATCGGTCCAAGCCCAGCCCCATGCGATCGGCCATGGCTTCGATGATTCGGAGATTGGCTTGGTGGGGAATTACGCAAGTGATGTCATCGGCGGTGATGCCGCAACGCTCGAGAACGACGCCCGCAGCGCGCATCATGGAGGTGACCGCTTGCTTGTAGGTCTCGCGGCCATTCATATGGAGCGTGTTGAGATTTTGCTCGATGTTTTCGGCCGTGGTCGGGCAGGCGCACCCGCCGCCAGGCATATGAAGAATGTCGGAGAGATTTCCATCACTCGCCATGTAGGTCGTCACGATGCCGCGCGAGCCCGGGCGGTGACGAAGAATCGCCGCCCCCGCGCCGTCGCCAAAGAGGACACAGGTGTTGCGGTCGGTCCAATTCACGATGCTACTGAGTTTGTCGGCGCCAATGACCAGGATCGTTTCGTTCGTTCCGGTGGCGATGAATTGGTGGGCGATCTCGAGGCAGTAGAGAAAGCCCGAGCAGGCCGCGCTGACATCCATGCACGCGGCATTTTTCGCGCCGATGAGTCTTTGGACATGGCAGGCGGTGGAGGGGAAAAAATTATCCGGCGTGACCGTGCCGACGAGAATCAGATCAATTTCCTCGGGCTTGATCCCCGCATTTTCCATCGCGGCTTGCGCGGCCTTCGCGGCCATGTGGCTTGTGAATTCGGTGTCGGCGGCGAGGCGGCGTTCGCGAATGCCGGTGCGCTCCACGATCCATTGGTCCGAGGTTTCGACCATCGATTCCAACTCGGCATTGGTGAGCACACGGTCGGGCACATAACTGCCCGTGCCGATGATGGAGGCGGATCGGCTAAGCTTCGGCGGGATGTCGCGCAGGGACTTTTTCATGGAGTGGCTGCATCGCCTCGACGATGCGGGTGTTGATATTCTGCTCGATGGCGGTGCGGGCCGCGCGGATGGCGTTGCGGAGGGCAGGGACGGAAGAATTACCGTGGGCTTTGATGCAAATGCCATTGACGCCCAGAAGCGGGGTGCCGCCGTATTCGTCGGTGCTGGTGCGGGCCTTCACGGCGTCGAACGCGCCCTTGGAAAGGAGCGCCCCGGCCATGCGGATCGGAGATTTTTTTAACTCATCCTTGATCCAGCCGACCATCGACTTCGCAAGGCCCTCGATGGTTTTCAAAAATATATTTCCAGTGAATCCGTCGCAAACGACGACCTCGACGGGCTTCTTAAAAATCCCGTGTCCCTCGACATTTCCGGCGAAGGCGATTGGCGCGGATTGAAGGAGTTCGTGGCATTGCAGGCAAAATTCGGTGCCTTTGCCGGGTTCGGTGCCGATGTTGAGCAATCCGACGCGGGCGCGGTTCCCCCCGACGACGGCTTGATAGTAAACACTCCCCATGACGGCAAAGCCGACGATGTGTTTCGGGCTGGGGTCGATATTCGCCCCGCCATCGATCAGCAAAAACACTCCGCCCTCGGCGGGAATCAACACGCCAAGTCCGGCGCGGTCGATGCCGGGAAGGGTGCGGAGTTTGATCGTGGCCGCAGCGACGAGCGCGCCGGTGTGACCTGCAGAAACCACCGCAGCAGCTTGGCCGTCTTTCACCAAATCCACAGCGCGGCTGATGGAGGAATCTTTTTTTCGGCGCACGCTATCGAGACCGTTGTCGGTCATGTCCACGACTTGCGAGGCGTGGTGGAAAGATAGGCGCGACTCGATCCCTGCAGTATTGTGCTTGCAGAGTTCGGCGCGGATTTTTTCCTCGTCGCCAACGAGAATCAGCTCGATATCAGGAAAATCACGCAGGGCCTGAACGGCGCCCGCGACGGGATTTTGCGGGGAGAAGTCCCCTCCCATGGCGTCGAGGGCGATTTTCATCCGGGGATAAAAGTTCCCGCTGAACTATTCGGCGCCGATCGTAAGAACTTGCCGTTTATTGTAGTAACCGCAAGCTGGGCAAGCGATATGGCCTGGAACGGCCACTCCGCATTGCGGGCATTTGCTGAGTTTCGGGGCCTGCCAGCGGTTGGCCGCTTTGCGGGTGCGCAGGCGCATCTTCGAGGTTTTGCGTTTGGGAACTCCCATAGGTCTTTAATTATTTTTATTTTGCAGCTTGTCCAATGCATCCCATGCCGAATCCCGTTTTTGGGCCGGTTGCCTGTCAAAACCCGGCACGCCTTCACGCGAGGCAGGGCATTTCGGTTCTCCATTACTGTCGCACCTGGGATGCGCAGGCAGGCTGAGGTGAATATCCTCCCGAGCCAACGGGGTCAAGTCTATCAACTCGCC
>JAPLTG010000023.1 GCA_026398255.1 Verrucomicrobiota bacterium
TGAGATTCAGCGTTCCGTTTCCGGAGAAGCCGACATGGAACTGATTAGTGGTGTTTGTCCATGTGCCCCCGCTCACATTCGCCACCCCCTTGCCGTCGGAAGCACCACCTATGTAGCTATTGCTGCTGGATACATTGCCGCTGGTGAGATTCAGCGTCGCATTTCCAGAGTTACCCATGATCAGAACGGGACTCGACCACCTTCCATTGCTGATATTAACCTCCCCGTAGCTGCCTGCAATATCCCCAATATAGCTCTCGTTGTTGCAGGTAACATTGCCGCCAGTGAGATTCAGCGTTCCGTTGCCTGAGGCGCCTACCGTGAGAGAGGTGCTATTCGTCCATGTTCCATTGCTCACATTGGCCACGCCGACGCTGCCGGAGTTCAGGCCTATGATGCTGTAGGCGTTCGACAGGCTACTGCCACCATTAATCGTAATGTTACCACTGCCATTTTCGCCGATCACAACACTGATGCCATCATTGGAGGTGTCCCCACTAAAAGTCACAGCCCCAGAGGCAGGGTGACCCGCCACGAGCAAAAGAAGGCAAAGAGCGATAGCGAAACGGAGTGAAAAAATGGCGTAATACACTTTGAATTGAACCCTAGAGTTTTCCCCTTAAAGTGCAAAACCCTCACTGTTAATATTCGATCTGCAAAAAATAGCAAGGGAGCAATTATCTTTTTTACAAGAGGAGAGGACAGATGGGCGCGTTTGAATTCCGCTGCAAACTTTATAACCAGCTCACCTCCAATACATCGTTTTGAAATCTTCCGCCCCTGTTCTCGATCAAGGACGGAGGGGGCTGGCCCCTCAAGTGGATCGTTTCGGCAAAACAACCCTACCCCGTTTTTATTCGTGACCGGAGCGAAATCGGCAGCGGTCTGCCAACTTTACCCTAATCTGCGAGATTTTGGGATTTTTTAGGAACCGGGGGGATCGACTTGATGGCTCGCGGGGCGGTCCCAGAAATATCTTTTTAAGAGAACCTTGATCGTGGCCGTGAGGGGAACGGCGAGGATGGCTCCAAGGAGGCCGCCGAGGATTAAGCTCCAGGCCAGCACGGAGATAATGACCGTGAGGGGGTGCAGACCGACCGACTCGCCGACGATTTTCGGGGCGATGAAGATGCCGTCGATATTATTGGCCAAGATGAAGATAAGCGTGACCAACGCGGGGTGGAACCAGTCTCCAAACTGCGCGGCGGCGATGATCACGGCCGGGATGTAGCAAATCATCATGCCGAGGTAGGGAATCAGCCCGAGGATTCCGACCATGATTCCGATAAGAATGGCAAAGTCCAGTCCAAGAAAAAGTAACGCTACAGCTATCATCACGCCATCGATCAGGCTCACGAGGAGTTGGCCGCGAAAGAAACTAATGAGGTAGGAATTGATTTCACCCACCAACGAAACAATCTCGCTTTTGAGCGGAGAGGCGCGCATCGGCAGATAGCGGCTCCAATTTTCCGCAATGGCAGGGCTGTCTCGCAGGAAGAAAAACAGGAAAATCGGGACGAGGATAAGGCTCAGCAGAAATCCGAAAACACCGAGGAAGCCGCCGAGACTGCGTTGAAGAAACCGACCGGATTCCACCGCGAGGTCGGGGAGTTTTTGCTGCACCCAGATTCCGGCGTCCTTGATTGCCGTGCGAACCATCGCGGTGATCTGGTCGCCGGCGGTTTGGGGCTCTTGGTGGGCGTCGAAGGGATCAAACTCGGCGAGTTTTTGGAGGTTGTTCAGCGTGCTCGTCGCCAGCGCCTCGGTCTTCATCATGTAGGCGGGGAAATTTTTTGTGAATGACTGACCCTGCCGGTAGGCCGGCGGCGCGATGTAGACGATCAAGCCCACGAACAGGCATGCAAAAATCACATAAACCGCCGCGATGCTGGCGAGTCGGCTGAGGCGCAGCCGCATGAAAAATTTCACCACGGGCTCAAGCAGGAATGCCAGAATTGCGGCAACGGCGACCGGGATCAAAACCGGTTGAAGAAACGAAATGCCCCCGACGACAATCGAGCCCACGAGCGTGATCGCCGCCGCGATGGCGAGGAAGGACAGCGTGGTGACGGCCGCCCAGAAAATTTTGAGCTGAAATGGACTCGGGTGCTTCAAACCGCGTCAGTTACTACCCGCCAACTGCGCGGCGGGCAAAGAAAAACAACGCTACTCGGGCGTCTCCTGAGCACGATGCGCGGGGGAGTTCATGAAGGTCACCTGGCTTTTCTGGCGCTGGAGAAATTCGGCGGCGAGCTTGCGGTAGGAGGCCGCGCCGATGCCGTTCGGGTCGTGCTCGAAAATCGTCCGCCCGTGGCTCGGCGCCTCGGCGAAGCGAACCGTGCGCGGGATGAGTGTTTTGTAAACGACCTCTTGAAAATGATTCCGCACCTCGCGCTCCACGGCGGGGTTCAAGTTCGTGCGGGCGTCGAACATCGTGAGCAAGAGGCCGGAGATCGAGAGCGTGGGATTCGCGCCAGTGGCCCGGATGCGATCCGTAACTTCCATTAAAAGCCCGAGCCCTTCGAGCGCGTAGTATTCGCACTGGATCGGCACGAGGATTTCGTCGGCAGCCGTGAGCGCGTTCGACATCAGGATTCCCAGCGAGGGCGGGCAGTCGAGCAGGACATAGTCGAAGGCATTTTTCTCGCGAAGATCCTCGAACGCCGCGCGGAGCCGCATCATGTGGTCATCCATCCGCGCGACTTCCACCTCGGCGCCGGCGAGGTCGAGGTCCGAGGGAATGATCGAAAGATTTTTGATGCGGGTGGGAGAAATGAGATCGGAGGCGGGTTTTTCACCGATGAGCGCGGCGTAGATGCTCGGGGCCTCCGCGCCCTCCTCTTTCGAAACCAACACGCTGGAGGCGCTGCCTTGCGGATCGAGATCCACCAGCAAAACGCGGACCTTTTTTTCCGCGAGGGCGGCGGCGAGGTTGAGGCTGGTGGTGGTTTTCCCAACCCCTCCCTTTTGGTTCGTGATGGCGATGATTTTCATGGCTTGGGGCGAAGGCTAGCGTTGCGAGTAGTGGTTGACCAGCCCCTCCACAACCGCGTCGGCGTATTCCTTGTAAATGCTCTTCCGCATCGTGCCAGCGATCTTTTTTTTGCCGTCGTAGTAGCCCGCCTGCACCCGAGTGAAAACCTCGCGCGAGTTCATCACATAAGGCTCGGCGTAGACGACTGGACACTCGAAGAGCCGGTTCGCGAGAAGGTTCCTTGCCCAAATGTAATCGCTCCCGGGGATGCGGACCTCGCCTCCTTGATAGATATAGGGAGGCAAGCCGGTGTTTTTGAGCGTGGTTTTGGCGAGTGCTTTCGAGACCGCCACTTCCTCGTTGTGCGAGCCGTTGAGGAGCTTCACGAGCATCTCGAACCGCTGGTCCTCGTAGGCGAGCTCCTTTTTGCTCCAACCGCCAGTCACGAGGAAATGGGCGTGGTTTTTGTTGATCAGCGAAGGTTTTGCAGGATTGCCCCAAGCCTCGGCGTTGAAATGCAGCGCCAGAACGAGGTCGGGCTTGATCGAGTCGTTGACGAGCACCGCACGGCGGCGGATCTCGGCGGTGCGGTAGAAAAGCCGTTCGCTTTCTTTCGTGATCGCGAAGTTCGTGGCCTTGTCACCTTTTTCGCGGAGGGATTCGAGCGCCAACTTCCGAAGAGCGTCCGGGCGGCGGCTGGTGATCGGCTCGGAGCCGGAACGCGTCAACCAAACCTGAGCGCCAAGGGCCTCCAGGCGAGGCTTGAGAAGTTTCGCCACTCGGAGCGTCATGTCGCCCTCGACAACCGGCTTGGAGTCCCCGATCTGGAACCAGCGCTCCTCCATTTTCGCCCACTTGCCGCCGATGTGGCCGGGGTCGATCGCGATTTTCACGCCGGCGAGCGGCTTGCCGGAATCCTTCGGAATCGCCGAGCGCGGGCGCCAGTAACGGGCGGGCGTGAGCGAAGATTTCGCGAAGCGGAGTAAATACGGCGGCTTGCCGGGAGCGGTCTGGATTTTCGCCATCGTGGGCGTGACGGCAATCACCCCGACCGCCGCATCGCCAGGCGCGTAAATATTCGCAAGCCATTCGATAAACCGCTCGCGTGTGATGGTCTCCTGGAACTTGTCGAGTTCGGACCAATCAGGCCGGTTGCCGAGCGGCGTGGTTTTCGCGAAGGCCGAATGAACCAGCCCCGCCAGACAGAAAAGAATCAACGCAAGAATTCGCACCCGGTTTTTTTAAATGCGTTCACCGCCGGTTGCTATAAAAAGGATCGATGATCCGACTTCTTTTTTTGGGTGACATTGTTGGCGAACCGGGGCGCACGGCTACCAAAAAAGTCGTCACCGCCATGCTCGCCGACAACGTTGTTGATTTCGTGGTGGTGAATGGCGAAAACGCCGCGCATGGCCGCGGAATCACCCCGAAAATCGCGATCGACCTCCTCCGCGCTGGCGTGGCCGTGATTACAACCGGTGACCATGTTTGGGATCAAAAGGAAACCGCGCCCTACCTCCCCACCGAGCCGCGCGTGTTGCGTCCCGTGAACTACCCGCCGGGCGCGCCGGGTCAGGGAAGCATCGTGCTCGAGACGGCCAAGGGAAAGATCGCCGTGATGAATGTGCAATGCCGCACCTTCATGAACCAGCAGCTCGACAATCCCTTCACCTGCGCGATGGCCGAGGTGGAGCGACTGCGCGCGGAAACGCCCGTAATTTTCGTGGATGTGCACGGCGAAACGACGAGCGAAAAAACCGCGATGGCCCGCCACCTCGACGGCAAGGTCTCGGCTGTTGTGGGAACCCACACGCATGTCCAAACCGCCGACGAACGCATCCTCCCCGGCGGAACCGCGTTCCTCTGCGACGCCGGAATGTGCGGGCCGCTCGACTCGATCCTTGGCCGGAAGGCGGACGCCGTTGTGAAAAAATTCCTCGACGCACTTCCCTCGCAATTCCCCATCGCCCGAGGCCCTGTGCAGGTTTGCGGGGCCTTGGTTGAGATCGATCCTGCAACCGGCCGCGCCGCCTCGATCTCGCGCTTCCGCCAGGTGCTCGACGAGGCCTAATGGCAAAATCCAGCACCCTTCAGGAACTCCACCGCGAGAACCGCCACACGCTCGCTCTGGCTTTTCCAATCGTCGCCGGATTGGTCGGCCAAATGCTCATGGGGCTCGCGGACACCCTTATGGTCGGCCATGTCGGCACAATCCCCCTCGCCGCCTGCGGTTTTGCGAACACCCTGCTCTCCGTGCCGCTGGTCTTTGGCTTCGGCGTTCTCGCCGGAGTGAGTGTAAACGCCTCGCACGCCTTCGGTGCCGGCAAGCCGCATCTCGCCGGCGAAAGTCTCCGCGGGGGCCTCGCCATTGCGCTGGTGATGGGTTTGCTCGTCGCCCTCGCAGCCCACGCGCTCCTGCGTTCCCTCCCGATCTTCGGTCAACAGCCGGAGGTGAATTCCTCGGCCGCGAACTACCTTCTGCTCTGCGCGTGGTCGATGCCCGCTGTGTTCGTGACAGGAACGGCGAAAAATTTCTGTGAAGCCCTCGCGCGCCCCTGGCCGCCGTTCTGGATCATGCTTGGCGGGGTTTTGCTGAATGTGCTTTTGAACTGGATTTTGATCTACGGAAACCTCGGCGCCTCCGCGATGGGAATTGACGGCGCGGGGCTCGCCACGCTGCTGAGCCGCATTGCCACGATGATCGCCATGCTCCTCTATCCGGCCCTGGAATCGCGCCTCCACGCGGCCTGGCCCTCCGATTGGACTGCGCCCGGCTTGTTGCCAGAAATCCAGCGCCTGCTCGGCATCGGCATCCACTCGGGCGGCTTGAGCCTCTGCGAGGTCACGGGATTTTCCTTCGGTTCGCTGATGATGGGCTGGCTAGGAATCACCGAGTTGGCGGCCCATCAAATCGCCCTCACCTGCGCGGCGACGACCTTCATGGTGCCTCTGGGAATCGGTCAGGCCGTGAGTGTCAGGGTCGGCCAGGCCCAAGGTGCGGGTCGGTTCGGGGAAATCCGTGCGATTGTCCACGGCACGCTCGGCATGACGCTTGGCATCGCTGTATTATTTGCGGCAGTTTATTTGACGCTCGGCTCGTGGATCGCGGGGTGTTTCACGGACGATCCAGCGGTGAGGGCATTGACCGCCCAACTACTCGTCCTGGCCGGAGTCTTTCAAGTTTTCGACGGCATCCAAATCGCCTCCTCCGGAGCGTTGCGAGGATTTGGTGACACGAAGATTCCTTTCCTCTTTGGCATCCTCGCCTACTGGGTCGTGGCGTTGCCCGTGTCCCACCTCGCCGCCTTCCATTTTGGCTTGGGAGCCTCCGGAATCTGGATTGGTTTTGTCGTGGGCCTCGCCGTCGCCGCCGCTGCCCTCGCCACACGCTTGCTGGCAAAATGCTCGGCACATCCCGAAACGCCCCGATAGCATTCCGACGATTTGATGGACCAAGAAAAACTTCGCCTCCTCCTGTGTGAACTCGGCGCCGCGATCCGATCGAAAGTCGTGTCGGCGCGTCAGGGCCTTTCGGCCGAAAAACTCGCCGCCGTCACAGGCGAAGCGGGAGGTGACACAATCTTCGCCATCGACCGCTTCGGCGAGGACGCGATCCTCGAGTGGTTTCGTGCGCAATGGCCGAGCGAAGAACCAGTCCAGATCGTCATGGAGGGCCTCGAATCCGAACTCTGTTTTCCCGAGGGAAAATCCGCCGCCGATACGAAATGGAAATGCATCATCGACCCGATCGATGGCACCCGAGGGTTGATGTATGACAAGCGCAGCGCTTGGGCTCTGGCCGCCATCGCCCCCCAGCGCGGCGAGGAAACCCGCCTCTCCCAAATCCTCGCCTGCGCGATGACCGAGCTGCCCGTCTCGAAACAATGGCGCGCCGACCAATTCAGCACGAACTTCGACGGCCCGCTGTTCGCGACATGGTGCGATTGGCGCGCGGGCACTGCGCCGGAACCTCTCCCAATCGCCCCGTCAACCGCCACGAATTTCGACCACGGCTTCGCCTCGCTCGTAAAATTTTTCCCGGAGGGGCGCACGCTGACGGCGCAAATCGAGGAGCGTTTGTGGGACCAACTCGTCGGCGCGAACAGCTCCCGCTCGCCAGTGATTTTCGACGACCAATACCTCTCCACCGCCGGACAGTTCCACGAGATGATCACCGGCCGCGACCGACTGGTCGGCGACCTGCGCCCCCTCGTCTTTCACGCGCTCGACCTGGAATCATCCCTCGTCTGCCATCCCTACGACGCCTGCGCGTGGCTTCTTTTGAAAAAAGCGGGCGTCGTTTTCGAGCATCCGCTGGGAGGTTTTCCCGACGCACCGCTCGACACCGAAACCGGCGTCGCCTGGATCGCCTACGCCAACGAAACCCTCGCCGCCAAGGCCCGCCCGGTCCTTCAGAAAATCCTGCGGGAGTTTTTGCCATGACACGCGAACGCCTCCTCGCCCTCCTCGGTGCGGCGCTCCTCCGCGGACTCTTTGCCACCCTGCGCCTTCGATTTGAGGACCGATTCGGTCTCCTTAATGAAGCGACGCCCAAGCCCTCCCTCTTCTGTTTTTGGCACAACCGAATTCTCGGAATCACTTTCGCCTTTGACCGCCTCTATCCCAAAAACCGCCTCGGCGTGACCGTGCTCACCAGCCCCAGCCGCGATGGCGAAATCCTCGCCCAGCTCGTGGCCGCCTTCGGCATGGGCTCGGTGCGCGGATCGAGTTCTCGCCGAGGCTCCCGCGCCCTTCTGGAGCTCGTCCGCCTCATCCGCCTCGGGCGCGATATCGCGATCACGCCCGATGGACCCCGCGGCCCCAAATACTCCCTCGGACCCGGCGTGATCCTGCTCGCCCAAAACACCGGCGCCCGCATCATTCCGATGCACGCCACATTCAGCCGCTGCATCCGGATGAAAACCTGGGACGGCTTCATCATCCCATTGCCGTTTTCCAAGGTGTCGGTCACAATCGCGGAGCCGCTGGAAATTCCGGAGAACCTCTCCGACGACGAATTCGAGGCAGCAAGAAATCAACTGGAGGAACTTCTAAAAAATGGTGCGGATTGACGGAGCGGCGGTAGCCGCCAAGGTGCTCGTGGAAACCAAACAACGCGTGGACGCCCTGCGCCAACGCGGCATCCAACCCGGCCTTGCCGTGGTGCTCGTGGGCGATGATCCCGCCTCCCGCGCCTATGTGCGCTCGAAGGACCGCAAAGCCGCCGAACTCGGCCTGCATTCCGTGAAGGAGGAACTCCCCGCCGACACAACACAGGAGCAACTTCTCGCCCTCGTCGAAAAACTCAACGCCGACCCCGCCGTTCACGGCATCCTCGTCCAATCCCCGCCCCCGCCGCAGATCGACGAAGCCGCGATCGTCCGCGCCATCGATCCCAGCAAGGATGTGGACGGCTTCCATCCCGTGAATGTCGCCAAACTCGCGCTTGAGGACCCCACGGGTTTCGTTCCCTGCACGCCGCTCGGCTGCATCCGACTCCTTCAAGAATCCGGCATCGAAACCGCTGGCAAAAATGCGGTCGTCGTGGGCCGGAGCATGATTGTCGGAAAACCGATGGCCCTCCTGCTCATGAAACGAGGCCCGGGCGGCGATGCCACCGTGACCGTTGCCCACTCACGCACAAAAAACCTCGCCGCCGTCACCCGCGCAGCAGACATCGTGGTCGCCGCAATCGGGCGTCCCCATTTTCTCGGCGCCGACCACATCCGAGAAGGCGCCGTGGTGATCGATGTCGGCATCAACCGCATCGACGATCCCTCCAACCCCAAAGGCTATCGCCTCGTCGGCGATGTGGACTACGACGCCGTGGCCGACCGCTGCGCCGCGATCACACCTGTTCCCGGCGGAGTCGGCCCCATGACGATCGCGATGCTGATGTCCAACTGCGTCACCGCCGCCGAGCGCCTCACGGCCTGAGCAACAAGAGTGTAGAACGGCCGAGACGGCCGTGCCCCCATCTTTGGACTATTTTACGATGTCGTCGAAACCAGTCCGCCTCAGTAGGAGCTCTCGACGCGCTTGGCGACATCGCGGTAGCCGTAGTCGACTTCGTAGATTTGCTTCATGCAATCGACGGTCTTTTGGGCGTCGCCCATTTTCTCGTAAACGAGGCCGAGGTTGTAGATGACATCTTTTTTAACGGCATCCATGACCAGAAGCTCGGCGACGGCGTCGGAGAGAGTCTTGGCGGCGAGGTCGAGCATGCCGCGGGCGGTGAAGCATTGCCCTAGCAGGCTCATCGCGCGCATGCGGACATTCGGATTTTGGCGGGCTTTTTGGAGTTCGGGAATAGCCTCCTGCCAGTTTTCGAGATCAACGAGGATTTCGCCGAGTTCGAAGCGGAGTTGGAGGTCGGTGGGGTTTTGGTCCACGCGGGAACGGGCGGCCTCGAGGGCAAGGTCGGCGCGCTGTTTTTTTAAAGATTCCAATTCGGCGGCGTAGCCTTCGGACTCGGGCGTGCCGGGATTGGCTTCGATGAATTGCTCGCGGGCTTCGATGGCGAGGTCGAACTGGCGGATTTGCAAGTCGGAGGCTTTGCGAACGAGCGCCATATCGGAATTGTTCGAGAGCGAGGCGGCGTAATTGAACCAGTTTGTGGCGTTCTCCCAATCCTCTCTCTGCTCGTGGAGTTCGGCGATGCGGCGGGCGGTATCGACGGTGCAATTTTCGCCCTCGGCCTCCGCCTTGGCGTGGAGTTCGGCAAGGAGGTTATCGATCATCTCCTCGCTGCGGACGACGCGGGATTGCTGCTCGAGCGCGACGGCTTGATCCTTGTCCTTGATGAGGTCGCGGTAGGTGGATTCGGCCTTGTCCCAACCACCGGATTTCATCGAAGAGGAGGCGGCGGCATCCTTGGATCCTTTAATGGCGGCGAGGTCGTTCGGGGAGATATCGAGGAGGCGTTGAAAAATCGGGACGGCTTTTTCCGGCGCGCTGTTTTTCAAGTAATGCTGACCGAGTTCGTGCAGGGCCTTGGTGTCTTTCGGCGAAGCCTCGACAATGGTCTCCAAGGCAAAGGCGGCGATGTCGGGGAGATTCGCGGCGAGCGCGGCATCCTTCAGGAGTTGGTTGAGTTGGGGATTTTGAGGGTCGGTCTCGAGGCTTTTCTCGATGGCATCGAGGGCCGAGAGGGGATCTTTTTTCAGCTGGGACTGGATTTTGATCGAACTGAAGGAAGCGACGGAAAGTCCGGAGAGGAGGCTTTTTTTCCCGGCGGTCTTGGCGATGGCGGACTTTCGCAGGAGTTGTCGCGCGGCGAGGAACTCGGGATGGCTCTTGAGGATCGTCTGAAGGAGTTGGATGGCGTAGCCGTAATTCTTGAGCTGCATTGCGCTCATGGACTTCAGCCAATTCGCCCGGTGGAACTCGGGAAGGTCTTTTTCAGTTTTTACAGGCATGCAAAAGGGAGCAGCACGATAGTCGCGGAAGGTTTCAACAGTAAGCGCGTCAGATCGTTTGCGAGAGGAATCCCCCGTCCACCCGAATGTCACTGCCGGTGACGAACGAACTGGCTTGCGGGCTGGCGAGGAAAACAACGGCTCCGGCGAGTTCCTCGGCTTCGCCGAAACGGGCCATCGGGGTGTGGTCGAGAATGGCTTTGGCTCGCGGGGTGGTGGATCCGTCGGGATTGAAGAGAAGGCGGAGGTTTTGCTCGGCGGGGAAAAATCCGGGCGAGATGGAGTTCACTCGCACGCCGGTGGAGGCCCATTCGCGGGCGAGGAATTGGGTGAGATTGAGCACGGAAGCCTTCGCAGCGGAGTAGGCCACCACGCGGGAGAGCGGCAGGTGACCGGAGGTGCTGGCGATATTGATCACACTGCCTCGCCCGGCGTCGGCCATCGCCTGGCCGATGACTTGGCAGGGAATCAGCGCGCCGCCGACCAGGTTCAGCTCGTAATTTTCCATCCAGTCGTCCGCGGCAATTTCGGAAAACGGTGACTCGGGAGTCACAGTCACGCGGGGATCGTTTCCGCCGGCGGCATTCACCAACACGGACGGGATGCCGAAAGCCTGCGTGGTGGCGGAGAGGAGGTTCTCGACGCTTTCGCGGTCGGTGGCGTCGGTCTCGACGAAAAAAGATTTTCCGCCGGCCTTTGCGATCTCGGCCACGCGGGCTTTGCCACGCTCGGCGCTGCGTCCGGCCACCACAACTTTGGCGCCGGAGGTGGCGAGAGCGAGGGCCATGCTTCCACCGAGAACACCGGTGCCGCCGATAACAACAGCCACTTCTTCAGAGAGGTCGAACAGGTTCGTAGCCATAGGGACGCAGACTAAAAGCCATTCGCCTCCTTCCCGCACGGCTTTTTTTGGCTTCCGGTGTCGATCGACTGGAAGCAAAGTCGGACTCTCCATGTTGAAAGACACCCAAAGCGAACGCGACCACCGCCGGATTCCGATCGACCGCGTGGGGGTCAAGTCGCTCCGCTATCCCATGCAGGTTCGCGACAAGCACCACGCCGTCCAAAGCACCGTGGCGACTTTGCAAATGACAGTCGACCTGCCGCACCATTTCAAGGGCACGCACATGAGCCGCTTCATCGAGGTCCTCGCCGAGCACGGCCCGGTGATCCATGTGGCGAACATCCGCGACATCCTCGAAAAAATGGCCAAGCGCCTCGAGAGTGACTGCGCCCATTTCGACATCGAGTTTCCTTTTTTTCTGGAAAAAAAAGCGCCCGCAACCGGCTCGCCGGGATTAATGGACTACACCGTGCGATTCAATGCCACGCTCGCTGCGGGCAAGATCGATTTCATTGTCACAACCGTCGTGCCAGTGACCACGCTCTGCCCGTGCTCGAAGGCCATCAGCGCCGCCGGCGCCCACAACCAGCGCGGCCATGTGACTCTCTCCGTGCGCTGCAAAAAACCCATGTGGGTCGAGGACATGATCGTGCTCGCCGAGGAGTCTGCGAGCGCCGGCCTTTATAGTCTCTTGAAGCGGCCGGATGAAAAACATGTCACCGAACTCGCCTACAACAATCCGGTGTTCGTCGAAGATCTTGTTCGGAATGTCGCGGTCCGCTGCGAGGAGGACTCGAACATTCTCTGGTATCGCGTGGAGGCGGAAAATTTCGAGTCGATCCACAACCACAACGCCTACGCCCTGATCGAAAAACACCTCACCGCCGAATGACCGCGCCGATTTTTTTGCCGCTTGAAGCGCCGGGGTTTCCCGCTAATTTTCTTCCCACTTTCCTCGGGGGTATAGCTCAGTTGGTAGAGCGTCTCGTTCGCAATGAGAAGGCCAGGGGTTCGAATCCCCTTACCTCCACTCCCCTCCCCTTCGCATGATCTCGGTCGCCGACCATGTTCGGACTTGGGCGGAGATCGATCTCGATGCCATTCGTCACAACATCGGCGTGGTTCGACGCCGGATCGGTTCGCAGGCGGAAATCCTCGCCGTGGTAAAAGCCGACGCCTACGGGCATGGGGTGGCTCCCGTGGCGCGAACTCTCGCGGCCGAGGCGTCGATTTTCGGAGTGGCGAATCTCAAGGAGGCGCGGGATGTCGCGGCACTGGGGACCGGTCGCGACATCATGCTCCTGAGCGCGTGCCTGCCCGCCGAGCGGCGCGATGCGGTGGAGGAAAAATTCATCGTCACCGTCTCGGGGGCGGACGAAGCGGCGGCGTTTGCGGACTGCGGACCGGCGCGGATCAATTTCAAAATCGATACTGGAATGGGCCGCATCGGCTGCTCGGCGGACTCCGCTTTGGAAGCTCTGCGGGCGGTCCGGCAAATGCGAAATCTCGAGGTGCATAGTATTTCCACCCACCTGCCGAGCGCGGATGAGGATTTTGTTTTTACCGGATCGCAGCTTGAGAAATTTGCCGCTATGAAAAATCAAATCCGCGAGATTTTTCCTGCCGCGAAAAACCATGCCCTCAACAGCGCGGGGATTTTAAACCACCATGTCGGGCCTACTGAGATTGTGCGCCCCGGCCTGATGCTTTACGGAGCGTCGCCGATCCTCTCGATGCAAAAGGAACTCCGGCCGGCACTGACTTGGAAAGCTCGAGTGGCCATGGTGCGCGATGTCGCCAAGGGGGCCTCGATCAGCTACGGGCGCACCTTTATCGCTCCGGAGAGAATGCGCGTGGCTGTTCTCGCGCTGGGCTACGCCGATGGGTTTCCTCGCCATGTTTCAGGCAACGGCTCGGCGGCTCTTCTTCATGGGAACCACTGCCCAATTCTCGGCCGTGTGACGATGGATCAGATCGTCGTCGATGTTTCCGCCACGCCAGATGTGCGACCAGGCGATGCGGCCACGCTCGTGGGAAATGATGGCGAACAGCAAATCACCGCCACAGAACTCGCCGCGCGCGCCGGCACGATTGCGTGGGATATTTTCACCGGCATCGGACAACGCGTTCAGCGCTTCCATTACGACTCGGCCGTTAATTGAAAAAAACGGATCGTCATCGGAAAACGGTAGAAGACTCCGTCGCTTGCCTTGATCGCTCCAAGGACTCCGTAGATAACCCAAGCGACCAGAATAATCAGCGGGAATACGAGCGGGATAATCAAGCAGCCGAAGAGCCCCACGAAAATCCAAGACAGCGCCCACCACAGCGACCAGGAAATTTGAAAATTCAGAACATTCCGGCCAGCGACATCGAGGCCGGGAACCTCGTTTTTTTTCATCAACCACACGATCAGCGGAGCAAGAATTTGGCCGAATCCCACCAGCAAAAATCCCGCGAGCGCGCTGATATGCAAAATCGTGATCCATTGACGGGAATTCGGGGAATCCACGGGCGGGGGCGGCGTTTCTTGATGCGGCGAGTCATCCATGCCGGAGAGCCTTTCAACGATCCCCGTGGCGATCAAGGCGGGTGATTTCCCCTTACGGAAATTAACGGCCCTTGCCGCTTGACCGATGTTGACGCACCCCCCATAGTTTCCGATTCCGAAAAAGTGCGGCGGTCGGGAAATCCACCCGCCAACACATTCCGGAACCGAGAGATTTATGAATTCCGAACTCATCACAATGCTGGACTTGTTGGAGCGTGAAAAGGGCATCAAGCGCGATGTTCTGATCGACGCCATATCCACCGCCATCCTCGCGGCCTCGAAGAAAAACTTTACCTCCGGCACCAGGGATCTTCGGATCGATATCGACCCGAAAAATGGCGGAATTCGCGCCATCGCGAAGCTCATCGCCCGCGAGAAATTGGATAATCCCCATGATGAAATAGCGATCGCCAAGGCCCGCACCATAAAGCCCGATGTGGTTGATGGCGAAGAGGTGGAAATCGAGGTAACACCACGCGATTTCGGTCGCATCGCCGCCCAAGCCGCCCGGCAAGCGATCAATCAACGCCTCCGCCAGATCGAGCGGGAGATGATTTATGAGGAGTTCAAAGACCGC
Source organism: Verrucomicrobiota bacterium (assembly GCA_026398255.1). Taxonomy (GTDB): domain Bacteria; phylum Verrucomicrobiota; class Verrucomicrobiia; order Chthoniobacterales; family Terrimicrobiaceae; genus UBA967. The sequence goes on from JAPLTG010000023.1 coordinate 14,365, forward strand.
GCTGGCGAGATCGTGACCGGCACCGTCCGCCGTTTTGAAAAATCCGATGTGATCATCGACCTCGGCAAATTCGAAGGCGTCATGCCCTCCCGCGAACGCGTGATGACCGAGGACTACAATGTCGGCGACCGCCTCCGCGCCTATGTTGTGGCCGTCGAGAGCGGCAACCGCGGCCCCGAGATCATCCTCTCCCGCAGCCACCCGAATTTTGTCCGACGCCTTTTCGAACTCGAGGTCAGCGAAATCGCCGACCGCACCGTGGAGCTCAAGGTCATCGCCCGCGAAGCCGGTTTCCGCACCAAGGTCGCCGTCCACAGCGCCGATGCGAAGGTCGACCCTGTTGGAGCCTGCGTCGGCATGCGTGGAGCTCGTGTTAAGAATATCGTTCGCGAACTCAACAACGAGAAAGTGGACATCATCCGCTGGGATCCGGATCCGTTGAAGTTCGTCACTGCGGCCCTGAAGCCCGCGAACATCCGCTCTATTACCACCAACGAAGCCAAGAAGACGATTCATGTGCTCGTGCCGAAAGAAGACCTCTCCGTCGCCATCGGCCGCCGCGGTCAAAATGCCCGACTCACTTCGAAAATGTGCGGTTGGGATGTCGATATCCAAGAGGACAAACGCAAGGAAGAGGCTATGCAAAACCAAGCCGCCGAAGCCGCACACTCGCTCGCCGGATCTCTTGGCATTAGCGAAGACGAAGCCAATATTCTGGCCAATGCCGGCATGACCTCGATTGAGGTGATCCAACTCGCCGGCGCGGAGGATATCGCCGAAGCCCTTGGCGCCGATGTCGCCCTTGGCCAACGCATCCTTGAGGCCGCCCAAGCGCTCCAAAAAGCCTAGGGAGTATGAAAACCTGCTCCCTTCCGAAAAATTATCATGGCAGAGAAAACCAAGAAAAAACCTACCGAAAGCAAGCCGACGGCGACCGCCCGGCGATCGGGCGCTTCCACGCGTTCCACCCGTCCGGCCGCTGAATCACCGGCTCCTACCCCTGCCAAAGAAAAGGAACCTAAAGTCCAAGGCCCGACCGTTGATCTCCTAAATCCGGAGAAAAAGGTCAAAAAAGTCTCCACCCGCGCGGGCATCAAGCCATTCGGCTCGAAAACCACGCCAACTCCTCCCCCACCCGCTCCCGAGCCAGAGCCAGAGCCCGTTATCGAATCCGCTCTCGAGCCAGAGCCCGTCGCCGCCATCGAGCCTCAGGAGCCCGAGACGCCCACCGTTACCGAAGACGCCTCAGGGAAAAAAATCCTCCAAGTTAAGCCACCGGTCAGCGTCAAAGTCCTCGCCGAACTTCTCGGCCTCAAGCCCTTCCAGCTTATCAAGGACCTCATGTCCTTGCAGATTTTTGCGAATCTCAACCAAACCGTGGAGGCCGATGTCGTCGCCAAAGTTTGCGACATTCACGGCTTCATCTTCGATCGCGAGAAAAAAGACACCTCCAAAGGCCACCACAAGGTCGAGCAGAAGGTCGAAATTCCAAAAGCTCCCGAGCCCGAGAAACTCGTCGACAAGCTCCAATCCCGCGCCCCGATCATTACTTTCATGGGCCATGTCGACCATGGCAAAACCTCTCTCCTCGACGCGATCCGCAAAGCCCGCGTGGCCGCTGGCGAGGCTGGTGGTATCACCCAGCACATCGGCGCCTACAGTGTGAACCGCAAGGGTCACAAAATCACTTTCCTCGACACCCCCGGCCACGCCGCCTTCACCGCCATGCGTGCCCGCGGTGCCAATGTCACCGACATCGTGATCATCGTCGTCGCTGCCGATGACGGCCTCATGCCGCAAACACTCGAGGCCATTTCCCACGCCAAGGCCGCGAAGGTGAAAATCATGGTCGCCATCAACAAAATCGACCTCGCCTCCGCCAATCCCGATCGCGTCAAAAAACAACTTCAAGAGCAGGGCCTCACTCCCGAGGACTGGGGTGGCGATACGATTTGTATTCCTGTCAGCGCCACCAAAGGCACCGGCATCGACGAACTCCTCGACCTCATGCTCCTCGAAGCCGAAATGCTCGAACTCAAAGCCAGTGGCTCTGTGGACGCCCGTGCCACCGTCATTGAGGCACAGGTCGAGCAAGGCCGCGGCCCGACTGCTACAGTCATCGTCCGCATGGGCACCCTTCGCTACGGCGATGTGTTCATTTGCGGCAACCACTGGGGCAAGGTGAAACAACTCATCGACGACATGGGCAAGCCCGTGAAGGAAGCCGGACCCTCGACTCCAGTTAAGATTCTTGGCCTCAGCGGCCTTCCAAATGCCGGCGATGAACTCGTCGTGATGGAATCGGAAAAATCCGCCCGCATTCACAGCGAGGAACGCCTTTCCGATCTCCGCGACTCGAAGCTCTCGACCCCGCAACGCGCCACTCTCGAGAACCTCTTCGCCAGCATCGCTTCGGAGGCCAAACCATCCCTCAACGCGATCATCAAATGCGATGTCCAAGGCTCGCTCGAAGCCGTCGTCAACTCGCTCAAGGATATCCCTCAAAAGAAAATCTCCCTCGAGATCATCCACTCCGCCGTGGGTCCGATCACCGAGTCCGATGTCCTCCTCGCCAGCGCGTCAAACGCCATCATCATCGGCTTCGGCACCAAGACCGAGAACACCGCTGCGCAAGCCGCCAAGCGCGAAGGCATCCAGATCAAACTCTACAGCATCATCTACGAATTGATCGATCAGGTCCGGGAGGCCATGAGCGGATTGCTCGCGCCGGAACATCGCGAAACCGTCATCGGCCACGCCGAGGTGAAGCAGGTTTTCGATCTCACCAAAGGCAAGGTTGCCGGTTGCGTCGTTACGGACGGCCGCATCGCCCGCACCGCCCGTGCCCGCGTGTTGCGCCGCAAGCAGCCGATCTACGACGGCGGCCTCGCCACGCTTCGCCGCTTCACCGACGATGTGAAAGAGGTTCGCTCCGGTCTCGAGTGCGGCATCAAGCTGGGCGACTTCTCCGAATACCTGCCCGAGGACATCATCGAGTGCTACACGCTCGAGAAAGTCCCGCAGCAACTCTGATCAAACCGGCGCGGCCCGACCCGCGCCACCCAGCTTTATGAAAAACCGCCTCGCCAGGGTGTGTGAAGTCCTCAAACGCGAAATCGGAGTCCTCGCCACGCGAGACTTCGATTTTCACGGCGACCTCATTACGATTTCCTCAGTGGATATCACGCCGGACCTCAAGCAGGCCCATGTTTACATATCCGCACTCGGCTCCCCCGGAGCGAGTCGCCGCGCGCTGGAATTGTTTGAGAAAAACCGCACCCACCTTCAGACCGAACTTTCCCGCCGGGTGCAGATCAAACACACGCCCCATCTCCATTTCCACATGGACGAGTCGATCGAGCGCGGCACCCGCGTGATCGGCATCATGGATGAACTCGGCCTCCTCGACGAACCCAAGAAATGACCACCTTCGAATCCATCGCTGACACCCTCCGCAACGCCCAAACGATCGGCGTCGCCAGCCACCTCCGCCCGGACGCCGACGCGCTTGGCTCGACCATCGCCTTCGCCCTCTGGCTTCAATCGCTCGGCAAAACCGTCCATGCCTTCAACGAGGAGGGCTCGACCGCGAAATTCCACTATCTGCCCGGCCATGAAGTCGTCACTCTCCCGCCAGCCACGCCGCAGAAGTTCGATGTCTTCGTCGCCCTCGACACCTCGGTGAAAAACCGCCTCGGCACCGTGCTCGAAGCCATCGCTCCGGGAACTCCGCTCATCAACATCGACCACCATGTGAGCAACGAGAATTACGGCGACCAGAATTTCATCGACCCCACGGCCCCCGCGACCGGCCAAATCCTCGTGGAGTTTTTCCAGAAAATCGGCGCGCCGATCACCCGCGAGATGGCGACCAACCTCTTCGCGGCGATTTCCACCGACACCGGCTCGTTCCAATACGCCGGAACGAACGAGCGGACCTTCGCCGCCGCCTCGCATCTCATCGCCTGCGGCGTCGATGTCCCAGGCCTCTCGCGCGCGATGTATGACAGCCAACCGCGCCGCCGCTTCAACCTCCTGCGTCACGCACTGAACACCGCCGAGTTCCATTCCGACGACCGGATCGCCACTTTCTCCCTGCCGCTCGATGTCGTGGAGGAACTCCAAGTCCTCCCCGAGGACAACGAGGGCATCATCGACCACCTCCGCTCGATCGAAGGCGTCGAGGCAGCCGTGTTTTTCGAGGAGCTTCCGGAAAACAAGGTCCGCGTCAGCGCCCGCTCAAAAATCCCCGCGATCGATGTCTGCAAAGTCTGCAAGCAATTCCAGGGCGGCGGCCATCCGATGGCCTCCGGCGCCCGCGTCCCCGGCTCCCTCCAGCAGGTGAAACACGATTTTCTCAAAGCACTCGATCATGAAATCCGGAACCGAAATTGACGGCGTTCTCCTCGTAGACAAGGCGCCGGGGATGACCTCTCACGATGTCGTCGCCATCACCCGCCGCGCCCTCGACACCAAAAAAGTCGGCCACTGTGGCACACTCGATCCGCTCGCGACCGGTCTCCTGATCCTCACCCTCGGCCGGGGAACAAAAATCCAGGACCTCCTCATGAGCGAGGACAAGGAGTATGTCGGCACCCTCCGCCTCGGCGAGACGACCGACAGCCAAGACTCCGACGGCCAGATTTTGGAAACCAAACCCGTGCCGGATTTTTCCCAGGATCAAATCGAAGCCGCCTTCTCAAAATTCCATGGCGATTTCTACCAGACCCCACCCATGGTCAGCGCGATCAAGAAAGACGGCGTGCCGCTCTACAAGCTCGCCCGCCAAGGCAAGACCGTGGAACGCGAACCGCGCTTCGTGCATGTCTATGCCCATGAGATTCAGACAGTCCGCTTGCCGGAAATCGATTTTCGCGTCGTTTGCAGCAAGGGTTTCTATGTCCGCACCTACGCCCACGACATCGGGCAGGAACTCGGCTGCGGCGCTCATTTGAAATCCCTCCGCCGCACCAAGTCCGGCCGCTTCTCGGTGGACGGCGCGGTGACTGTGGATGAACTCAAGAACGGCCCTCGCGAGGCGATCCTCCAGCGCGTTCTCAGCCTGCCCGCCGTCTCGCGGCTTCGGGGCGCGTGATGCGCGTCCTCCGGTCCATCGACGGATTGGCGGAAATCCCCGGCCCGGTAGTGATCGCCGCCGGGGTTTTCGACGGGATGCACCTCGGCCACCGGATGGTTCTGGAAACCGCCCAGCGCGAATCCCAAAAACTCGCCGCCACCGCTGTGGCGCTAACCTTCGATCCCCACCCGGCGACGGTTCTGCGTCCGGACTCTGTGCCAGCCCTGCTCACGCCGACGCCCTTCAAACTGCGCCTCATGGAGCGAATGGGCTTCACCCACGCACTGGTGCTGACCTTCGACAAGGACTTCGCCGCTCTGCAGGCCGAGGATTTTGTCGAACAGCTCTGCGCCGCCGCGAATCCCCTCGCCGGCATCTGTATCGGCGAGGGCTGGACCTTTGGAAACCAGCGCCGGGGAAACATCGAGCTCCTCCGCCAATTCGGCCGCGAAAAAAATTTCTTCACCTGTGAGGTTCCGCCCGTTCGTATCGACGGCATGGTGATCAGCAGCACGATGATCCGGCTCGCCCTTTCCGAGGGACGCCTCGCCGACGCCGCCCAACTCCTCGGGCGAGACCACACCATCGCCGGCTCCGTCCTTCGCGGCGCGGGCTTGGGTCGCCAAATCGGATTCCCCACCGCGAACCTCGCCACCGACCATCTCCAACTCCCCCCCGACGGAGTCTACGCCGTCGAGGTTTTGGTCGAAGGAAAAAACCACCCCGGTGTGGCCAACCTCGGCATTCGTCCCACGGTCGATCAAACCCGGACCCGTCTCCTGGAAATTCATCTTTTCGATTTCGAGGGCGACCTCTACGCCTGCGAAGTTGAGGTCTGTCTGAAACATTTTCTCCGGCCCGAGCAGCGTTTCGACTCGATCGATCTTCTCAAAATCCAGATCGCGCGCGATGCCGAGGCCGCGCGCCAATTCCTCGCTAACTCCTCCGCTGCCGCATGAGCGCGCTCTGGCACTTCCGCACCTTTGACGAAAACTTTGGTCCGGACGGCCTACCGCGCGATGTCTATCGCGACCTCTTCGAGCGCCTGAACCGCATGCCCCGCCACGAAGTTCGCGCGCTCGACGCCCGACTTGAGGCGACCATGCGCGAGATGGGCGTGACCTTCGACATCCACCGAGAACTCCCTTGGTGCAAACGCGGTTGGTTTTGCGACCTGCTCCCGCAGATTTTTACTCCTGCCGAATGGGACCCCCTCGCCGCCGGAATCCGCCAGCGCCTCCGCGCCTTCGAGATGTTCCTGCAGGACAACCACTCCAAAAAACAAATCCTGCACGATGGCGTCATTCCTGAAGCTCCCGTGCTCGGCAGCGAGTATTTCCAGCGCGCCGCGTGCGGCGTTCCCTCGCCCGGCGGCGCGTTTTTGCACCTGAGCGGCGTCGCGGTTTGCCGACTGCCTAGCGGCCAACTCGCCGTGAAGCACCACTACTTCAGCAACGCGTCGGGCATTTCCTACATGATGCAGAACCGCCGCGCGCTCACCCGCGTGATTCCGCAATCCTTCCAAGATACCGGCATTCACTCGATCTCGGATGTGCCGACCGGCATCGTCGAAATGCTCCGCGCGCACTCGGATGACGCCGATCCGATGGTCGTGCTCCTGACGCCCGGCCCGCTCAGCCCCGCCTACTCCGAGCACTGCTTCCTCGGCCGCCGCATGGGCATTCCCCTCGTGCAAGGCGGTGACCTCCTCGTCCTCAACGACAAGGTCTATCTGAAAACTGTCTCCGGCCTGAGCAAGGTGGATGTCATTTACACCCGCCTCTCCGATCGCTGGCTCGACCCTATGGCATTCCGGCGCGACTCGATGATCGGCGTGCCGGGCCTCGTTCATTGCATCCGGAAAAAAAGCGTCTCGGTCGTGAACGCCATCGGCACGCAACTCGCCGACGACCGCGCGCTCCTGCCTTTCTCGAATCAAATCATCCGCTACTACCTCGCCGAGCGCCCGATTCTGCCAACCGTTCCGACCTACTGGCTGGGCGATGTCGACCAGCGCCACATGGTTCTCGACGATTTGGAGAACTTCACGATTCGCATCCTCTACGGTGAACGGATCGTGCTCGGCGGCGACGGGAATTTGCCAAGCCACGAAAAGCTCGAAGCCGCCCGCCGGGAGATTCTTAAAAACCCATCGCAGTTCGTGGCCCAATCCCAGACTTGCGACGCCGAGACCGTTTCGTTCCAGGATGGCGACCGACGCCGACGCCGACAGGATCACATCGTCTTTGCCCTGCGCGAACCTGATGGCGACCTCCGGGTTTTTCCCGGAGCGCTCACCCGCGTTTCCACCACCGAATCCGAATTCACCTCGTCGGAACTCGGCGGCGGTTCGAAAGACACCTGGGTGCAAGTGGGCGCTAACTCGCCAACTGACGATTGGGATTCCTCGCTTCAGCCCGACAGCCAGATTCCCTCGCATGGAGTCACCAGCCGCGTGGCTGATGCCTACTACTGGATCGGACGCTATCTCGAGCGCGCCTACGACCTCGCCGGAATGATCGGCGCGATCGAGTCTCTGGAACTCGAGGAATTAAATCCCGTCGAGCGCATGAACTACCGCCCGGTCTGGAACCGCATCCTGCCAATGCTCGAAGTGACCGGATCTGCATCGCGCCGGACCATCTCAAATCCCGAGGGACGCTACCGCTTGACCTTCGATCCCTCGGAACCCGGCTCCGTCCTGAGCACGATCCACCGCGCCTTCGCCAATGCCGAGTCCGTGCTGGAAACCCTCAGCCTGGAAGCTTGGGGCGTCATGAGCCAGCTCCGCGAAAAATTCGACGCCGTAGGCTTCGATCCCGCGGCATCGACCGAAACTCTCGCCGCCGCCAGCCGCGAACTGTGCCTCTTCGCGCGCCAAGCGATTCCCCAGTTTTTTGGAACCTCTAAAGTCACCATGCTCGCCGACGATGGGTGGAGTTTTTGCGAGATCGGCCAATTGCTTGAGCGCGCGGCGATCACTGCGAACGCCACGACCTCGCTCGCCGCTTCGCTCGTCGGCCCCGCCGCGGAACGGACCGGGACCCACGCCCGCGAGATTCGCCTCTCGGCATTCTTGCGAATGCTCGGTAGCCGCGACATCTACCGCCGCGTCTACCAAATGCGCATCGAGCCGCTCCCGATGCTTGAACTGCTCTGGAAAAATCCCGTCGCCCCACGCTCGGTCCTGCGTTGTCTCAATGGCTGCGCCTCCCGCATTCGCGAGAGCGAGAGCAACCTCTCCCCCGCCACCGGCCGCGCCCTCGCCGCCATTGAAGCGTTGCTCCAATCCATCCGCGTCACCGATTGGGAAACGCTCCTCGCAACTATCCCGGCCGGCTCGGCGAAACCTAAACTCCAATCGCACTCCGAGGATTTGTTGGCGCGCCTCTTCGCGCTCCACACGACGATTTGCGACAGCTTCTTGAACCATCAGGTTCTCATCCACGGCGAAACGGAATCTCTACTCTGAGCTATGCTGTTCGAAGTCGTCCACTCCACCTCCTACCAATACGCCGAGACGGCGATGGAGGCGTATCTGGAGGCTCGGCTCACCCCGCCCGCGCGGCCGACCCAGCAAATCCTCGCGCACCGCATCGATTTTCTCCCGATCGCCCAAGCCTCCAGCTACACGGATTATTTTGGAAACCTCACGGCTTTCTACTCGATGACGCTTCGGCATCCGCAGCTCAAGGTCGTCAACCACCTGACCGCCCGCACCGCCACGCACCGACTCCCCGCCGGCGGCCTCGCGCCCTCCGTCGCCGAAGCCCGCCAAATCCTCGGTTCCGCTGGCCCCGTGATTTTCGACTACCTCCAGCCCACCCCTACGGTTCCGCTCGGAGGCCCTTCGTCCAACTGGGCCCGCGAATTCATTCGTCACAACCTCCCGCTCGGCGATTGCCTCGAGAGCCTGAACTCCGCGATTTTTTCCGAGTTGAAATACCACTCCGGCGCGACCGATGTGGATACCCCGCTGGACCAAGTCTGGGAGCGGCGCGAGGGCGTCTGCCAGGATTTCGCCCATGTCATGCTTTCGGTCCTCCGCACGGCGGGAATTCCCTGCCGGTATGTCTGCGGCTACATCGAAACCGAACCGGCGGCGGGCGGCCCGTTGATCGGCGCGGTCGCCACCCACGCCTGGGTCGAGGTTTTGGTTCCCGGAATGGAATGGGTTGCCCTCGACCCCACCAACAACAAATGGCAGGGCGAACAACACATCGTCGTGGCGGTGGGTCGCGACTACCTTGACGCCACCCCGGTGAAGGGAACATTCAAAGGATCATCCTCGCAAAAAATGAAGGTGCGTGTGACCATGCGCCGAATTCCTGAAAAACCATGAAACTCAAAATCAAAAAGGAATCGCTCTACAACTACGCGGAGCCCGTTTCATTCTCGCCACACCATGTCCGGATTTTTCCCCGTGTGGATTTGTTCGTGAAGGTCGAGCGGGTTGTTTTCGAAACCGCACCGGGCGCCGATGTGCAATACCGGCAGGATCTTTTCGATAATCTGATCGCTTATTGTTTCTACCCAAAGACCGGCCTCGAGCTGCCCTTCCGCCTCGAACTCGACCTCGAGGTGAAGGAGAAAAACCCGTTCCACTTCCTGCTCGAATCGACCGGCTTTAAAATCCCGCCCGAATACCGACCCGACCGCGCCGAAATCCTCGAGCCCTACCTGCGTCCCCAAGGCGGTTGCAAACTCCCCGATCCGCTCGCCCCGACCGTGCCCCGGCCGACGGTCGAGACCCTTGTGAATTTCAATCACTGGATCTACGAGAACATCGCCTATGAGTCGCGCCAACTCGGCAAGCCCTACACGCCCGCCGAGACTTTGAAAAAAGGCTCCGGTTCGTGCCGGGATTTCGCGGCGTTGCTCGTCGAGGCGCTTCGCCAAAACGGCGTCGCCGCGCGGCTCGCCAGCGGGTTCGTGTGGGAAGGGGACAAGGCCGAGGAGGACAAGCGCGCCTCGAGCGCCATGCACCTGTGGGTCGAAGCCTGCCTGCCCGGCGCCGGCTGGATCGGCATGGACCCCACAAACGGCGTCCTCACCGACCACCACTTCATCACCACCGCCGTCGGCCGCAGTCACGAGGATGTCTCCCCGATTTCCGGGGTGTTCTACTCATCCAAGCCGGCGGAGAACAACCTGACGACCATCTTGAGTGTCGAAAAAACGGCGTGAGTTTAAAAAGGCTGGAAACTCTTTTCGCTCCGGGGGCGTAACCCTGTGACCCTGACATGATGAGATTTTTCCAAGGTTGCAATGCACTCGTCACCGGAGCCTCTTCCGGGCTTGGAGCCGAATTTGCCCGCCAACTCGCTCCGCTCGCCTCGCGCCTCGTTCTCGTCGCCCGCCGCAACGACCGCCTCGAGGAACTCGCCGACGACCTTCGCCGGTTCCACCCGCATCTCGAAGTGCGGATTTTCGCGACCGACCTCGCCACCGCCGACCGCCGCCACGCCCTTGCCGACTGGCTCGCCTCCGAAAAAATCGACATCAATTTCCTCATCAATAATGCAGGTCTCGGCGACCACGGCGAATTCCACTCGAGCGATTGGGCGCGTGTTCAAGCCATGCTGGACCTCAACATCACCGCCCTCACCCATCTCACCCACCTGCTCGTGAACCGCATGATCGTCCAAGGCCGCGCAGCGATCTTGAATGTCAGCAGCGTCGCCGGATTTTTCCCTCTGCCCACGATGTCGGTCTACTCCGCAACGAAGGCCTATGTGACCAGTTTCTCGGAATCCCTCGCCATGGAACTCCGCCCGCTGGGCATCACCGTCACCGCGCTTTGCCCGGGCCCGGTGCCAACCGAGTTTTTCGAGATCGCAACCCGCCCGGGTGACGAAGATCGTGCCAACAACTTCAAAACCTGCCCCGCCCTCGTGGCCTCGCCCTTTGAAGTGGTTCGCGCCGGTCTGGAAGCCGTGGCCCGCGACCGCGCGCGGGTGATCCCAAATCCTCTCCTCGCTGCCACCGTGGCGATCGGACTCGCAATTCCGTTTTTTATCGTTCGAAGGATTCTCGCCGCCCGCGCCTCCAATCACTAAATTTTCCCAACCATGACAGCTGAAAACAGCCACAACCGGTCCGCCACAAACGAGGGCATCTCGTTCGCCGAGGCGTTTGATTTGATCAATCCCCACCTCTACACGGTCGAGGAACGGATTCGCGCCCAGGCCAAGGCATTCGACCCCGCCGTCGAGGGCTATATCTCCTACATCTGCGGCGCCGGCGGCAAACGTCTCCGCCCCGCACTCGCCCTCCTCGCCGCTGGAGCGACCGGAAAAATTACGCCCGCCCATGTCGATCTCGCGGTAATCCTCGAACTCATCCACATCGCCACGCTGGTTCACGATGACATCATCGACGGCGCGGAACTCCGCCGCGACCAACCCTCCGCTAACGCGAAGTGGGGCAACTCGATCAGCGTCCTCCTCGGCGATGTCCTCTTCGCCCACGCGCTCAAGCTCTCCACGAATTTCAGCAACTCCGATATCAGCCGCCGCATTGCCGATGCCGCCGCCGAGGTTTGCTCGGGCGAGATCATCCAGACCCAACGCCGCTTCGACCTCAAACTCACGACCACCGACTACTACCGCATCATCGAGATGAAGACGGCGGCGCTTTTCTCCGCAGCCTGCGAACTCGGTGCGTTCATCAGCGAAGCCAGCCCGACCATCATCAGCGGCCTCAAAGCCTACGGCACCAAGCTCGGCGTCGCCTACCAGATCTACGACGACATCCTCGACATCGCCGGCAGCGAGGAGGAAACCGGAAAAACGCTGGGCACCGATTTGCAGAAAGGAAAATTCACCCTCCCGATCCTACTCCTGCTCCAGTCCGGCAAAGACCTCGGCTCGATCCGCGATCTCCTCCTCAAGGACGACCCCGCCGCCATTTCCGAACTCGCCTCGATGGTCGACCGCAGCGGCGTGCTGGAAAATTCCAAACGCATCGCCCGAACCAAAATCTCGGAGGCCGTCGAGCATTTGGGCGCCATCCAAGAAAACCGCTACGCCGGCGGACTCCACGCCATCCCGAATCACTTGTCGCACCTACTGGATCAGCTTTGATCGGTCCCGTGGCGCGTCTCCCCCTCCTTCTACTCCTCCTCCTGGCAGGAACTGGAACGCTCGCTGCCCTCGATCTTTCGAGGCCTCCCGATCCCAGGGAAATCTGCTCACTGGCAGCCGATTCCTACCCCGCCATCGCGCACAAAATTTCCGAAGCCCTGATGGCGGCCTATGTCCCTGGAGCCCGCGGCCGGCCCGGCATTTCCGGAAACCCTGCGTTCTCCACATGGCTCGATTTTTACCGGGGCTGCGAGTTGTTGGCCCGCCCTTGCAGCGCCGAGACGATCCCTCTCGTGCGACGCTACTTTTTCCGCGAACGAGCCACCGGGAAAATCTTCTTTCTCGAAACCGGAGTGGTTCGGCCAGAGGCTTTGGATAGCCTGCCGGAGTCAGAATTGGCCGCCATGGCTGGGCACCCGCAGATCCGCGCCCAGCTCGAGAAAGCCGCCCTGCCTCCGGGCTCGGCTCTGCCCAGCGGCACACTGGGAGATATTGCGGGAACGAAATTATCCGGCGAGTTTCTTTCGAATCCCTCCTTCCTCGCGGCGTTCTTTTCCACGCTCTCGGACCGCGACTACACGCCGCTCGTTCTGAAAAATCTGCGCGAAATCCTCGAGTCCCAACCGGGCAAGTGGCGCGAATACCAAAACCTCGCCATCGCCATCGCGGTGGTGAACGACTCGGCGCTTCCGGAGTTCTGGCCGCACATCCAAGTCACCCCCTCCCTCGTCCCGAAGGAAATCCCCTCGGTGAGCGCCCAATTCTCGCGCTGGGTCGCGGCCAACGAGTCCAGCAAGCTCGACCACGACCTCCGCAAGCTCCCGCCCGACCAACTCAAATTCGTCATCGATGCGTTTGTTTCCGAATCCGAGATCGACTGGGCGCGGAAAAATGTTCGTTTCAGTCGCTCAAATTTCGACCGCGCCTTTTCCGAGGTTGCCTACCAGCCCGACCGCATCAAAAACAAACGCTTCTTCTGGAAAGCCTCGCCCTACACGCTGGAAAATATCCGTCGCACGGGTGGCATTTGTGTCGACCAAGCCTACTACGCCATGATCGCCGGGAAGGCCCACGGACTCCCGACCCTCTTCTTCACCGGCCAAGGCAAGGACGGCGGCCACGCCTGGTTCGGCTACCTCAAGCGCGAAGACAAATGGGAACTCGATGTCGGCCGCTATGCCCAACAAAACTACGCCGTCGGCCAGGCCCTCGACCCGCAATCCTGGCAACCGATCAGTGACCACCAACTCCAACTCCTCGCCGCACGCTTTCGGGACAAACCCGAATTCGCCGCGTCAATGAACGACCTCGCCATGGCCGCGATCTTTAAAAAAAACGGCGACGCCATCCGCGCCGATGCCGCCCTCGCGAGCGCGGTGCAAACCTGTCCGAAAAATCCCGACGCCTGGGAACAGCGCGGCGAATTCCTCGCCCGCACCAACGCGCCGATGGAGCAGCGGCGCCAGTTCCACGACGAGGCCATTCGCCGCCTCGGCTCCAGCCCCGACCTCAAAGTCCGCCACCAAACCGCCCTCGCCAACCTCCACCGCGAATCCGGCGACCAATCCTCCGCAAACAAAGTCGAGCGGGCAATCATCACCCAAAACCGCCGCGAACGCACCGACCTGAGCGTCGGCATCGCCGCGCAAAAAGTGAACGCCGCGATCGCCACCGGCGATCTCGATGCCGCCGCGTCCGAGTTCCACAAACAACTCCACTCGATCGGAGAAAACGCCGGCGGGGATTTTGTGAAACAAGTCGGTGTGCCGTTTCTCGAAGCCCTGATGAAGAACGGCAAAAACACCCGTGCCCGCCGCGCCATCGACACCATGCGACAGCAACTCTCCCCCGACCCCGGCAGCCTCCTCGACATGGCCCTCCGCGAACTCGAACTCTCGACCAAAAACCGCACAAAGGTTCCGTGATCGATTCGAATCATCGCCAATCCTCCCCCCGCCTGATTAAGTTTTCGAAGTGGCCATCCTTGGAAAACTCAATCGCCTGACCGTCCTGAAGGACTCCAGCCCCGGTCTGTATCTCGACGGAGGCGACTTGGGCGAAATCCTCCTGCCCGGTGACGCCATCCCCAAAGGCGCCGCCCCCGGAGATGAACTCGAGGTTTTCCTCTATCGCGACTCCGAAGACCGCCTCGTTTGCACAACCCTCAAACCCCTCGCCCAAGTTGGCGATTTCGCCCCGCTCGTCGTTCGGGAAGCCCATCCCCGCCTCGGAGCCTTTTTAGATTGGGGCCTCCGCAAAGACCTCCTCCTCCCCATCGCCGAGCAAGAGCGCCGCGTCGAGGAAGGCGAGACCGTTGTGGTGTTTGTTTTCATCGATTATCAAACCGAACGCATCATCGCCACCACGCGGCTCTTGGCCCACACCGACCACACCCCACCCCCATACAAAACCGGCTACGAAGTTTCCCTCCTCATCTCCAGCGAGACCCCGCTCGGCTACAATGCCATTATCAATAACTCCCGCATGGGCCTGCTTTACCGTGCTGAGCTCGGCACTCCGCTACGCATCGGCCAACGCTGCGAAGGCTTCGTAAAAACCATCCGCCCCGATGGAAAAATCGACCTCAGCCTCGACCCAGCCGGCTACGCCCGGGTCAAACCGCTCGCCGAGCGAATCCTCGCCAACCTCCGCGCCAACAACGGCCACCTCGCCATGAGCGACACGAGCCCCCCCGAAGCCATCCGCGCCACCTTCCAAGCCAGCAAAAAAGCTTTCAAACAAGCCATTGGCACCCTTTACCGCAACCGCCTCATCGACCTCACCCCCTCCGGAATCCAGCTAAAAACTCCCCGGTAAGAGCTTCTCCAGTTCACAGTGAGAGAGTGCATTCCTAGCGGCTTGTCTTCACCCCAGCCATCTCCTCCTGACGCCCTGGCGCAAATCCCAGCAACCGGATTTCTGAAAAACTCAATCCCACGGAATACAATTCCCGCCCTTTGTCATCTTTTTGCCCGAGGGCCGCATACTTGGCGACATCGCTCGTCACCACCCAGGAGCTGTCTTTTTTGAGCTGAAACGCAAACACAGGCTTCGACCCCGACTTCGGCCATGGATCCAAACGAGCGGAACGCGACAAATCTGAATCCAGCACCGCGTCCGCAGGAATTGCATTCGCCGCCAGGCAGTCCTCCAAGGCGCGGGTTTCCGAAGCCGCAGTAGGAAAAAACATTTCACCGCCAGAGGTTTTCTCAGCCCATTCTGGACATTGCTTTTTGAGCGAATCAAACGCGCCGAAGACCATGTAATAGCGCCACCAAATCCCGCGCCCCGATGTCACACCGAGCCGGGGAATCACCACGGCGACCAAGTAATTCCTCGTAGCCCTCGCGACTTTTTCGGATTTCCCGCCGGCCCTACCAAAGCGCAAAAGCGTTTTCGCCCTCGGCAACAGCGCGGGATCAATCCCCGAGGTTGGAAAATCATCCCGCCCAAAAGTCAGGCCCAGCGCATACCGATCCACCGCCCCGCTCTCCTGCGCGAAAGCCATCCAGCCCCCGGTGTTCGGCGCGAAAGCCGTGCCTCGATCGCCAAAATTGGGCAACGGATCCAGCCGCCTCGCCGCCTCGCGTTCGTTTGCATCCGCCATCCACAGCTCCCCCAACGCCGTCTGCCTTACCCCGCCCCACGGAGCATTCAGCCACGGATAACTATTCTTTCCGAAATCAAAAATTCCCACCGTTACCTCCAACACACCCCGCGCCGCGAACCGATACCGCGAGTAATACAGCACCTCCGAGACGAGCGGGCTCGAAGTTTGCGGAACCATCCCCCACGAGAGCATCGTGAAGGTCTTTTGCTCCGGAGACCAAGACTGCGCCAGGCACGGCGCGGAGATCGGCGCTTCCCCTGTTTTCACATAGCAACCGGATTGATGCACAAAAATCTTTTCTGGCTCGCGCGTCACCGCCACCGACTGCCAGACCTCGTCATTCCAAGGACTCAGCATGTTGTGCCTTGCGTCCCGCCACTGCGGCGGCACCAACTCCCCGATCGCCGACTGGATCGAATACAAATGCCCGCCCTTGCCGATGCGAAACTCGATCGGCCGGCCCTGCAAATCCACCGTCCGAAAGGCTCGGAGAAAAACCGATTCCTCCGGCCCCGGAGTCGCCCACGGCCCCTCGGACGGCGAAAATTCGCTCGTCGTGGAAACCTCGAAATCCTCCCCGTCAGACCCATCCACCGCAGGCAACACCGAAAGCATCTGCTTCTCAAAAAGCGATGAGCCAGCGTTCGCAGCACCCCCGCCAACCGTATCCGCGGAATAAATCGGAGCCAGTGAAGCCAGCAGCACCGCGACAAAAAGAACGCCAATCATAGAAAACGGTTACTCTCTTGTTTTAGAAATCGAGTCGATGCCAATCTCCACCCCGTCCCCGGCTACTGGCCCATCTTTTTCCAAACCAGCCTGTTGAAAGCAACAGAAAATCAACCTGAAAAATAGTTCCGCACTAGGCCGACTTTCTTGGAGCAGCGACTTTTGAGGATTTTACATCGTCGATCGCAGCCTGCAACTGATCCAGTCGCTGCTCTCGCGAACCCCACAATTCCACCAATAGCGGACCATTTTTCTCCGGCAAAACCTGAAACCGGCCCTCGCGATAGATTTGTTTGAAAATCGCATCCACCTCATCGCGATAAGCATGATCGACCGGTCGGATGCCATCGGTTTCCATCTCCACGGGCCAGGCATCGGATTTCGGCACAAAGGCCAGAATGTCCAAATGATCCAGCGATTCCCTGACGGCAGGAACCATCGACTCTACAAAAGCCGCATCGATATCCGTGCTGCCTTGATTCGCAGTATATTGGGAATAAGCGATATAATCCACTGGCGCGCGGTCGAAAATCACATCGTCTGTGGATTTGCCATACCGATGAATCCTGCTGATGTTGTAATACATCTGAATCCCATTGTGCAGTTTCGTGGAGGCATCTCGGAAGAGAATCTCATACGGCCCGTAAAGCCCCAGCGCACGGTATGGCTCCTCCTCGCGAACGAAATGGGGATTTTTTGCAAACCATTCGTTGACAATTGTTGATTTCCCCAAGGAGTGAGATCCAGAGATGGCGATGCGCATGGTTGAGGCTTGGTGGCCAGAGCCTGTATCCCAGAAACCGATTGAACAAGAGTTTCCTTCCTTCGATGCCAAGGTGGTCGCGGGGATCACCCCATTTTGCAGCGCATCACCGCATACGACCTTGCGACATGAAAACTTTAGTCTTGTTGTTGTCGGGAGGGATTGCCGGAACCATGGCTATGACCCTTTTTCTTCTGCTTCCCCGCTGGCTGGGATGGGCTCATGTGGATGTCATTCGGGCGGGAGGGTCGCTGGTTGTGGGACCTGGCAATCGGTCCGCTTACCCTGTGGGGATGGGCCTTCACATCCTGATGGGGATCGGCTTCGCGTTCGTTTACTATGGGTTTCTGAGTCTTTCCTCGCTGCCATTCAACGCCCTCACCGGCTTGCTGCTCGGCAGTATTCATGGAGTCATCGCCATGCTGCTCGTCTCGATTTTGATCATGGAGCACCATCCGAACTCCAAATACCACAACCGCGGACCCGCCACCGGTCTCGCCCAGTTGGGCGCCCATATGGTCTACGGAACCATCGTCGGATCCGTCGCGAGTTTATTACGTTAGCCAAGCCGCACGAATTTTACCATCCGCTCGGTCAACTTTTTGACAAGGCAAAAAAGGCATCGGCACTTTGCATGCATCCACTATCACGATCGATCGACATTTTTCTTATTGCCTAAAAAAGCTTCACAGGATGGTGGCTCAGGCTACGGATTTGAGGCGCTCAATCGGGGCGAGTTCTCAATATCCTAATCTTCAGCCAACTTTTCCTTCACCCAGTGATTCCAATTAATACCCGCAGGAGGTCTGTCATAGAGAAATTCCAATGATTCCGTGCATTCTTCTTTAAGTGGGTGCTCAAGTTGATCAGCAATTTCGGCCAGAAAAGGGTGTAAAACTTGAGGCGGTCTATTTAGCAAGTCGTTGAAAAAAAATCTTACTGCAGCTTGAGGTATGGAGTTCGAAATCAATTTTTTCGACCATTCTGCAGCTGTATTGTCATCTGAAAGTTCAGCAATTTCCTCAGCGTATTTTTCTTGTTCACGCTCATTGAGCTTGGGAAGGTCATCAAAGAGGCTCCTTATTCTTGATGGTAAATCAAGATCCGACTGCGCCATATCGGTCGAAATGCCTCGCGCTGATGCACGCTGAGAAGTTTTGGTGTCGGCCGGCTTTTGTTTTTCTATTTGTTGTTGAGGAACATCGTATGAAGAAACAAAAAACAGGAAAAACATCAAAGCTGTAACCGTTAGCAGCAACGCAGCAGGCAGAAGAAAGCGCCCTTTCATTATCTACAAAACCACAACATAATAAGAAATGTATAAAACTATATGAGCATTTAAATCTGCTTTCAACGGCTTGTGCTCGAGAAGCAAAGAGCCCGGTTCAATCCCGAGATATTTTAATAGGAGGCTTGGCAAGGCCTATAAAAATGCAAATGCCATCACCGCCCGGATTCCCAATATTCGGTATGATGTCCATGTTATAGTTTGGTTTAAAATTGTTTGTTACCCAGATATTTCCGCCTTGGTCGATCACGGCGGCCGTCTGTCGCATGAGCGGAGTGTAAACAGGTGGACGACCCTTACCGTAGAGTGGTGATCCATTAGGCAGGCGAACCTGGGCTCCTGCAGATGGTAAAGTATAACCAGTGGAGGGGCTGATCGCATCCCCCATATTCGAGCCTGGTGGTCTTGTCGCCGCATTACTTCCAGCCAGTTTCGTGAGACATGCGTTGGAGTAGACCTCACCCGCGCCCTGCTCGCCAAAATTGGCTACCCACACATTGTCATCGCCATCCACCGAGGTGCTCCAAGGACTACTGATACCGCCTAAATATGTGTTATTCCCATCGGCATCTTTTCCTCCAAATTTTCCGATGCATGTTCCGTTACTGGCAAGCACATAGATACAATCATCTCCGCCCGAGGCGACCCATGCATTGCCTTGAGAGTCCAAAGAAAAGCCCTTTAAACTATGCCAATCTTCTGGGGCAAGGTAGCCTGTCACAAGAGGAAAACGAGGTTTGATCTCGGTGCCATCCAAATAGTATTTTCCAACAGACCCCTTTCCGAAACGGGTCATATCTCCGCTATTGGTGACCCAAACATCGCCATCATCTGCGAGGTGGACATCGAACGGGCATGTTCCGCCGGTTGGCAATGTGTAGGTAATTGTCGCTGAGTAATTCCCATTTGGGAACACACAAATCGTATTGTTCCCGTAACTTGCCATCCAGATATTCCCATCCAAATCACAGGTAACGCCTTGCACTCTATCAGGGCCACCTTGAATGCCTGTCGAGCCGGACAGTGGCTCTCCCAAAGAATTAAACTTGGAGATGCTGCCTGTGGTTGTCGGCGAGGGCTGATAATCCGTGCCGCCCCATCCAAAATTTCCCGTCCAGACATTGCCCTGCAAGTCGATGCAAATTCCGAATCCACCGCCTAGCGTGCCGCCACCGAAAATGGGTGATTTTGGAAAACTTTTGCTGCCCTTGGCTGGGGATCCATCTGGCTTCAAGACGGCTAGGTATCGTGATGAGTAGGTTTTTCCTTGGACTAGATTATTAGTGATCCACGCGTAGCCATTTTCATCGAAAACGATGTTTCCTGGGCCTCCGAACGGAATCCTTTTGTTACCCGTATTATTGACTTTTACGACCAATGTCCATGCATCTGGCATTGACTGAAGATATGGGCGATAGGGTTCCAGAGCAAAAGTGGGGTCATTTGCCAGAGTAAGGTCGTAGATTTTTTTAACATTATTTTGCGGATTTCGCGCGATATTGGAAAATGCTTGAAGCATGCTCGTTGGAGCAACGCCAGCCGTTGATTTGGTAAGGTTGTAAAAAGCAACTAACGAAATGCCATTATTACCTCGCACAAAAGAGGCAATAAGATTAGCAAGCGAGCGAGTTGATCTCAGCGAATTGGTTTCATCACCATTGGGGGACAGGGTGAGAACCGGAGAAGAATTTCCACTTCCGGGAGCGACAAGATTGTTGTTCATTCCGGCTGCAATCCGAAGGCCAAAGGCGTCTCCCTGTATGGTGTCACCAACTATAAATTGAGCCATCGAATAACCTGCAGCCACGGTTGTTAGCTCATTAATCACGATTTTCTTTGGAATCTGCGTCCCAACCACGCTCACAAGGGTAATACCATAGCCTGCGTTGGCTGTTACATAAAAAATACTTGAGGATACCGAGCGGGATGTGGAGATCCGAAATGAACCATCCGCCTTGGTCGTGGCATTTCCTAAAGCTGTAGGAGCGGTTGAATTAGCTTCATAAAGGGTAACGCTCGCATTTTTGATAGGGATTTTTTTATTTGTGCCTCCCGTAAAAAGCTGACCTGTCATTGTTGTCGCCATCGCAGAATTCGAATATGCAAGGACTAATGCACTTAAAGTTAAGAGTATCGTTATCGTTTTTTTCATAATATTTTAGGGTTCAGTGTGCATTTTTTAAATTTCTCCCGTTTCTGCATCAATTATTCTCCGGCGAGGGAGCTTTTGAGGGTTTGGGGGCGAGAGAGTTGTCGATATTCACTCCGGCGCCGGTGCGGAGTTTGAAGGCGCCGGCGGAGGCTACGGTGTCGCCGGTTTTCAATCCCTCGGTGACGGCAATGAAATCTCCCATGGCGCGGCCGGTGCGGATGAAGCGTTGCTCAACGAATTTCTCGGTTGTGCCGTCGGCGGCGGGGCGTTCGAGGACGACGAAGACCGAGTCGCCATAGGGGGCACGGAAGAGGGCGGTGAGCGGGATGCGGAGGACCTCGTCGGCGCCGCCTTGGAAAATCTCGACTCGGGCAAACATGCCGGGTCGCAGCGCGCCGTCGGCGTTTTTGAGGGTTCCCTGCAGGCGGATGTTGCGGGTGATGCGGTCGACCTCCGAGTTAATGGCGGTCAACTCGCCCTCGAACACCCGGTCGGGATAGGCATCGGTGCGGATGAGGATTTTTTGGCCAGGGGCCATGGTGGAGATCAACTGCTGAGGCAGGAGGAAATCGACAAAGATGGGATCGAGGGATTGAAGCGAGACGATTTTGTCGCCGTTTTTCATGAACTGCCCGAGGTTCACCTCGCGAATGCCGAGGCGGCCGGAGAAGGGCGCGCGGAGTTGTTTTTTGGAAATGGTGGCGCGGAGTTGCTCCACGAGGGCGGTGACTTTGCGGAGTTGCGAGGCGGCGGCGTCGAGGTCGGACTGCGGAATCGCATTCGTCGCGCGGAGAGTTTTGGTGCGCTCGTAAACGGTGCGGGCGAGGTCGGCCTCGGCTTCGGCGGAGCGGAGCGTGGCCTGCTCGGCCTCGGTGTCGAGTTCCACGAGCAAATCCCCCTCGCGCACCTCGGCTCCGTTTTCAAAAAGGATGCGCGAGACGATGCCGGGCGTCTCCGTGCTCAGATCCGCTCCCTGAAAGGCTCGCAGCGAACCCACCGACTCGACGCTCCGCACCCATTCGTCGGTCTCCACGAGCGTGGTGCTGATGGTCTCCATCGGCTTCGTGGCATTTTTTCCAGCACTGATCAATGCCCGAATCTGGAGGGCCTTGATTCCCACAATCACCCCAGCCAGAAGCAAAATGCTCAGCGCCGTGAGAAATATTTTTTTGAACATCGGTTCTTTATCTCCAATCGATGGTGACCGGGCGATTCAAATTGCTTTCCGGACCTGAGCCGTGAGGTATTCGAGAAGGGCGCGAAGGTCCTGAACGGCCACTTCGCGTCTCATAAAAGCTCGCGGCTTGTTGTCATTTCCGCAGCCGCAGGCTTTAAAGTCACTTCGCTGGCTTTAGGAAAAAGAATCCGGGAATGCTCTCGCCGAGTTTGAAGATTTTCGGGGCGGGAAAATTCCTTTCGGGCCAAAGCCTCAGAGGCACGAAGGGCATTGTAATCGGGGCCCTCGATCGTGATGAATTCATGACTCCCAAATCGGCGAGGCTTCATGTCAGTCAAAATAGCATTGGCTGATGCTTGGGCGATTTATTTTCCGCCATCGAGCGCTGGATAGTCGGTGTAGCCCTCTGGACCGGGCGAGTAGAAAGTCGCGGGGTTGGGAGCGTTCAGCGGTGCGCCGGCGCGGATGCGCGCGGGAAGGTCGGGGGTTGCCAGGAACGGAGTTCCAAACGCAACGGCGTCGGCTTTTTTAGCGTCAACCGACTCGGCAGCTTCGTCGGGCGTGAAACCCATGTTCAGCACGAGCGGGCC
Organism: Verrucomicrobiota bacterium; assembly: GCA_026398255.1. GTDB lineage: Bacteria > Verrucomicrobiota > Verrucomicrobiia > Chthoniobacterales > Terrimicrobiaceae > UBA967. The sequence goes on from JAPLTG010000023.1 coordinate 36,836, forward strand.
ATGGAAATGCTCGCGCACGGGAGTGACGACATCGCCGTGTTGTTGGCCGAAAAAATCGGCTCGCATGAGGTGGAGGTAGGCGAGGCCGCATTCGTTGAGGCGCTTCGCAAGCCAGGTGGCGAGGCCGACGGGGTCGGAGTCCGACATGCTGTTGTAGCTGTTGAGCGGCGACAGGCGCACGCCGACGCGGTTCGCGCCGAGGATTTGGGAAACGGCCTCGATGACCTCAAGGAGCAGGCGGGCGCGGTTCTCGATCGGTCCTCCGTAGGGGCCGGTGCGTTTGTTGGCTCCGTCACGGAGGAACTCGTCGAGCAGGTAGCCATTGGCGGCGTGGATTTCCACTCCATCGAAACCGGCGGCTTTGGCATTGGCGGCGGCTTTTTGGAAACCCTCCACGATCCCCGGCAATTCCTCGTCGCGGAGTTCGCGCGGGAGGGCGTAGGGCTTCTTGCCCTCGGGAGTGTTCACCTCGTCGCCCGTGATCGCGATGGCGCTGGGCGCAACGGGTTGGGCGCCGTTGTTGAAAAAGGGATGGCACGCGCGGCCGCCATGCCAGATTTGAAGAAAAATCCGGCCGCCTTTTGCATGAACGGCGTCGGTGACGCCCCGCCAGCCGGCGATCTGGGCTTCGTTGTAAATTCCCGGCTCGGCGTAAAAAGCCGAGTTGCCCTCCATCGCCATAGTGGCCTCCGCGATGATCAATCCTGCCGAAGCGCGCTGGGCGTAGTATTCCACCATGAGCGGGCCAGGCACATGGCCGGCTTCGGCGCGGCAGCGGGTGAGCGGCGCCATCAGGATGCGGTTGGGCAATTCCAACGCGCCGAGGCGGAGTTTTTCAAAAAGCGGAGCAGGATTCATGGCGATTAGTTCGAGGATTTCACAAAGCTCAAAAGCGAGCGACCGGCGGCGAGAGCCTGCCAAGCGGTCAAAAAGGCGATGCCGATCATCATGGGATCAAGCAACGAAGCCGGGCCGAAGAAAAAAACATGGAAGGCGAAAATATTGACGATGATCGGGCCAAGCACGATCAGGCCGAGGTTTCGAGTTGCCGGGATGGCCATCAGGACGCCACCGAGTATTTCGAGAACCTTCACGAAGGCCAGCATCCCCGAGAGATACATCCCGCCCATGAACATCGCAGCCGGAGAACCCTCAGGCGGCATGGGGATCGGGATGAATTTGAGAAAGAAATTCGCGCCAAAAACTATGAAAACGAGGCCGAGCAGGGCGGCGGAGATGCGATTGAGGATTTTCATAAGCGTGCACTATTACGAACTGCGGATGCCTGCGCGCTAACAAAAATGTTGAGCGCCGCGCGGCTGCCAACCCCACTTTCATAGGATTCGACAAGCTGAAGCCAAACATCGGCACGCTGAGAAACCGATTGCCCTCCGCGACGAAGCGCCAAGGCAGTTCGGCGGCGCTGCCCTTTAGAATGAGAACCCGAGCGAGGTGCTGATGATGTTGTTGGTGTAGCCCTCGGCTCCGAAGTTCACATTGTAGAACACCGATCCGTTCCAGCGATCGCCGAACTTCGCGCTGATGCCGGCTCCGCCGAAGACGCTGTTGCGATACGGGGCGCTGGTTTCGTAGTCGAACGACGGGCCGCTGCCGCCTTCAAGCGCGGAGCTGATGTTGCGCGGGTTGTTCAGGAACTCGTGCATCCAGAAGCCTCTCACTTCGGGGATGAGCGTGATGTTCGAGCCGACTTCCCAGTTGTAGGCGATGCGCGCGCCGAGGTTGGTGCGGAGGCTGTTGGCGTTTTGGTGGCCGAGCGCCAAGTCGAGGCTGTCGGCTCCGCTTTCCGTGAAGCCGCCGATGCCGGCGTAGGTGTATTGGGCTCCCACGATTGGGCCGAGGGTGAAATTGCCGATCTCGAAGTCTTTTCCGAGATTCAGCGCCGCGCTGAATTGGCCGCTGTTCGGGTCGGCGGATGGGGTGCGGTCGATTGTGCTGAACTCGATGGATCGGCGGGTTTGGAAGCCGGTGTAGCCACCGCTCACGATGGCGTCGGCGTAGTAGCCATCCTCATGCGTGTAGCTGCCGTAGAGACCGAAGAGCGCACTGTTTCCGCGGGTGCTGCTGCCGCCATCATATTTCGCGTAGCTGTATTCGTAGCCGGCAAAAAGGCCTGCGGCGAAGTTCTCGCTCAGGCGGTAGTCGGCGCCCACGAGGAAGCCGCCCGCATTGTTGTTGTAGTTTGGAACACCCGCCAATCCACGCGAGAGCGAGAACTCGCCGTTTGCGATTACCCACGAGTTCCAGTTCGTATCGATGGCGGATTCCACAATCGGCGAGGCCGTTTTTGCATCCGCTGCGCTCTTGCCATCCTTGTCGTATTTGATCGGCTGGCTCATTCCGATGGCTTGGAAGCCTGTGGCCCCGAGGCGGACGGAACCCATGCGCTGGGTGAGGAGTTGGGTTTGGTTGTAGGTCTGCTCGATCGCGATATTCGCCAGGCTCTCGTAGAAGCCGGGCATGATCTGCTCGAAGGCGTAGGGGTATTGCTCGGCGGTTTGCAAATCGAGCGCGATGCTGACGGTCTCTCGGTCTCCGCTGGTGGCAGCGATGAACGAGTCGAGCGCCTTGGCGACATTTTGCTGATTTGGGGTAACCGCCACCTGTGTGTAGGAGTCCGGCGCGATAAGGAGGATGCCCGTTGTGCCAAGATTCAGGAACCGCCCGCGGAAGGTCGCCGGCGCGGTGATCGTGTCGAACTCGCCGGAGATCCCGCCGCTCGCCACGAGAAACGAATACTGCTGGCCGTAGGCGAGCGGGTTGCCGTTGTAGGGAATGACATTCAGCGTGCCATCCACCGTCGCCGCTCCGCCGACCACAAGGCGGTCGAAGTTCGTCAGGCTTTCGATTTCTATATCCGTCGCAGCGGTGGGCGTGAGGGCCAGGGACGCCATGCTCAGCGTTCCGGGCGAATTGCCCGGCGCCAAATTTCCAGAGACTGTGACAGGCGCGAAGATCGTGCCACTTCCACCTAGAATGGCACCGGAGTTTACAGCTACGGAATTGGCAGTGAGGTTGCCGTTCAAGGAAAGCAGCCCTGCATCGATCGACGCCGTGCCATTGACCGACAGCGTGCTTTGGACATCAAGTTCGCCCGCGCCGGTTTTATTGAAATTCCCCGGCGTCGCCAATGTCCCACCGCTCACGACCGAGTTGCCATTTTCAACCGCCACTTGCCCTTGCGACAGCGAGAGCGCGTAGCCGGCTTGAATGGCGAGGTTGCCGTTATTGGTGAATGCCAGGTCGCGGATCGTGTTGTTGCCGCCGGCTGTGATGACTGTGCCGTTGCCGGTGTTTCCATTCACTGTGAAATCCACCCAGGTCGGCGTGGCCCCGGCGCCGGAATTGTCGATCACATTACCCGATACATTTGCGCCTTGGAGGTTATAAACCAGCGAGTTTCCGATGATTTGGAAGCTGCCCGAAAGCGAATTGCTCCCGGAGATGGCAGCCACAAAATTCGACGCTGAGAAGTTCGTCGCACCGAAACTCACGAGCGTATTGTTGCCAAGTTGCAGGGATTGCCCGGTGCCGAAATCCAAAGTGCGATTGCCAGTGTTTCCCCCGTTCGAGAAATTGCCGCTGATCGTGATGTTGCCACCGTGGGCGAGGGAGATCACTGCATTGGAACTCAACCAAACAAGGTCGGTCATGCCGCTGAGGACGAGGTTGGGATTTGCAGTGTTCCCAACGGCCAGTGTGCCGGAAGAGAGTGTCAGCGTTCCATTCCCGAGCGCGTTGGCGTGAAGAGCTTCCAAAACTCCGCCATCGAGTTGAGTGCCGCCGGTGTAGCTGTTGGTGCCGGAAATCGTCACGGTTCCCGAGCCGGTTTTCAGCAACGATCCATTCCCGCTCATCACACCTGCATAGGTGCCAGTGAAGCTCTGATCAAAGTTCACCACCGCGTTGTTTGCGATCGCGCCTTGGAGGCCAGCTGTCGTTCCAGCCAGTATTCCAGAACTTACCGTTGTTCCACCCGTGTAGGTGTTCGAGCCCAAAAGAGTGAGGGTTTTGTTTCCCGCTTTCGTGAGTGAGGCGTTGCCGGAGATGGCACCCGAGACAATCAGGTTTGCAGTATTTGTGGCGAAGGTTTGGTTAGCGCCGAGGGTGAGATCGAGTGCCAGTGTCTGGGTATTTGCCGAGTCGTTGACGATTCCTTCGCCAAGCAATGTCAACGCGCTTCCGTTCACCGTGTAGGAACCCGCACCGGCAAGGAATGTGAGGCCAGACGCAGAATTCAAGAAGCTGTTGTTCGTGCTAACCCCGCCAGATCCACTGAACTCGATGGCATCGCCGTTCGAAGGCAGCGATCCGCCATCCCACTGCGCTTCGGTAGACCAATTGCCGGTGGCGGTATTCCAAGTGGCGGCTGTTTTGTAGTTGAGCAGAAGTGTGGTGTTGCCCGAGCCGAGGCTCATGAAGTAACCGCCCGCAGTCCCGGTCATATTCGAAGAATTGAATGTGAATGCCGATGCGTCGAATCCGCTGATGCCCGAGGTGAAATTGCCTATTTGCCAAGAAGCATTCTTCACGCCCGCCAACGACGCCCCGCCCAGTGTGGAGAGGCTAATTGTGGTTGGATTGCCGGATGTGGCGTTGAGCGTTAGGGTTCCCGCCGAAGCGATCAGATCCCAGCCTGTGCCTGCCGTGCCATTTGCCGAGGCGAGTTCCCAGTTGTAGATGCCGCCGCCGTTCCACACGCTGTTTCCAACGGTGAGGATTCCGGGGCTGTTGCCAGGGTTGATGGCGCCGCCAGAGTTGATGGTGACAACACCAGCTGTGCCGTTGCCGGTGAGAATACCACCTGAATTGATGGTGACAGCGCCGAGGCTTCCGTTGCCGGTGAGGGTTCCTCCGTTGTTAATCGTCGTTGAGGCGTTTGCCATGCTTCCGGTTAGGGATACGATGCCGGAGTTGATGGCTGCGGTGCCGTTGAATGAACTACTGTTACCGCTCAGAGTAAGGGTTGCATTCCCTATTTTGGACAGATCTCCAGATCCGCTCATCACGCCGGTGTAGGTGCCATTGGTGGTCTGGTTAAAGACAAGGCTGGCGTTATTGGTGATGGCACCTTGGAGGCTCTGGGTATTGCCTTGAAGGGTGCCGGAACTGACAAACGTTCCACCGGTGTAGGTGCTATTGCCTGTAAGGATCGTTGTTCCCGCGCCGAGTTTGTTTACCGTGAGGTTGCCCTCGAGAATTGGGCTGAACGAGTGGTTACCGGTATGGTTGAAGTTCACGATGGCCGTGCCATTTCCGGCGGCGACTCTGGCGGCTTGGAGGTTGCCCACCGTGGTGCCGTTACCGATGTTTAAGATACCTGTGGAACTCGATTGAGTAGCCACGGTCAAATTGCCCGCGCCGCCTACGATGGAGACATTACCACCCGTGAGATTCAGCGTGCCGTTGCCATATCTACCAACTCGCAATCTATCAGAACTCGACCAAGTGCCCCCGCTGACATTCACGACACCCGTGCTTCCGTTTTCAACTGCGAGGAAGACTCCGGCATTGGATACGTTGCCGCCGGTGATATTCAAGGTTCCAGTTCCCAAGACGCCGATTTGAAGTTGATCTGCATTTGTCCAGTTGCCGCCGCTCACATTCGCTACCCCAGTGCTTCCAGCATTGAGGCCGATGTAGCAAAATCCAGTATTTGAAATGAGTCCACCGGAGAGATTCAGCGTTCCATCTCCGGAATTGCCCACCGTGAAATTGCCGGTGTTCGTCCAGTTGCCGCCACTTACTGTCGCCACGCCTCTGCTGCCAGCGTTCACGCCAATGTCGCCTCGCGCGTTGGAAATACTTCCACTCGAGAGATTCAGTGTGCCATTGCCGATATTCGTGTCTACCAATGCGTGTGTGATACGGCCGTTGTTGCTGATGGATAGTGTGCCACCGGAAATGGTGGTGCCGCCGGTGTAGGTGTTGGTGCCGGAAATCGTCACGGTTCCCGAGCCGGTTTTCAGCAACGATCCATTCCCGCTCATGGCTCCCGCGTAGGTGCCAGAGGTCATTTGGTCGAAGTTCACCACCGAGTTGTTGGTGATCGCTCCTTGCAGGCTGGATGTCGTTCCGGCCAGCATTCCAGCAGAGACGATGGTTCCGCCGGAGTAGGTGTTCGTGCCCGAGAGGGTGAGCGTTTGGTTGCCCGCCTTGGTAAGCGAGGCGTTGCCGGAGATATTGCCGGAGATGACGAGGTTCGCGGTGTTGGAGGCGAAGGTTTGGTTCGTGCCGAGAGTGAGGTTGATCGCTACGGTCTGGGTGCTGTTCGAGTTGTTGACGATGCCATCTGCACCAATTGTGAGGGCATTCCCGTTGATCGTATAGGAGCCATTGGCAGTGGAGGTGAAGGTCACGCCGGAGATTTCCGAGAGGTTGCCGGAGGCGAAGTTGTTCGTGCTGGTGCCGCCGGGACCGGAGAATTCGATCGCGTCGCCATTGGTCGGGAGCGTGTTTCCTTCCCACTGCGTGGCGGTGGTCCAATTTCCAGAACCTGTGCTCCAGACTGAGCCAGCGGACGCATAGTTGAGCAGCAGTGTCGTGTTACCACCGCCGAGACTCAGCGAGTAACTGCCCGCACTTCCGCTCATGCCCGTGGCGTTAAAGGTAAAGTAGTCGTTGCTGAAGCCGGTGATCCCAGTAGTGAAGTTACCGATCTCCCACGAGGCGATCTTCACCCCGGAAAGGGAGCCGCTTCCGTAGCTCGCCAGCCTGATTGTGAATTTGTTGGTCGCATTTGCCCCGATCGTAAGAGTGCCAGAGGAGCTGATGAGGTCCCAGTCCATGCCAGCTGTGCCGTTGGCTGAAGCCAACTCCCAGTTGTAAAAGCCGCCACCGTTCCAGGTCATGTTGCCGGTGGTGAGCGTGCCAGGCGAGTTGCCGGGGGCGATCGCTCCGCCGGAGTTGATAACCACATCGCCGACCGTGCCAGTTCCGCCAAGGGTGCCAGAGTTGATCGTCACGGCCGAGGTAGAACCGGTGATGAGGAGCGTGCCGGCCGAAATCGTCGTGCCGCCGGTGTTGGTATTTGTGCCTGTAAGGGTGGTGGTGCCTGTGCCGAGGTGGTTGAGAGACAGGCTGTCTGTCATGTTTGAGCCGAGGCTGTAGCTGCCGCTTTGGTTGATGTTCACGACGGCGGTGCCGCTGCCGCCAGTGATCGTTGCGGCGCTGAGTGTGCCGGCGGTTGTTCCGTTGCCAAGGTTCAGCGTGCCGATACTGCCAGAAGTTTGGGCTAAGTTCACCAAGCCGCCGCCGCCGACGGAGACTGTTCCGTTTCCGGTCAGGTTCAGTGTGCCATTGCCTGCGCTGCCTATGAAAAGGGCGCTGGAGTTTGTCCAAGTGCCGCCGCTCATATTCACTGTGCCATTGCTTCCGGCGTAGTAGCCTACGCGGCCATTTGCATTCGATACAGTGCCATTAGTGATCGTGAGGCTGCCAGTGCCACTTTCGGCTATGTAAAGGTCGTTGGAGTTCGTCCAATTACCGCCGTTCACATTCACCGTGCCGTTGCCAGGCCCTAATCCCACATAGCCCTCTATCTTCGATAGGCTGCTGCCGCCATCGATCGTCAGGCTGCCTTGGCCACCCATGCCGACAACAACCACGGGGCCAAAGTCGAAGGCATCTCCAGTATAAGTCACCGCACCAAAAGCGGGGTGAGCGGCCGCGAGCAGAAGCAGGCAGAGAGCGGTTGCGAAGCGGAGTGGAAGATTGAAGAAGTGTGTTTTCATTTGAGCCCTTAAGATTTTCTTTTTTAAGCGGCGAAGCGGTTGGAATTGTGTTTGAGCGAGCGATTGTTAGAATGCCTCGATTTCATCGCTGACTTAGATACGGACGCCGCTCTGAAACGCATAGAAAAAACTGAAAAATGCGACGAACAGGTCAAAATCGTCGACGAACAGGCCAGAGGGGGTGGGAATCCAGCATAATTAACCACAGAGGACACAGAGAGCACAGAGGATGAGGTTTTGCAGCAAGTTGAATCCGAAAACTGATTTTTAGACAGGATGATCCGCCTACGAAAAGGCAACTCCGGCGGGACAAGGCAGGACTAACAGGATATACAAGAAGATTTACGGGGGGGTTGGAGGTAACACACAACATGGAATGCTTATCGAATTGTAAGCAACTCATTCTCTCCTCCGTGCTCTCTGTGTCCTCTGTGGTCAAATAAATCTTGCCGATCCTGAGACGCCGCTTCGCGGCTAAATCTTGGGGTATGCCAACTGAAGCCTCGGGTGTAGAACGGGGTGAAGGCATAGGGAAATTCTAAAAAATGCGACGAACAGGTCAAAATCCGCGACGAACAGGCCAGCGGGGCGGGAATGGAGGTTGTCGCCGGTCTTGGTGGATGCCTAAGGTGGGCAAGGAAAGGCGATGGCGAAAAAACAAAAAAACATGCGTGCGGCGTCGGCCATCCTGCAGCCTGATTTCATGCAGAGGCTCACCTTTTGGCCATTGCAGATCGGGGGCTGGGCATTCCTTATGGTCTTTCCCCTCGGGATATGGCTGGCTGGGGGGAGCAGCGCGGCGCCATTTTTTTGGCTGGCTTTTGCGAGGGGTCCCTCGGGCTTTGCGCTCACTTCGGCGCTGAGACCGCTGTGCGGCCGCGTCTTCGCGGCGAGGCTCCACTACGCGATTCTTTTCCCGGGGCTGGTTGTCTCTTCGTTGATCCTTGGCTTTGTCGAGCTGGAGGCCACCTGCTGGCTGGGGCGGTCTTTGGGATTGGCTGCTCCGGTTATTGGCGCCGACATGATGTATGGGAGCGCCTGGATGATCCGATCTATGGTCCTGCTCCTGTGGCTTTTGCTCTACTTTGGAATCAAATTACTGAAGCGGTTTTTGGAGGTGGAGAGGGAATTTCAGAGAGCCGAGGTGCGCCTGCTGCGCTCGCAAATGAACCCGCACTTCCTTTTCAACGCCCTCACCACGATCATGGCGGTGCGCAGGGATGAGGCGAAGGTGGAACTCGTCACGCAATCGCTCGCCGATTACTTGCGCTTCTCTTTGCAGCAGGAGGAGGATGAGCAAATCCATGTGGCGGCGCATCCGCTTGGCGATGAAATTTCTGCGATGGAAAACTACCTTCGGGTGGAGAAGGTGCGCTTCGGCGACGATCTGGATTGGAGCCTCGATGCAGAGGCGGATGCGCTGCGCACGCTCGTTCCCTCGGCCTTGGTGCAACCGTTATTGGAAAACGCCATCAAGCATGGTCAGGAAACCAGCCCGCGAATTCTGCGCATCTCGATCACCGCAAGGGTCGTGCAAAGCAATCTCGAACTCGAAGTGTGCAACTCGGGCCATTGGATCGAGCGCGACCGAACGCACGCGGGCGGCGTGGGATTGAAGAACCTGAGGAGGCGGTTGGAATTAATCTACGGCCACGCCGCCTCGCTGGACATCCGCCACGGACAATCCACGGTGACGGTGTGCGTGTCACTACCCGCTCGTCTCTTGCAATGAACCCGCCCGCCATCAATCGCGCGATCCGGGCTGTTCTCGTGGATGATGAAAAAGGGGCGCGCATGCACCTCACCGAACGCCTCGCCGTGCACCCCGGCATCATGATCGTCGGCGAGGCTGACCGCGCGCAGGCGGCCATCGATTTGATCCATCGAGCCAAGCCCGATGTGGTCTTCCTGGATGTGCAGATGCCTGGCGGCACGGGATTTTCCCTGCTGCCCCTCCTCGGCGGCATGTGCCCGCCGCCAGCGGTCGTATTTGTAACTGCCTACGACAAATATGCCCTGAAGGCCTTTGAAGCCAATGCGCTCGATTACCTCACCAAGCCGGTGAGTCCGCCCCGCCTCGCGATCACCATCAAGCGGTTGCAAAATCTCCTCCTGGCTACCGGTGGGGCTCCCAAGGACGAGTCGGATGCCAGCGCGCCACCCCGCCCGCTGGAAATGCGAGACCTCGTTCTGCTACGCGAAAAAACCTCCCTGCGGATGGTGGAGGCGGGCGAAATCTGCGCCGTGGAGGCCGAGGCCGACTACACACACATCTTCTTGGCCGATGGGCACAAGGCATTCCTAAGAAAACGCATGAGCCAATGGGAAGAGGAATTGCCCACGCCCCCCTTCTGCAAGACCAGCCGTCGGCTGCTGCTCAACACTCAACGCATCATGAAAATCGTGGCGAACGATCGCGAAAGCGCGGAAGTCCATTTGCAAGGCATAGAGAAGCCGTTCCTCCTCAGCCGCATCGAGCTACGCCGCCTCCGCGCCGCCTGCGGGTAGGCCTTCTCCGCTGAGCTCCGATTCTGTCTAAAATTCCCGTGGCGAGCAGCACTTTGTTAGGAACGCTGAGGTCCTCCTCGGCCCAGAGACATGCCGAGCGAAGCCAACGGGGACGTTGGCGTTCCCGAGTGGCGCGACAGCACTCTCAGGGAGCGGACGCTGCATAGACGCTGGTCTGCAGGAAACAGTTGCAGGTTCAAATTCAGCTGGAAAACCATGTCGGGATGCATTAAAAAAACATCAATTAGCTCGCAAACCTTGCTCTCGGAAATCGAAAGCGCCCCGGAGGAAATCCGGCGCGAGGTTTGGGATTTTTTGAAGTTCTTGAAAAGCCGACAGTCTGCCGGAACTAAAAGGGAGGATTCCATGCTGCCTCTGGCTCAAACGGCGTGGGCTTCTGATTGGACCTCGGCCGAGGAGGACGAGGCATGGAGGGACTTGTAGCAGGCGATGTGGTGACTGTGCCGTTCCCATTTACGGATTTCAGTAGCCAAAAGGTTCGTCCCGAAATTGTTCTGGCTGTGTTGGAGCGCGGGAATGTGCTACTCTGCCAAATCACCAGCCAACCCCTGACGCATAAAAACGCGATACCTATCCACGAATCGGATTTTTTCGCGGGTGGATTGCCGAAGCAAAGTTTCCTTTTGCCGCATAGGCTGGTCACTGCCAGTAGCAGCATCGTTCGCCGAGTGGCTGGCCACATCACGGAAATCCGCCAAGCTGTTTGCGCCGTGGTGCGCGGAGAGCTCGGCAACACCCGGAAAGTGTAGAAATCGTATTTTTGAGCCAAGCTGGAGAACAGCCACCCATGGTTGCGCACTGCCGCGCGAAAGAGAGGGGCTTGGTCGTCTCGAGCGTGCAGGAGCGAGGCGCGGTTTTTCATGGATGAGGTTGCCCAGCCGTTGTCCTTCCAATTTTTTCGCTTGTGTTTAGGCGTGCAGCACGGAAGCTCTTTTAAAGGATTTTTATATGAACTATATCGGAGTTTCCGAACTCAAACAAACGAAGCGGATGTGGAAAATGCTGGATTCCGAGGGGGAGCTGGTCCTGACCAAGGAGGGCAAGCCCGGGGCGGTGATCCTGGCGGTCACGCCAGAGACCCTGGAATCCACGGTTCGTTCGATCCGGCGGGCACGCTTTTCCGATGCAGTGGCGCGCATTCGCTTGAGAGGGCCGGCCATGGATGAGGCGGAGGTGGAGAAGGAAATCGCGGATTATCGGGCAGGGAAGCCGTGAGGCTGGTCCTCGACACAAATGTTCTGGTCTCAGGGTTGCTAACGGCGGGGAATCCTCCGGGGCGTATTGTGGACTTTTTGAGGGCCGGTAAAATCCAACTCCAAGTGGATGAGAGGATCGTAGCGGAATATGGCGGCGTTCTCTCGCGGCCAAAATTCCGGAAAAAAATTCCCCCGTTCGAGAGGGATATGGTGATGGATTTCATCAAGGTGGATTCCGAGTGGCATGTCTGCACCACGGTTGTGGAGGGGTTGCCCGATCCGGGTGATGCGTGTTTTCTGGAGGTGGCGCGGGAAGCAGGGGTTCCGCTCATCACGGGGAACCAACGGCACTACCCGCAAGAGCTTCGCGGAGGCGTGGAGGTCCTGTCGCCCCGTGAGTTTTTGGAACGGATGAAGTAGGAGCAGAGGGAGAGCGACGCTCCGTCGGCCATGAAGGTCGGGGGATTTTGAGATCATTGCTGGGTTCCGGGCCCGGGCAGAGGAGGCGGGCACGCTCCCCATTCGTAACAATTTGTGCTCGTGGTTTAAAAAAATCCATTGATCAAAACCACTCTTTCAGGGACGCCGAGGTCCTCCTCGGCCCTGATATATTCAAAGCGATGCCAACGGGGACGTTGGCGTTCCCGAGTGGAGCGTCAGCCGAGGGTTTGGGATGGCGTCGGAGACTCCGGCTTTTTCAGCCAGAGTTTCCGGGCGCATTTAAGAGACGCGGGGATTAAAATTTACCCCTTGAATCGCGGTGACGGGAGTATTCCCGCTTGCTTCGGATTTTTGGAATCTGCGAGTCTACGCCTCTACCTATGATCGTCGCTCCCAAAATCCGCGGATTCATCTGCACCACCGCCCACCCAACCGGCTGCGCCAAGCATGTCGCCAACCAGATCGCCGTCGTCAAAAATCGCGGCCCGATCACCAACGCGCCCAAGAAGGTTCTCGTGATCGGGGCTTCGACCGGTTACGGCCTCGCCTCCCGCATCGCCACGGCATTCGGCGGCGGAGCGGCGACGATCGGTGTGTTTTTCGAGCGCGGCGCCGAGGGCGAACGCACGGCCACGGCCGGTTGGTATAACACCGCTGCCTTCGAGCGCGAAGCCGCTGCGGCGGGACTCTACGCCCGTTCTTTCAATGGCGACGCCTTTTCCGACGAACTCAAAAAAACCGTCGTTGAGGCCGTGAAGCAGGACCTCGGACAGGTGGATTGCGTGGTTTACAGCCTCGCCTCCCCCCGCCGCCAGCACCCGCGCTCGGGCGAGGTTTTCAAATCCGTCCTCAAGCCGATCGGCCAGACCTACTCGAACAAAAATCTCAACACCTCGAATGGCCAGGTCAACGAAGTCACCATCGAGTCCGCCAACGACGAAGAGATCGCCCACACGATCGCCGTGATGGGTGGTGAGGATTGGGAAATGTGGATGGATGCCCTGCAAGAGGCCGGCGCACTGGCTCCCGGAGTCCGCACGCTCGCTTATTCCTACATCGGGCCATCGCTGACTTGGCCGATCTACAAAAACGGCACCATCGGCCGGGCGAAGGAAGACCTCGAACGCGCCCAGCGCGATATCGAAGCCAAGCTCGCCCCGCTCGGCGGCAAGGCCTGGGTTTCGGTGAACAAAGCCCTCGTCACGCAGGCCAGCAGCGCGATTCCCGTGGTCCCGCTCTACATTTCGATTCTCTACAAAGCGATGAAGGCCGCCGGCAACCACGAGGAATGTGCCGAGCAGATGGACCGCCTCTTCCGCGAACGCCTCAACTCCTCGACTCCCGCAATCGATGACGCCGGCCGAATCCGGCTCGACGATTGGGAAATGGCCGACGATCTCCAAAATCTCATCGCCGACCGCTGGGCGAAGGTCACCACCGAAAACCTCGGTGAACTCGCAGACTTCGCGGGCTATCAGGAAAGTTTCCACCGCCTCTTCGGCTTCGGCCTGGCCGGCGTGGACTACGGCGCGGAGGTGGATGTCCAAGTCCCCATCCCCTCGATCAAGGCCTGACCAGTCTTAAGCTTCGCGCTCGATGAGCACGGCGGCGGCGGCGGTGTTTCCGTGAAGGGCATTCAGCCCGCGCACGGGCGCGATCTCGCCGTTGCAGAAAAATCCCGCGCAGGGCTTGTCGCCCAAAGCCTCGGAGAGCGTCACGGCATCCTGATCCTTTTCTCCAAAGAACCGCGAGCCGCGTCCCAGACAGGAAAACAACAGGGCGCCGAAGGCTTGATCACTCACGGCGCGGGCGGGTTCGAACGCCCGGCGCAAATCCTCCACCGCCGCCTCGCGGTCGCGGATTTGGTATTGGAGCGTCTGGCCCACGCGGGGAATTCCCCCGATCACCACCGCGCCGGAGTCGGGGTCTGCGCCGAGAATGTTTTTGATGAGAAAATCTCCCGAGCCGAAATCATCGAGGTATTCCGTGCCCGCCAAACCCGCAAAGAGATTGCCGCGCGCGTTGGATTTTTCGCCCTCTGAGAGCGTCTCGAAGGCGCTCTCCAAAACACGGTAGGCCGACTGGCTGCCAAGCGCGTAGAGAATATTGTGGTCGGCGCGGGTGACTGTGAGCGGTTCGCCGATCGGCCGGCATCCCTGGCTCACCACGGGAACAATCTCCGTGCGCCCGATGGCTGGCACCGCCACCGCATCCACGATCCGGTCGTTCACAAAAACCACGGTGTCCTCGAACGACCCGCCGCTGGCGAGACCTCCCACGGTCGGGATGCCACGAAAACGGCGGTTCCATTTTTTCAACCAGTCCTCGACCGGAAACGAAAACGGATTCGAGAGCGTGATCCAGCCATTGGGTTCGAGGATTGGATTTGGCAAAACCGCCTCGCCCTCCTCCGTGGATTCGAGCACCACGGGGTCGCCAAAATCCCCACTCAAAGCGAGCAGAACAAAGCCCGAGCCGCGCTCCATCTCGCGCCGGCCCTCGATCCGACCGCCGCAGGTGCAGCCCACGAGATCGCGGATATGACCATCCACGCGCAGAATTTCGGAGAGTTCAGCCAGGTGCGCGGCGTAGTTCGCGCTAAAAAACAAAAACCCGAGCCGCGCCGGCCCGCCGAGGTTCTTGCGAACGCGCCGCGCCGCCTTGAGGGCGGTTTCGGGTTTGTAGGGACCGGGAATCTCACACCCGAACGCTTGGAACGAAGCCATGCCCAAATCATCACCAACGAAACCTCCGGAGAGAAGAAAGAAGTCGGCGCAGTTTTCCCTCACCCGCCTTGCGGTGGCGCGGCGACGCTGGCAATGTCCCATTCCTTCGGATGTTTGAGATCAAGGAAAAGCCAAAGATGGTGGAGCGCGCCCTGCTCGTCGGGGCCTACACGCGCGACGAGGAGCGCGCCGAGGCGGACAGCCTGCTTGAGGAACTCGCGGAACTCGTCAACACCCTCGGTATCCCGATCGTCGGCCGCGAACTCGTCCACCACCGCGAAAACCATGCGCGGTTCCTGATGGGCTCGGGCAAGGCCGAGGAGGTCGCCGACCGCGCGAAGGAGCTTGCGGCGGATGTCGTCATTTTCGACAACGAACTCACCCCCTCCCAGCAGAGGAATTGGGAAAAACTCACCGCCGGCCTCGTGATCGACCGCCAAGAGGTGATTCTAGATATCTTCGCGAAGCGGGCCCACACGCGCGAGGCGCGGTTGCAGGTCGATCTTGCCCGCATGGAGTATTCCCTCCCCCGACTCGTCCGCGCTTGGACCCACCTCGGCAAGCAGGGCGGCGGCATCGGCTCCAAGGGCGAGGGCGAATCCCAACTCGAGCAGGACAAACGCAAAATCCGGGGTCAAATCGATCGCCTCAAGCGCGACCTCGCCGCCGTGAAACTCCAACGCGCCACCCAGCGCAAGGACCGCAAACGCGCTCCGGTCCCGAACGCCGCGATTGTCGGCTACACGAATGCCGGCAAATCCTCCCTCCTCCGCGCCCTCACCGGCGCCCAAGTCCTCGTCGAAGACAAACTCTTCGCCACCCTCGACACCACCACACGCAAGATCGAACTCCCGAACAACCAACCCCTCCTCCTCACCGACACCGTGGGGTTTGTCCGAAAGCTCCCGCACGGGTTGGTCGAGGCCTTCAACGCCACGCTTGAGGAGGCCGTCCTGAGCGATTTTCTCATCCATGTGCTCGACGCCAGCCAGCCCGAGGTTTTGGAATTTTACGAAACGACCCGCTCCGTCCTCGCCGAACTCGGCGCCGACTCGCGGCGAACGCTGATCGTTTTCAACAAAATCGACGCCATCACCGATGCCGACTCGATCCCCGCGTTGCGCGACCGTTTTCCCGACGCGGTCTTTATTTCGGTAAAATCCGGCGCCGGGTTGCCCGAACTCATCGCTCGTATCTCCGAATTTGTTGCCGACGATCTGATCACGCTCGAACTCCGCATTCCCCAATCCCGCGCCGACCTCATCGCCCGCCTGCACCGCGATGCGGACATCCGCCACACGGACTACGAGGGAAACGATGTTCTCATCCGCGCGCGCCTCGCCCCCCGCGCCGCCGCCGCCTACGCGGAGTTCACCCAAAGTTGAGCCGCCGGGCCGCTAGCCTTCTGTCTAGGCTTTGACATCTCCTCGCCGCCGACGCAATTTTCCCGGCGTCATGCCCTATCGAGTCGGGGAGTCCAATGCGGTCGATGTCCTGCAGGTCCAAGCCGGGGATGCTCTCAAGCATCTCCATGAGTCCGAATACTCCCAAACTTCGGCGACGACCGCGAGCGTGGCGGGGGCTTTGTGCATCAGCCTCCAACGGGCCGGCGAGATCGTCGGGGAACTCGCTCGCGCCGGCCTGGCGGACTCGCACGGACCAGCGATTCAACTCACGGGGGCTGGACGCGAGGAAGCCCGCCATTTGCTGCGCGCCCACCGGCTCTACGAAACCTATCTTGCCAATGAAACCGGAGTGGCAACAGAGGATTGGCACCGCCGGGCGGATTTGGTGGAGCACACCCTGTCGCGCCAAGAGGTCGATGCCCTCTCGAACCGCCTCGGGCGTCCGCAATACGATCCCCACGGCGACCCGATTCCCACGCGCGACGGCTCGCTGCCACCGCGACGAGGCCGACCGCTGCTCGAAATGCCGGAAGGCTCCTCGGCCGAAGTCGTCCACCTCGAGGACGAGCCCGCGAGCGTTTATCGCCAAGCGGCCGACGCGGGGATTCTGGCCGGTGCGCGGATGCGGATTTTACGGCGCGGGGCGGATTTTTTGCGTGTCGCCGTCGAGGACCGCCAGTGCCAACTGCCTCTCGCCGTCGCCGCCGCGATTCAAGTGGAACCCTGCGAGGCTCCGCCGGCGGTAAAGCCACTTTCCTCGCTGAGCCGGGGAGAATTTGGGCGCATCGCGAGTCTTTCGGCAACGCTGATTGGCGGGGAGCGCCGACGGATGCTCGATCTCGGGCTCGTGCCCGGCACGCGGATCGAGCGGGATTTCGACAGCATGTTTGGCAGCCCCACCGCCTATCGCGTGCGCGGCGCCGTGATTGCCCTCCGGCGCGAGCAGGCGGAGCGGATTTTTTTAGAGGCCTAAAGGAATGTCGAACTGCGCACCCACAACCTGCGAGACCTGCCCAAGCCCTCACGCGGAACTCCGCCGACTGGGCTCGAGGTCTGACCGCTGGGACCACACCGTCGCCCTCGCCGGAAATCCGAATGTCGGCAAAAGCACGGTCTTCAATCTCCTCACCGGCCTGCGTCAACACACCGGAAACTGGCCTGGGAAAACCGTCTCCCGTGCCGAGGGGGCGTTCGACCTGGACGGAAAACGCTACAAAATTGTTGATCTGCCGGGCACTTATTCCCTCCTTGGAACCACGCCCGACGAGGAAGTGGCACGGGAATTCCTGCTCTTCGGCAAACCGGATGTGACGCTTGTCGTGGCGGACGCCACCTGCCTCGAACGCAATTTCATCCTGCTCCTGCAAATCCTCCAGATCACTCCGAGAGTCGTTCTTTGCATCAATCTCCTCGACGAGGCGCGCGCCCATGGGATCGACATCGACACGCGAGGACTCTCGCGCGAGTTGGGGATTCCCGTCGTGGGAACGGCCGCGAGGCGCGGCGAGGGTTTGGCAGAATTGCTCTCGGCGGTGCGCGATGTGGCGACCGGAGCATTTGTTTGCGCGCGGCAAGCACCGGAATTTATTCCCGCCGCCCTCCGTGACGCGGTGGGAAAACTTTCTCAAAAACTCGGCGCCACCTATCCCGCGATGCAAAATCCTTCATGGATCGCGCTGCGCCTTCTCGAGGGCGATCCCCGCATCGTCGCCGCGCTGAAAAACGGGGAGTTCATTTCCACACCATGAGCCCGACCGAAGAAATCCTCCGCGACGCCGAGTCGGCCAGATGGGAGCTGGGTCCGCGCTTTCAGGATGAAGTAGCGGCGCGTGTGAGCGAGGAAGCCTCGCACCTCGCCTCGCGACACATGCACCGAAAGGGGGATGGTTCGCGATTGCGTTGGCAGCGCGGGCTGGACCGGATTTTGACCAGCCGAATCACCGGGATTCCGGCGATGGCGTCGATTTTTGCCATCGTGCTCTGGCTCACGATCGAAGGCTCGAATGTGCCCTCCGCCATGCTGGCGGAGCTTTTGGTGGACACCCTGCACCCCTGGCTGAAAGCCCATGCGCTCGCGCTCGGCATGTGGCCTTGGCTTGCCGGTTTGTTGATCGACGGCATGTATCTCTCCGGCGCGTGGGTGGTGAGTGTAATGCTTCCGCCCATGGCGATTTTTTTTCCGCTCTTCACGCTACTTGAGGATTTCGGATATCTGCCGCGGGTGGCGTTCAATCTCGACCGGCTCTTTCAAAAAGCGGGCGCACACGGCAAGCAGGCTCTCACGATGACCATGGGCCTCGGCTGCAACGCCGCCGGCGTCGTGGCTACGCGCATCATCGACTCTCCGCGCGAACGCCTGATCGCGATTCTCACAAACAATTTCTCCCTCTGCAACGGCCGCTGGCCCACCCAAATCCTCATGGCCACCGTCTTCCTCGGCGCCGTGGCCCCGCCGGCGCTCGCAGGCGTGGTCGCCGCCGGTTCTGTGTTTTGCGTGGCGGTGCTCGGCTTTCTTTTTGCCTTCGGGAGTTCCTGGCTGCTCTCGCGCACGGTGCTCAAGGGCGAGTCCTCCACTTTCAGCCTCGAGCTTCCGCCCTACCGCCCTCCGAACCTGCTTCGCACGATGCACACCTCGCTCGTGGACCGCACAATGATCGTTCTCTGGCGCGCCGTGGTTTTTGCGGTTCCCGCCGGCGCGGTGATTTGGCTTGTGGCCAATGTGAGCGTCGGCGGCCACAGCCTGGCGTGGTGGGCGATCGGAGCCCTCGACCCGCTCGCGTGGGTGATGGGCCTCACCGGCGTCATTCTTTTCGCCTATGTGATCGCCATTCCCGCCAATGAGATCGTGGTGCCGACGATTTTGATGCTGACCGTTCTGGTTTCCGGATCCCCTGTGGCTGACGCGCCCGGCGCGGGCGTGATGTTCGAGGCCGACAACAGCACACTCCACGCGATGCTTGTCTCGGCGGGTTGGACCACGCTCACCGCCGTGTGCCTCATGCTCTTCAGCCTCCTGCACAACCCCTGCTCCACCACTCTCTACACGATCCAAAAAGAAACCGGCAATTGGCGTTGGACCACCCTCTCCGCTACCCTGCCGCTGGCGCTAGGCTTCCTCGTTTGCTCCTCCGTGGCCTTCGTCTGGCGCTACTTGGCGGGATAGTTTTCTCTTAACGGGTGGGATCGGTAATTCGGTTGCTGGAATTTTCCAACCGCTTCTTCACCGCTTCCCAAGAGAGCATCTCCGCGTGGCAATCCGCGAAGAGGTAGTTGGCCTGATTGCCATGACGATTGACATCAACAAGCTCCTCGAAAGCATCGGGCGGCACCTGTTCTGGTTCACCAAAGAATTCTGAAAAATGGAAATGATCCATCGTGAAATCGGGCGAAGCCTCGGCAAAGTAAATCGTTTCCGAGGGGCGATCGATTTTGGATAAGTAGGAGTAGTCCAAAAAAACCGCTTTGCATGGATTAGGAGTCAGCATGTCATTAATTGCATAACTTCTTTCACGGGTTTTAGATGGATCTGATGGGCACTTAAACTTAATATCATTTCCAGAATAAGGCTGCAAGGTCACCTCCCATTGATTCTCCGCTCCCTTATGGGAAGTCATTGGCAGTTTCATATTGTTGTCCGAGGCGAAGGCCAAAGCAGCGATTCCGATATTTCGCATGTTTCCAAGGCATTTCGCAGCATTCCCACTTTCCGTAATGGATTTCGCCATCGGCAAACCCAAGGCCGCCAAAATGGCTAGAATTGCAATCACGACTAAAAGTTCGATTAGTGTGAAGGCAATTAAACGCTTTTGCATAGCTATTCTGTTGGCAATACCCAAATCTCCAAGGCTATGGATTTTTTTAGTCACTTATAAAGCTCTGGTTTTTCTATTGAAATATAACAGTTTATAATATAAACTGGGTCGCCCGCGCTACATTCTAAAAGTCTAAAAGCGAGCTATGGTTTAATGAAACCGCTTTTTTTTGCTTCATAAATTTAATTAAAATCTAATAGATATCATTTTATAATAATTCTGATGGTTTTCACCCCGGTTCCTCCGGCGTTTACAGCTCGAATCGTTATTTTCCTTTGCCCAGCTCTTGTTGGTGTGCCGCTGATTAGACCTGTTGACCCATCGAGGAACAACCCAGCTGGTAGGGTTCCAGAGACTGAGTAGGCTGTAGGGCTGTTGCTGGCCGTGATTTGGTGGCTGAATTCACTGCCGACGGATCCAATGGCTGTGGATGCGTTGCTGATCACCGGGGCTTGAGGAAGGACGAGAATAGATAAAAGGCGGCTATCCGAACCTCCGGCGTTCGAGGCACTGATCGTGATCGTTGCATTGCCTACCTCAGTCGGCATGCCACTAATCAGGCCACTCGTCGTATTGAGGGATAACCCTGTCGGTAGGGTTCCAGAGACCGAGTAGGAACCCGGTCTGTTGCTGGCTGTGATCTGATAGCGAAACGGTCTGCCGATCGTGCTATTAGTGCTGAATGCACTCCGAATCACTGGCGCTTGGGGAAGGATGCGAATTGTCAACGACTGGCTTGTAGAGCCAACGGCATTTTTAACTCGGATGGTGACGGTGGTATTGCCTGCTCTTTTTGGGATTCCACTAAAAAAACCGTTTTTTTGATTAAACCTTACCCCGGCTGGCAGCGTTCCAGAAACCGAGTAGGAGGTTGGGTTGTTGCTGGCCGTGATTTGATGGCTGAAGACACTGCCGACTGTGCCGTTGGCGGTGGCTGCGCTAGTGATCACCGGGGCTTGGGGGAGGATGCGAAAGGTCAAGGCCTGATTACCGGAACCTCCGGCATTCGCGGCACTGATCGTTACGGTTGCGTTGCCCGCCGAACTCGGCGTGCCGCTTATCAAGCCGCTGGTCGCA
>JAPLTG010000009.1 GCA_026398255.1 Verrucomicrobiota bacterium
CCGTTTACTGCCAGGACTACCGGGGTATCTAATCCCGTTTGCTCCCCTGGCCTTCGTGCCTCAGTGTCAGGAAATGCCCAGAGAGTCGCCTTCGCAACTGGTCTTCCTCACGATATCTACGCATTTCACTGCTACACCGTGAATTCCACTCTCCTCTACATTCCTCTAGCATGGGAGTATTGAGTGCAGTTCTAAGGTTAAGCCCTAGGATTTCACACTCAACTTTCCACGCCACCTACGCACCCTTTACGCCCAATGAATCCGAACAACGCTTGAGACCTCTGTATTACCGCGGCTGCTGGCACAGAGTTAGCCGTCTCTTCCTCTTGCGATACTATCACTTTCTTGTTCTCGCATGACAGGAGTTTACAATCCGAAGACCTTCATCCTCCACGCGGCGTCGCTCCATCAGGGTTTCCCCCATTGTGAAAAATTCTCGACTGCTGCCACCCGTAGGTGTCTGGACCGTGTCTCAGTTCCAGTGTGGCTGGTCGTCCTCTCAGACCAGCTACCCGTCAAAGCCTTGGTGAGCCATTACCTCACCAACAAGCTGATAGGCCGCGAGCTCATCAGGAAGCGTCTTGCGACTTTGGCGTCGAAGGGATGTCCCCTCTGGCCACATGCGGTATTAATTCGCCTTTCGGCGAGCTATCCCCCACTTCCCGGCAGATTGCTCACGTGTTACGCACCCGTTCGCCACTAGACTTTTTATGTATTACTACACAAAAAATCCCGTTCGACTTGCATGTCTTATCCACGCCGCCAGCGTTCGTTCTGAGCCAGAATCAAACTCTCCGTTGAAAAGTTTGCCCCGCATGCGCTAAACACGCGGGAAAGTTTTCTGACTAATCTATTCCACGAAGCCTGTGAGACAGGACATCGGGAAAGACGTCGAAGCTATAAAAATCAAAATCGACAGGAAACGCACAATTCAGCAATTGCTGTTTGTTGTCATTTCCAATTTTGCGTTCTGAATTTTGCCGATACCGACAAAACCCGAATGGGACTCTCAAAAAACTATTTCAATTCGAACCTAGCGCGAATCCAGAATTTTCACCGGATATTTCGGACCTGATTTTTTGGTTCGCTTGAGATCAATTCCGTCTGACCTGTCGTCAGCGGGAGGGACACAATAGTCAGCGGATTTCAGAGGTCAATAGCTTTTTCAAAAAAAATTCAAAAAAAATTACGGGGCGTTTTTTGAGGCGTTTTTGAAACGGTGGCGAAATCCCGCCAAGCCAGTATTAAAGGGGCTCTCCAGTCGTTCCAATAATTCACCACCGCGCCAGACGACCACTACCAACAATCGAAAAAAAACACGGCGACGGCTTGCGCACACAGCACTCGAGTGAAATTCTTCACCCAATGAAACACACCTTGCAACCCGGCGATATCGCTCCAGATTTCCATGCCACCGCAGTGGGCGGACCCCACGGAGAAGGCCAATCTATCAGCCTCTCCAGCCTTCACGGTAAAAGCGTCGTCCTCTATTTCTACCCGAAAGACGACACACCCGGATGCACCACGCAGGCCTGCGGCGTGCGCGACAACCACGCTTCCATCCTCGCCAAGGGAGCGCTGATTTATGGCGTGAGCATCGACTCTCCCGCGAGCCACGCGAAGTTCATCGCGAAGCACCAACTGCCCTTCCCGCTTCTCAGCGACGAGTCCCGCGCCATCGTCGAGGCCTACGGCGTCTGGGTTGAGAAAAGCATGTATGGAAAAAAATACATGGGCGCGGAACGCACGACATTCGTCATCAGCCCAGACGGCCTGATTCGCGCCATTCACCGAAAAATTTCTCCGGCGGACCATGTCCCCACCATTCTAAAAGACCTTTGAATCCCGCCCCTCCATCCACCGTTCTCCGGCTCTACGAAAGGCTCTCCGGGCTTTTGGAAAAACTCCCAGGCGGCCTTCACAAACCCATCCTCCGCGAACTCGAACCCATCCGAGCGATCTTTCTAGGCCAGCGCCCGCCCCGCATCGAACTCGTCGGCGAAGCCACCACCAGCGTCCCCGCTCTGCTTGCCTCGCTCGGCGCCAGTCATTCCTCAACCGGCGAATCCCACCAAGGTTGGCGTGAATATTCCAACGCCACAGGCAGCCGCCTGAAAATCCTCGATGCGCGTGATGAATCCCCCGACTCCCATATCCAGAGCGCCCTCGCCCACGCGCAGCCCGACCTTGTTCTTTTGGTGTTGGACTCCGAACTCCACACCCCAGCCATGGCCGCCGTGCTTGCCAGAGCCCTCGCTTCCGGCAAGCCAATCATCGCCATCGCATCGACCGATTCTTTTCTCCCACGCCTCAACGACCTCATCCGCGCGAATCCCCCGCTTGCAGAAAAAACCACCGCGGTCTTTTCGATCACCGACCCCACCTGTCCGGAAATCCTCTGCGCGACACTCCCTCGAGAGGCCCAGTTGGAATTCGCTCGCTTCACCGCCGCGCGACGGGCGCAAGCCTTCATCGCCTCGCAACTCCTGAAATCCTTCAGCGCCGTCTGCGGCGTTGTCGGCCTCCAGCCCATCCCCCTCGCCGACCTGCCCGTTCTCCTCGCTCTGCAAAGCCTCATGGTTGGCTTGATCGTCCACACCTCCGGCCGGCCCGTCGGCCCAAGGCTCGTTGGGGAATTCCTCGCCGCACTCGGCATCAACGCCGCCGCCGGCTTCGCCTTACGCGAAGGCGCCCGCGCAGCCATCCGCTTTGTTCCCTTCTGGGGCAGCGCCGTCTCAGGCTTCATCGCTGGCGCAGGCACCTACGCGCTCGGCCGCGCCGCCATTGCCTATTTCATCGACGACACACCTCTCGAGGAAACCCGCCGTCTTTTCAGAAAAATGCTCCGCCGCCAAAATCCCTAATCCCATGCCCGCGCCCGATCCACTCTCCGCCGCGAAATTCAACGCCGCCCGCCAGGTTCGAAAAATCTACGCCGACCTCGCAGCCCGCCCCCTCGAGCGCTCCTGCGCCCTTCGCACCGACTGCTGCCATTTCAAGCTCACCGGCAAAACCCCACACCTCACCTACGCAGAAGCCCTCGTCGCCGCCAACGCTCTCCGCGCCACCGGCCGAAAAACCCTCCCCGCCCGCACCGACGGCGCCTGTCCCCTCCTCGACCCGAAAACCTCCCGCTGCCTCATCTACGAATCGCGCCCCCTCGGCTGCCGCACACATTTTTGCGCCGCGGCCGGAGGCCCCTACCTCCGCACCCATGTCCTCGACCTCATCCGCCGCCTCGAGGAAATCGACCAAGACCTCGGCGGCGACGGCTCCCACCCCATCGAAAAATCCCTCACTACCGCGTTGTCTGATTTTTAAATTCCCCGCTCCGATGTCTTGCCTAGCGGAAAACTTTGGAAGAGGTCTGTAGCCCCGCGATGCGAATCCTCTTCATCAAGCTCCGCCACATCGGCGACTCGTTGCTACTCACCCTCTTCGCCGCGCTGGGAGTCATCCTCCGCAAGCAGATCCGCATGCGGGTTTCTTGAACTCTACGGCTGGGACTCCGTAGATGTCCATCTGTCCGGCCTCACAAAAACCTCGATGCGCCCAAAATAGGTTCCTGCCAATACATATTCATTTGCAATATGTTGATAAAAAGGCGCCGCCCAGTTTTTGAAGCGGGAGATTTCTGTCTTGTTGATATCGCGGTTGTTGATGACCACAAGCGCTGGTTTGTTTTTTTCAAAATCCGCTACGGCTTGCGCTGAAAAATTGGCCGACTCGGTGGCATTATCCACATAGAGCTTGAATTGATAGGAGGGACGCTGCGCCATGATGTTCAAAAGGGGCACATAGGGGTAAGTGATCAAGAAATCGCCCGGTTGGGAGTGGCGGAGCAAAGCGTCTCTCAAGCCCTCCCAGTCGCGCAATTCAGCAGGCTTGACGCGGAAGTCAATGCCTCCAGGCGCATGGAACATCGCCGTCTTTCCCCGTGCGAGGCGAATGCTTCCCGAGCCTTCACGGCCATAGAGCGAATTAAAGGCCACAATGACCTGCAATCCACAGAGGATGGGCAACACAAGCCCACAGACTCTTCCGATATGAGTTTTGAAATTTTGGAAAATCCACAATCCTGCAAAAGCCGCGCAGGCCAGCGCGGGATAGAACGGCACCATGAACTCGGCCAGGTGAACGCTGTCCGGACGGAAAAAGAAATACTGCGGAAAAAGACTTAATGCCGTGCCGGTCGTCGTGAGAAGAAGCAACCCAAAGAATCTCCCCCTTTCATGATTCCGTGTGATGCCAAACAAAAAGAGCAGCCCTCCGGAAAAAGCCAAAATGGCTGATGCCAATACAGGAAGATAAATCGAAAGTGTGAAAAACGGCGAACCCTTCCATTTGATCAGTTCGTTTAAATCCGGCCGCCCCCGGCGACCATCGCGACCGGCACTTTCACTGTCCTGGGAAACAACTGTGACCGTTGCAACGGGAAGAGGTAATCCCGCCTTGAGAGTTGCACTCCCCTCTGGATGAGCAAATTCTAAATGGACAGCTCCACGAGCTTTTTGAATCTCCTTCTTCAACTCCCACTGAAAAAGCCCAAAAAACTGCACATACTGGTTCAAAAATTCCCGACCAAACCCTCGTTGATGAGCATGGACAACAAAGGGGGCGTGCACGGCAGCGAAAGCAACCGGTGCTAGAACCGTGCCTATAACAACCACCTTCAGCCGCCGCACGAATGATCCACGAATTCCAATTGGATAAAGAATCACAAGCCCGATCCAAACCACGGCAATCAACAGAGAGGGCTCGATGCGAATCAGAAAGCAAACGCTCAAAGCCGCACCGCAAAATGCCATCCAAAGGCACTGTCGAAGATGGGTGCTAGCGGGCACTACATAACCAAAAACCAAAGCAAAGGACGCCAATGTGCCGATGAATCCCATGTAGTTTCGGAACATCGCGCCGGGCATAAGGATCATAAGCCCGCCAGCGAGCAGCGCCAACCACGCTTGCCCTGTGGTTTTTTTCACAAGATGAAACCCCAGTGCGCCGGTGATGAGGCTGAGGCTCATGAAAAATATCTGCATCGCGAGCATATGAGGACCCGTGATTTTGAACAGGCCCGCTATCGGGTAAAACCACAGCAAATTGTAACCGACAAACATGTCAGCGATCGGCCGCCAACCTTCAAGAATTCTTGAAGCAAGCAACGCATTGCTCCCTCCCTCGCCTGACAGAACAAGGCCGGTATTGCAATAAGCCCCGTAGTAGAGAAGCCCGAAAAGAACCAAAAGAGCGAAGCCCCACCGCTGCAAGAAGGCCTCCGCCGTGGAAGGAAGTGCCTTCAATACTTCAAACTTGTGATTCTCACGATTACCAAACACGAAGACG
This sequence comes from Verrucomicrobiota bacterium, assembly GCA_026398255.1. Taxonomy (GTDB): domain Bacteria; phylum Verrucomicrobiota; class Verrucomicrobiia; order Chthoniobacterales; family Terrimicrobiaceae; genus UBA967. The sequence continues at coordinate 5,344 of JAPLTG010000009.1, forward strand.
ATTCCTACTTTGCCGCTCGCCTCACGGCAAGATTCGCGAAGGTTGACAGGCAATGAATCCAGAATGACCATGCCGCGTCCAAGGAGCCAGTCGGCTCAAGACAATGTCGTGAATCGCTACAAACTTCTTTATATCGCCAGCCTTCCTCACTCGGGATCTACCGTTTCCAGCCTCATTCTTGGCCAGCAACCCGAGATCATCGGTTTGGGCGGCATCGACCGCGCGGTGACGATCCTTGCAGAAGAACCAGAAAAAGCCGTTCAGGAGTTTTGTTCCTGTGGGAATAAGGTGCGGGAATGCGAATACTGGTCGCAGGTTTTAGCCAAAGCTGATGCCGTCAAAGGAGCCGGACAGCGGCAAAGATATGATCTGGCGCTCTCCGTTTTTCAGGGCGTGTTCGGCTTGGATGCCTGGGCCGTGGATTCGTCAAAGCACGCCGAACCGATTGCCGAGCTGTCCCGTTATTCTGAAATCGACTTGCGAGCCCTCCACCTGTGCCGGGATTATCGTTCGGCTGTTGTTTCCTCGGTAGATCTCAAACGAACCCGAAAAAAGGTGGCACGCCCAGGTTGGATGATTGGCCTCGAGGCCGGATTGCGTTGGCACAGGGGAAATGCAAAAATACGAGGCATCCTTCTTCAGAATAAGATTCCCTTTCTGGGTATCGGCTATGAGGAACTCTGCCTCGGCCTCCCACATTTTTTCCAGAAACTCGGTGCATTTTTGAACACCCAGATAAGCGAAGTTCCGGCAACGGTAGCAGGTTCGCGAAGCCATCTTTTCATTGGAAACGCCATGCGCCGCCAGAAGCAGAAGGAAGCCCTCATGTATGACTACCGCTGGTTCTCGCGCACCGATTGGATGGCGGCCTCGTTGCTGATGCCGTGGCTGGCGAAAGGCAACAGGGATTGGGTCTATGGCAACGGGTTCTCCCGCGTTTTCGGCCATGAAAGCGGCAATAAATGGAACCCTTCGAAATCTGATTGAAGAACGCCCTCATGCCGAAAAAGGTTCTCTACATTTACGAAGGAAAACTCACCCGACACGGCATTGATGCCGTAGTCCGACAGCAACTGCAGGCTCTTGGCGAGCTTGGTCTGCATGTCGATCTGGTCAGTCGAGGCAACCCCGGAATGCCGGGCGTCACATTCCACGGCATGAAATGGACGCCCGCAAATGCTCTCTCCTGGCTGCCCCGTAGCATTTACTACCCTGCTCAAAAACGGTTCTTCATGGCCTTGGGCGCACGCCTCGCCAAGCGCGAAGGGTATTCAAAAATTATCAGCTGGAGGGACCGGGCGCTGCAAAGTTTCCGCATCGGTAAAAAAATGGGAGCCTCCTGCTTTTTGAATCACGACTCCATGCACTGGAGTCGATCCACCGCACAAGGTGCGGCTCCGCGCTGGCCAGCATTTTCACGCGAGGAGATGGATGAGGAATACGCATTGGCCAACGCGATTTTGCTCCCTTCGGAAAATTCCCGATCGAGCTTCCAAGGGCACGGCATTCCGAACGAAAAACTTTACGTCATCGGCCGCGGTGTTGATACCGACACTTATCAACCTTCGCCAGAAACTCGGACGGATGTTTTCCGCCTTGTCTTCTGCGGCCGTGTCGGAGAGCGCAAAGGCATTCGACAAGTCGTCGAGGCTTGGAAAACGGCTGCATTGCAGAATGCCGAACTTTTGGTGATTGGACAGGTCGATGATGATGTCGCCGACTTGGTCGAGGAGACCCGGGAATCCAACATTCGCTGGATGGGGTTCCGCTCCGACTTGGCTCAAATTCTCCCAACATGTCAGGCTCAAATTCTCCTTTCCCGAAATGAAGGCATGGCCAAATCGCTTCTCGAGGGAGCTGCCTGTGGGCTCGCTACGATCGCAACCATAGACTGCGGTTTTCCATTAAAGGAAGGCATCAACGGATTTTTGGTCGAACGAACCGATGTTCAGGGCGTTGCCAACTTGCTAAATATGCTCCAAGAGAACCCCTCTCGCTGCGCTGAAATAGGCGAGAATGGTCGTCACACAGTAGTCGCGGAGTATTCTTGGGCTGCCTTTCGGAAACGCTTCGTCAACGCCCTGAAGCTCTCCGACTAAGGCTCCACCTTATTTTCCGACTGAATGGAATAAACCCGGAAAGGCGGTGCGAGGTAGAGATTGTCTCCAATATCCCATTCCTTGAGAAGCTTGCCTTCTTGGAATAGCTGCTCGTAAAAGTTTTTCATCTGCTCAAACTCCTCTTCATTTCCCTTCGTGGGCTTGGAGCTTTTTAAAAAGAATCGCCCATAGTGTTTGCTGCTCACAATGATATGGGTAAACCCCTCTCGACGCAGCGAGTCGAGAGTGTCGCTAGGTTGAATGGAACGATTTTCAAGATTTCGAACACCAGCCTTTGTAACCTCAACCCGTTTATCTTCGACAATCTTGGATTCGCCGGAGATTTCATTTTCTATAAAAGCCAAGAGTTCCTTCCTGTGATCGTCGGTAAACCCTCGATTAGCCGCAAATAAACGCGGCGCTTGCCACGCCACAGATAGTAAAGTCAAGGCAACCACCACGATAAAACCATGGCGGATTTTGAGAACATCCTTCAAGCCAACAGCACTCAAACACGCCAACAGCACAGCGACTGGAAGAAAATACCTGTGGTGAGTTTTAGGCAGAAAGGAAAGAACAGCAACATACAAGATGGGAAGAAAAATCATCACACGCTCCATCGGGGCAAGCTTCAATCTCCTCTTGAAAACATCGAACGCATACACCCCGAGTAGTCCAATCAACACGGGCGTTGCCGATTGCCAGTAAATGTTTGAATAAACTCCATGCGGCACACTGCGCGTCGAAATTTTTGACTGGCCCGTGAGAGAATCGATCTCCCGGTCCAAACTTCCAGAGGCCTTCGCAAGTGCTTCAAAGGCTGGAAAATTGATCAAAAATACACCCGCGCAAAAAAATGCCGCTGCAACCGCCAAATCCCTTGGTTTGTTTTGAGAATAAGCCACTAAAAGGTAAACAGCGAATGGGAGGACTATCGCCGCGGAATACTTTGCAGAAAGTGCCACTGCACATGCCAAACCAACAAATCCAGCCTCTAACACTCTGGGCTTCTCTGAGTAAAGAAGCATGGCAAAAAGAGCAAGCGCAACACCAAACAGCAGGCAAGGATCCTCTTTGAAATAATGCGCAAGGTCGAAAAGGTGTGGGTTGGAAATCAGGAAAATCCCCGTGGCCACGGCTACCAGCGGCCCATGGAGGCGACCATTGATGAGAACAAAAAGAAACACTGCCAATGAAGCGTAAATAACGCTTGCCCAACGTCCAGCAAGCATCACAAATGTAAAATCCGCCGCTTTTCCGGAAAAATCCGCAACAATTCTCGCCGTTCGGATCATCAGCATCGGGTGATGAAAATTGTATTCGTTTTTCGTGATCTGCGCTGCCTTATTAGGTTCATCCGGATGCGCATACAGATAAAAATCCAAATTGCGCCCGAATAAAATCAAGCTCAACCCAAGAAAAACAAACGCCGCCAATATGGGCCAGCGCACCAGAAAAGTAGCATTCTGATTTGCAGTCATTTCAAATTTTTTCTATGGCTGAAATCCAAATACAAATTGTAAATAGCCACCGACATAGGGAAGAGGTTTGAAAGTATCCCAACGGAGTCATTTTTACCAAAAGTGAAATAGCTTAGAAGGCAAAAGCTTCCAGCGATGCTCACATACCAAAAGAGGCGCGGGAGCACGGGCTTCCCGGATATTTTTGAGGCACCCATCTGCAAAAGCCAACGGGCAGAAAAAAGCAAAGCTCCTAAATAACCTACGACTTTACCCGAATCCACCGATATACCCCAAAAATGACCCAAGGGGATATTGAAAAAAGAAACCATTTCTGTGTGCAATAGTGAAAAAAAACTCATTTTTTAAGCTCCAATGGCCAAAGAATCATTCGTGTCATAATCCAACGCACTCCAACCAGATCTATAAGCCCTCGGAGCGCACGGCCATTGATGGTGTATTTGGAAACGCCGGTTTTTCTGGGGCGATGGCCAACTGGAATCTCTGAAAACTTGAGGCCTGCCCGCTCAAAAAGAGCCGGTAGATAGCGATGGAGACCGTTAAAAGGAATCAACAACTGGACATGCTCACGCTTAATGACCTTCAGAGAGCAACCGGTATCCGTGGCGCGATCACCCAGAGCTTTTCTTCGAACAGCGTTTGCCAAGCGCGAGGCAATGCGGCGCTTCCAATCATCCCGACGAACAGCCCTGAACCCATAGGCCACATCTGCGTTCTCTAAGGCAGCGACAAGACGGGGAATATCTGCAGGATCATTCTGACCATCGCCATCCATCATCGCAATGATCTCGCCAGTGGCCGCTTGGAGACCCGCAAAAAGAGCCGCGCTTTGCCCAAGATTGCGAGGAAATGAAACGAGCCTCACCCCATTCAATGCGGCAATTTTTGCGCCAGTTCCATCCGTGCTTCCATCATCCACCGCAATGACTTCCGCATCGGGAAGGGCTTTTTTTACCTCCATCAGGACATCCTCGACAGAGCCGGATTCGTTGAAAAAAGGCAGCACGATGGAAAGGGATTTCATGGATGAGCGCGTCATTTTCGGTATAGCTGGGCAGGTGTCAATCTCCTCAACTTCCCGAGAGTGCGGAAACGATGGCCGCCTCGACATTGGCGACAGGAATCTCCTGCATGGATGATTTAGGAAAATTGTGGGGGTAACTGGAAACTCCCGATGCGCCAACAGCCCTCCCTTGCTCGCCGCGTGGCCCCCAGTGAAGTGGGTTGGTGGCCCCAAAAAGAACAGCGCATGGAATACCAAGCGCATCGGCCATATGCGCTGCACCGGTATCCACTCCGACATATATCCGGGCCAGCGCGAGTGTGGAGGCAAGAGTATCCAAGGTGGTTTCGCCTGCCAAAGAGAAGATACGCCCTGATGATCGGGATAGGATATGGCTGATCTGCTCCAGCTCGTCTGAATGACCGCCACCGGTCAGAACAACATCCAGATTGGCTGTGGTTGTCAGAAATTCCGCCGTGCGAATCCAATTGTCCACGCCCCACATTTTTTCGGAGCGCGCCGCACCAGGATGAATCACGGCGAAATGGGGCCCAACTCCTCGGCTGCTGAGGAATTCCCTCATGGCTTGAACCCAGTCCGACGATACGGAGATACCCCTTCGCGCTCCTTCCGTTTGGATTCCCAAGCCTTTCAAGAGATCCAAATGGTAATCCACTGTGTGCCGATTTTTGACATCTGATTCAATAAATCGGTTAAAGGCCATGCGGCGGCCTGCTGAGCCCCCGTGCCGCTTATAGGTCGCACGGATCCGCGCCATGGAAAGCCCAGCAACCAATACCCCGCGATCCGTTCCAGTGAACTCCAGACATAAATCCCAAGGGCTCAAAAAAATTTGCCGCCAGAAGTGGAAATTCAACCTGCGTTTGTTGAAATACAGCGGCTCTATCCCGGGAAAGAGGGAATCCACCCCGCGGCAAGCGCTATCCATCACCACCGATAGAGTTGCTTTCGGGAAAGTCGAACGAAGGACATCGAACACAGGAGCGGTGAGAATGACATCGCCGATGCGCTTGTTTTGAATGACAAGGATTCTTCGCATGGGCTTTATTTCTTTGCGTGGCCCTCGGCTATGAGGCGTTCGTAAAGGCCTGTGTATTTCAAAGCCACATTTTCCCATGAGAAATTCTGTGCGCGCTCCGCAGCATTGGCTCCAAGTTGGTGTTTGAGAATGGAGTCGCTGGATACTTTTCTCATGCTCTCGGCCAGCATCTCGGGTGCGCCGCAAGGCGAAAGAAGAGCCTCGCGCCCGTGTTCCACCTGATCCACAATGCCTGGCGCCGAAGTCGCAATAATGGGCAGCCCCGCTGCCATGGCCTCAAGTAGCGCCGAACTAAATCCCTCCAGCTGCGATGAGAGAACAAACGCATCCCCCGCACGGTAAAGCTCCACAAGCCTGCTCGGTGGGAGTTCAGGCGGGACTCCCAGAGACGCTTCTGGCGTCAGCTCCATAAGATGAACTTGAGATTTAAGGCCCATAGACTCGACAAGCCCCTGCAACAAGGGAACGCCCCGACCGACGATTGCGAGATGGACCGCACCCGGTAAAGAACGAGCAGCTAGTATCTGGAAAGCCTTGAGCAAAGTGGGCAAATCTTTTTGCGGATGATTCCGCGCCACACAGAGAAAAAGAAAGGCCTCTCGAGGAATTTGGAGAACATCCCTCGCGGCCATCTTATCGGAGGCCAATGCGAAGCGGAGCTGATCAACCGCATTCGGAATCATCTCAATTTTTTCGGCAGGCACGCCGATTTTTTTCAGTTGCTCCGACATGTCCCGGGAGAGGGAGACGAGACAACTAGCGCGGGGAATCCAATGGCGAATGAGCCTGTCCATGTGCGGATGGGATTTGACCCCGGAGACCGCCTGAACATCATCGCCCACCGCGCGGATCAAGCCAGGGATACCGGTATGTGATTGCCAGTTTGCAAAACAAACACCGGCCGGCGAGAGAACCACTGTGTGCCAGACATCGAAGCCGTGCCTCCGATGAAGAGCGGAAAGAATACGGCGATTCAGCCAAAAAGCCAAAGGTGCGGAGTATTTGAAATAGCTCCAGATATTCGCCGGGAAAGGAACTGTCGCGTAGGGGAGGTTCCAGCGCTCCGCGTGAAGACGCCGATGAAGGGAGCGCGGAAGGACAATGATCGGTTCGTGCCCCATCGCGACAAGGTGACTCGCAAGATTGTGATGAAAAATTTCCGCACCCGAGCACTTCGGCAGAAATGTTGGCGTGAAAATCGCGATCTTCATGCGATTTCACTGTAAATGCGTTTCAAGTGCCGAGCCGCATCGCGGCATGTCGGAATGGCGGCGTTCCTTGCCAGGAGGGCCTCTCGACTGGCTGCATCGGTGGTCGCAGATGCGATGAGTTCCGCAAGTTTGGCCGAATCATTCGGCTCGAAATAGCCGGCATGATTTTCACCAAGGACCGCTGTGTTTCCTTCGATCCGACTCACGATAACTGGCAATCGACAGGAAATCGCCTGCAACAACGCGAGCGCCTGGCCTTCCCAAAACGAAGGCAGCACAAAGAAATCCAAGGCCTGAAACCACGGGACCGATGGTCGCTGCCGTCCGGCAAAAACAATCTGCTCCCCGACCCCTTGCTCCAGCGCAAAATTTTCGAGCTCTTTGCGCGCGACGCCATCACCCACAAAAACGGCTTTGGGCCTCAGGCCTCGGCGACGCAAGATGACCAGTGCTTCAATGGTCGCCTTGTGATTTTTCACAGGATGCAGAGAGGCAACCGTCCCAAAGAGAATCTCGTCCTCGGGGAGGCCGAGACTTTTTCTGAGAACCCGCTTGTCGTCGACGGTGGGTCGAAAAAGATCGTCATCAATCGCATTTGGCAAGACTTCAACCAAACTTGAGGGGATCGAAAATCTTGAACTGATTTCCGCACGCGTCTGCGCAGAAAGTGTGAGAATTTTTTTTGCACCTCTCAAACAGAGCTGGAACAAAACCCTCTTGCGTAGCGGCATCTCTCCAAGCGTTTTTTGCTGGTGAAGAATCGCTGCGACTCCAGACAACCGCGCAGCAGCGACTCCAAAAAGATGAGCATGGTAAGTCTGTGAATGAACCACATCGATCCCCTCGCGCTGAAGCCAACGGGACAACTTCCACACAGCCAGTGGGCTGATGCGTTTCTTGGGAAAGAGCGGCATTAATTCCACCGGCCAACCCGCCGCCAATGCCTCCTCGCCGAGCATGCCCAATTCACGGAGACATACAAAACGGGCATCCACCTCGGGAGCGAGGTGGGGATAAACTCCAAGAGCAAAATCCTCCGCCCCCCCCACAGGCATCCCAATAAAGAGGAAAGCGACCTTCAACGCGCGGTGATCTGCGCGAGGGCGTCTCATCACGCCAACAAAATCTCCGCCGCCTGGCTCACATCCTTGTCACCACGGCCACTGAGATTGGCTATGAGGAGGGAGTCTTTGGCCATGGCGGGGGCGACTTTGATGACATGCGCGATGGCGTGGGCGGTTTCGAGGGCCGGGATGATGCCTTCGATTTCGGAGAGAGTGCGGAAGCCGGCGAGGGCTTCGTCGTCGGTGGCGTAGTCGTAGTCGATGCGGCCGGAGTCGCGGTAGTAGCTGTGTTCTGGGCCAATTGCGGCGTAGTCGAGGCCGGCGGAGACGGAGTGGGTGAGCTCGATCTGGCCGTCGGCATCCGCGAGGAGCCAGGTTTTGGTGCCTTGCAACACGCCGAGCTTGCCGCCTTGGAAGCGCGCGGCGTGGCGGCCTCGCACGATGCCGTCGCCGCCGGCTTCGACACCGGTCATTTTGACGGATTCGTCATTTATAAAGGGATGGAAAAATCCAATGGCGTTGCTGCCGCCGCCGACGCAGGCGACGAGCAGGTCGGGCAGGCGTTCCTCGCGCTGGAGTATCTGACGCCGGGTTTCGTCGCCGATGACACGGTGAAAATCTCGGACGATCATGGGATACGGATGCGAGCCAAGCGCGCTGCCGAGGATGTAGTGGGTGTTTCGAACATTGGTAACCCAGTCGCGCATGGCTTCGTTGATGGCCTCTTTGAGCGTAGCCTGGCCTGCGGTGACACCGACGACTTTGGCTCCGAGAAAACGCATGCGAGCGACATTGAGGGCTTGGCGCTCCATGTCGACCGCACCCATGTAAATCGTGCACTCGAATCCAAATCGCGCGGCAGCTGTGGCCGTGGCGACGCCATGCTGACCGGCGCCGGTTTCCGCAATGATGCGGGTCTTGCCCATGCGGCGGGCGAGCAAGATCTGCCCTATGGCATTGTTGATCTTGTGCGCGCCGGTGTGGAGCAAATCCTCGCGCTTCAGGTAAATTTTCGCGCCACCGAGTTTTTCGGTGAGCCGTTCGGCAAAATAGAGGGCCGTCGGGCGCCCGCAAAAATCCGCTAGTAATCCCCCGAGTTCCTTGCGGAATTCAGAATCCTTGCGGGCGGAGTGGTATTCGCGCTCGAGGTCCTGCAACGCCGTCATCAGCGTTTCGGGAACAAACATGCCTCCATAGGGGCCGAAGTGCCCGCTCGCGTCGGGCAGGTTGATCGTGGCGCTGTTGCTCATGGAGCCAATGTGGCGAGTTTTGTCATGCCCTGCAATCTGCTAACGGAGTCAGGCCGCAGGAACCCGGCCAGTTTTCTGCAGCGCCTCAACGCTCAAGAGGACTTGGTTTTTGTAAAGTTGGTCCCATTCCTTGATGGCGCCCTCGATCCGCGTGGTCCAATTCTGATCGCCGATGGCGCCGGGGACATTGAAGCGGTCGCTCAATCCAAAAATATCGGTGATCATGTGAACGGCCAGCCACGACTCGCAGGCAAAAAGCCCCTCGATGAATGCGGCGTGCACCTCGGGCGTGAAGCTGCATGGAACCTCGATCTCCCGCCGACCGCAGAAGTCCAAAACAACACGCATTTCGTGAATCGACTTCTCACGGGTCTCGGCTTGCGCGGCGTCGGCGTTCCAATTTTCCCAATACTGCCGGATCGTCGGGTGATCGTGTGTGGCAAAGGTCGCGAGGCTCAGCCGTTGGTAACTGGATCCCGCCAACAGCGCGCCATTTTCACCGGTCTCCCAAAATGGAATCTTGAATCCGGGAATCTCGAGCGCTTGGAGGGCGGGACGCACATACGGCGCAACCTCGCCCAAATCCTCGGCGATGAGCCGGTGCGGGCCGGTCTCCTCCAGAAAAACACGGAAGAGCATTTCGCCCTGGCGGCGGTTGTAGTCGCCGTTCTCGGGCGTGCTGTCGTCGCGCGGCAGAAAACACGGTAGCGCTCCGCCGGTGATTTCCTTGGCCTGCTCGGGCGAGAGAAAGGTGAAGCGATCGTTCTCTTGCGGACGCCACGGGAAATTCCAGATTCGAAAAAATCCCAGGGCGTGATCGACGCGCAGCAGGTGGAAAACCTCTCGCGATGCCCGCAGGCGGCGGCGCCACCAGGCGAAATTGTCGCGCGACATCGCCTGCCAGTTGTAGAGCGGGAAGCCCCAGTTCTGGCCCCAGTGCTCGGTGAACGGATCGGATTTAAAAACCTTCTCGGGCGGGGCGCCGCTCGAGCGCGTCTTGTCGAAGATCTCCGGCTCGGCCCAGACATCCGCGCTGTAAAGGCTCACACCCACCGGAATGTCGCCCATCAACGCCATGCCAAGCTTGTCGAATTCCTCACGCACGGCCCGCCATTGCGTCATCGCCACCCATTGGATGTAGTTGAAATAGCGGACGAGCCCGTCAAAGCGGCGCTCATCATTAGAGGTCAGCGTGCTGTGCCATTCGCGAGAGGCCTCGGGATTTTGGTGCTCGGCGGGCCAGTTGGTGAAAACTTCGTCGTTGTTATTCCACGCGCCTAGAGCGCGGAAGAGCGCGTAGTCGCGGAGCCACTCGCTCTCCTCCTCCATGAATTTTTCGAACTGCCGGACGCGCGCGCCTTTCGCCTTTTGAAAATTCTCAAACGCGGCAGCGAGCAGCTCCTGCTTCATCGCCTTGACCTTCGCGTATTGCACCTTCCCCTCGCGGAGCGATTCGACTCCGTGCTTTTTGGTGATTTTTTTAAAATCGGATTCCGCGAGATCGGGGAGCCAGCGCGGGTTTGTGGCCAGCGTGCAGGGCTCGTAGGCAATCGAGCTGATGAGATTGTAAGGGCTGTTGTCGTTGCCGGTTTCGTTGACGGGGAGGATTTGGATCAGGCGAAAACCTTTTTTCGCAGCCCATCCCGCGAGTTCCACGAGCGATTCGGTGTCACCAATGCCGATGTCGTATTGGCCGCGAATGGCGCTCAGCGGAGTCAGGATGCCGCCGATTTTTTTCTCCGGGGAGAGGAATTGGTTTTCGTTATTCATGGGAAGATTTGGAGGTGCGGGCCTCGAGCGCTTCGCGAGTCAGGATGTGCCGGGCGCCGCAGCGCGGACAGAGGATCGAGATCGATGGGTCACCATGGAACAGCTCGTCCGCCTGCCGCTGAAAAACGGGTGCCATGAAATCCAGCATCCGCTCTTGGTTGCAGCCGCAGCGGAAAGTGAACTGCCGCTTCTCGAGCAGGGACAACTCGACATCGCCGTCGAGCGTGCGGATCGATTCTTGGGTCAGCCCCGCGAGCCATTCCTCGTCGCAGTCAGGCTGCGCCGCGACCATCACGAGGTCTTCCTCTCCGTGCCAAAAGAACCGGACCAGGCGCTGCTCGCTCTGCGAATAGAAAATCTCCACCGCGCGAAGGAAGGATTTCTCGCGGAAGTCCACCACACTCCGGCGCGGCGGCTTCGCGTCCTCCACGACATCGGCATAAAACATCCCCTCCCCGATCGGCTGCAAGTCCGAGGTCTGGAAATTGGCGATAACCGAACCGGTGTGATTGTCGGCAGCAGCAAAAATATTCAGTCGCGGCTCGGGAAATTTCACCGTCCAGGCACAGGCTTCCTTCCAGGGGCGACTCGCGCTGTGAAGAGTGATCGAGGCAATGGCTTCTCGGGCGGCATCCTCCATCGCGGCGGGAATTTCGATCCCATGGTCCATGCGGTGGAGATACCACGCGGCGAAAATCTCGGAGAAATCGCCGCGAGAGATCAGCGCATTTCGTCCCCTGGCGAAATAAGTCCGCACCTCGATATCGGGATCGCTGGTCGGTTCAGACACGCGTTCGGCCGGCGGGGTCAAAGCAGTGCTCTACTGGTCCAGCGCCTTGAAAAGCAGTGTGGCGTTGTGACCTCCAAACCCGAACGAGTTGCTGAGCACATTGCGCAGCTTGGCCTCGCGCGCGTGGTTCGGCACGCAATCGAGGTCGCACTCGGGATCTGGATTTTCAAGATTGATGGTCGGCGGGATCACACCGTGCTTGATTGCCATCGCGCAGGCGGCAAGTTCCACACCGCCGGCGGCGCCGAGGAGGTGTCCGGTGACGGATTTTGTGGCGCTGACGGCAACTTTTTTCGAGGACTCACCGAGCGCAAGTTTGATGGCCTTCGTCTCGCAAATATCGCCGAGGCCGGTCGAGGTGGCGTGGGCGTTGATGTAATCGATTTGGTCAGGGGTTACCTTGCCGTGGCGCATCGCGATCGTCATCGCGCGCGCGGCCCCCTCGCCCTCGGGCATCGGAGCCGTCATGTGGTAGGCGTCCGCCGTGCAGCCATAGCCGCCGAGTTCACAATAGATCGTCGCGCCGCGTTTTTTAGCGTGCTCGTATTCCTCAAGAACGACAATTCCCGCGCCTTCGCTCATCACAAAGCCGTCGCGGTCCTTGTCAAAAGGACGGCAGGCTTTTTGCGGTTCGTCGTTTCGGCAGCTCAAGGCCTTCATCGACGCGAATCCCGCGATGCCAAGCGGGGTGATCGTGGCCTCGGCCCCACCCGCGATGAACGCATCGGCGTCGCCAAATTTGATAATACGCCAAGCCTCACCAATGGAATTGTTGGCCGTCGCGCAGGCCGTGACGATGCACATATTGGGCCCACGAAGGTCGTATTCCATCGAGACCATGCCACTGGCCATGTTCGAAATCATCATGGCAATCGTGAAGGGCGACACGCGCGACGGGCCGCGATCCGCAAGGCGGTGCGCCTCTTCTTCCATGCTGTAAAGTCCCCCGATGCCGCTGCCGATCATCACGCCGAAGCGAGTGCGGTCGATTTTGTCGAGGTCGATGCCGGAGTCCTCGATCGCCAGCTTCGTTCCGGCCATCGCAAATTGCGTAAAGCGATCGGTGCGCTTGGCGGTCTTGGGATTTTTAAAATGCTTAGCTGGCTCAAAACCCCGGATCTCACCGGCGATTTTGCAGTCGAAATTTGTCGAGTCGAACGCCTCAAAACGGCTGATGCCGCTGCGGCCCTCGATGAGGGAGTTCCAAAATGTTTGCAGGTCGTTTCCGACCGGACTGATTACGCCGATGCCTGTGACGACGACTCTTCGTTCGTTCATGTGAAAAATTGGGGCGTCCGCACCGTGCCGACGCGCGCTCTTTGTCCGAGGATGGGCTTGTCTTGGCAATGATATTTTTACCCGAGACAGCCAACCCTCCGCGCCTGCGAAAACTTTTCCATCCTCAGACGCTTCCCGCATTTTCCACATTGACCTCGCGTCCCGACTAACGAACGATCCAAGGCCAGCAGGGGAGCCTTGATTGGCTGAGAGTCCCGACCGCCCCACGGCGCCGGGAGACCCTTTGAACCTGATCCGGTTGGAACCGGCGGAGGGAGCGGCATCCGATCGCGGATTCGGCCCCCCGTCATTCCACCGAACCCAAACAAAACCATGATCGCACCCGCCGAAGCCTTCGAACCCAGCAGCACCGACCCGCTCCCGAACTCCGCCCGTGTCTATGTCGAGGGCAGCCTCCACAAAGATGTCCGCGTGCCGATGCGCGAGATTTCGCTCTCCCCAACCAAACGCTTCGACGGCTCGCTGGAAAAAAACGAGCCCGTCCGCGTCTATGACGCCTCAGGTCCCTGGGGCGACGAAAATTTCGATGGCGATGTCACCCAAGGCCTCCCCGCCCTCCGCGCCGAGTGGATCAAAGCCCGCGCCGATGTGAGCGAATACGAAGGCCGCGAGGTCAAGCCACAGGACAACGGCTACCTCTCCCGCAACCACGCCGAATACGCCAGCAAGGCCGAGCGCAACCGCCTCCTCGAATTTCCCGGCCTCCGCCGCAAGCCGCTCCGCGCGTCCGCCGGCCACCCCGTCACCCAGCTCTGGTATGCCCGCCAAGGCATCGTCACGCCCGAGATGGAATTCATCGCCATCCGCGAAAACATGGGCCGCGCGAAGATCGCCGAACTCGGCGGCGACATCCTCCGCAACGATCTTAATAAACAGCACGCCGGCTCCGCGCAGATCGGCCACAGCCCTTACACGCCCGGCATCTTCGCTCGTTTCCCCCAACGCATCCCCGCCGAAATCACGCCCGAGTTCGTCCGCGATGAAGTCGCCGCCGGCCGCGCGATCATTCCCGCAAATATCAACCACCCCGAACTCGAGCCGATGATCATCGGCCGGAATTTCCTAGTCAAAATCAACGCCAACATCGGCAACTCAGCCGTCGCCTCTAGCATCGAGGAGGAAGTTGAGAAAATGCGCTGGTCCACGAAATGGGGCGCGGACACTGTGATGGACCTCTCCACCGGAAAAAACATCCACGCCACGCGCGAATGGATTCTCCGCAACTCGCCCGTCCCCATCGGCACGGTTCCCATTTACCAAGCCCTCGAAAAAGTCGGCGGCAAGGCCGAGGAACTGACCTGGGAGATTTTTGCCGACACGCTCATCGAGCAGGCCGAGCAGGGCGTTGATTATTTTACCATCCATGCCGGCGTTCTCCTGCGCTTCATCCCCCTCACCGCCTCGCGCATGACCGGCATTGTCTCCCGAGGCGGTAGCATCATGGCGAAATGGTGCCTCGCGCATCACAAGGAGAACTTCCTCCACACGCATTGGGACGACATTTGCGACATCATGGCGGCCTACGATGTGAGCTTTTCCATCGGCGACGGCCTCCGCCCCGGCTCGATCGCTGACGCCAACGACAAAGCCCAGTTCGGCGAACTCGAAGTCCAAGGCGACCTCACCAAACGCGCCTGGGCCAAAGGCGTCCAAGTCATGAACGAGGGCCCCGGCCATGTCCCGATGCACATGATCGAGGAAAACATGGCCAAACAGCTCGAGTGGTGCCACGAGGCGCCGTTCTACACGCTCGGGCCGCTCACCACCGACATCGCCCCAGGCTACGACCACATCACGAGCGGCATCGGAGCCGCGATGATCGGTTGGTATGGCTGCGCGATGCTCTGCTATGTCACACCCAAGGAACACCTCGGCCTGCCGAACAAGAAGGATGTGAAAGACGGCGTGATCGCCTACAAAATCGCCGCCCACGCCGCCGACCTCGCCAAGGGCCACCCCGGCGCTCAATACCGCGACAACGCCCTCTCAAAAGCCCGCTTCGAATTCCGCTGGGAGGACCAATTCAACCTCGGCCTCGACCCCGAAACCGCCCGTGAATTCCACGACGAAACCCTCCCGCAGGAAGGTGCCAAGAGCGCCCACTTCTGCTCCATGTGCGGCCCACACTTCTGCTCGATGAAAATCACCGAAGATGTCCGCAAATACGCCGCCGAGCAGGGCTTCACCGAACAGCAAGCCCTCGAAAAAGGCATGGAAGAAAAATCCCGCGAGTTCGTGGAAAAGGGAGCTGAAGTTTACGCGAAGGCATAAACTGTGATAGATTCCAAATCATGAAAGCGACCCTTGGCGAACCGGAAATCGTGACGCGTAAAGGCAAGCCCGTCTCTGTCATTCTCCCCATCAAGCATTACGAAGAGCTTTTGGAGCGAGTCGAAGACGCTGCCGATGTAGCAAGCCTGAAGCGCTCGCGCAAAAAACCGCTCTATTACCGTCCGCTGGAGGATTACCTCGCAGAGCGGAAGAGCAATTAAGCAACCATGTATAGCGTCCTGCTCGAACGCGCCGCCGAAAAAGACTTGGCGCGTCTCTCGGCGGAGATTCACGACAGAGTTATAGACGCCATAAAAGCTCTTGGCAAAAATCCGCGCCCACCTGGTTGCCGCAAACTCGTCGGCGGCTCGAACGACTGGCGCATCCGCGTCGGAGACTATCGAGTGGTTTATGAAATCGCTGACACAATTTGCATCGTTCGAATTAACCGGGTGCGTCACCGCAAAGAAATTTATCGCTGACTTCCAATGCGTCCCCAATATGAGCGCGAAGACCTTTTGAAAGTGCTGGAGCTTCGCTTCATCAAAAATATGGCCCGCCATCCGGATCTCGAATGGCGCGAGGTTCTGGCGAGGTTGCAGGCCGCGCCGGAAAAACTACGGTCGCTCGCAGAAATGGAGCGGACGGGCGGGGAGCCGAATGTGATCGAGCAGGATGCGAAGTCGGGCGAGATTGTTTTTGCGGATTGCTCGCCGGAGACGCCGAAGGGGCGGGTCAGCGTGTGCTACGACCGCGCCGGCATGGATTCACGCAAGGAGCACAAACCTACGGACAACGCCATCGACATGGCGACGGCGATGGGGGCGGAGCTTTTGACCGAGGAAGAATACCACCAACTCCAAAAGCTCGGGGAGTTCGACACCAAAACCTCGAGCTGGCTGAGGACGCCCGACGAAACCAGAAATCTGGGAGGAGCACTATTCGGTGACCGCCGCTACGGCCGCGTGTTCATCTACCACAACGGCGCTTCCTCTTACTTCGCTGCGCGAGGCTTTCGCGCTTCGCTTCGGGTCTGAAAATTCCAACTCCCGTGACCTCGCTCCACTTTTCCCACCGCGCCCGCTCGACGCCCTACGAACCGGATCGCCTTGAAAAACTCGTCACCGCCGCCCTCCCCCACTGCCTGCAGATTGCCCGCAAACACAACGCCGAACTCGCCAGCCTCCCGGCCGTCGAGATTACGGTTCTTGGCGCACGCGCGATGGCGAAAGTCCACCGCGACTTTCTTGGAATCCCCGGCCCGACGGATGTGATCACTTTTCCCTACGGCGAAATCCTCGTCTGCGCTCCCATTGCCGCGGAACGCGCTCAGGAGTTTGGCCATGACACCATCGCCGAACTTGCGCTCTACGCCATCCACGGTCTCCTGCATCTCTCCGGACACGACGACACCACAGCGGAAAAAGAAAAACGAATGGCCACCGCGCAGGAAAAAATCCTCTCGGCGGTTCTCAAAATCAGCTGAGCGCGAGTCGGAGGCTGCCGGCGAGAGCCATGGCGATCAGGAGCCATTCGAAGACCTGCTGATTGATTTTTCCGAGGAGGATTCGACCTCCGAAAACACCGAAGATCACGGCGGGAGCGAGCGTGGCGTTGAAGACGAGGGTCTGCGGCGTGATCAGGCCCAGCGAGGCGCTGAAGGGGATTTTGAAAACATTGATCAAAAAGAAAAACCACGCAGCGGTGCCGACGAATTCGTATTTCGGCAGGCGGCAACCTAGGAGGTAGATCGTCATCACCGAGCCGGCGGCATTGGCAATCATGGTGGTGAATCCCGCAAGCACGCCCAGCGGCCAGGCGATGGCGGGATGGTCGGCGGCGATCTCCTGCAAGCGCGGTGAAAATTTTTGCAGAATCGTCAAGCCGATCAGAACCGAGACGATCCAGCCGATCACTGGCGCGAAATATTGGACCGGAATGAGTGGCATCGCCATCCAGCCAACAATCACGCCGACGACTGCCGCAGGCAGGATGCGCCAAAGCACGCGCCAGACGGCGTGGCTGTGGAAGGCCCGCACGGCGAAAACATCCGCGAGGATCAGCATCGGCAGGATCACGCCGGTGGATTCCCGCGCGGGGATGATTTGGGCCATCAAGAGAATGCCAACCATCGCCATGCCGCCAAAGCCGCTTTTACTCATGCCGAGTCCCAGCGCCGCGAGGGCGGCGAGGGTCCATTGAAATGCGGAGAGATCCGTGAGGTTCGGCAAAGTGGGATGAGGTGGGGTTCAGCTAAGAGTCGGGTGGGTTTCGATTGTTACCACGAGGCTTTCAGCGGTGCCCGCGTAATGTGCCCCGCGGAGTTTGTGCCATGCCATGTCCAACCTTGCAGACAAGCCGAGGCACTGGCCGATAACGGCCGCTGCTGCTCCTAGCCTATTTTGACGGCGATATTTTTCATGGTTCGACTCCCTCGAAGGCTGGTTGAAAGGACCACGACTGACAAGCCCGCGAAAAGGGTTCTGATCAGGTGTTTTCCTACAAAAAAACCAAATTCGGCGAACCAAATGAAATATCCTGCTCAACCTCAGAAATCTGCAATCATTCAAATAAAAATCTTGCAAATTGGGATATGTTTACCAATTTGCAAATAAATGATCGATCGTTTCTATCGCAAGCTGGTCGCTGGAAAGTTGGAGAGGTATCCGGCGGTTTCATTGCTGGGGCCCCGCCAATGCGGAAAGACGACACTCGCCAAGAGTTTTGGTGGTCAATATTTCGACATGGAGAGCGAGGGGGCGGCCCTGCGCTTCGATGCAGAGTGGGATCGGTTGATGCGAGGGGAGGATTTGGTGATAATCGACGAGGCGCAGTGCGCTCCGGAGATTTTTCCGCGATTGCGTGGCGCGATCGATGCGGATCGCAAGCGCCACGGAAGGTTTCTCCTGCTGGGTTCGGTTTCTCCCGCCCTCATGCAAAATGTCTCGGAGTCGCTTGCCGGCCGCATGGGGGTGGTCTCCATGGGGCCTCTCGCTTATTCCGAGGTGGCTGGCCCGCTTGGAACGGATTGTTTGGAGAGTTTGTGGTTGCGGGGTGGTTTTCCGGATGGCGGGATTCTTGATGCCGGCCCTTTTTCGGAGTGGCAGAAGGATTATTTGGAGTTGCTGGCGACGCGGGATTTGCCGGCCTGGGGTTTTCCGGCGAAACCCCAGCGCACACGCCGATTGTTGAGTATGCTGGCGGTTGCGAACGCCCAACCGCTGAACGCCTCGAACCTTGCTGGGGCCCTCGGAATCGACCACAAGACGGTCATCGGATACTGCGATTTTTTGGAGGAGACCTTCCTGATCCGCCGTCTGCGTCCGTGGTCTGGAAACATCGCCAAACGGATTGTCAAAACCCCTCGCCTTTTCTGGCGCGACAGTGGACTCCTTCACGCCCTTCTGAATGTGCAAAACATGGAGCACCTCTACAGCCAACCGTGGGTCGGGCACAGTTGGGAGGGTTTCGTAATCGAGCAAATCCTCGCCGCGCTGAACTTGGCCGGCATAAGCGCGGAGCGTAATTTTTTTAGAACCTCAGACGGTATTGAAGCCGACCTCCTGCTCGACTGGGCGGGAGAGCGGTGGGCGATCGAGATCAAGCTGACCTCAAATCCAACGAGAACGATGATGCAGGGACTCCAAAAAGCCGCCGATCTCACCGGGGCCTCTCGTCGAATTCTCATTTGTAAGACAGCAGAGGAAATTCGCTCCGAGGAATTGCTGGTGACCAACCTTCCAAACTTCTTGGACGAGCTGATGAAAAAGCAAGGCCCCCTTTAGAGTTAAATTTCTTTTTTGGAGACGGCCATCCGATGCCTCCACACGCAGAGGAGGACGAAGAGAACTTCGATCGAGACAAAGGTGATGGCGCCGGGGAGGCCGCCGCTGCCGAATCCGTAGCTGTGCAAGCCCACACCGAGGATGAAGTTCACACCATACCAGGCCATGATGACGCTTTGGAAGGCGAGGATGGCGCCGATGGCCATGCCAAATCCTCCCCAGCTTCCGTTGATGCGGCCGTGGAGCAGGAACAGGTAGCCGAGCAACGCGATGAGCGCCCAGGTTTCTTTGGGGTCCCAATCCCAGAAGCGGCCCCAGGAGTAGTTCGCCCACACGGCGCCGAGGATAGTGCCGACGGCGAGGAGGAGGACGCCGATCTGGAGGGTGCGGTAAAGGTAGTTGTGAAGCGCGGGGGAGGCTTTGGAGCCGAAGAGGGATTTGCCGAGGATGATGTGGCCCACGCCGAGCGCGAGGGCGAAGGCGGCGTAGCTGAGCGTGATCGTGAGCACATGCGTGGTGAGCCAGAAATTATCCATCAATACGGGAACGAGCGGGTGGATCGAGCGGTCGAGGATGACGGGTTGGGTGTCGGCTAGGATGAGGGAGGCGACGGCCACGGGCACGGCGCCGAGGAGGAAATACCGACTGCGGTAGATCGACTCGAAAATGAGCGCGAAGAGGATCGTGCCGAAGGCGACCCAGACGACGGATTCATACATGTTCGTCACCGGCGCGCGGCCGGAGATGAGGACGCGGAGGATGATTCCGGCGAACTGCATGAGAAATCCGGCGCCAGCGAAAAGCCAGCCGAGCGCGTAGCCCGCGCGGCCGGGAATAGAGAGGAGGGCGATGCCGGCGACGAGATAGAGAATCCAGGCCCAGCGGGCGGGGTGGAGCTTTTGGTAGGTGAGCTCGAGCGAGATTTTGCCGGGATCGGCTTGGAAGCGGGCCTCCTCGCGGGATTGCTCGGAGAGGAGAAGAGTCACGCCTTCGTCGAAGAGAGATTGGTCGGACTTTGAAAATCCTTCGCGTAGCTTGGCAAGGGCGGGGTCGTTTTTTCCGAGCGGAGTCCAGGCGGCGGCGCCGGTGGGGAGCAGAGTGACGAGGTTTCCGCTAGCGATTCCCTCGAAGAGAGCGAGGCGCATGCCGATGTTCGAGGCTTCGCGTTCGAGAGCGTCGAGCTGGGTTTTGGGATTTTTCGCACGGATGGCGGAGACATTTTCCAATGAGGCGCGGAGAGCGGCGTTGGCGGCGAGTTCGCGGTAGGAGAAAAGTTTTTTGGCGGGATCGACGCCGATTGCTTCCTTGAATTTTTTATTTCCGATGAGGATGAGCGGTTCGTTTTCCCAGCCTATGGGGGAGAGCCAGAGCGAGGTAACGACATTCAGGGCGGGGATTTTTTCGTCGTTTTTTTTGTAGCGGGCTTTGCCGGTCATCCCGAGGAGGGATTCCTCGGCGAAGACGAGGAACGGCTTTTTGCGTCCACCTTCTTGGATTGGGACGGCTTCGAGTTTGGTGAGGTCGAGGGCGCGCGCGGGGGCGGCGAGGACGAAAAGCAGGGCGGCGAGAAGGGCGATAGGTTTCATGCGTTTTTCGTTTTGGGTTTTCCGTAGAACATGATGGTGATGCCAATGCAGATGCCGAGCGAGCCGATCCATTTCAGCAGCCAGCCTGGGTCGTAGAGGACTTGGAGCGTGGTTTCACCGAGGTCGCGGGGGTTCCACTCGGCTTGGGAGAATTTGTAGTTGATGCCGGTGAAATTCGCGAAAAGCGTGCCGGGGAAGCTTGCCGGGTGGTTCATGCGGGCGGTGCCGGTTTTGGTCAAACCTGTGCCGTCTTCTTTGAACTCCACGGTGGCGATGAAGTTCGAGGGTTTGTCGGTGCCCTCGTAGCGCGGGACTTCAAAATTCACGAGCCGTATGGTGAAGGGCACGGGGCGGAGTTCTAGGCCGTAGCCGATGCGGACGACATTTTTGCCGTCGGTGATCGAGGTGATGTCACCACTGGCGATCCAGCGTTTCTCCGAGTTCGGGATTTCCGGCGAGACGAGTCGGGCGCGGAAGCCGGGGACGCCTTGCTCGCCTCTGGGCAAGGGCGGGCCGGGGATCATGGTGCTGACGATGTTCGCCTCGGGGTAGAAGGCTTTCAGCTCCACGCTCCAATCGGCCCAACCGGTGGAAAACGACTCGCCGACCTTGGCCTCGCCCGAGGCGTAAGTGGCGCCTTGGCGCTGGAATTGGTAGCGGATGCCGTCGGCCGTTGGCGCGAGGAGGAGAGTGGGCTTGGTATCGGCGGGGTCCGAGGAAGTGGTCTGAACGCGCACGATGGCGGCGGGATTGAGAGGTTGGTCGGACTTCTTGGCGGGCTTGCCGTTGCGCATTTCAAAGTCCGGCCAGTAATCCTCCACGACGACGGTGGCTCCCATGGTCGGAACCGGTTTGTTCATGATCTCCTCGCGGAGATAGGTGGCTGAGGCGCCGTCGGGGGGAGTAATGGTGACCTTGCGACCGTCGGCGCTGAGCATGACTTGGACACCGGTGGATTTCTCTCCCTGCACAACGGGTGCGAATTTTCCAAAGACCATCTGGGTTTCCGCTCCGCCGGGGGCTTTGGGCGGCGGGAGGTCTTTCTGCATAACGATCCGCGCCAGGCCGAAAAAATCCTTCTCCTGCGGCGCGGAGTTTTCCATCACGAGGGGGACTTCGAGGTTTTGGCCCATGCGGGCGCTGGTGAAGTGGAGAGACACGCCGGGCTGGCGTCCCTCGGCGGGAACGAGTTTTTCCTCCTTGATCAAATTGTCACTGAACCCGTCGGCGATGATTTCGAGATCGGTCTTGGGAACCTCGAAAACGCGCGGGCGTTTCTCACTCGGGCGGGCGGTCGAGGCGTCGAACGGCATGACATAGAGCGCGGTGTCGTTCGGGCTTTCGACCTGGATGATGCTGCGGTTGATGGTGAGCTTGCGGACGGGGGGCTTGTCCTTGTGCAGAGTGACATTTCCCTCGAAGCCAGTCTGGATGCCGATCATCGCGCCGATGAGGAGCGTGATGATGCCGTAGTGGGTGATGATGAAACCGGTGTGAGCTTTTGCCCAAGGCCAGCGGGTGATCGTGACGGCAAGGAGGTTGATGCAGAGAACGATCAGCCAAACGATGAACCACGGGGCCTTGTAGATATAAACCTGTGCGATTTTGGTGCTGAACTCGGACTCCGCGATGGTGGCGATCGCGCAGGCGGCGGCGATCGTGGAGATGAGGATCAGAGCGAGTTGCAACGAGCCCAGCCAATGAATCACGCGCCACACGGCCGAGCGGGCCTTGCGCTTTTCGACGAGGCGCTTGCGCTCGACCGCGGTCAAGAAACCGACCTCCGCGCGGGAAAACGCGCCGGCGCGGGGGAGGTGCGGGCAATGCTGGACGATTCGATTGGCGTCATGGCTGCGTGAAAGCTATTCGCCGCCGAGTTTTTTTCAAGCTGCACCGGCATCCGACTACTCGCCGATGATTTTTACGAGGACGCGTTTTTTCCGAAGCCCGTCGAATTCGCCGTAGAAAATCTGCTCCCACGGCCCGAAATCGAGTTCTCCCGCAGTGACAGCCACCACGACCTCGCGGCCCATGATCGAGCGCTTGAGGTGGGCGTCGGCATTGTCCTCGGCGCCGTTGTGCGCGTATTGGGCATGGGGATGTTCGGGCGCGAGTTTTTCCAGCCACTTTTCGAAATCGCGGTGCAGGCCGGACTCGTCGTCATTGATGAAAACACTGGCCGAGATGTGCATGGCGTTGACGAGGCACAGCCCCTCGCGGATCCCACTCTCGCGCAGGCAGGCCTCGACCTCCGCGGTGATGTTCAGAAACGCACGGCGGCGGGGGATTTCGAACCAGAGTTCCTTGCGGTGGGATTTCATGGGTGGAACGACTACAACGGCGTCGGGCGGTGGAAAAGCTTCCCGCTCCGATGGGGCTGTTTTATTTTCCTCTCCATGAAATATCCGCGCTCACCCAAAGACACCGTCGGTGGAATCGTCTACTTCGGACGGATGATCGACAAAATCCGGTTGATGAACGCCGGAGAGTTGCATCCCGAACTCCACGCGAATCTCGGCAAGGGCTTCGACGAGCGGGCGAGCTCGCTGCTCGGCGTGACCTACGAAAACCTCCGCGCCCGTGTGGGTGAAGGCGGCTCCGACGACGAAATCCTTACGTGGTGTTTCCAAAACGGCACACAGCCCTCGGAGGAGCAGATCGAAATTTGGAATTGCTTCATGCTGAAGCGGGGTTGGAACGACGAGTTATCGGAGACGCTGGTGCGGCGAAAAAAGGAGAGCGGCCTAGAGGCACGCGACGACATCCAAACGATGTTTCAATACATCGACGCCGACGAGGGGCGGGGCTAAGGACTACTCGCTGACCTTCTTTTTCAGTTTCAGCGTTTGGTTCAGCAGCGGCAGGTGGGCGATATCCTTCGGTCGCTTGATGTGCTTCTTGCTGGCGATGATTCTTTGGAGAGGTAGAACACGAATCTGGCGTCCATCCCAATCCAGCGCAACGGCGTGGTCATACTCGTCGGCGAAGGATTTGAGTCCATCGATGCGGTAAAGAAAATTTACGAGCGTGTCATCGGCGAGTGCCACAACAGTTCGAGCTAGGATTTCGGCGCCGAGTTTTTTTGCGATATCGAGGGCCTTCACATATCGGCGCTCTGGCAATTCCAGCCAGATGTCGGTGTCCAAGGTGGTCGCGGGGACACCTTGCAGAATAGCGGCCGTCATTCCGGCGAATTGAAACCGAATGCCTTCCTCTGTGAGCGCGTCAACAAGCCGAGCGAGCGGAGATGGGCTTGGTGCATCGCCCACCTTTCGTCGGGTGTTGCGGAGAGGCTTCGGGCGAACAGGAACCTTTCGTGTTCGCTGAGGCCGGGGACTTTTCTGAGAAGTCTTTCCATGCGCAGCCGTTTTTTTTTCACCTGACGGAGCCTATGCGCCGTCGGAGGGAGAGTCAACGCGGCGGGGCATTTTTGAATTGAGCTAATGGGCGGGGGGGCGCACCTTCCGCCGGAATGGATTTTGTTAATCTCACGCGCCACTTGGGAATCGGTGCGAACTCTTATTGGATCCGGGTCGGGGGGAAGAACATTATTCTCGATGCCGGCGCGGACCCGAAGGTCGATGGACTCGGCACGACGGCGGATTTTTCCAAAGTGCCCGAGGGCTCGGTGGACGCGATCATCATCACCCACGCGCACCAGGACCACATCGGTTCGTTGCCAGTGCTGACGCGCCGCGAGCCGCAGGCGCCGGTTTTTATGACCGAGCCGACGGCGCACATTTGCGAGATCATGCTGCACAATTCGGTGAGCGTGATGACGCGCCAGCGGGAGGAATTGAGCCTGATGGAGTATCCGCTCTTCACGCACCGGGGGGTGGATTTTTGCGAGCAGGCCTGGGTGCGGTGCGGATTGCGCCAGCGCTACAACCTCGCGGGCGAGCCGTCGGTGGATGATGACGAGGTGACTTTCGAGTTCTACCACGCCGGCCACATTCTTGGTTCGGCGGGCGTTCTGATTCGGCACAAGGGGAAGTCGCTCTTCTACACGGGCGATGTGAATTTCGAAAACCAGACGATCATGAGCGGGGCGGCCTTTCCCGAGGGCGGGGTGGATTTTTTGATCATGGAGACGACGCGAGGCGATGCGCAGACGCCGGCGGGCTTCTCGCGGGCGAGTGAGGAGGAGAGGTTTTCGCGGGCGGTGCGGCGGGCGATCGATGATGGCGGGACGGTAACGATTCCTGTTTTCGCGCTCGGCAAGACGCAGGAAATCCTGGCGATCCTCTGGAAAATGAGACTCCACGGTGAGATTCCGGCGCTGCCGATCTACATCGGGGGATTGAGCGTGAAGGTCACGACGGTCTATGACGCGCTAGCTGGAAACTCCACGCGGAGCCATCCCGAGCTGCAGCTGCTCCAAGAAATGGCGCCGTATGTGCTCTCGGGCCGTGAGATTGTGGATGCGATGCCTCGCAAGAAGGCGATCTACGCTCTCTCCAGCGGCATGATGACGGAGCACACGCTCTCGAATATTTTCGCAAGGCGGATTCTGAGTGATGCCTCACAGACATTGTTGTTTGTTGGCTATTCCGATCCCGACTCCCCGGCGGCAAAAGTCCGCAAGGCGGCGCCGGGGGACGAGGTGAAACTCGACAAGGATTTCCCGGCTGTGCCGGTGCGGTGCCGCGTGGAGGAGTTCAGCTTCAGCGCGCACTCGAGCCGGGAGATGTTGCGGAACTATGTGCTGGCTCTGAAGCCGGCGAAGATCGTGCTGGTGCATGGCGACGAGCCGGCGATGCAGTGGTTCCAGCTCGAATTTTTCAAGGGGCTCGAGGGAGCCGAGGTGGTGATTCCGGTGCCGGGACGGAAATACTCGCTCGAGTAGCGGGGATCAGGCCGGGCGCTGGGAGAGCGGCGTGTGGAGTTCGTGCCGGATTTCGTATTGATCGCCGAGGATTTGGGTTTTGCGCCGCACGGGGACTCCGAGGATTTGGCGAAACATCGATTCCTCCAGGGTGTCGGCTTCGGGGAAGGCCTTGTGGAGCGCGGCTGAGGGGTTGTGGCGTTCGACGATGCGGAAGCCGATCTCGAGAGATGCCATGTAGCCCTCGGAATCCCGCAGGGCGGTGAGGCGTTCCATTTTTTCCGAGATCGGCAGGCTGGCCGGAATCGAGGCGCGGTATTTTTCGAGGCGTTCTTGGAAGTGGAGGAAGAGGAGCTTCCCGGCGCTGGCGGAGCCGAAGAGGTTTTGGGCGTGGCGGAGGATGGAGATCGCGGTGGCGTTGTCATTTTCCTCGAACCAAGCTTGGCCTCGGCGCGAGAGGGCGTAGACGAGCAGCGGTCGGCCGGGGCCCCGGTGGGTATTGCGACTGGCGAGGAGTCCGCGCTTCTCGAGGGCGAGGCAGTGGGATTTCGCGCCCATGTAGCTGAGGCCAAGCTTTTCGGCGAGGGGGCGGACGGGGAGCGGTCCGGAGGATTTGATTTCGCGGAGGACTTCGTCCTGACGGCAAGTGGCGGACTTTGGGGCGCCGGGAGGCATGGGGCTAATCTGCTGGCAAGAGGGCGCGTTCCTCGGGGCGGAGTTGATCTTTTCTGATCGTGGATGCGATCTCGTCGGCCTCGGATTTTTTGCCGTTGGCGTAGAGCACGGCGGCGCGGATATTTTTCCAAGGCTCGGGTGCGGTGGACCAAGCGATGAGCTTGTCCTTGTAGATTTCATCGGCTTGGGCGGGCTCTCCATCCTTTAAGAGAGCAAGCGCGGCGATGCTCATCGCGGCGAGGGAATTTGGAGATTTCTTGAGGTTATCTCTAGCAAGCACGGCCGCATCGAATCCGCTCTGGTTCGTGAGGAGTTGCAGGTAGGCACGGTCGCTGCGGGCCTCTTCGAGGTTCGGGAAAACTTCGAGGAATTCGTTATAAACAGGGATCAGGTCAATGGCCGGGGAGTTTTTTGGAGTGCATCGGATGATGCCGAGATAGCCTTCCAAGGCCGACTCGCGCCGCCTGGCGAGAACTGTGAAGACCTTGGCGGCTTGTTCGTTTTCGCCGATCCGCATCGTGTAGGCGGCCACGAAGGAGACGACCTCGGGTTTTTCGTATTGGAGGGAAAGGTGCATCTCGCGCCAGTTCTTGGCGGCGTTCTCGGAGTCGCCGGATTTTTGCGCAGCGCGTGCCAGGAAGAGCATCCGAATACTTTCAGAAAGGCCCGAAACGGAATTGGCATCGAGCATGGTGAAAACATCATTCCAGCGGCCGAGTCCAGCGAGGGCGTCGAGGTAGATGAGGAGCCACTCGGTTTTGGCGAGGGCGCGGTCGCGGCCGATAAAGGCGAGGGATTCTTCTTGGAATTGGCGGGCGGCCAACCATCGCGCGTAGCTGATTTGCTCTTCCTCGTTCTGGGTGGAGAGGCGGGTGGAGAGCTTGGAAAGGACGGCTCGCTTGGAAGCGGGGTCGTGGAGGATCTGCAGCTGCCCGGCGAGGAAGTAATCGGCGTTGGCGCGAAGCGGGTGGGCTTCGAGGCTTTTCGCGAGGGCGAGGGATTCGGGGGAGTTTTTGATGCCCTCGTCGATCGTCTGTTTCGCGAGGATGCGAAGGGCGGCGAGGCCGTTTTCGGAATTCTTTTTGGAAAGAGGAACGAGGATTTGACGACTGACTTCGGGGTTGGATTTCAGAACGAGCTCGGCCGTGGCGAGCAGGATTTTCTCGCCCTCGGCGGGTGGAAAATTCTGCAACGAAGCGCGGGCAAGGTCCACAGCGGCTTGGGGATTCCCCT
Source organism: Verrucomicrobiota bacterium (assembly GCA_026398255.1). Lineage (GTDB taxonomy): Bacteria > Verrucomicrobiota > Verrucomicrobiia > Chthoniobacterales > Terrimicrobiaceae > UBA967. The sequence continues at coordinate 32,746 of JAPLTG010000009.1, forward strand.
CAGCGGCAGTGAGTCGCATCTCGACGATGGTGCGTCGTGCGGAGGGATGGGGCTCGAGTTTTTTCAGGGCCTCTTTGGTGATGGTGGTCTTGCGAAAAACGAGGGATTGCTCGGCAAGGACGACTAATTCTTCGGGACGGGCCTGGCCTTCAAGCATCAGAGCCTCCAGAATCCCAAGCGCGGCCTGGTCCCCGATGCTGGCATTGAAGATTCGGACGCGGCGGAAGATGTCTTCATCCCCCGGAGCAAGGACAACGGCCTGCCTCATGAAAACAAACGCCTTTTGGAGATTGCCAGCGGATCCGTATTGCTCGCAGCGATCCATTAAATGACTTGCTCGCAATATTTTGAACTTTCGGTAAATCGGCAGGGCGGAAAGTGAGACGATAATGCAAAAAATCAGGATGCCCGCGACAATCTGAAAGCGGATGTCGAAGGCGATATTCCGGAGGATGTGGGTGGGTTGTTTGTGGCCACGGTCGTCATCGTAATCCGGCAGGTGATTGTGATCGGGCAGAGAAGCGGGGCCTGGATTTTCCTCGCTTTCGGGCGGTGGGGTCACAGAGCGACGACGGGGCGCTTTTTTATCGGACATCCCACTCATGGCTGGACGGCTGGGGTGCCGACTTCCAAGGATTGCTCCAAGTAGCGTTGCAAGACCACGCTCGCTTCCGCGACATGATCCGTTCCCCATACGGCGGCTTCCAGTAGACGCTGACCGCGATTCCTGACTCCACTAGCAACGGCAGCCCATCGTCCCTCGCTCGAGCTGATGCCCGTTTCAGATTCCAACATGGGCGCATTATGAGAATTCGGTTGGCGGTCTGCAATAATCGAATGAAAAACAAGAATTGGCCGTCCCCTATCGGAAAAAAGATACACATTAAATGGCAAGATGATTCCCTTTGCGCGGATTTCAAGAGGCTCAAGCTGGCGCACCATTTTCATTCCGATACTTCCGAGGCAGGTCTCGGGATTATGAATATTGATGGCCTGCGCCGCCGTGCGACCGGCGGGCCAGCGAAAATAGAAAAACTGCCAGGGGCGCTCTTGGGCATCTCGGAAGGTTTCCGAAAATCCCTCGGGGAAAAATAGAATCCGGCGCGTCTTGTCAGCCACGGGGACGGGCTTCGTTCCGGCCGTGCCTTCGCGGATGGTCCAGCCAGCCGAGGAAGGCGACTGGCGTTCATGCAGGCGATACCATGCCTCGGTTCCACCCAGCGAAAGAACCAAGAGCGTGAATCCAAAAAAAGCGGCCCTCCGGAGCTGACCCGGCACCTCGGGGGTGGGAGGGGGTGGCGGCAGTTTCTGCGGAGGCATGTGGCGAGTCCGCCGGTAGTGGAGGGCATACGAGAGAAGCCACAGGGAACCAAGGGTGAAAGCCAGCGTCGCGAAGCCAGCGGCGTCATGCCACGACTCCAAAGTGGCCAGGCCCTGCGTGGCAGCGACGAGGGAGAGCGTGGTGGCACGAATGAAATTCCCAAAGATGGCGAATCCCAGAGCTGAAAAAACCAGCATCCCGCGCGTGAAGATCCCGAACCGGAAAATCTCCCCGAAAAACAGCGAAGCCATCAGGCCGCTTTGCATGGAGCGCACTCCACTGCAGGCCTCCTCCACGCCAATCAACCCACCTGGCACGGAGATCAAATTTCCGCGCCGGACGGCTTCGAAACCGCACCAATGCAGGACCTCAAGCGCCGCGATGGCGTTTTTTTCCATGAGAAATCCCATGAACGCCTCCTCCGCGTTGCGCGGCCAGGGAACGGCGATGAGAAAAAATGTGATCGGGAAAAAAAAGTGCCGCAGCCAAGGCCGACCGCCCAGCGAGTGAACCAACACCAACGAGATCGCCACCGCACTGATCGCTCCGAACATCCCCGGGATACGCCATTCAGGGTTGGCTTCGAAAAACGGCTGAATTCCCGCAAGGAAAACCAGCGGGGGCAGCGCGAGAAGGAGGTTCCGCGACAGGTTGGCGGGTGGCGCCGCCGCCGGGCGGTCTCCCCAGCGTTGCAGAAACAATCCCACGCAAAGGAGGGGAACGAGAAAACCGTAGCTGTATTGCGGATCGATCTCCCAATCAGTCCAAAGCATCCGAATGGCCAGCCACCACACGGCGGCGAGACCGGCAGCGAGGGGCAGAAAGTCCCGGAGGGGGCTTCGGTTGGCGGAATTTTCGAGTTTCACCGGCCCTTGCCGAAAAGCATCACATGAAGAGTTTTCAGGATCACGGTGGCGTCGAGGGCGATGGAAAAATGCCGGATGTAGTAGAGGTCATACATCAATTTTTCGATCGTATCCTCGATGTTGGCTCCATAGGGGTAATTCACTTGGGCCCAACCCGTGATGCCCGGTCGGACGAGGTGCCGGAAGTGATAATAGGGAATCGCCTGCTCGTAACGCTCCACGCATTTGATCCACTCCGCGCGTGGCCCAATGAGGCTCATTTCGCCCCGGAGCACATTCCAGAGTTGCGGCAACTCATCGAGTCGCGTGAGGCGGAGCCAATGCCCGAGACGGGTCACACGGGGGTCACCTTCCACGGTGTAGAGTCCCTTAAACTCGCTGCCGACCTCCATCGTGCGGAATTTGTGCAAGGTGAAAAGACTGCCGTGCTGACCGACGCGCGTCTGGCTGAAAAAAACCGGGCCGCGTCTCTCGAGTTTGATCAGCAAGGCGACGAGGGCCATCAACGGGGCCATGATCAAAAGCGTGAGCGAGGCCAGAACGAGATCGAAAATCCGCTTCAGCGAAGCGAAAGCAGAGTGCTGCACGAGTTGGAACCCCGAATCCAACGGCCAGCTCCGACTGAGCAGGTCGGGTGGCATTTTGTGCCAGAAGGTTTCGTGGAACGAATGCATCGTGTAAACCGGCAGTTCGCGGAAATGCACAGCGACCAGCGCCGCGAGGACATCGTTATTCAGGTGGTCCGTGTGCGTGGCGATGACGATGCCCTCGTGCTCAAAGTTCGAATGCCCTTCCAGATCCTTAATAACCTCGGCGGCCAATCCCTCGTAAACCGGCGTTCCAGGACCTGCGACATTGCGACCGACTTCCGCGTCGCCCGTGGCAAAAAAGTGCAACTGCTCCCGGAGACCCTTCGCGGCGGAAGTTTTGAAAAACCTCTCACCCGACTCGGCATCGCTAATCACAAGCAGGCGGCGATTTTCCCTGGCCATGCCCGGGGTCGAGTAAAACAAACGCCGCTGGAAGAGAGAGAAAAGGGTGAAAGCCAGAAACGAACCCGAGAAAATCGCGCGACTCGAGGCCACCGCGCCACCGAAACTCGCCACCAAGTAAACCGCGAAAGCCGAGAGCAGAAAGGCCGCGAAACAGGTGATCAGATGCTCGCTCGTGTAGCCCAGGGATTTCATCTCCGATCGCGGGTCGTAGGCTCCGATCAAACTGAGCGTGAATATCGAAATGATCATCGGCAGAAGCACTTCAGCCCACCCGAATCGGTTAAAATCCCCGGTGAACTCCGACAGGGCCAAGTAAGATCCCGCCCAAGCCGCCGCATCCAGCAGGAGAAACAACAGCATCATCGACCGCTCCCGAGTCGAGCCCCGGGCAACTTTCAAGCCCGCAGGAAACAAATTCGCCGGACGGGCGGCAAAAATTTCAGGCGTGTGTTCTGTAACCTGCATGGGCTGGGGTGCTAATCAAATCGAGACAGTGAAAAACAAAGCTCCACATACATAACTGCCTGAAGGGGCGGGGCAATTTATTTTTTGCGGCCCTTCGCTTGACGCCCCCGATCGCCATCGCCAATCTTCGCGCCATTGCCTTGAGCCTTCTCGCCAAATTCCGATTCCCGCTTTTCTTGGTCCTGCTGGGCGTCATTTTGATCCCGGCCTCTTTTTCGTGGGATCATCCCGTTCGCGAGACGCTCGTCTCGTCGCAGGGACCAAACTGGAAAAAGTCCCCGCTCCGCAAAACCTACGAGACCATTCGCCGGTGGGGGGACTGGCCTCAACTCATGGTCACCGGAGCGCTGGGGTTTCTGGTTGCAAAATGGAAGGGAAGCCGCAGATGGAGCCGCATTTTCCTGATCGCGATGGTGGCCTCCACTCTTGCCGGCATGGTGGCCAATGCCTCCCGACTCACCACCGGCCGCACCCGCCCGCGCGAAAGCCCCAAGATCGAGCAGGGATTCTACGGCCTACAGCATGAAGGCCGGTGGCTCATCGGCGTTCCCGCCTACAATTCCTTCCCCTCGGGTCACACGGCCACCGCCTTTGGCTTTGCCGCTGTGATCGTGCTCGCCTCGCCCGCTTGGGGACTCGTGGTCGCCATTCCCCTCGCCGCCTCCATCGCCGGAGCCAGTATCGGCATCGGAGCCCACCATCCCTCGGATATTACGGTTTCGATCCTGATTTCCTTCTTGGTGGCTTGGGGCGTGTGGAGGTTTTCCGAAGCCCGCTTCCCAGCCCGACGCTGAAGAATTTCAAATCCAATCAGGTGTTTCGCGCGAGGATTTGGCAGGAGATTTTGAGGGATTCGCCGGGGCGGGTGGTTTGCAAGCCGAAGCCGTTGGCGGCCGCATTGGGGAGCGCGCTCCAGGGCTCGACACAGAAAAAATCGGAGTCTGGCTTTTCGGTCCAAGTCGTCGCGCAATGCCAACTCCCGGACTGTGGCGAGGTATCCTGGAATGAAATCGTTCGGCCCGTTGAGGTGTGCGCAAGCTGAATCCGGTCGAGGTCAGGCTCGACATGGAGGCGGTCGATCCAATCCGGATTGGAGAGGGCATCGCGAGCCGTTGCGGGATCACGGAGTTGAATTTCCCCCGTCGAAAAATCCTGCGAAGCCCAATGGCGGCAGGGCAGTTCCAGTTGCCAATCGGCGCGCTCGCTCGCGGGGATGCCGAAGTAAAAATGGTGCCCAGCAGACCAGGGCAAAGCCTCCTGGCCAGTGTTCGTCACTCGGTAGCAGACCTCCAGCGAATCGACCCCGAGCCGCAGGGTGACCTCAAATCGGAAATCAAAAGGATATACCGCGCGCGTGGTGTCGTTCGCCTCGAGCCTCATTTCCACCGAGGAGTCGTCTGCCGTCACGATCGAAAAGGCCGAATCGCGGGCGAATCCATGCATCGGGGCGGGACGCACGGTGCCGTCCGAGGATTTCCAGAATCCGATTTGGTTGTCATGAAAACTCCGGGCGATGAAAGGAAATAGGACCGGATTCCCCCCGCGAACTTTCTGCGGCTTGCTCCAATCGGCCGTCTCAGGCCATCGGACGACCTCCCAATCCCCGACAGACCAGCGCAGCAATCTCGCGCCATGGGCAGGAGAGACCAGCGCGCGGGACGGCCCGTTTTGCAATTCGATCACCGGCTGACCTTGGAAATTCGTGAGGCGCATTCAGGCGAGATTTTTGAACCAACCGAGCGGCTGGGGATTGATGCAGTGGGTGATTTGTTTCACCTCCGTGTAGGCCTCGTAGCCATAGGTGCCAAGTTCGCGCCCGATGCCGCTCTGCTTGTAGCCGCCCCACGGCGCCTCATTGAATGTCGGGTGGTAACAGTTGATCCAAGTGATGCCCGCACGCAGACCGCGAACGACGCGCTGGGCACGGGAGGCGTCGCTCGTGAAAACCCCGCCGGCAAGGCCGTAGATTGAGTCGTTCGCAAGGCGGAGCGCCTCCTCCTCGGTGTCGAACAATTGCACGACGAGCACCGGGCCGAAAATCTCCTCGCGGACGATTCGCATGTCGGGGCGGGCGTTGGTGAAAACCGTCGGCTGGACGAAATTTCCCACGGCCCGTTGGTCAGTGTAGACGCCGCCTCCGCACAAAAGCTCAGCGCCGTCTTCGTGGGCAACCCGGATGTAATCGAGGACTTTTTTCTGGTGCGCCCGGGAGATGAGCGGGCCCATCTCGGTGCCGGCGTCGAGACCGGGGCCAACGACGATTTTTTCGCAAGACGCCGCGAGCCTCGGCAAAAAAGAATTCGCCAGCGAGCGCTCGAGCAAAAGGCGCGATCCCGCGCTGCACACCTCACCCTGACCCGCAAAAATCCCGAACATCGCGTATTCGAGCGCGAGGTTTTGGTCCGCATCGGCAAAGACGATGTTCGGGCTCTTGCCGCCAAGCTCGAGGGTAACTTTTTTGAAGTTCGACGCCGCAGCCGTCATGATCTTGCGCCCCGTGACTCCTCCTCCAGTGAAAGCGATTTTGTCCACCAGCGGGCTGGCGGCGAGGTATTGCCCGACAGGGTCACCCGCTCCGTAAACCAACTGCACCACGCCCGGCGGAAAGCCCACCTCGTCGATCAACTCGAACAGCACGGAGACCGACAACGGCGTCAGCTCCGAGGGCTTGAGAATGCAGCAATTCCCCGCCGCGAGCCCTGGAGCGAGTTTCCACGCCGCCATCAGCAGCGGGTAGTTCCAAGGAATAATCTGGCCGCAAACTCCGATCGGCTCGCGAATCGTTTGGCACACGATGTTCGGATCGCCCACCTCGAAGGTCTGCCCCTGCGGCTTTGTCGCCAGCCCCGCGTAGTAACGGAAGCATCCCGCCGCATCGGCGACATCGTATTCCGCCTCGCGAAGGGGCTTGCCGTTGTTTCGGGATTCGAATTCCGCAAGTTGGGCCGCGCGGGAGTCAATCAACGCCGCGAGCTTCAGGAGTTTCGCCGCCCGTTCCTGCGCGGGAGTTTTTGGCCAAGGACCTTCGTCGAAGGCCTTTCGCGCCGCATGGATCGCCGTTTCCACATCCTCGATCGAGGACTCCGCCACCTGGCCGATCTCTGAGTTGTCCGCAGGGTTGAGGAATGGCCGCACCGTCGCGTATCGGGACGGAGCAAACCGGCCGTTGATGTAGTTTTTCAGGATCATAGCGCTAGGGCTTCCATAGAGCCGCATTCACGCAGGCCCACAAGTGGATGATCCACCCCAGGCTGCCGAAGCTGATGAACCACAACACGCCGGCGCCCATGAAAAAAACGAACGCCACGAGAATCCGCCCCTGCACCAATTGCCCCAAGCCGGGAATGAACAAACTGCAAAGGGCCGCAATGACATTTCCACCAGATCCAGGTCCTGTGCTCATGCCGCAAATTATTCCCCGCAGCCCATCGCGGCGCAAGCGATTCTCCCGAGGGGCCGACGAGGTTGGCGTTGCTTTCACGGCCGGGGTTTGTCTAACTCCCACCGAATTCATGATCGGACTCCATGCCCATGCGGAAAAACCCGCCGCCGCCGAAGTCGTGCGCGCCATGGTGCAGGAACTTGATCTCGCCGGCCTGCCCTACGAACTCGATGCCTCCACCGCCCCGCTGGCGGGAAAATCCTCCAGCCTCGATATCGCGGATCTCGCCGGGCGCTGTGAACTCCTCGTCATCATGGGTGGCGATGGCACGATCCTTCGTGCCGTGCAGAAAATGCGCGACGCCATTCCCACCGTTTTTGGAATCAACATCGGCACGCTCGGATTTCTCACCTGCCTCGGGTCCGGCGAAGTCCAGCGCGCCGTCGAATGCATCCGGAATCGCGACTACATCGTGAGCCCGCGAAATCTCATGCAGGCCGACCTCGTGGAAAAAGACGGAGCCTCAAGGAACTTTTTTGCGTTGAACGATGTCGTGGCCAGCCGCGGCGAGCGCTCGCAACTCGTCCAAATCCGTGTCGGCCTCGACGATCTGCCACTCACCGATTACAACGCCGACGGCCTCATTGTTTCCACCCCCACCGGCTCGACCGCATATTCGATTTCCGCCGGCGGACCGATCCTCATGCCGGACTGCGGATGTTTCGTGATCACCCCGATCTGCCCGCATGTGCTCTCGATCCGCTCGGTGGTGATGAGCGACGCCTCGGTCATCAAAATGCAAGTCGCCAAGCCCGGCCAGACCGTCACGGTCTCCGTGGATTCCCAAAGCTGCGGCCAGCTTGGCATCGGCGATCTTTTGGTTCTCAAAAAAAGCCCGCGCGTGCTTCCGCTGGCCATGCTCCCCGAAAGGCCCTTCACCGAGGTGATTCGCCAGAAGCTCAAGTGGACCGGTAGCAATATATGATTTCTCTCTCCGAAATCCTCCTTCCCGAACACATCAACCTCCAACTCGACGCGCTCGATCAAACCACCGCCGCGGAAGAACTCCTCTTCCCGCTGCGCGGCGATATCCGCATCGGAAATTGGGACACCCTTCGCGCCAGCATTCTCGAACGCAACGCACCGGCGGTTTCCACCGACGACGGATTCGGCATTGTCATTGCCCACGGTCGGACGAATGCCGTGAACTCGCTCGTGATGGCCGCTGGACGCTCGCCGAATGGCTTCCCCTCCCCCGACATCCAGGGGTCGGTGCGGCTTGTTTTCGTGGTCGGCATCCCCACCGCGCTGAATCAAGAATACCTCCGCGTGGTCGGCACGATCGCCCGCCTGTGCGGCAAGCCGGAGACCCTTCAAAAACTCCTCAACGCTCCGAGTGCCCGTAGTTTTTTGGATCTCCTGCTCGGCTGGGAAAACAAACTCTAGCCACTCAGCGCGAGGCACGCGGCGACGCGACGGCGGGAAGTTTCCACGCCCTTGCCAACCGGCGGTATTCCTCCTCCGGCAACAAAACATAAACCGGATTTTTCGCCGGATCGATCGAGGCGATGAGGCTTCGGAGGTTTGGCTCCGAGAGCACCGTGCAGCCCGCCGACGGCTTCGCGCCCTCGGCTCGCCAGATGTGGAAAAAAATCGAGCTCCCGGAGCCTGGAACCGCCCCAGGAGAGGGGTTGTGGGCGATGAAGAGTTTCAGCGAGTGCGCGTGGTCGCCCTGCTTCATCTGCTGTTTTTTCTCCCACGCCGTGCGTGGCTCGGCGGGGAGTTGCAAATGGCGGTTGTAGTCGGGCGAGGCGGGATCCTCCACCCACAGGTCGCGCGAGGTGATCTGACGATATGGCAGGCTGGGGGTTTTCTCGATCGCCGGCGCGTAGCCGTAGGCACCCCCGAGGGCAAAAACTCCCGCCGGCGCGCGAAGATCTCCCTCGCGTTTGGCAGCGCCCCCGGTCGGCGCGGGATGCAGACCCAGACCCCAAGCCAGCCCGTTTTTCCCAAGCCTCCCGCTCCACGGCCCTGCGGATTGCACCCAGCCGCCGTCTTTTTTTTCAAAGATCCGCACCTCTACATGCGAGGACTTCCAATCCGGAGCCAACCCAAGAATGCACTGACGGCAATCTGCGGGCAGCTCGAATGCAGACGCCAGCGCGGCTGACAAAAAGAACGCCAACGCCATCCGGCCAAGGAATCCGTTCATTTCCTAATCACCCAACTCGACATTCCAATACGCGATATCGAGGAAGTGCTTCCAACTATCATGCGGATTGGTGGAGACGGAAATGTGGATGAATGGACGCCACTTCGGGCGCTTCGGTTTTCGGATGAGCGCCATGCGAGCCTCGTGCGGGAGGCGGTTTCCCTTGCGCGTGTTGCAGGGGATGCACGAGCAGACAATGTTTTCCCAAGTCGTCTGCCCGCCCCGATCACGCGGCATGATGTGGTCGAGATTCAGCGAGTCGCGAGAGAAAACTATGCCGCAGTATTGGCAGGTGTTCGCGTCACGCTCGAAGACATTGTGCCGCGTGAATTTCACCTCTTTCTTCGGCAAGCGCTCAAACATCAACAGCACGATGATGCGCGGAATTCGGATCTTTATCGAAATGGTCTGCACCATCTCGCGATCGGGGTTCTCGTTGGAAAAATCCTGCCAACTCGCGAAGTCGTGGGTCACGAATTCGTTGCCAGGAGCCGTCGAGACCACTTGAGCGTGGCCTTGATAAAGGAGGGTGAAGGCGCGCTTGGCGCTGCAGGTGTTTACCGCCTGCCAGAGCCGATTCAGAACCAACACAGGTGTTTCGAGAGTCGATTGCATGGGTAATGCGTCCCGATGGCGGATCCCACGGCTTGAGGCGGGATGCCCCGCAGACGCCGGACACTAAAAGCCCGCCTCGCCGGGTGTCAACTGGCTTCCCGTGACAGCATTTGTTTTCTGCAAAAAAACCTCCGTGCCTCCGCTCGCCAGTTCGTGAATACTCCCCGACCTTTCCGTGAAACCCACACCCGCATCGCTCCGCGCCTCCAAATCCTCCGGCCGACGCCTCGCCTGGCTGACGGCCTACGATTACCCGACAGCACGGGTGCTCGATGGCTGCGGGTTGGACCTTTTGCTTATCGGCGACTCGCTGGGCATGGTCGTCCTCGGCCAACCTGATACGACCCAAGTGACGATGGCCGACATGCTCCACCACACGCGCGCCGTAGCCCGTGGGGCGGAAAAAACTCTCATCGCCGCCGACCTTCCCGCCGGGAGTTGCGCCACGCCGGAACTCGCGGTGAAAAATTCCCGCCTCCTCCGCGAGGCCGGCGCAGACCTTGTGAAAATCGAGGGCGGCCGGGAAATCCTCCCGATGGTTCAGGCGATCATCGCCGAGGGCATTCCCGTCATCGGCCATCTCGGAATGCTTCCCCAGCGGGTCGTCGAGGAAGGCGGCTACCGGATCAAAGGCAAAAGCGACACCGAGGCCGAGCGCCTCGCGGCCGATGCCCAAGCCCTCGCGGAGTCCGGAGTCCAGGCCCTCGTGCTGGAACTCGTCCACGCCCCGCTCGCGGCGCAAATCACCCGTGCTGTCCCCTGCCCCACCATCGGCATCGGGAGCGGGAAGGATTGCGACGGGAACATCTTGGTCTTCCACGATCTCGTCGGGCTTTTCCCATGGTTCCGCCCCAAATTCGCCACTCCTCGCGCGGACTTGGCGGGCGAGATCGAGCGGGCTGTCGGCGAATTTGCGCGCGAAGTGCGCGGCGATTAGACGAATTCAAAATCCGCCACGATCGCATCATGGTCGGAGGTCGGCGTGGGGAGGACTTGGTGCGATACCAGACGAAGGGCGGCGTTGCGGAAAATGTGGTCCACCACATACGGGCGGCGCTTCCAAGTCGGCTCGGTTTTTTGAACCGTGGAAAATCCCACCGCCTCAAACTGCTCCACGAGGTTTTCCTCCGGCGCGGTGTTCATATCCCCGGCAAGAATCGCCGGACCACTCTGCTTGCGGAGTTCCGCCTCGACCAAATTCCTCTGATCGGGAAATGCATTACTCAACGCTCCGATCATGAAAAACGCCTGCAGGTGGGTGTTCAGAATCCTGAGACGCGAGCCGTCGATCTCGGTCGTCGCACCGATCAGCAACCGCGAGGAGGCGTGCCGTTTTTTCCCGCCGAACTCGAACTCGATCGCTGCCGCCGGCAAATCCAGCCGCTCGAAATCCCGCAACGGCGTCCTAGAATAAATCGCGAGGCCGAGACCGAAGGGAATCTCGGTGTGGTTCCTTAGGGGATACGAAAAAACCGAGTCGTAGCCGGAGAAAATATCTTGGAGCCGATTGTGATGCGGTGGCGGCTCGATCTGGCGCCCACCGTCATAACCGCGCTCGACCTCCTGCAGGCAAATGATGTCGGCATTTTGCGCGGCAAGAAAACGCCCAACGCCATCGAGGTCCACGCGAGGATTGTCGGGATCGCTCGGGTCCCAAGGTTGACCGTTTTGGATATTGAATGTGAGGAGCCGAAACATTCGGGGGCAAGGGTTCTCTGAAAGCAGGCGCAGTTTTCAAGGTTCGCCGAGCCAAGATCAACAACTTTTCTTCCGTTCCCCGGGGAAGGCAGGTGTAGGATCGCCTCGATGAAAAAGATTTTGGCAACTCTAGGATTGGCGGCGGCGTTGGCTGGATGCGGTGCTCCGAGTGGCGGCGGCTACCCTGCGGAATTCCAAAAAGCAGCTGCCACCGCGCCCGGCGTGGATCTTTCCTCCTCGGAGGGCGAGGCGGCGGCCGCGCGCTTTCGCGATTTTTTCCAGAATGTGACGCCGGAAAGTATCCGCGAAAAAACCGCCAAACTCTACGCGGAGGATATTTGGTTCAACGACACGCTGAAAACCCTGCGCGGCCGCGCGGCGGTGGAGGCTTATTTTTTAAAAACGATGGATCATGTCGATTCGTTCCAGACCCAGGTGGACGATGTGGCACGCTCGGGCGGGAATTTTTATGTGCGCTGGACGATGGATGTGGGGTTCAAGGGCGCGAAGGAACCGGTGCGCACGATCGGGGTGACGCTCCTGCGATTTGACCGCGACGGGCGCGCGGTGCTGCACCAGGATTTCTGGGACACGGCGGCCGGATTTTACGAGCATTTGCCGGTGCTCGGCGGGGTGATGCGATGGATCAAGTCGAAGATTTGAACGGCCGGCGCGAGGCATTCGCGCAGTTGTTCCAGAGCGGGCGGCCGGTTCTTTCGCTCGCGCCGATGCAGGACATCACAGACTGGCCGTTCTGGCGGTTGATGGCCCGCCATGGCGGTGCGGATTTGTATTTCACCGAATTTTTTCGGGTTACGCCCGACTATGTGCCGGAGAAATCGATCCTGCGCTCGATTGTCGAAAATCCCACCGGCCGGCCAGCGGTAGCGCAAATCATCGGCAACGACCTCGTGGCGATGGCCCGCGTGGCGCAGGCTCTGGAAAAGCACCCCGTCGCGGCGATCGATCTCAACCTCGGCTGTCCCGCGCCGGTTGTTTATCGCAAGTGCGCCGGCGGCGGGCTCCTCCGGGACCTGCCCCGGGTGGACGAACTCCTCGGCGTTCTGCGCGGCGCGGTGCGGGGTGCGTTTACGGTCAAGACGCGCATCGGGTTTGAGAGTCCTGCGGAGTTTGACGCCTTGCTGGAGGTTTTCGCCCGACACCGGCTCGACCTGCTCACAGTCCATGGAAGAACGGTGACAGAAAAATACGGCCCACGGGTTCATTTGGATCGGATCGCACAGGCCGTGCGCACTCTGCCGTTTCCCGTGCAGGCGAATGGCAATGTCAGCTCGGCCGCGAGCGCGATGGAAACCCTGGAAAAAACCGGCGCTGCCGGGTTGATGATTGGACGCGGCGCGATCAGGAACCCTTGGGTTTTTTCCCAAATCCGCAACCGACTGGAGGGACGCGAAGCGCGGCTCCCGACTGGGCGCGAGGTTTTGGGTTACATCGCGGAACTCTACGAGGCGGTTTGCACCCCCGGCGTCGCGGAGAAAGCCCAAGTGCAGAAGATGAAAAAATACATGAACTTTCTCGGCGAGGGTTTGGAGGAGTCCGAGCATTTCCTGCACGCGATCCGGCGCTGCGATTCGCGCGGGGAGTTTTTTGCCATTTGCTCGCGTCACCTCGAGCACGACCGCCCGATGCCCCTCGAGGCGGCAACAGTCAACCGTGGATAACGAGCTGGATATTGTCCGGCAGGCTCGCCGCGACCTGCGTGGCGACATTTCCCTTGAGCACCTTCGCCAAAGAGCCGCGGTGCGAGGCGCCGAGAATCAGGAAATCCGCGCCGATCGTTGCGGCGGTATCCACAATAAGTGAGGCGGCTTCCGTGGCCGTGGCAAACAGCGGAATCGTCGGGATGTTTCGGGCGTTTCCGATTTGAACGGCTGCGGAGAGGATGGCATTGGCTTCAGGGTCGTCCTTCCAAGAAACGCGGCCCTTCGAGTTCGCGCCGGGATAGAGAACAGCGATCTCGCGGACATACAGGACATACAGAGCCGCTTTGCGCAGCTCGGCCTCGTCGAGCGCGAAACTCAACGCCGGAGTCAACCCGCGCACAGAAACGAGGATTTTTTGAGATTCCTGCACGGGCTGGCGGAGATTTTCGATGACATCGGGCTTCACGATCTTCGCGACCTCGCTGCTCACTGTGAGCGTTGTAATTCCGCTCAGGCGGCGCGAATAAGCCCACAGCGACAGACCGACAATCAGCACGCAAACCACGAAGAAAAGCGCGTCGTGTTTCGTGTAGGCAAGGGTGATTTCGACCGCCACGAGGATGAGTGCGGTCACGACCATCAGCGTCCGCTCGGGAATCGCCATCTCCAGTTTGAGATTGGTCGCGGAGGATCCCAGGTTGATCGCAATCGCACCCACCACGCCGATCGCGTAGAGGCCGGCGAGGCTGTCGAAATTATCGGTCATCAACAGAATCAAAATCGGCAACGCGATCGAGATGGCGAGCGGGGCTACGGGAACGCCGGAGGAGTTGAGCTTGGAGAAGGATTTCGGCATGTCTCCTTCGCGGGACATCATGAAAAGCAAACCCAGCTGCGCCGCCACGGCGGTATTCACCGCACTGAGAAGCAGGAGGGCGAAAACCACGCCGACGACCAACCCGAAGGCCTGACCGAACAGCGGACCGAAGGCCATCGTGGCATATTGCTCGGCCATGAATCGAAGCATGTCCTCCTTGCGCTCGACCATTTGGGGAGCAAGTGAGGGCGAGAGTGAAAGCACAGCCCAGCCGAGCAGAAGGGTTCCGAGCGAGACCTCGAGCGCGACCGGAATGATCGCCTTGGCCGAGGTTTTTCCGACCCGCGGATGGCCGATGGGCGAGTTTTTATCGGGCTTGAGGGTTCCAGTCAGGTTGGCGATGGCCTCCACGCCGCTGAGTGCGAGGATGACGCCCACGAACGAGACCCAAATGTGGCTCGCGGAGCCGTTCAGGGGCTGGAGATTTTCAAAAGTCAGATGCGGGATCGCCAGCGCGATGATGGCGATAATGACCGCGACGGTTGGCAGGGCCAGCGCGACCGCAAAACTGCCGCTGTGTTTTGGCCCGAGATAATTGATCGCGCCGATCAGAAGGATCACGCCAATGGTCGAGACCATGATGTAATCCTTAGGAACCCCGAGGTAGCTCAGCGCAGCCCAACCACTCAGAGCCGCCGTGACAGTAAGGTCCGCAACCAGCAGAAGCGCGGCCACGACAGAGAGGACTTTCCCATGAACCCCGGCCGCGGAATAAACTCCACCCCCGTCCGGGAAGCAGCGGCAAATGACGATGTAGTTCAGCCCGACCAGCAGGCTCAGGGCGCAGACGGCCGCAATAACGGGCAAAGAGGAAAACCCGGTCGCCGCAAAAGCGAGACCAAGCACATAGGCCTTGCTGGTTCCCCAATCTCCGTAAAGGAGCGCCGAGGCCCGCTGCCAATCGAGGTTGCGCGGGCGCTGAATGGAAATGTTGTCCAAGAGGCCGTGAATAACATGGCAGAGGCGGCGCTCGATCAAATCAATTCTGCCGCCAGTTGAGGGCTTGCGCGACAGAAGCCCCTCGCCTAGCTAGGGATCAGTGAATATCTACGCGCGGACGATTCGTTATTTCCGGCCCTTCCTTTGGGCCACAGCAGGCGGCGTGGCGCTCACCCTGGCCAGCATCGGCTTCAATCTCCTCAAGCCCTGGCCCTTCAAATTCATCGTCGATGGCGTGCTCGACAAAACGGCGGGAACGGCCGACACGCGCGAGCTTTTGCAAAAATGGTTCGGCGAGACTGAGACAGCCACCATGATCCTCTGGCTCTGCGTCGCCATGGTTTTGATCAGTCTCCTCGGTGGCCTGATCAACCTCGTCTCGAACTACCTTTTCGTTCATGTCGGCCTGCAGGCGCTCTTGAAACTCCGGACCGATCTCTACAGCGCGCTCCAGGCGTTGCCGTTGAAATTCCACGATTCCCGGCGCAGTGCGGACTCAAGCTTCCGCGTGGCCTACGACTCGCAGAGCATCCAGACGATTTATAACAAAGGCTTCGCCACCGTGCTGTCCTCGATCGTGATGTTGGCGGCGACTTTTGTCGTGATGGTCCGGATGAATTGGCCACTCACCCTCGCCTCGCTGGCCATCCTGCCGCCGGTGGTGTGGGCGATTCGTTTTTATGCGGTGAAGGTCCGCCGGCAATCGACTGACATCCACGAGCGCGAAAGCGATCTTTTGACCATCGCCCAGGAAGGATTGAGCCAAATCCGGATGGTGCATGCGTTCGGGCGCGAGTCGTTCGAGGTCGATCAATTCCGCCGTCGCGCGTCGAAAAGCCTCGAGGCGAATATGCGGTTGAATATGACCTCGGTAGCGAGCGCGCTGGTGGTCGGCACGCTGATGGCTGCTGGCACGGCGCTGATGTATTACATCGGCTCGCTGCAGGTGATGAATCCCGCCGCAAATTTCACGCTCGGCGACTTGCTGGTTTTTTCCGCCTACCTGCTGATGCTCTACCAACCGCTCGAACAACTCACCTACACCGCTTGGGCGCTGGAGGGCGCGGCGGCCGGGGCGCAACGATGCTTCGAGGTGCTCGACAGCCAGGACGATGTGCCAGAGGCGCGCGATGCCGAGGATTTCGGCCCGGCCAAGGGGCGGATCGAATTTCGCGGCGTGGCTTTCGGCTACTCCGATGAGCGCCGAGTGCTGGAGGATATCAACTTCACGATCGAGCCCGGCCAGACGGTGGCTTTTGTCGGCGGGACGGGAACGGGAAAAAGCACGCTGCTGAGCCTCGTGCCGCGTTTTTACGATCCCGGAGTCGGCGTGGTATCGCTCGATGGCCGCGACTTGCGGCGGCTGAAAAAGAAAAGCCTGCGCTCGCAGATCGGCATGGTTCTTCAGGACACGCTGCTCTTTTCCACGACCATCCGCGAAAACATCGCTTACGGAAAACCCGGAGCAACCGAGGCCGAAATCGTCGAGGCCGCGCGCAAGGCGCAGGCGCTCGATTTCATCAGCAAAATGCCACAAGGATTCGATAGCCCGGTGGGTGAGCGCGGCGGGCACTTGAGCGTCGGCCAGCGCCAACGCATCGGCATCGCCCGGGCGTTTCTCAAAAACGCACCGATCCTCCTGCTCGACGAACCAACCAGCGCCCTCGACCCCAGCACCGAGAGCGCGATCATGGGAACGATTTTCGAACTGATGCGCGGTCGCACGACGCTGATTGTGACGCACCGACTGACGACGGTCCACGGGCTGGGCCGGATCGTGGTGCTCAAAGACGGCCGTATCGCCGAGGACGGCACCGGCCCGGAATTGGTCGCAAAAAATGGCGTTTACGCGGCGCTCTACCGCGATGCCATGGCGCACGCCGGTTAGCGCTTCGCGAGGAATTTCTCGGCGGCCTTCAAATCTTCCGGCGTGTCGATGCCGGGGCCGGCGGGCTTGGTTTTGATCACGCGGATTTTTGCGCCGTGCTCGAGTGCGCGGAGTTGCTCGAGCTTTTCGGATTTTTCGAGTAGTGTTTGTTTCCACTTCACGAAATCGAGCAGGAATTTTCGGCGGTAGCCGTAGATGCCGAGGTGGCGGAGGCGCGAGGGATTGGCGTCGCCATCGCGGTCGCAGGGGATCGGCGCGCGGGAGAAATAGAGCGCGTTGCCGGCGAGGTCAGTGACGACTTTCACGCAATTCGGGTTCGCGAGATCGGCGGGGTCGAGCGCGCAGGCGGCAGTGGACATTTCGAGCTTCTTGTCCTCGCGCAGGGCGGCGGCGAGCTTTTCGACCAATGCGGGCTGGATGAACGGCTCGTCGCCCTGGACATTCAGAACGATGTCGAAACCGACGAGGTTTTTGGCAACCTCCGCGATGCGATCGGTGCCGCTCGGATGGCGCGGCGAGGTCATGGCGACCTCGGCGCCGAACTCAAACGCCGCCTCGGCGATCCGCATGTCATCGGTCGCGATGATCACCGCATCGACACCGCGAACATTGCTGCAGCGCTCCCAGACATGGCGAACGAGAGGTTTTCCAGCGAGGGGCAGGAGCGGTTTCGCGGGAAGGCGGGTGGAGGCCCAGCGGGCGGGAATGACGATCGCGGTCTTCGACATGCGGCGAGGAAATAGATTGGTTTTCCGGCATGCGCCAGCTTGATTCCTGTTCTTCAATCAACAAAGATCACCGGCTCGACCAGCTCGGTGCCCGAGTTGAAATTTTGAACAAATCGATTTCCAACCTGTCTCAAAAACCCACCAACCAAGCAGCCATCATTCCATGAGTATCAACACCTCCGAGCTCACCCAGCATGTCCAAGACAACCGCAAGTGGGTGGAACCCCTCGTCAACGAAGTCTCCCGCGTGGTCGTCGGGCAAAAAGTCCTCGTCCACCGCCTGCTCATCGGCCTCCTTTGCAACGGCCATGTGCTCCTCGAAGGCGTTCCCGGCCTGGCCAAGACGCTCACTGTCCGCACTCTGGCGAACTCGATCCGCACCGGCTTCCAGCGCCTTCAATTCACTCCGGACCTCCTCCCCGCCGACCTCATCGGCACGCTGATCTACAATCCCCGCGACGGCGAGTTCACCACCAAGCTCGGCCCGATTTTTTCGAACCTCATCCTCGCCGACGAAATCAACCGCGCCCCGGCCAAAGTCCAAAGCGCCTTGCTCGAGGCCATGCAGGAACGCCAGGTCACGATCGGCGAAAAAACCTTCCCGCTTCCCGATCCATTCCTCGTCCTCGCCACGCAAAACCCGATCGAGCAGGAGGGCACCTACCAACTCCCCGAGGCCCAACTCGACCGCTTCATGCTCAAAGTCCATGTCGGCTACCCAACCCGTGAGGAGGAGCGCTCGATCCTTGATTCGATGGCCACTTCCTCACCGCGCCTCAGCGTGGATCAGGTCGTCGGCACTGACGAAATCATCCGCGCCCGCGGCATCGTGAACGACATCTATGTGGACGACCGGGTGAAGGACTACATCGTCAACATCGTCTGGGCCACGCGCGATCCCGCCTCTGCGAAGCTCAAGCTCGACGGCATGATCCGCTACGGCGCTTCGCCGCGCGCGACGATCTTCCTCACGCTTGCTGCGAAAGCGAACGCCTTCATTGCCGGCCGCGGGTATGTCACGCCGCAGGATGTGAAGGGTGTGGGACTCGATATCCTTCGCCACCGCATTGGCGTGAGTTACGAGGCCGAGGCCGAATCGATCACGACCGAATCCGTCGTCGAACAAATCTTCGCCGGCGTGCCGGTTCCCTGATTTTTTCTAGAAAACGGGCGACCCTGTTTTCGAAAGCCATGACGCGCGATCCCAAGGAAATCCTGAAAAAAATCCGCCGCATCGAGCTGCGGACCCGGCGGTTGGTGAACTCCATGTTCGCTGGCCAATACCACAGTGTTTTCAAGGGCCGGGGCATGAATTTCGAGGAGGTCCGCGAATACGCGCCGGGCGATGAAATCCGATCGATCGACTGGAATGTCACCGCCCGCATGAACGCGCCCTACATCAAGAAATACACCGAGGAGCGCGAACTCACCGTCATGCTTCTCGTGGATGTGAGCGCGTCGGGCATTTTCGGCAGCGTCGAGTTGAGCAAGCGCGAACTCGCCGCCGAGGTCGCGTCGATCCTCGCCTTCAGCGCGATCAACAACAACGACAAGGTCGGCCTGATTCTTTTCACCGACCGGATCGAGCTTTTCATCCCGCCGAAAAAAGGCCGCCTGCACACGCTCCGCCTCATCCGCGAGATGCTGTATTTCGAGCCCGAGGGCCGCGGCACCGACCTCGCCGGAGCGCTCGACTACCTGAATCTCGTCGTCAGCCGCCGCTCGGTGGTTTTCATGATCTCGGACTTCCTGGCACCGGATTTCACCAAAGCCCTCACGGTCTCGAGCAAACGCCACGACCTCGTGGCGATGCCGGTCATCGACAAAGGCGAAAGCGAATTGCCGAATGTCGGAATCATCACGCTCGAGGACGCCGAGACAGGTGAGCAGATCGATGTGAACACTAGCAGCAAGGCCGTTCGGCAGGCCCTCCGGGAGATCAATGAGGACCGCCTCGCCGACTTGGAATACCTCCTTCGCTCACGCCGGGTGGACATCGTCCGGCTCACCACCACGGAGGATTATCTCATTTCTCTGCGAAATTTCTTCGAGCAGCGCGAGCGCCGCCAGGCCGCATGAACCCTTTCAACCAAGGCCCCACCCCGACTCCCACGCCCGCCCCGCTCCACGACATCGTCGGGCCGGTCTGGTATTGGCCGTATCCGCTCTGGATGACGATCACCGGCGCGGCTGTGTTGGCCGTCCTTCTTTTTCTGCTTTTCCAATTGGTGAAAAAACTCCTCGCCCGCAAGGCACCGCCGCTCACCAATCGCCAAAAGGCGCTCGAGGCTTTGGAAAAACTCCGCTCTGGTGTCTCCGGCGCCGACCCCTACAAATTCGGCGTCAATGTTTCCAACGCCCTCCGCCGATACATCCAAGCGGAATATGGATTGGAGGCCTCCACGCAGACCTCGATCGAATTCCTCGACACCCTGCGAGAGAGCCCGTTTTTCACCGACCATGAAAAAGACGGCCTCGAGGTTTTCCTCTCGAAGACCGACTTGCTGAAATACGCCCGCTCCGGTGCGCCGGAGACTGAACTCCTCGACCTTCTCGACATCTCGGCCCGCCTCGTTCGCGGCGAGGCGCAATCACCCGGCAAGGAGCCCGCCAAATGAGGAACTGGCTCTCCGAATTTTCCTTCGCCCACCCCTGGCTGCTCCTGCTTTTGCTCGGCATCCCGGTTCTGGCTTGGCTGAAAGGCAAATTCGGCGGCACGGCGGCGGTGACTTTTTCAACAACCTCGATGCTGGCGGAAATCGGCAGCCGCCAGCGCAACCGCGCCGGGGCGTTCCTCGCCGGACTCAGCTACCTCGCCCTCGCCCTTTTCATCATCGCTCTCGCCCGCCCGCAACTCGGCCGCGTGACGACCCGCGTTCAGGCCACCGGCGTGGACATCATGCTCGTGATCGATGTCTCGCGCTCGATGCTCGCCGAGGATTTCACCATTGGAAACAGCCGCTCAAACCGCATCGACACGGTCAAACTCGTCACCGAACAATTCATCCGCCAGCGCCCGAATGACCGTATCGGCATCGTCGCCTTCGCCGGCCGACCCTACCTCGTGAGTCCCCTCACGCTGGACCACGACTGGCTCATCCGAAACCTCGAGCGCTTGCGTATCGGGTTGGTCGAGGACGGCACAGCCATTGGATCCGCGATCGCCTCTGCCGCCAACCGCCTCAAGGACAAGGAGGCGAAAACCAAGCTCATCGTTCTTCTTACCGACGGCGACAACAATGCCGGCAAGGTCCAGCCCCTCACCGCCGCCGAGGCCGCCAAGGCGCTCGGGATTCGCATTTACACGATCGGTGCCGGCACCGAGGGCGAGGCGCCGTTTCCGCTCCAGAACGCCTTTGGCCGGACGATCTATCGAAATGTCCTCGTGAAATTCGACGAGAAGACGCTCAGCGAAATCGCCACGATCACGAATGGCCAATACTTCCGGGCGACCGACACCAACTCGCTCCGCAAAATTTTTTCCGAGATCGATAAAATGGAGAAGACGAAGATCGAAGTGGAGCGGACGGCGCAATACCGCGACCTCTTTCAATATGTCCTGATCCCCGGCATCGCCTGCCTGCTTCTCGAAATCCTGCTTTCGCAAACTGTATGGAGACGACTTCCCTGACATTCGGCGCTCCCGACTGGTTCTGGTTGCTGGCGGCGATCCCGCTGGCGGCCATCCTGTTCCTGTGGTCGCACCGGCGCGGCCGGGAACTCGTTTCCAAAATCGTCGCCCCCCGACTGCGCGAGCAATTGGCAGGCTCGGTCAGCCCGCTGCGCCGCACGGTTCGCGCCGCCTTGATGCTGACGGCGCTCGTCTTTGCCGCTCTCGCCCTCGCTCAGCCGCGTTACGGATTCATCGAAAAGGAAACCAAGCAAAAGGGCCGCGATGTCATCGTCGCCATCGACACCTCGCGGAGCATGATGGCTACCGATGTCTCCCCCACCCGCCTCGCACGCGCCAAACTTTTCACCCAAGACCTCGTGCGCCTCATGCAAGGCGACCGCGTGGGGCTGATCGCCTTCGCCGGTTCAGCCTTCCTCCAGGCTCCGCTCACGCTCGACTACTCGGCGGTGACGAATTCCCTAGATGAACTCGACACAGATTTGATCCCGGTCGGCGGCACGAACCTCGCCGCCGCCATCAATGCCGCGCTGGAGGCGTTTGGCAAGGCTGAGGGAAACACCCGCGCGCTTGTCGTTCTTACCGACGGCGAGGAATTGGACGCCGACGGCATCGCGGCCGCGAAACGCGCGGCACAGGAGGGAATTCGTATTTTCACGGTCGGCATCGGCTCGCCCGAGGGGTCGTTGATCCCGATCCGTCTTGATGACGGGCAGCCTGATTTCGTTCGCGACAAGGCCGGCAAGCCCGTCACCTCGAAGCTCGACGAGTCACGCTTACGCGAGATCGCCGCAGCGACCGGAGGATTCTTCATTCCGATCGGCCCCGAGGCGGCGCGGGATATTTTTGAGAAGGGCATCGTGCCGATGGAACTCTCGGAGAACGGGGTTTTCAACGCGCGCCAACCGATCGAACGCTACCAATGGCCGCTGGCCGTGGCGACCATCCTGCTCGCGCTCTCGTTGCTTCCCGGCGACCGGCGGCGGCGCTTGGCGAAAACCTCGGCCGTGCTGCTGGCCTTTTTGCCAAATGCTCAGGCACAGACTGGCATGGAGGAATTCAACAACGGCCAGTTCGACAAAGCCGGTGCGGTTTTTGAAAACAAACTCCAAAGCCAGCCTGGTTCCCACGAGTTGCAATTCAACGCAGGCGCCGCCGCCTACAAGACCGGCGACCACGAAAAAGCCGCCACCTATTTCACCGAGGCCCTGCTTTCCTCAAACCCCAAGCTCCGCGAAGCGGCGGCCTACAATCTGGCCAACACGCTCGTTCGAAAAGGCGAGGCCGCGGCGGAGCCCGAAGCCAAGAAAACCAACTGGAAAAACGCCATCGAACAATACGACGAAGCCCTGCAGCTCAATCCCGACAACAATTTCGCCAAGGAAAACCGCGAGCTGGTTAAGAAACTGATCGAGGACCTCGAGAAACAACAGCAGCAGCAAGAGCAGAAACAGGATCAAAAGCAGGATCAGCAGCAACAGCAAGACCAGGAAAAGAAGGACGAGCAAAAGAAGGATCAGCAACAACAGCAGCCGCAGGACCATCAGCAAAATCAGGAACAAAAGCCCGAGGAGCAGGACAAAAAAGACTCCCAGCAAAAGGAACAAGACGGTCAACAGGGGCAGCAAGACCAGCAGGAGAAAGAGGGTAAGGAACCGAAGGACGACGAGCAGAAAAACAAGGACAAGCCCAAAGAACAATCCGGCCAGCCCGAACAGAAACCCGATTCCGAAAAGAAGAAACAGCCTCAGGCGCACCCCCAGGCCTCGCCCACTCCCGGCGACAAGAAGAAGGGCGACATCAAGAGCTCTAACGAACAACCCCAGCCCACCCCGACTCCGGCCAGCGACGCGCAGGGCGTTCCCGCCCAAGCCGAGGAGGAGCAGGAGGGTCAGATTTCACCCAGCCAAGCCCGCGCCCTGCTCAATGCCCTCCGAGGCGAAGAGGAAAAAGTGAATCTCATGGAAACCCAGCAATCCTCGCAAGATGTCCTCCGCGACTGGTAGCCCAACACCGATGATCTCATTCCGAACAGCCCTCGCCCTTCTTTTCGCCTTCGCCCTTGCGGCCACCCTCCGCGCACAAGAAGCCACTCTCGGCCTCAGCAGCCCCACGACCTCACCGGGCCAACAGGTCGAAATCGTTCTGACTGTCCGTGACGCCCGTTCCGCCGATGTTCCGGAAACCCTCAATGTGCCGGGCTTGCAGATTCAGCTTTTCGGCCGCTCGACGCGGTTCGAGATGAATAATTTTCAGATCACCTCGTCGCTCACCTTCACCTACACGGTCATTCCTGAGCGCACCGGCGAGTTCGACATCCCCCCAGTAGCTGTGCAGGTGGGCGGAAAAACCATTCAAACAAATCCCCTCCGTCTCAATGTCGTCGATTCGGCGCTGGGAATGCCATCCGCCCAACCCATGCTGCCGCCCGCCACCGATCCCGGCATCGCCCCGCCGACGCCGCAAGGCCAAGCCGTGCCATTTTTCGGCGAGTTGGTTCTTTCCAAGAAAAAAGCCTGGGTCGGCGAGCCGATCCCCGTCGAGTTGCGCTACTATTTTCTAGGATCGATCGGCGGCGAGGTCGGTGACCGCCCGAATCTCACCGGCGAGGGATTCACCACCCAAAAGCTCAACAATGTTCCGAAGCGCGAGCAAATCGTGAACGGCGACAACTATGTCGTCTTCGCGTTCCAAACCTCGATCACCCCCGCGAAATCAGGAATGCTCGAAATTCCGCCCGCCGCGCTGGAGGCCCGTCTGCAACTCCCCGGCAGCGTCCCGCCGGGCTTCGACGACTTCTTCCGCAATTTCGGCGGGATGGTTCCGCCCGGCATGTTCACGAATGCGCGGCAGGTCGCCGTTGAAACCCGCCCGGTCCAAATCGAGGTTTCCCCGTTGCCCAAGCAGGGCCGGCCCGAAAATTTCAGCGGTGCGATCGGGAAATTCAAAATGGAGGCCTCGGTGAATCCCAAAAAAACCGGCCCCGGCGATCCTGTCACCCTCCGCGTGGTGGTTTCTGGCCAAGGGAATTTCGAGGCGATGGGCGCGCCAGTTCTGACGAGTGACGAAAATTGGAGAACCTATCCGCCGAGCGAGAAGTTCCAGCCGACCGACGGCGTGAATTTTTCCGGAGAGAAAGTTTACGAGTTCATGCTCGTGGCGCGAACCGACCAAACCCAGACACCGGGCGTGACCTTCAGTTATTTCGATCCCGACACCGGAAAATACGAGACGCTCACGCAAGCCCCGCTCGCCGTCGAAGCTCGGGCGGGCGAGCCTACTCAAGCACCTCCCGCCGCCGCCGAATCCGCCGCTTCCAAATCCGAAATTGGTGCGGACGCCAAAGCAGCGTCGCCCGCTCTGCTGAAACCCGTCGGGTCCTCGAGTTGGACGCTCCCGATTCTCAATCCGGCGTTCCTCATGGCGAATGCGGCGCTGGGATTGGTTTGGTCGCTGGCCTTGATCATCGTGGTGGTCCGTTTGATCTCTCGCTCCGAAGGCGGCCTTCGCCGCAAAAAGGCCCGCAAAACCAAAGCCCTTCTCGCCGCGTTGAAAGATTGCCCGGACAAGGAATTTTTCTCCCGCGCGGCGGAGTGCCTGCGTTCCCTACTCCATGTTGAAGACCACCCTCTCGAAGCCGACTCGGAGCTGGACAGCCTCGATCTGGACGACGACTCGAAAGATGTCTTGCTGGACCTTCTAGCCCGCGACGCGGAGTGCAAATACTCCTTCGGCGCCACCGTCGCCCCCGAGCGCGAAACCCGTTCACGGATTCTCGAAGCCCTCAAAAAAATGTCCTCATGATAATGCGCGACCGGATTCTCCGATTCCTTTTGATCCTCTGTGCGGCCTTGGCTGCATCGGGAGGTTTTGCGCGAGCCGATTTTCTCGCCGATGCCCGCAACCGCGTCGCCCACGGCGAGCACGAATCGGCAATTCCGTATTTTGAAAAACATCTCCAAGCCGCACCGCCGTCCGCCGCCGCCTACTTCGAGTTCGGCCAAGCCCTCGCGAAGGTCGGCAAGGAGGCCGAGGCTGCGCTGGCCTTCCGCCGCACGCTCATTCTCGACCCCCGATTCGCGCCCGCCGAAACCGCCCTGCGCGATGCCAACGCCCAACTCGGCCTCACCTCGCCTTCGAGAAATTGGCACAACGCCGTCACCAGCCGGATTCCCCTCGACGACCTCGCGATCGGCGGCGCCGCCGCATTCTGGCTCGGGGTGTTTTTGTTTTTGGCCGGCTTGATCGCTGCAAAATCCCGCCGCGCCCTCCTCTCTGCCTCGCTCTTCTTGATTGTCTGCGGCTTTGCCGCGCTGGTCGTGCTGTGGCTTGTCGATCCGCGCGAGGCCGACTCGCGCGACGCGATGATCCTCTCCACTGCCGGAGCCGTGCTTTATAAAACCCCCTCCGAGGACCCCTCCCAAAAAATCACCAGCCTTGGCCAAGGCAGCGTGGTGAAAATCCTCTCCAAGCGCGGGCGCTGGGGCCACGGCGAATTGCCCGGCGGACAGCGCGGCTGGTTTTTGTTGGAGGGAACAACGCCAGTCATCCCCGCCGCGTGAAGTTTTGGCCGAGCCTGTTGGCGGTCCTCTCGATCGTCACCGCTCCCAGCCTGCAGGCTTGGCAGGAAACCCTCACTCCCGACCAGATCGGCCCGTTTCCCGAATTCGCTCCATTCATCGCCAAATACAAAATTGGCTGGTCTGAAATCGAGGCCGCCCAGGCCCACACGGCTATCACCTACAACGGCACACAAGTCGCCCTCGACACGCGCGGAGGCACCGAGGGACTCGCCCGTTCGATCTACCAGTTGGACGCGACTTTTCAGGGAACTGTCGATCGCTCGACCCTCCACACGCTCCGCTCCGATCAAGTGGAAACCTATTCCGACCGCTCACTCACGACCATTGTCACTGGTTCTCACGGCGCGCTTCGCACTTTCAGCGAGACCATCCCTGCCGGGAAAAAAACGCCGAAATGGAAGGATGTGAAAATCCAGCCCGTGCGGGATCTTTTTGCAGGAATCCTCTTCATCCGCAGCCAACCCCTTGCCCGAGGCGATACCGTGCGACTGCTGATCTATCCCGGCGGCTCGTCATTTTTTGTGGAAATCCAATCCGCCGGCCCGCGCACGATCCACCTCGCAGACGGCCCGCGCGAGGCACTCCAACTCGACCTGAACATCCAACGAGTGAATCACAAAAAAGACCACACGCTCGAGCCGCACTCCAAATTTCGCTCCGGCAAAATCTGGATTTCGAACGATGCCGAGCGAATCCCCCTCCGCGCCGAGGTGGATATTTTCATCGGCTATGTTTTCGCCGAGATCGTCGATTACCGGCGAACCGGCGAGGTCCCTGCCATGCCGCCCGCGAAGAACGGCGTTGACAAAAGTCCCGTCGCGGAGAGATAGGTTTAACGCTCAAGCACGGCATTTCGCGCTTTCAGTTGGTGGTCGTAGCTCAATGGCAGAGCTCCAGGTTGTGGTCCTGGCTGTTGCGGGTTCGAGTCCCGTCGATCACCCCAATTTTTGCTCAGCTTCTTTCCACCGCCTACCTTTTGGAATAGCAGGATTTCCAGAGTAAATCATTCCGCCTTCGAGTGTTTTTAAAACAACAGAGCCAGCACTGACAACAGCCTCGTCGCCAATATCGACACTTGGCCCCACAAAAACCCCTGCACCGACCCAGGCCCCATCACCCACTGAAATCGGCCCGCTGCGAAATGCGAACTCAGGGTCCCGAAAATCATGGTTGCCGGTGCAAAGAAAAGCCCGCTGCGAGACGCACGCATGGGCCCCAATCCGGACAGAGGCGAAATTCAGGATGAACACCTCCTCGCCAATCCAAGCGTGACTTCCAACCTCGAGCCTCCAAGGCAGGTGGATATTCACCCGAGGCTTGATGACCACCCCCGTGCCGATCTTTGCGCCGAAGACCCGCAGCAGTCCGCGTTTCAGCCCTGACGGCCAGGGAATCGCGGAGAGGAAAAACACCATTTTGCAGACATACCACAGCGCCTCCAAAAACACCGACCGGCCGCGGTCGAGATTGCGGGAGGCGTCGAAACGATCGAGGCGCATTCTGGTCATGGGATTGTGATCCGGAGACTACTGGCCGGGCACGTCGGCGGGAAATTCAAAATCAGGAGCCCTCAAATAAGCGAAGCAGGGCCGGCACGCAGCGGGTGTGCAGGTCGAGTTCCTCAATGACCCTCTGCCGTGCCGCCACACGCAAGGGAGCAAATTTCTCCGGCTCCGCGAGCGCCTCGCAGGCACGGTTGGCGAGGCCTTTGACATCGAAAAAATCCACCAGCAGGCCGTTTTTTTCATGCTCGAGAAATTCGGACACCGGCGGCGTGTTTGAGCCGATCACGAGACAGCCGGCGGACATGGCCTCGAGCATCGACCACGAGAGAAAGTAGGGGTAGGTCAGGTAAACATGGGCGCGGGACATTTGCAGGACGCGCACATGGGCTTCGTGCGTGATTCGCCCGAGAAAATGAACCCGCGTGAGATCGATCCCCGGCCCGATCTCGCGCAGAAGCCGCTCCCGCCAGGTCAGACCGTCTTTGGGATTGTTGCCGTAGGGTGTCTCGCCTTCGCGACCCACGAGCAACACCCGTGCCTGCGGACGCCGCGCGAGGATTTCCGGCAGGGCGCGCATAAAAATATGGATGCCGCGATAAGGCTCCATGCCGCGATTGATGAAGGTCAGGATTTCCTCGCCCGCGTGGAAACGCGACCCATCCGGCAACTGAATCTTCGCGCCGGGATCGGGTTTGAGTTTTTCCGTATCAATCCCCTCGTGCCGCACCGCCAACCCGCCGCGCAATTCCTCGGGAAAAAGCGAGGCCTGCCAGCGCGTCGGCGTCCAGCGCATATTGCACTCGGGCCAGGTCAGAAGCGCCGTGGCGTTTTTCGAGCGAACCTCGAGCCGGTTGTCGAGTGTGACGGGAAACTCGGGATCGAAGCCGATGTCCGCGCCCTCGGGCCGGTAGTAGTATTCGAAGTAGCCGCAAATCCTCGCCTGCGGGAAAACCTCGCGCAGAAAGAGCATATCCCCCCACCCTGTATGGCCCGCGATCACATCCGGGCGGAAGCCTTCCTTTTTCAGATTGAGGCAAAGTTGCAGAGTCGCCTGCGCGCGCACGGTGCTGTCCTCGAAAAGCCGCGCGTAGTGGTGGGCTTTGGAAGCGCGGTTCTTCAACGAATACCCGACAAGTTTGGCCCCGCGCACAAACCCCGCCTGCCGTTTCAGATTTCCCGCCTCGCCCAGACCCACGACCTCATGCCCCTCGGCAATCAACCGCCTTGCCACATGGAGGAACTGGCCGGGAAAGTTTGGGTGGATCAAGAGGAAATTTCGGGCCATGGAACGATGCTGTAAATAGATCGATAAAGGGCTGGCGGCAAGATTGACAAAATCGAGCGTGGGTCTATTACGAGAAGTGCGGCTTTTTTTACACCCCAAAAAATGCGTCAAGATTTCCAAAAAAATGCCGATTCAATTCTTGGTCTCTTGAACCGCATCCTCAAATCCGATTCCCGTGATTAGAAACTACACAACAGTTGCTGATTTTGCGTTGGACAAGTCAACACTGGCAGGTGACTCGGGCTCGGACACCTTGGGCTTTACGGCCGCAGTTGTTTTTAACGATTCAACTCTCGAAGGAATGGCCGCTGCTACGGTCAATGGCAACACCAAGATTGAGGTTTTAACACTCTCCGATGCGGTCGGCAACCAAGTGACTTTGGGCGGCAATGCCTCGCTGTCGGGTTTTCAAACGGTTTTTGGCGGGGCGAGTGCCGACCGGATCATTGCGTCCGATTTTCCGTTGGGGTTTGGGGTTTCGATTTTCGGGGGTGACGGAAACGACACTTTAGCCGGAGGAAACGGAGCCGACCGACTAGATGGTGCGGATGGCGATGACAGCTTGTCAGGCGGTAACGGCAATAACACCTTGGATGGCGGCATTGGAGTCGACACCATGGTAGGAGGCACTGGCAACGATTCCATCGTAGTGGATGACCTGCTGGACTCCGTGGTTGGCGGAACCGGAACCGATACTGTTCTTGCCAATGTGAATAGCTATGTTTTGGGTAGCACAAGTGCGGTCGAATGGCTTATTGCCGGTTCGGGCGTAACTAACCTTACTGGAAACGCTTCCGCAAACACTTTAGTGGGTTCGTCTGGCAACGACACGCTTGATGGCGGAGACGGCAATGACAGCCTTTTTGGAGGAACTGGAACCGATACCTTGATCGGCGGTAATGGCAATGACGCCATCGCTGTTGATAATTTAAATGACTCGGTTAGCGGGGGTTCCGGAACCGACAGCGTCATCGCCAATGTTAACAGCTATGTCTTGACGGCATCCAGCTCTGTGGAGTGGCTTATTGCCGGAACGGGTATTACCACCCTTTCCGGAAATGCCGACGCTAACACAATCGTTGGAGGGAACTCCTCAGACAGCTTGGTTGGCGGCGGTGGCGGAGACAGCTTGTCAGGCGGTAACGGCAATAACATCTTGGATGGCGGCATTGGAGTCGATACCGTGGTTGGCGGAACCGGCAACGATTCCATCGTGGTGGATGACCTGCTGGACTCCGTGGTTGGCGGAACCGGCACAGATACTGTTCTTGCCAATGTTAATAGCTATGTTTTGGGTAGCACAAGTGCGGTCGAATGGCTTATTGCCGGTTCGGGCGTAACTAACCTTACTGGAAACGCTTCCGCAAACACTTTAGTGGGTTCGTCTGGCAACGACACGCTTGATGGCGGCGGTTCGAACGACAGTCTGTTCGGCGGCGCGGGTGATGATTACTATATCGTCGATGTTACAAACGATAATGTTAACGACTCGTCTGGAACGGATTCGGTTTTAGCCAAAGTCACCGGATACACTCTGGCTGCAACCGCTGATTGGCTTATTCTCGACACCGCTATCGCTGCGGGAACTGGCAACGCTCTCGCCAACACGCTTCTTGGCAATTCGGTCGCCAACTCTTTGGATGGCGGCGCAGGCGCCGACAGTATCGCCGGCGGAGACGGCAATGACTCCTTAGCGGGAGGAGCAGGCAACGACACGCTCTTGGGCGAAGGTGATAATGACACCCTCAATGGCGGTGAGGGCAACGACTCCCTCGTAGGCAGCACGGGCGACGATTATTACATCATTGATTCGTCTTTAGATGTGATCAGCGATGGCACGGGAGAGGATTCCGTTCTGGTTCAATTCACCGGTTACACGCTGACCACAGACGCCGACTGGCTGATTCTGGATTCCATGTCCTCGATTGTCTCCGGAGTTGGCAACGCAGCCGCCAATACCCTCCTTGGCAATTCGGTTGCCAACACGCTCGATGGCGGTGACGCTGCCGACAGCCTCGAAGGTGCGGCAGACAACGACACGCTTTTGGGCGGTGCGGGCAACGACACGCTCTCCGGCGGAGACGGCGCGGACAGCCTCGTTGGCGGCGACGGCAACGACTCGATGGCCGGCGGCGCGGGCAATGATTACTTTATTATTAATTCCACAACAGATGTGGTTAGTGACTCTGCGGGCGTTGACTCGGTCTTTGCTACTATCACCGGCTACACATTGGGTCTTGGGGCTGATTGGCTCATATTGGATTCCCCCGTCGCCTCAGGAGCCGGGAACTCCATAGATAACACTATAGTTGGAAACGCTATAGCAAACACACTCTTCGGGGCTGAAGGAAATGACAGCATTACCGGGGGTGGTGGCAACGACTCCATGATTGGAGGCGCGGGTGATGATTACTACATTGTAGACTCAACATTGGATGGAGTCTATGAGGATGGTTCATCAGGAATAGATTCCATTCTTGCCCAAGTAACCAACTTTTCTCTTAATAGTAATACGGAGTGGCTCATCTTAGATTCCACAATTGCAGTTGGAACTGGAAACTCCATTGATAACACTCTCATCGGCAACTCGGTTGCAAACACGCTTGCAGGGGGTCTCGGCAACGACAGTATCTTGGGCGATGCAGGCAATGATTCTATCACTGGAGGCGATGATAACGACACTATTACTGGGGGTGCCGGCGATGATACACTCGTTGGCGGCACTGGAAATGACTCTCTATTGGGTGGCGCGGGAAACGATTACTACTTTGTGGACACAAGTTCGGATTCTGTCGTTGAAATAGCATCCGAGGGCGTCGACTCAATACTTTCGAGTTTTAATGGGTATACTTTAGCTGAAAATGTCGATTGGTTGATTTTTGATTCAACAATCAGTGCCGGAACAGGAAATTCGCTAGCAAATACAATTATCGGAAATTCATTTGGCAATACTTTGGATGGGGGAACCGGTGCCGACAGCATGGTCGGAGGAAATGGAAATGATTACTATGTTGTGGATAATCTTGGGGATGTTGTTTTGGAATCCTCATTGGGAGGAAATTCGGATACGATTTTTATTAATATCAACGGCTATGTCGTTCCATCCCATATTGAGAATATTACCTTTGGAGAATCGATTACTGAGGAGACCGGAAATTCCCTCAACAATATCCTTGTTGGCAATTCGTTGAACAATTCTTTGGATGGCGCAGCTGGAGCTGACACCCTCATCGGCGGCGATGGAAATGATTTTTATATTGTCGATAATGTTAGGGATGTCGCTACAGAGTTGAACGGCGCTTCATCGGGCACGGACAGCGTTCGGTCAAATATAGGTTACTACGCTCTCGGTAATAATATTGAATATCTCACCCTCGGGACCGGCGCGGTTACAGGAGCAGGCAACTCTTTAGACAACACATTGATAGGAAACTCCGGCCCCTATAATTCGCTTTTTGGTGGAGCGGGACAGGATTGGCTGGATGGATCCATTCAAAGCAGCGGAAAAAACACGCTCAACGGGGGCACTGGATCCGATACCATGATCGGAAGTGCCCAAAACGACTGGTTTGTGATTGATCATGCGGGCGATAGCATTGTTGGAGGAGGGGGCACAGATGGCATCATTTCCGAGCTATCGAGTTATGTCTTGCAAGATGGCTTCCGCTCCTTGGCTTTAGGAAATGGAGCTATAAGTGGCACTGGCAACGCGGCCAACAACTCCCTTACCGGCAATTCCCTAAACAATACACTGAATGGCGGAGTCGGAGCCGATACTCTGATGGGAGGGATCGGCATTGATTACTACTACATCAACAGTATCGACGATGTGGTGATCGAATCGGCTGGCTACGGCACAGATACAATTGAAGTCAGCGGGATTACCTCTTACACATTGGCCGCTAATACCGAGAAACTTGTGCTCGGGGCAGGGGCTGTTAATGGAACAGGCAATTCCCTCAACAATACTCTTACTGGAAACGCCAGTAACAACTCCCTTTTCGGCGGTGCCGGCAAAGACTCGATCTCGGGCGGAGATGGAAATGATACTCTTGTGGGCGCCAACAGTTCCGTAAGAGGGGAAATTGATACCCTGACAGGAGGCTCTGGCGCCGATTTATTCGTTCTGGGAAATAGCTCAGGCATCTTCTATAATGATGCCTACAACTCCCAAACTGGAACGACAGATTACGCTTTGATTACCGACTTCAACACCGGGGCAGACAGCCTCCAACTGAAGTCGGGAACTTATTATTTAGGGGCAGCTTCGGGCGGCTATCAGAACCTCTTCTACGACACCATAAAAACAACCTATCAAGACGAGGTCATCGCCAGATTTCAAGGAACGGCATTTGCCACCACTTCCTTCAGTAATACCTCCGGTCTTGCTGGCTTGAGTGTGACCTGGGTCTGAGGTAATCAAAAATTCCTATTCCTATTTTTCGGTTCGCCAAATTATTGGCGTGATCCCCTCGGCGGGTTCTGTTTTTTTCAATCCACATGGCCAGCACTTTTGGGACTCTTTTTCGTATTTCGACCTGGGGGGAATCGCATGGCGGCGGCGTGGGCGTTGTCATTGATGGTTGCCCGCCGCGACTAACACTCTCCGAGGAGGACATTCAACCGGATCTCGATCGCCGGCGTCCTGGGCAGAGCGATATCGTCACGCCGCGCAAGGAGGCGGACACCTGCAAAATTCTCTCTGGCGTTTTTCGCGGTGTCACGCTTGGCACGCCGATCTCGATCATGGTGCCGAATACCGACGCGCGGCCCGAAGCCTACACGGAAATGGAAACCCATTTCCGCCCGTCGCACGCGGATTTCACCTACCAATCGAAATACGGCGTTCGCAACTGGGAAGGCGGCGGGCGCTCCTCCGCACGCGAGACGATTGGCCGAGTGGCGGCTGCGGCCGTTGCGAAAAAAATCCTCCGCGCCCTCTTTCCCGACATCGAAATCCTCGCTTGGGTGTCCCGCATCCACGACATCGAATCCCGCGTCGATGCGAACTCGGTGACCCTCGACGCCATCGAATCCAATGCCGTGCGCTGCCCCGACCAGGCCGCCGCCGAAGCGATGATCGCCCGCATCAAAAAAATCCGCAGCGAGGGAAATAGCGTCGGCGGATTGATCGATGCCGCCGTTCGCGGAATGCCTGTCGGGCTTGGCGAGCCTGTGTTCGACCGCCTCGAGGCCGATCTCGGCAAGGCCATGCTGAGTCTGCCCGCCACGAAAGGCTTTGAAGTCGGCTCCGGCTTTGCGGGAACTCTCCTCACCGGCGCAGAGCACAACGACCCCTTCGAAATCCGCGACGGTCGCGTTCACACAAAAACCAACCACTCCGGCGGCGTGCAAGGC
Organism: Verrucomicrobiota bacterium; assembly: GCA_026398255.1. Classification (GTDB taxonomy): domain Bacteria; phylum Verrucomicrobiota; class Verrucomicrobiia; order Chthoniobacterales; family Terrimicrobiaceae; genus UBA967. Next base: position 66,758 of record JAPLTG010000009.1, read on the forward strand.
GGTATCAGCAATGGCGAGCCGCTGACCTTCCGCGTGGCCTTCAAACCCACCGCGACCATCTCCAAGGCACAATCGACCGTCACGGTCGAAGGCTCCGAATCCACTCTCTCCGCACGTGGGCGTCACGATCCCTGCGTCCTGCCACGGGCCGTGGTGATGGTTGAGGCGATGACCGCCCTCGTTCTCGTCGATCACGCCCTCCGCCAGCGCGCGCAGGATTGCCTTCCTAGGTAAGCCGGTGAGTTCCGATCTCTCCTCGCCTTTCTGGCAAAACACGATCCTCTACTTGGCTGGATTGTTTCTCCTTTGGGAAATTTTCGGCGGCTGGCGACGCGGTGTGATTCGCGCCGGCCTGCACTTCGGCGCCTTTGTCGCCTCTGGATTTCTGGGCCTCCTCGCAGGCAAGACCACGGCCGCCATCCTCGGAGTCGTCATGCCCGGATTCTCCCTTTTCGCAGGCTTACTCGCGGGGTCTGTCGTTACTCTCCTCGTTCTCGGAACCTGCCTGTTTTTGAGCACGATTGTTTTTAAGCGAACCCACCAGCAACCACCCGGCTTGGTGCGCTGGCTTTTCGGAATGGGTGGTGCGTTTTTTGGAATTCTCACGGGCTTGTTCATTCTCTGGGGCACCGTGTCGATCATTCGCTCCGCAGGAGCCATCGCCCAGACCGCAGCCAAAAGTTCAGCAACCTCGCGCTCCCTTATCGCCATCAAGGAGTCCCTCGAAAAAGGTCCGCTCGGCAGCGTGGTGAAGTCCATCGACATTCTCCCCACCGAGACCTACGACCGCATGGCTCGGCTGGGCGAATTATCCAAAGACAGCGACGCGATGATGCGCTTTCTAGATGATCCCGGGGTCCAAAAACTCCTCGCCCACCCGCGCGTTCAGGCCCTCATGGACGATCACGAGCTCATCCAAGCCGCTGAGACAAAAAATTTCCTAGTCATCCTGCAGAACCGATCGGTCATGAATGCCATCACCGACCCCTCCGTTCAAAAGCTTGTGACCGAACTCGACCTCGAAAAAGCGCTCGATCGCGCCGTCGCTACAAAACAGAATCCCGAATCTTCCAAAAAGAAACCATGACCGAATACATCGCCACCATCGGCCTCGAAGTCCATGTCCAGCTCAAGACCCGCAGCAAAATGTTCTGCTCCTGCGCGGTTGAATACGGCGCCGAGCCGAACACCAATGTCTGCCCCGTCTGCCTCGGAATGCCCGGCGCGTTGCCGGTGATGAACGAGGAGGCGCTCAAACTCACCGCGCTCGCCGGCCTCATGCTCGGCTGCGAGATCGGCCCGGTCTGCAAGTTCGACCGAAAAAATTATTTCTACCCCGACATGCCGAAGAACTACCAGATCAGCCAATATGATCTGCCCCTCTGCCTCGGCGGTGCCGTCCCGCTCCACGATCTCGCCTATCCGAAGGACGCCCAGAAAACCATCGCCACGAAGGACAAAAAAGCCCGCCTCACCCGCATCCACCTCGAGGAGGATGTCGCGAAGAGTTTCCACATGGAAACCGCGACCGGCATCGACTTCAACCGCGCCGGCACGCCGCTGATGGAGATCGTCGGAGAGGCCGACATCGCCTCGCCCGAGGAGGCCTTTGCGTATCTCACCGTTCTCCAGCAAGTGATGATCTACGGCGGCATCAGCGACGCCGACATGGAAAAAGGTCAACTCCGCTGCGATGTGAATGTCTCCGTCCGCCCCGTCGGCACCGAGAAATTCGGCACTAAGATCGAGGTGAAAAATCTTAACTCCATCTCCGGAGTTCGCCGCGCCCTTGCTTTTGAAATTCCGCGCCAGATCGAAGCCCTGCGCGGCGGCGCGGTTCTCCAGCAGGAAACCCGCCGTTGGGACGACACCCGCGGCGAGACCACCCTCATGCGCATCAAGGAAAGCGCGCATGACTACCGCTACTTCCCCGACCCCGATCTCCTACCGGTCAAAACCGCCTCGCTCGTCGAAGCCGCCCGCGCCCGCAAGCCCGAGTTGCCCTGGGAAAAACGTGCACGCTTCGTCGCCGACTTCGGCGTGAGCGACTACGACGCCGCCGTGCTCGCGAACGACCTTGCGCTCGCTTCGTATTTTGAGACGGCCGCAAAGGGCGCGAAGAAACCCAAGAATGTCGCGAACTGGATTCTCAACGACCTCCAGAGCGCGCTCGGCGCTACCTCTCTCGCCATCACCGACTGCCCCGTCTCCCCGCACGCGCTCGATGAACTTGTGAACCTCATCGACTCCGGCGCGATCAATTCCAAACAGGGCAAGGAAGTCTTCGCCGAGATGTTCGCCAGCAGAAAACCCGCCGCGGTGATCGTTGAGGAAAAGGGTCTGAAACAGGAAAGCGATACCGGAGCCATCGAGGTGTTTGTGGACCAAGTCATCGCCGCCAACCCCGGCCCCGCCGCTGATTTCAAGGCCGGCAAAGTCTCGGCTCTGAATTTCCTCAAAGGCCAGGTGATGAAACTCTCCAAGGGCAAAGCCAACCCCGCCCTCGCCGGGGAGATTTTGGAGAAGAAACTCTCGTGAGCCAACCCGGCTCCGGCCGCTGAATGCTCGAGCAATGGACCGAGTGGATGCGCCAGTCGATGGCGTGGATCGAGCAAACCGGACCGGTCGGCTGGGTGTGGTTCGTCGTTCTCTACACGCTCTCGTGCGTCCTCTTTCTCCCCGGCTCGGTGCTGAGCGTCGGCGCGGGGGCCGTTTATGGATTCTGGGGAGGCACCGCGCTGGTCTCGCTCGCCTCGGTCGCCGGCGCGCTGGCGAATTTCGTTTCCGCCCGGTTTCTCCTACGCGGCTTGATGGAACGCCGGTTCGCGGGCAGTAAAAAATTCCAAGCCCTTAACCATGTCGCAGTGAAAGACGCCTGGCGCATGGTCATCCTCACACGCCTCTCCCCCATCCTGCCGCACAGCCTGGTGAGCTGCGCCTTCGGCCTCTCTCGCATCCGCTCTTGGCGATTCCTACTCGCCTCGTGGATTGGTTTTTTTCCGATCAGCGCAGCGTATTCCTACAGCGGCTCTGTTTTGGGAAAAGCCACGAAAGCCGGTCTTCATCAAGGCTCCTGGGCTTGGGCCGTTTACGCTCTGGAGATTGGCTTAACGATTGCAGTGACGTGGTGGATCACCCACGCCGCTCATCGTGCTCTGAAGTCCGTCGCGCCGGATGTCGTGGATGGCGACAAGTAAACCTGCGGCGAGGGAGCGGCAGCGGGGGCGGGCTGGTAAGGAGTAGGATTCGTCGGTGGAGGAACGCCCGGTCCGCTCGGGCGATCCAATGCAATCAACTCCGAGACCGTCACGAACTGGTGGCCCTTCGAGAGAAGTCCATCCAGCACGGCGGGCATGGCGTCGATGGTGGAGGGGTGGATGTCATGGGCGAGCACGATCGAACCCGACTTGGTATTTTGAAGAATGTGGTTCGAGACATGCGAGGCTTTTCGGATTTTCCAGTCTTGAGGATCCACCGACCACATGACGACGGTGAGGCCGAACTCTTCGTTGAGGCGTTTATTGACGAGGGCGTTCGTCGCTCCGTAGGGCGGACGGATCGTCGTGGGACGGGCACCGCAACTTTGCACAATCGCATCGTTGGTTTTGGTGATTTCCTCGGTCAACTTCGCGGAGCTGCACTTGTTGAGGGCCGGGTGGGTGTAGGTGTGATGACCGATCTCATGGCCCTCCGCGACCATCCGCTGCATGATTTCGGGATACTGCACCACATTCTGGCCGATCACATAGAAGGTGGCCTTGACGCCGCGCTCTTTCAGCATGTCGAGCAGGCGGGTGGTGTGTTTGGGGTGCGGGCCGTCATCGAAAGTCAACGCGATGCTCGTGCCCTCAACATTGCAACTGTTGTAGGTGGGCTTGCGCGGTGCGGGCGGAGCAGGAATTGCCACCGCTGAAGGTTGATTCAAGGGAGGGGCGGCTGAGGGGGCGGTCGGGTTAGGGAACACAGCGGGAGGCAAACCCTCATCGGGCCTGGCGGGAAGTTGGGCTTTGGCGGTGGCCATGCCGGGCCAAAGCAAAAATGCGAAAGCCACAGCCAAGAAGGAACGGATCGTTTGGTTCATTCGGTGAAAGGTTCGAAAAAAGATGGCGTCTGAAAGTCGGAAAGTAAAACCCGATCAAGAAAGACTCCAGACGGTTTCTCCGGAAACCATCGTCCGCACCGCGCGGCCGCGCCAAGTGTGGCCGTGGAAGGGCGTGTTTTTCGATATCGAGAGAGAGGCGTTTTTATCGAAGGTCCAATCGAGATTCGGGTCGATGAGCGTTATGTCGGCCGGGGCGCCGGGCGAGAGCGTGCCGCGGTCGAGCTTGAGGAGCTTGGCGGGCTCGGAAGTGTAGAGCGCGATGAGGCGCGGAAGGTCGATGGCACGGCGCTTGTGAACGAGGATGTCGTGGAAGGTGGCGAATTGCGTTTCGAGTCCGGTGATGCCGAACGGGGCATGGTCGATCTCGACCTCCTTCTCGTAGGCGGCGTGCGGGGCGTGGTCGCTGCAAAGGATCGTGAGCGTGCCGTCGGCGATGCCTTCGATGATGGCCTCGATGTCCTCCAGAGCGCGGAGGGGTGGGTTCATTTTGAAATTGCTGTCGAACGCGGCGAGCTCGGCATCGGTGAGCGCGATGTGGTGCGGGCAGACCTCGCCGGAAATTTTTACGCCGCGAGCGCGCGCCTCGCGGATGAGTCGCACACTGCCTCCGGAGCTGATGTGCTGGCAGTGGATGGGCGAATCGAGAAGTTCGGCGAGTAGGATGTTGCGTGCGACGATCATTTCCTCGCCGGCACGCGGCCAGCCGGGCAGGCCGAGGCGGAGGCTCCACTCGCCCTCATGCATGATGCCATCGCCGACCAGCGAGTAGTCTTGGCAATGGTCCATGACCGTGAGGCCGAACATGCGGGCGTATTCGACAGCGCGCCGCATGACCTCGTGGTTCTGCACACAACGGCCGTCGTCGGTGAGCGCGACGACGCCGGCATTAAACAGCGAGCCGTAGGGTGCGAGTTCCTCGCCCTTGAGCCCCTTGGTGATCGCCCCGGTGGTGAAAACATTCACGCACGCTGAGTTCGCGGCCTTTTCCTTGATCCAAGTGATCGTCGCCGCGCTGTCAGCGGTCGGCGAGGTGTTCGGCATCACAACGACCGAAGTAAATCCCCCGGCGGCGGCGGCGCGGGTGCCGCTGGCAATGGTTTCCTTGTGCGACTGCCCCGGCTCGCGCAGGTGGACATGGATGTCAATGAGGCCGGGAGCGACAACAATGTTTGCAGCATCGATCGTCTCGGTTTCGGTGCCAGGCTGGGGCGCGATGATTTTGCCATCGGCGAGCCAGAGGTCGGCGACTTCGTCGCGTTGGTTGGCAGGATCGATGACGCGGCCGTTGGCGATGCGGGTAATTTTCATGGATTGACCACAGAGGACACAGAGAGCACGGAGGAAGGGAATTGAGATGAGATCAAGGCTAGGAGGGTCCTGCTTGTCAGGACCGGTGCGGCTTTTGCAATCACATCGGTCCGGCTCTGACAGGCAGAGGCCTCCTTAGCGGTAGATGAGTTCCAAGTTTTATTCATGACGGGAGACCAGCGCCGCCGGCACAGGCGTAGAGGACGGCCATGCGAACTGCGATGCCGTTGGTGACCTGCTCGAGGATCACGCTTTGTTTTCCATCGGCGACCTCGCTATCGATCTCGACGCCGCGATTGATCGGGCCGGGGTGCATGATGAGGCAGGAGGGTTTGAGTTTTTCCGCACGGGCTTTGGTGAGGCCGAAGAGGGCGACATATTCGCCCAGGCCGGGGAAGTATTCCTTGCGCTGGCGCTCGTGCTGGATGCGAAGGAGGTTCACGACATCGGCCTCGGCGAGGATTTCGTCGATGCGGTGGCTGACGCGGACACCGAGCTTTTCAAAGCGTTTTGGAACCAGCGTGGAGGGGCCGACAAGCGTGACTTTAGCGCCGAGTTTGAGGAGGCCGAAGATGTTCGAGCGGGCAACGCGGCTGAAAAGAATGTCGCCGACGATGGCGATGTTCAGGCCTTCGATTTTTCCGAACTTTTCGCGGATGGTGAAGATGTCGAGAAGGCCCTGGGTCGGATGCTCGTGCGCGCCGTCGCCGGCATTGATGATGCTGGAGTCGAGCCGTTCGGCGAGGAACTTCGAGGAACCCGGGGAGCTGTGTCGGAGGACAATGATGTCGGCGTGGAGGGCTTGGAGATTGAGGGCGGTGTCCTTGAGCGTCTCGCCTTTTTGCAGGCTGGAGGCCGTGGCGGAGATGTTGACCACATCGGCGCTGAGACGCATGGCGGCGACCTCGAATGAAGTGCGCGTGCGGGTGCTGGGCTCGACGAAGAAATTGACGAGCGTCTTGCCACGGAGGGCGGGGACTTTTTTCAGGCTGCGCTCGCCGACGCCCTTGAAGGCGCGGGCGGTATCGAGGAGGAAAATGATCTCCTCGGCGGTAAGCTCGTCGAGGCCGGTGAGGTCTTTGCGGGTCCAGGCGGTCATGGTTTCAGAACGAGGACGGAGTCGGGTGCACCGTCGATGTTTTCAAAGCGGACGCGGATTTTTTCGTCGCGCGCGGTGGGGAGGTTTTTGCCAACAAAATCGGGACGGATGGGGAGTTCGCGGTGGCCGCGGTCCACGAGGACGGCGAGCTGGATTTTCGAGGGGCGGCCAAACGAGGCGACTGCATCAAGGGCGGCGCGGGTCGTGCGGCCGGTGAAAAACACATCGTCCACCAGGATCAACGGGCGGTCGTCGAGATCGATGGGAAGGTCGGTGACTTCGAGGGCGGTGACTTTGCCGCGCGTGGAAAGGTCGTCGCGGTGCATCGAGATATCGACTGCGCCGAGGTAGGGTTTGACCCCGTCAATTTTCTCGATGTGTTCGGCGAGGCGGCGGGCGACTTCCAGGCCACGGGTAGGAATTCCGGCGAGAACAAGCCGGTCGGGGGAGGGATGCTGCTCGACTATCTCGTGGGCCATGCGGCGGATGGCTTTTTGGATCGCGTCGGCGTCGAGGGCGATTGCGGAGTGGTCGTCCGCTTGGGCGGTTTGGTTTGTCATGCGTCCTTGGCGGCCTCGCGGGACCGCTTTAAAGGGCGAGGTTGTTTTATTCTTTGGTGGTTGATTGATCTCGGAGCGCTTTGGCGCGTTCGGAACGCCAAGCGGACCTATATTTTATAATCCAATCGAGCAAAGCCTTTTCGAAGCCGATATCATGACCTCGTTTTTCGCTTTCGATCCATTTGTGGCGGAGAATTTCGTCTCTTTCGGCCAAGAATTCTTTGTATAGGACGGAGTTTTTGACCAAGTCGTTCATCTCGGTCGCTGGCGGGTTCATAGCGTTAACAACCATATTGAGGGAGTCGGGTGTGTCAATTTTAATCCCGATTTGAGCGGGATTACGGCAGGCCTCGATCGGGAGATGCAAAAAATTCGCTCCGGGAATTTCGGTGTTCATTTTGCACACGGGATGCGGGAGAGTGGATCGAACCGCATGGAGGATTTTTTCCAGCAAAAACCCGCAGACACCTTGAGCGACGCCCCGCTTTCCACTCGAATGCGCCCGGAGTCGTTGGAGGAATATGTCGGCCAAACCCACATCCTCGGACCGGGAAAACTCCTTCGCCGCGCGATCGAGGCGGACAGGATTTCCTCGCTGATTTTGTTCGGCCCGCCGGGAACCGGAAAAACCACTCTCGCCAAAGTCATCGCCGGCGCGACCCGCTCGAAATTTGAGAGCCTGAGCGGCGTCGAGAGCAATGTGGCCGACATCCGCCGCGTGGTGGCCCAGGCCGCTCAACGCCGGACGAATAGCGTTCGGACAATTCTCTTCATCGATGAAATCCACCGCTTCAACAAAGCCCAGCAGGATGTGCTACTGCCCGAGGTCGAAAGCGGCGTGGTGCGGTTGATCGGGGCGACGACGCAGAATCCGTTTTTCAGCATCAACAGCGCGCTCATCTCGCGCTCGCAGGTTTTCGAACTCCGCCCACTCGAGGAAGCCGATTTGCTTGTGCTCATCCACCGCGCCCTCGCCGATTCGGATCGCGGTCTGGGAAAACAAAAAACCATCATCGAGCCAGAAGCGGCGGCCTTTTTGGCCAAGCTGGCCGATGGCGATGCGAGAAAATGCCTGAACGCCCTCGAGAGCGCGGCCCTCACCACGGCGCCATCGGAAGATGGTTCGGTAAAGATCGACCTCGCGGCGGTGCAGGAGAGCATCCAGCGCAAGGCGGTGGTCTACGACGGAACCGGCGACGCCCACTACGACACGATCAGCGCGTTCATCAAAAGCATCCGTGGCAGCGATCCCGACGCTGCCATTTACTGGCTGGCGAAAATGCTCCATGCCGGCGAGGAGGTGCGCTTCATCACGCGGCGGTTGGTGATTTGTGCCAGTGAGGACATCGGCCTGGCGGACTCGAACGCCCTTGTCGTCGCTCAAGCCGCAGCGCAGGCGGTGGAGTTCATCGGCCTACCGGAGTCGAACCTCCTCCTCGCCCACGCGACGCTCTACCTCGCCACCGCGCCGAAGAGCAACAGCGCCACCATGGCCATCGGCAAAGCTTCGGCGGAAGTGCGCGAAGGCCGCACACTCGCCGTGCCCGAACATCTCCGCGACGGCCACTACAAAGGCTCCGAGCGGCTCGGCCACGGCAAGGGCTACCTTTACAGCCACGATTTCGCGGGCTCGTATGTGCCCCAAGCCTACCTGCCCGAGGGACGGCGCTATTTCGAACCCACCGAGAACGGCCTCGAGAAACGCATTAAGGAACGCCTCGAGTATTGGCGCGCGATTTTTGAGGAATCGCAAAAAGCCGGCTCATAAAATTCGTGGCAGTCGCCGCGACCGCGAATTAGTGTGCGGTCCTCGCCCATGGTCGAACTCCGCAATGTCACCAAGCGCTTCGGCGCCTACGAGGCCCTCAAGGAAGCCAGCTTCGAAATCCGTGCGGGCGAGTTCATGACCTTCCTAGGCCCCTCCGGTTGCGGCAAGACGACCTGCCTGCGACTTATTAGCGGCTTCGACACACCGACTTCAGGGCAGATTTTTTTGGACGGCAAGGATCTGACTTTCGAGCCGCCCTACCGGCGCGATGTGAATCAGGTTTTTCAAAATTACGCCCTCTTCCCCCACCTCACGATTTACGAAAACATCGCCTTCGGCCTGCGAATGAAAAAAGTCCCTGCCGCCCAAATCCGCGAGCGCGTGGACCGCGTGGTGAAGATGACCTCGCTCGAAGCCTTCATCGATCGCAAGCCCGCCCAACTCAGCGGCGGCCAGCGTCAACGCGTTGCCCTCGCCCGCGCCATCGTTTGCGAACCCAAGGTCCTCCTTCTCGACGAACCCCTCAGCGCCCTCGACGCCAAGCTCCGCACCCAAATGCGCGTCGAACTCAAACAGCTCCAGAAAAAACTCGGCATCACCTTTGTCTTCGTCACCCACGATCAAGAGGAAGCCCTCACCATGAGCGACCGCGTGGCCGTCCTCAACGCCGGCCGCGTCGAGCAGATCGGAACCGTCAACGAGATCTACTACAAACCCGCCACACGCTTCGTTGCCTCGTTCATCGGCGAGTCGAACATCGTGGAAGCGGAAATCCTGCGCGCCGAGGGCGAATTCCTCCATTGCCGCCTCGAGGGCGGACTCGAGCTCGATGTCCGAACCCCAAAGCCTCCCGCCCATTCCCAAATCCTTCTCTCCCTCCGTCCGGAAAAAATCCGGCTCACCCGCGAGAACCCCGGTGGACGAAATTCCTTCCCCGGCACCATCGAGATGGAAATCTTCAAAGGCGCTGTGGACGATTTGACCATTTCCGTCCAAGGCGGGCTACAACTCGGCGCCGTCCTTACCAACGACGGCCAGGCCGAGTCCGACCTCCACGAGGGCGAACGCGTCTTCGCTCGGATCCAGCCCGAAGATATTCACATCGTCGCCGCCTGAACGCCCCGATCGCTCAAATTGCGACACCGCGTGTTGCGTTTTATGCAGAGTTATACACAAAAAAGGGTTTGACATGTGAATAACCCTTTGCTGAGCCTTGGCACGGTTAGTGCTAAAGAACGGCGCCGGTCAACTACGGCGTCAAAACAAAAACAAACAACAAAACAACTATGAAACTCACAAAATCCCTGATTGCTCTCACGAGCGCCGTGGCCATTTCGGCCTGCCCGCTGTTTGCGGGAACCAAAACCTTCAAAGAGACCGTCGTGGTCGAAGAGGAGCCGACTCCTTGGTATAGCGCTTCCTTGAGCACTGGCTACGACAGCCTCTACATGTTCCGGGGCTATAATGTGCTTCGTAACGACGGCGGCTATGGAAATGGCCTCTGGTCAACAACTGCTAGCTTCACTTGGAACATCACCGAAAACGATTTCCTCACCGTTGGTGGTTGGATGGCCTTCGGTCTCGGAAACACCGATGGATACCGCGAACTGAATGTGCCTGTTAACTATGTGCACACCTTTGGCGACCTGTCGTTAGGCCTTGGCTACACCTTTTACTACACATTCCCAAATGACGCGCAATTTTTTGCCAACGAGTTGAATGCCAGCGCAGCATACAACTTCGACCTTGGATTTATGTCCCTTACTCCTTCGGTGACATATTTCTTCAACCTCGGTCCTGACAGCGACACTGGCTATGGCTCAGTTCCCGTCGCCAGCAGTTACCTCGATATTCGTTTGTCTGGAAACATTCCTGTCGTTGGAGAAGTTCTCTCCGTCGCCCCATGGGCTGCGTTTGGTCTTAACTTCGACTACAACACCGAGCCCAGCAGCACAGGTCTGACTCCTTTCTCTGGTGCTAACAACCTCGAGTTCGGCGTTGCCGTTCCTTGGGCAATCAACGACGTCATTACCCTCTCGGGATATGTCGCTTACAGCATTGCCTTCGAAGATCTCGGCGGTGTCACCCAGCCCAACACCGTCTGGGGTGGCGGTAAAGTGACCTTTGCTTTCTAAGAGATTTAATTAGAATCTTCACCAAAACCCTCCCGGTCTCGGCCGGGAGGGTTTTTTGTTTTCCTTAAAACTCGCGGAGCCTCGCTATTTCACCGGCTACATCCGCCGCGCGGAAGATCGAAGTTCCCGCCACCAGCAAATTAGCCCCCGCCGAGACAGAATTCGCCGCCGTGGCTGCATTGATTCCACCGTCCACCTCGATCTCAAAATCCAAACCCTCGGCATCCCTCCAAGTAGCCGCCAAGCGAATCTTGTCGAGCATCGCCGGCAGAAAAGCCTGCCCCCCAAATCCCGGCACGACCGTCATGACGAGCAAAATATCGAACTGCCCCAACAACGGCCTGACATCTTCGACCGGCGTCGCCGGGCTGATCGCCAAGCCCGCCAGCAGACCCGCCGCACGAATTCCGGCGAGGGTTTTGGAAACATCGTGATCCGCCTCCAGGTGCGAGGTGATCGATGAGGCGAAAGGCAAAAAACGCGGAATGTATTCATCTGGCCGCTGGATCATCAAATGCACATCCAGCGGCAGGCTCGTATGGCGCGAGACGGCCTCCACAAACGCCGGCCCGAACGAAATGTTGTCCACGAAATGCCCATCCATCACATCGCAATGAATCCAATCCGCCCCCGCCGCCGAGACACGCTCGACCTCCGCTCCGAGCCGACTGAAATCGCACGCGAGAATGGAAGGGGCAACGATGGTTTTGCGCTGAGACATGGAAACGGGATAGCGTGAGGGAATGGATTTTTCCAGCGATGAATACTTCATGCGCGAGGCGCTTCGACAGGCCCGCCACGCCTTGGCCGCCGACGAGGTGCCGATTGGTGCCGTGGTCGTTCGCGAGGGCCAAATTATCTCCCGGGCGTGGAACCAGGTCGAAATGCTCAAGGACGCCACCGCCCATGCCGAAATGCTCGCGATCACTCAAGCCGAGGCCGCTGTGGGCGATTGGCGCCTCACCGACTGCGACCTCTATGTCACTAAGGAACCCTGCCCCATGTGCGCCGGCGCGATTGTCCATGCGCGGCTGCGGCGGGTGGTCTTCGGTTGTCCAGATCCCAAATGCGGGGGAGCGGGAGGCTTGGTAAATCTCCTTCAAATGCCCGAACTCAATCACCGCTGCGACACGACATCCGGCATCCTTGCCGATGAATGTGCCGGGATGCTGAAGGATTTCTTCCGTGCGCGGCGCGGAGTGTGATGGTTTGTTTTTCCGACCCATGAAACTTTTCGCCACGCTCTTTCTGCTCGCTACCATTTCCACCCAAGCGGCCGAAATCCAACTCACCGATGCGCAGGCGCTCGAGATCGGAAAGAGGATTTGGAAAAACGAATGCGCCGGAACCGTGTCAGGCCTCACCTCGTGGAACGGCGGCGAGGAATTCCCATCGCTCGGCATCGCCCACTTCATCTGGTATCCGCCAGGCAACCGCGGCCCGTTCGAGGAAAGCTGGCCGGGCTTGGCGAAATTCCTCAAAACCCGCGGCGCGCCCGTCCAGGACTGGATGCTCGGCCCCTGCCCGTGGAAAAACCGAGCCGCCTTCATGGCCGATCTCGACGGTCCCCGCCTATTCTCTCTCCGCAAAATGCTCACTGCCACCGTGGCCGACCAAGCCCGCTACGCCGCGATGCGATTGGAAGGCGCCCTCCCAAAAATCCTTGCTGCCGCCCCCGCCGCGCAACGCGCACGCATCGCCACCAATTTCTCGCGCGTCGCCGCCGAGCCGTTGGGCTTCTACGCGCTCATGGACTATGTGAATTTCAAAGGCGAGGGCGTGAATCCCGCCGAACGCTACAACGGCCAAGGCTGGGGACTTCTCCAAGTTCTCGAAACCATGCCCGCAAGCGGAAACGCCCTGCCCGAATTCGCCAAGGCCGCCGACACCGCCCTCACCCGCCGCGTCAAAAACTCCCCGCCCGCCCGCAACGAGGCGAAATGGCTCCCCGGCTGGCGCAACCGCCTCGCGACCTATACACGATGAACAAAGACGAAATCATCGGAGTCTTCGAAAACATCGCCCGACTCCTCGAACTCAAGGGCGAGAATCCTTTTAAAATCCGCGCCTACCTCCACGCCGCGAAAGCCCTTGAGACCCTCTCTGAGCCTCTTGAGAAGTTGGTTGCCGAGGATCGCCTCGTCGCGGTCGACGGCATTGGCAAGGCGACCGCCGAGAAAATCGCCACGCTCTCCACCGCAGACCGGCTCGATTACTATGACGACCTACGCGACGAATTTCCGCCCGACATCCTCACGCTTTTTGACATCCAGGGCCTCGGCGGAAAAAAAATCAAAGTCCTCTGGGATTCGCTGAAAGTCCATTCCATCACCAGCCTCGAGCGGGCCTGCAAAGCCGGCAAAGTCGCCGAGCTGCCCGGCTTCGGCGAGAAGACCGCCACAAACATCCTGAAAGCCATCGAGCACATGCGCAGCCACGCGGGAGAATTTCGCTACGGCGACATCGCCGCGCTCGCAGGCAGTCTTTTGGACGACCTCCGCAGCCACGCCGATGTCGGCCAGGCCCAGATCGCGGGCAGCTTCCGCCGAAAAAAAGAAATCGTCCGCGACCTCGACTTCCTCGTTTCCACCAAAAACTCGGAAGCCGTGATGGAGTTTTTCACCAGCCATCCCCTGGTCGAAAACATCCTCGCCCACGGCGCGACCAAATCCAGCGTCATCCTCAAGAACGGCATCCAGTGCGACCTCCGAGCCGTCACAGCCGCCGAGTTTCCCTTCGCCTTGAATTACTTCACCGGCAGCAAAGAGCACAATGTTCGCATGCGCTCCCGCGCCCTCTCACGCGGCTGGTCGCTCAACGAATACCGCTTCAGCGCCGCCGAGGGACGCCAACTCCGCGAACCGCTCCCCGAGGTTCTTCAGGAATCCGACATCTACCGTGCCCTCGAACTCGATCCAATCGAACCCGAGCTCCGCGAGAACCACGGCGAGATGGAAGCCGCCGAGAAGCACGCCCTTCCGCGCCTCATCGAATGGAGCAACCTCCGTGGCGCCTTCCACAACCACACCACCGAGAGCGACGGACGCTCCTCGCTCGAGGACATGGTCGCCGCCGCCAAGGAACTCGGCCTCGAATACCTCGGCATCGCCGACCACTCCAATGCCTCCTTCCAAGCCAACGGCCTCGATGAAAAGCGCCTCGCCGCCCAGGTCGCCCGCATCGCGGAAATCAACGCGTCCGAGAAGGACATCCACATTTTCGCCGGCACCGAATGCGACATCCTCAAAGACGGCTCGCTGGATTTCTCCGACGAAATCCTCGCCTCGCTCGACTATGTCGTCGGCAGCATCCACTCCTCCTTCACCATGCCCGCTGCCGAGATGACCAAGCGCATCATCTGCGCCATGGAAAATCCCCATATCACCATGCTCGCCCACCCGACCGGACGACTGCTTCTCGGCCGCGATCCCTACCAACTCGACATTCCCGCCATCCTCGACGCAGCCGCCGCCACTGGCACTTTCATCGAACTCAACGCCAACCCGCGCCGCCTCGATCTCGACTGGCGCTGGTGGCAAATGGCCAAGGAAAAAGGCGTGAAGTGCGTCATCAACCCCGACGCCCACTCGACCGCAGGGTTGCAGGATTTGATCTTCGGCATCGGCATCGCCCGCAAGGGTTGGCTCACAAAAGACGATGTGCTGAACACCCTCCCGCTCGCCCAAGTCCGAACCGCTCTCCAAGCCAAGCGCGCGCGGAGTTGATTCCGGCCTGAGCCAATGCTAACTCCCAAAAGAATGCCCGTCGCATCGAATCAAACCGGTCTCGCGCCCGCTCAAGGAGCGTGGGCGTCCCGCCCACATCGTTTCCATCCCATGGGCGGGACGCCCGCCCTCCTTGAAGCCCGTGCCTCTCGACGCCTTCCTCTGTCCATCTCTTACCTCCTTTCTTCCATCTTCAGCCTGATCTTCCTCATCCCAACCTTCCTGCAAGCCAACCAACAACGCCCAGAGCCTGGCCTGGAGCGCGCCGTGAATTGGAAATGGTCAGTCGTCCCCTCCCCGCCCAGCCAGCCTTGGCGCCTCCCCCCGCAGCGCGTCCCAGTCCTTGCCAATTCCACAGCAACCGCCCCCGCCACCCCGACCGCCGACCCGGGAATTTACACGATCAAAAAAGGCGATGTCCTCGTGCGCATCGCCAAGCGTTTCGACCTCACCGTCGCCCAACTGCGCGAATTCAACGCCCTCCAAAGCGACTTCCTCCAGATCGGACAGGAACTCCGGATTCCCAATACCGAGGAGCGCCTCACCCTCCGCACCACGGGTTCAAAAAAAACCGAGCAGCCTGCTGCTCAGCCCAATTTAGTGAACGAAGTCCTCCTGCTCCGCGTCTTCCTCGACAACCAAGGCTTTTCCACCGGCGCGATCTCCGACCATGCCGACCCCGTTTTCGGTCGCGTCCTCCACCTCTACCAAACCGGCCGCGGCGAAACGCTCGACCATGCCGCCGTGGTCTCGGAAGCCATCGCCTCCACCGCAAAGACTCTCACCGACTACACGCTGCGCGTGGAAGATTTCCACTTCATCGCCCCGCCGAAAGCCACACTCGCCACCCCCGACGGCAAGCCCGCCGCCGCGCCTCGTCTGACATACGAGGAACTTCTCTCCCCCACCATCCTCGCTTACCGCTCTCCGTGGGAATTTGTCGCCGAGCGTTTCCACTGCGATGAAAAATTCCTGCGAAAGCTCAACCCCAAGCTCGGCGCCAACCCTCCGGCCGGCTCGATTTTTCGAGTGCCGAATGTCGCGCCACTTGAAATCGAAAAAATTCCGGCCCGCGAGATTCAGCCTTCTGCCGAACTCGCAGGGCCCACACGCGCCGTCATCCGTGACCTCGCCGTTCTTGAAATCTACCGCGACGAAAAACTCGCTGCCGTGATGCCACTTTCCCGATCGCGCCCGGGCCTTCGAGGCCGCGGAGAATGGAAAATCCTTGATGCCATCCCCCGCCCTCGCCTCGCCACCATCCGCGAACCGCATGTCGTGCGTGAGGAAAAAACCGGGCCGTTTTATGTGAACCCCAACCCCACGCCCCGTCTGGCACCGGCGGTGTTGGAGCGCGAGGAAATCCTCCCCGCAGGCCCGAACAACCCCGCGGGCGTCGTTTGGATCAACCTCTCGAAGGCGAACGAAAACACCCTACTTCCCTTCGGCCTCCACGGCACGGCGACCCCCTCGGAAATGTTCGGCTACGAAAGCCTCGGAGGATTCCGCCTTGCGAATTGGGACATCGTTCGCGCCGCCTCGCTACTGCCGCCGGGGTCTAAGCTCGAGTGGTTGCCTTGAGGGAAAACCTCAGGAAGCGCGGCCGACCACAATGCTCGATCCAGTGATCGCCAGAACTCGCACCGGCGTTCCCGACTCGAGGAATTCCCCGTTTGTCATGACATCGAAAATCCCCTCGCCAATTTGTGCACGACCACTAGGCCGCAGAATCGAGAGCGCCGTGCCGGTGTCGCCGGGCTGAAGGTTGGCTGCGGCGCCGAGTTCGGTGACAACCGGAGCAATCGAAGGCCCCGGACTGGCTTTGGATGAGAGAAAAAGACCTTTAAACATGGGAATGGATGGTAGGAAGCGGGCGAGAATGGTTATGACGACAAGGCTCGAGAGAAGGGCGATCGAGAGGTTGAGCATCGGCACGCGGAACATCTCAAATGAAATTTGGATCGGTTGGGCAGGGTAGAAATCCGCCATCGTAAAAAACAGCGCCGTCACGGCCATGGCCGCCCCAGCGAGGGCTAAAACCACAATGCCCGGAAAAAAAATCAGCTCGATGAGAATGCAGAGGATTCCGATCACAAAGATCGCCGGCATTTCCAAGCCAGTCAGCCCGGCGATGTAGTGACCACCGAAAAAAATCAAAAAACAAATCGCAGAAAGCACCCCGGCAACCCCGAAGCCCGGGGCCTTGAATTCAAGATACGCACCGATGATTCCCCCGAGCAGAAAGAGCGGCGCGAGCGTGGTGATCCACTGCGCGACATGCTCGAAGCCCGATGGCTCGAAGTTCACGATGCGACTGGCATCCAGCCCACAAAGCCCGGCCAGCGCGGGCACGTCGTCCGCGATGCCGCTGGCGAGAAGGGGCTTTCCGCCAATCACCCGCGTGGCCTCCTGCGCGCTCAGCGTGAGGAGCGATCCCTTGGGATTGATGACCTCGCCCGCGATTTTCACTTCCTTGTCGAGGTTCATGAAGCCGTCCACCAACTCGGGGTGGTAGCCGTTTTTTTGCGCCACGCTGCGGAAGTATCCGGAGAAATAGGAAACGATTTTGGCGTTCATCGTCTCGGGAATTTCCTGACCAGAACCCGCGACCGGCGCGGCTGCTCCGATGGCACTGATCGGCGCCATGAAGACTTTTTTTGTGGAGAGCGCGATGAGCGCCCCTGCCGAACCCGCGTTGGTATTCACATAGGTGTAGGCGGGCACCGGGCTTTTGGTGAGCATTTGGACGATTTTCTCGGTGGCCTTCAGGTCGCCGCCGGGGGTGTCCATATCGAGCACGATCGCCGCCGCACCGGCTGACTCGCAGCCCTTGAGCGCACGGCGCAGGAAGAAAAACTGGGCTTGGCTCACCATACCATCCACAGGCAGGACGACCACCGAGCCGGCGGAAATTTTCGCCTCCTCGGCGCGAGCGCCAAACATCGCGGCAAACAGGGCCGCTACTAGCAGGAATCTTGCCATGGAATTCGAAATCTCCCTCGCTCCCAGCGGACCCGCAAGGTAATTTCCGCCTCGTGGGTTTTATCTCAGAAGAAAGCATCCAGCGCGTGGCGGACGCCAATGACATCGTCGATGTGGTGGGATCCTACTTCCCGCTCAAGCGCGCCGGAACCAGCTTTCGCGCCCTCTGCCCGTTTCATCAGGAGAAGTCCCCATCGTTCCATGTGAATCCCTCGCGTCAGTCCTACCACTGCTTCGGCTGCGGAGCAGGTGGCGGCGTGCTGCGGTTCGTGATGGATTACGAGCATGTGGATTTTCCCTCCGCTGTCCGTCGCCTCGCCCAGCGCGCCAATATTCCCCTCGTAGAGGAGGCTTCGACTCCCGAGGACGAAAGGAAGCACGGCCTGCGCAAGCGCCTGCTCGCCCTCCATGCCGAAGCCGCGCTGTGGTTCCACCACAACCTTCTGAAATCAGCCGAAGGCGCCATGGCCCGTGACTACCTGAAATCTCGCGGGCTGACCTCGGAGATCGCGAAATCCTGGAAGCTCGGCTACGCGCCGGAGTCTTGGGATGCGTTGCTGAATCATCTGCGCGACCGGAAATTTTCTCGCGAGGAAATCGAGCAAAGCGGCCTCGCCTCGTCGAAGGACGACCGGCCCGGCGCCCAGCTCTACAGCAGATTCCGGAACCGCGTGATGTTTCCGATCCACAATGATTACGGCGAGGTTGTCGCTTTCAGCGGACGCACGCTCGAGGCCGACCCGAAGGCCGCGAAATATGTGAACTCGCCCGAGACGCCGCTCTTCACCAAAGGCCGCGTCCTCTACGGCCTCGACAAAACCAAGCGCGACTTGATCGAAAAAAACGCCGCCATTGTTTGTGAGGGCCAGATCGATTTGATCTCAGCCTTCGAGGCCGGCGTGCGTCATGTCATCGCACCGCAAGGCACGGCGTTCACCACCGACCAAGCGCGGCTTCTCAAGCGATATGTCGAGACCGTCCTGCTCTGTTTCGACTCCGACGCAGCGGGAAAAAAAGCTGCCGACCGCTCCGTCCCCGCCCTGCTTTCCCAAGGCCTCACCGTGAAAATTATCGCCCTCCCCACCGGCGAGGATCCCGATTCGCTCATCCGCAAACAAGGCCCGGCGGCCTTTTTGAAATTGGTCGAGTCGGCCAAGGAATACTTTGATCACAACCTCGCCGAGGCCGTCGCCTCCGGGGAACTCGAAGACACTGCCGGAAAATCCCGTCTCGTCCGCCGCCTCGCGCCGCCGCTGGCCCTCGTTCAGGATGCCGTTTTGCGCGAAGCCCTCCTTGGCCGAATTTCCACGCGCCTCGGCGTCTCCCCTGCCTCGATTCGCGCTGGCATGAAGGCCCCCATGGTCGAGAGGGATTCCCAAGACACCGGCCCGCAGGCCGCGCCTGAAGATGTCATCTCACTCACCGAAGGCATGAAAATGCTCGGCCAACTTGTCCTCGCCAGCTCCGAGGTCCGCGAGTGGCTTCGCACCCAGACGCCGCTCGCCGATTTTGAACCCCAAGCCGCAATTCTTGATAAACTCTCCCGCGCCGATTTCTCCGATCACTCCCCACTTTCCGCGGCGTTGATGTCCGAACTCTCCGGCGCCGAGGAACGATTCCTGTCTTCCCTCGAGACTCTCCGCACAGCCCCCGATCCCTTGCAACGCGCGAAATCCACCATTCATGGCCTACGGATCCGCCAACTCGAGCAACGCATCGAGGAACTCAAGAGCCGCGTCGGAGATTCCAGCCTACCTCTCGAGGAGCGCCAAAAAATTCAAAAACAAATCCTTGACCTCAAAATTCGTATGGCTGATCTTCGTCGGCCTTTTGACCAAGGGTAAAGGACTTAATAGACAGCCGCTTGAAAACCAAATCCAAATCTTCCTCTAAGAGCTCAGCACGCTCGATTTCCAAAACGAAACCCGCCAAAAAAGCACCGGCCCCTAAAAAGCCCGCTGCGGCAAAAAAATCTTCGGTGAAGAAGCTCCCTTCCAAGCCGATGAAAAAACCGGCGCCCAAACCTGCTCCGATAAAGCCGGCCCCAGCCAAGAAAGCTCCGCTGAAGGTTTCCAAACCCTCGAAGCCCGTCAAAAAAGCTCCAGCTCCCAAAAAGCCCGCGCCTTCCAAAAAAGCCCCGCCCGCCAAAAAGCCTGCGCCTTCGAAAAAACCAACGCCGGCGAAAAAGCCCGTTCCCGCCAAGGCGCCTGCAAAAGCTCCGACCAAAGCACCAGCCAAAGCACCAGCCAAGGTTCCAGCCAAGGTTCCAGCCAAGGCTCCCGCGAAAGCGCCAGCCAAAGCCACGGTAGCCGCGCCTGCCCCTGTGCCGTCCAAATCAAAGTCCAAGGGCAAATCGGGAGCTGCGGAGACTGCCATTCAGCCCCTTACTGCCGACATTCCGAAGTTGATTCAGGAGAAAGTCCGGGAACTCATTCGCCTCGCCAAAGAGCAAGGCTACCTCACCTACGAAGATCTCGACGAGCATCTGCCCGAGGGCGTCAGCAACCCCGATCATCTCGACGCGATCATCAGCCAACTCCGCGGAGTCGAGATCGAGATCATCGAAGCCTCGGATGTCGACCGCGTCAAAGAAGTCGCGAAGCCCGAGGAGGAAGAGGAAAAGGAAGAGAAAGAAGAGAAGGAAGAAAAAGAGGAGAAAGCCGACACCAAGCTCGACATCCTCGACGACCCCGTCCGCATGTATCTCAAGCAGATGGGCCAAGTCCCACTGCTCACCCGCGAACAAGAGGTGGAAATTTCCAAACGCATCGAAGATGCCGAGTTGAAAGTTCAGGAAATCCTTTACTGCTTCGGCTCCGTGGCCCGCGCCCATTACGATCTCGGCCAAAAACTCCTCGACCAGCGCGAACGCTTCGACCGCGTGATTCTCGACAAAAAAATCGAGAGCCGCGACAGCTACATGAAGGCCCTCCCCCGCCTTTGCCAGCAACTCAAGCGCCAGTCCGACTCCGTTTCCAAGCTCTACCACGAGGCCTCCAAAGTCGGCCCAAACTCCGACAAGCGGAAGAAATTCGAAAAGGCTCTCAAGAACCTTCAGGCGCTCTACCCGAAATTTTTCTACAAACAAAAGGTCATCGAGGACTTTGTCATTTTAGTGGAGGAAAACCGCACCTCAGTCGGCAACCTCCAGCGCGAACTCGTCAAATCCAAGAAAAGCTCCAACAAGAAACTTCAAAAGCAGCACACGGACGAACTCCGCGAGATGCAGATGAGATTCTGGCTTTCCGCCGAAGAGCTCGGCTCCGAACACGACAAGCTCAAGCTCTCGCACAAGCACGCTCTCAAGGCCAAAACCGAGATGGTCGAAGCCAACCTGCGCCTCGTCATTTCCATCGCGAAAAAATACACCAACCGCGGCCTCTCATTCCTCGACCTCATCCAAGAGGGCAACATGGGCCTCATGAAAGCGGTCGAGAAATTCGAATACCGCCGCGGCTACAAATTTTCGACCTACGCGACTTGGTGGATCCGCCAAGCCATCACCCGCTCGATCGCCGACCAAGCCCGCACGATCCGCATCCCGGTGCACATGATCGAAACGATCAACAAGCTCATCCGCGTGCAGAAGCAACTCGTGCAGGAATACGGCCGCGAACCCTCGCCGGATGAAATCTCCGACGAGATTCAGCTCCCGGTCGAACGCGTGCGTGCCGTTCTCAAAATGGCCCAGCAGCCGATCTCGCTCCAAGCCCCCGTGGGCGATAGCGACGACACGAGCTTCGGTGATTTCATTGAAGACAAGAGCGCGGAGAATCCCTCCGACATGGCTGCGATCGTCCTACTCAAGGACAAGATCAAGGATGTGCTGGAGTCCCTCACCGAGCGCGAACGCCAAGTGCTCGAGCAACGCTTCGGCCTTGTGGACGGCTACAGCCGCACGCTCGAAGAGGTCGGCCGCCAATTCAAGGTTACCCGCGAACGCATCCGCCAGATCGAGGCCAAGGCTCTCCGCAAAATGCGTCACCCCACCCGCATCCGGCAACTCGAGGGCTTCCTCGACGCGCACGAAATGTGACCCGCAAAGCTGGAATCCATTTCCAGTTTGTCAGATGGAAAGGCAGATGAATCCAACGGGGAAGTCCTGCGTCATACCGACTAGACCCACCGCAATCGGCCGATCGAGACTTGCCGACATGCGAGACCGGAGCGATATATTGCACCCATGAAATTTCCCACAAATCGCAAGAACAGACTCTTCCGCGAGGCGGGCTACACGCTTTTCGAGATCATGCTCGTGCTGGGCATCATCTCCGTTCTGGTGGGCTCGGCGATTTACATGCTGGCCGGAAACATCGATGTGGCCAAGGAACAGCGTGTGGGAAGCGATATTGAGGCCATCTCCATGCAACTTCGCACCTACGAAATGTTGAATTACCGCATGCCCTCAACAGAGCAGGGACTCGAGGCACTCGTTAGCCAACCCGCCACAGAACCACGCCCACGCCGCTGGAAGCAGCTCATGAAGGAACTGCCGCTCGATCCTTGGGGCAATGAATATGTCTATCGCAATCCGGGCAAGGGCGGCAGCGGCTTCGATATTTACTCGCTCGGACCGGACGGCAAGGAGAGCGATGACGACTCCGGCAAGAACTGAGCGCCGCCGCCGAGCGCCGGGTTACACGCTTTTCGAAATCCTCCTCGCGCTCGGGATTGTGGCCGTTCTCCTCGGCATCGCCGTGCCAATGGTGTCTAATTCCTTTCAAGAATCCGAAGCGGAAAGTGTCTCGAAACTTGTGGAGCAAACGGTGAAATCTACGCATTCCGCCGCGCTGGAAACCGGCGAAGCCAAACTCTTGGGACTCGATGAGCGGGGACTTGTCTCGAGATCGCCGAGAATCCCCGGCGCGGAACTCCCGAAAGGCTGGAAACTTCAAGTCCGGCGATTCACCGAAACGCGCTTCCGACGCCCCGAGCGTGGCGAGACATGGGAAATCAACGGCGCGGGAATTTGCGAACCCATCTCCCTCAAGCTGGGCGGCGAGGAGGAATCGGTGGTTCTGCAATTCGACCCGCTCACGGCGCAGGTGCTTCCGACGAATGACTAGGCGCGGCTTCACATTGTTCGAGGTTTTGGTCGCGCTGGGAGTTTTCGCCATCGCGGTGACCGGCCTCGCGATCGGGCTTCAATCGGCGGTCGAGGCCGCGTTGAGCGCGCGCCAGCGGGCGTTGGCCAGATTCGTCATCGAATCACGCCTGGCGGCGGCCATGACCGACCCGCCGCTGGATGGCAAACGAACGATTGACGGGGCCACGAACAACGGCATTTCGGTGGTCGAGACATTCGAACAAGTCGAACTCCAAGACACCAACGGCCAAATCATTCCGGGGATGTGGAAGCTCCAGGTCACAGCCGAATTCGGCAGGGACCCCACCAAGGAGCAGGCCGAGATTTTGGTTTACCGGCCATGAAAAAAAAATCCGCCATCCACGGAGGGTTCACTCTTTTTGAGGTCATCTTGGCGTTGATGATTCTCGGGCTGTTGAGCGGCGCGGTTTACACGATCACCTCCGCCGCCCTCGAAAGCACGAAGGCGACGATTGTCGAACAGGCCGGCGCACGGCGGTTGGAGGCTTTTGCAAGAGTCACACGCGATGCCTTTTTGAATCTGCCAGCGGATGCGAAAATTTTTTTGCGGATGGGCAAATCCTCATCCGGTGCGCCAGTGCCCGAGTTGGTTTTTTCTGAAACGACAGGGACCTTCGGCGTGGCGAGTCTGGGCGGCGGGTCGTTGATTTTATCGGCAAAGCCGAGGGCGGACGGCACCCGCGTCTTTTCGATCCTTCGTGTTCCCGCCGACATTCAGGGAAGTGAATACGACCGGTTGTTGTCGCAGGGAGCGTGGATTCCCCTGCTACCGGGTGTCGAAAAAGTTGCTTGGACCTTCTGGCGTCAAGGCGAGTGGGTCGAAGAATGGCCCGAGGGCTCGGAGCGCCCTGAATCTGTGCGACTGCAATTTCAATACATCGACCTGCCCGGAAGCGTGCTGGATTTTCAATTTTGGATTCCCCCTTTGGCCCCTCCGCAAGTTGCGCCACCCCCCAACGAACCCACCCCCACGCCGTCGCCGACTCCCAATGGCCCCTGATATCCATCGCCGCGCCATCGCCCTTCCGCTGGTCCTCTGGAGCATTGCGCTCTTGGGAGGGCTTGTCGTGTTGCTCGCGGGAGTGGTGGGCGATTGGTTGGATAGCGAGTCGCGTGCGGAACGCCGCTTTGTCGCGAGGCAGATGGCGCTGAGCGGGGTCGCGCTGGGCTTGAATCCTGCCGTAAAACCAGGCGATCCCCTGCTCCGGCGGGGCAGTCCGGACAGCGAAGGCTTCGAAGTGCGTCTCGAAAACGAAGCAGCGAAGATCAACCCGAATTTCTACATCCAGCAGGGAAACCGGCCTGTGTTTTTGAGGCTCTTCGAGGGTTGGGGCGTAGAACTTCAAGCGGCCGAAGCGGCGATTGATGGGTTGCAGGATTGGATCGATAACGACGACCTTCTTTCGCTCAAGGGCGCCGAGCGTGGCGAATATGAGCGCGCGGGCCGCCCCGGTTTTCCCGCCAACCGCCCGCTCCGCCACATCCGCGAAATGGAGGCCGTAATGAACCTCTCCCCCTTGCTCGCGGCAAAGCAGGACTGGCAGAACTATTTCACCATCTGGTATACAGGCAAAATCAGCATTCAACATGCCAAGGAACCCATGCTAACCGAACTCGCGGAGTTGACCCCCGTGCAAATCCAGTCACTTCTGGAGGTTCGAGCCGGTTTTGACAAAATCGAAGGCACAGAGGACGACCAAAAACTCGAGTCCGTTGAGGCGGCGGCCGATTTTCTTGGAGCGGACTCCCGCCAGCGCCAGGCGCTGCTGACCTTTTTCGACACCTCGGGGGACCTGCGCCGAATCGAAAGCACCGGGTATTGCCATGGGGTTCGTCACAAAATCATTGTCGTAGCGCCGGCCGGATCGCCTGGGCAAATGATGAGTTGGGAGGAAAAATGAGCCGCTCCGTGCCCGATGCCATTCTTCGTCCGGGGCCAGAGCACTGGGAGCTTTGGAACTTCACGGAAAAAGATAGCGCACGCTTGGAGAAAGAGATTTCGCCGAAGGCACTCGGGGCATTTCGCCATGTCCTGATGGCGATTCCCACGCGGAGCATTTTGGCCGTTCCGCTCTGGGTGGCCTCGGAAGGTGACCCGCGTGAATTGGCGGATTTGGAGCTATCGAGCCGACACCTCCTCCGCAAAAACGCGGAGCTGAATTGCCTCCCGATCCTCAACCAAAACGGCCGCTCGCTTGTTCTCGCCCTCGCCTCGGTGGACGACCCCGACACGACGGGGTATTTCAAAAACGCCGAGAGCTTCGAGTTTACGGCGCGAATGCTGGCTTCCAGCGAAGCCGATCTGTTGGTGTGGCGCGAGCTGGGGGAACTCTGTTTCGGATTTTATCGCGAGGGAGAATGCGTTTTTTTTGCCTTCTCCGGAGAGAACTCGCCCGGCCCCGCTTTTTGTAGTGCGCTCACACGGGCCACCGGCCGCCTCCTTGCCGAAGGCGTCATCCCGCGCCGGCCCGCGAAGGTGAAAATCCTCGGGAGTTTTTCCCCAGGGGAATGCGAGGCACTCGGCCATGCCCTCCGCATTGATTGGACGCTCGAC